>NZ_JBFAIF010000003.1:0-969092 GCF_040654555.1 Nonomuraea sp. NPDC050680 | reverse complement strand
CGCAGACATGACGGGGTTGTGCATCATGCACTGGCTTTTAACACACTGTTGAGTTCTCAAGAAACGGACGCGTACTCCCCAACCTGCGAGAGGCGCACATTTCATCTCGCCCAGTTTACCAGATCCGCTCGATTCTTGTCAAATCGGCCGATCCGGTAGGTTCCGGGCAACCCCGCTAACTTACCTGAACTTCTGACTCATGTCCAATCGCACACAGACACGACCCGAAGTTCGGGAGAGATCACTGGGTTTTGCCGGGCTAACTTGCCCCGCGTTGAAGACTCTAGCAGTCCTGGTGCGGGGGAAGACCCAACTTCGGTAACGAATAGGTCTTCCCCCGGTGTGTCTCGCTCAAACACCCAAGCCGGCGAGCTGGGCCTCCAGCCGCACGATGTCGGCCGCCGACTGCTCGGCTCGCCCCCTGACCTTGGCGACGACGTCCTCGGGCGCCTTGGCCATGAACTGTTCGTTGCCGAGCTTGGCCGCGACCTGGGCCGCCTCCTTGCGCGCGACCGCCAGGTCCTTCTCCAGCCGCTTGCGCTCGGCCGCCACGTCGATGGCGCCGGCGGTGTCGATCTCCACGGTCACCCCGCCCACGGTGAAGCGGGCAGTGGCGGAAAAGGCGTCAGACGGCTCGGTGAGCCGCAGGAGTGAGCGGATGGCCCCTTCCTGCCCCGCGAGAGCCGTGCCGGTCAGTCCGAGCCGCGCGGCCACCTTCTGGCCGGGCTTCAGCCCCTGATCCGAACGGAACCTGCGCACCTCCGTCACCAGCTCCTGCAGGGCGACGATCTCCGCCTCGGCCACCGGATCGGTCCGGGCGGCATCGACCTGTGGCCACGCCGCCACGGCGACCGACTCGCCGGCCGTGACGGCTCGCCACAGCTCCTCGGTGACGAACGGCACCAGCGGGTGCATCAGCCGCAGCAGCGTGTCGAGCACGTGGCCGAGCACGAGCCGCGTGTGCTCCAGCCCTTCACCAAGTTGGATCTTGGCCAGCTCCAGGTACCAGTCGCAGACCTCGTCCCACGCGAAGTGGTAGAGCAGATCGGACGCCTTGGCGAACTCGAACTCCTCGAAGGCCGCGTCGGCCGTCGAGATCACGCTCTGGAGCCGCGACAGGATCCACCGGTCGGCCGCCGTCAGGTCGAGGCCATCGAGGGAGCCGGTGGCCGCGCCGTTCATCAGCGCGAAGCGGGTGGCGTTCCAGATCTTGTTGCAGAAGTTGCGCGAGCCGCCCGCCCACTCCTCACTCACCGCGACGTCGGCCCCGGGGTTGGCGCCGCGCAGCAGCGTGAAGCGTGTGGCGTCGGCGCCGAAGCGCTCGATCCAGTCGAGCGGGTCGACGACGTTGCCGAACGACTTGGACATCTTCTTGCCGTATTGGTCGCGGACCATGCCGTGCAGCGCCACCACGCGGAAAGGCGGCTCGCCGTCCATGGCGTACAGGCCGAACATCATCATGCGCGCGACCCAGAAGAACAGGATGTCGTAGCCGGTGACCAGCACGGAGGTCGGGTAGAAGCGCGCGAGCTCCGGTGTCGAGTCCGGCCAGCCGAGCGTGGAGAACGGCCACAGGCCCGAGGAGAACCAGGTGTCGAGCACGTCGGCGTCCTGGACGTAGCCGGCGGGCGGATCCTGGTCTGGGCCCACGCACACGACCTCGCCGGCCGGGCCGTACCAGACCGGGATGCGATGCCCCCACCACAGCTGGCGCGAGATGCACCAGTCGTGCATGTCGTCGACCCAGTCGAAGTAGCGCTTGGCCAGCTCGGGCGGGTGGATGCGGGTGCGGCCGTCGCGCACCGCGTCACCCGCGGCCTTGGCCAGCGGCGAGACATTGACGAACCACTGCAGCGACAGCCTCGGCTCGACCACCGTCTTGCAGCGCGAGCAGTGGCCGACCGAGTGGACATAGGGGCGCTTCTCGGCGACGATCCTGCCCTCGGCGCGCAGCGCGGCGACCACGGCGGGTCGCGCCTCGAACCGGTCGAGCCCCTCGAACGGTCCGTGCGCGGTGATCACGCCGCGCTCGTCCATGATGGTCAGTGACGGCAGCGAATGCCGCCGGCCGATCTCGAAGTCGTTGGGGTCGTGGGCCGGCGTCACCTTGACCGCGCCGGTGCCGAAGGCCGGATCGACGTGCTCGTCGGCGACCACGGGGATCTGCCGGCCGGTGAACGGCACCTCGACGAGCGTGCCGATCAGGTGGGCGTAGCGCTCGTCGGAGGGGTGCACGGCCACGGCGGTGTCACCGAGCATGGTCTCCGCGCGGGTGGTCGCCACCACGATCTCGTCGGAGTAGCGGATGGAGACGAACTCGCCGTCGTCCTCGCTGTGTTCGACCTCGATGTCGGACAGCGCGGTGAGGCAGCGGGGGCACCAGTTGATGATGCGCTCGGCGCGGTAGATCAGGCCGTCGTCGAAGAGCCGCTTGAAGATGGTCTGGACGGCCCGCGAGAGGCCCGTGTCCATGGTGAAGCGCTCGCGCTCCCAGTCGACACCGTCGCCGAGCTTGCGCATCTGGCCGAGGATCCGGCCACCGGACTCCTCCTTCCACTGCCAGACGCGCTCCACGAACGCCTCACGCCCGAGGTCGTGGCGCGACAGGCCCTCCTTGGCCAGCTCGCGCTCGACGACGTTCTGGGTGGCGATGCCGGCGTGGTCCATGCCGGGCAGCCACAGCGTCTCGCGGCCCTGCATGCGGGCCCGGCGGGTGAGCGCGTCCTGGATGGAGTGGTCGAGCGCGTGCCCGATGTGCAGGACCCCGGTCACGTTGGGCGGGGGGAGGACGATGCTGTACGGCTCGCGCGGGCTGCCCGGGTCTGCGTGGAAATAGCCTTCGGATACCCAGCGCTCGTAGCTCCGGGTCTCGACGTCGGCCGGGGTGTACTGGGTGGGCAGCTCTGGCGTTGTCACAGTGACCAATTCTAGGGAGGTGGTGGAAAGCGAAACGCCCCAGGGAGTTGTCTCCGCGGGGCGCTTGCCGTAAGGGAAGGATCAGGCGGACTTTTCCCGCGGCGTGCGCTGCTGTTTCGCGGCGAGCTGGTCGCGGGGTACGAGCGTCGGGATGGCGTGTTCGAGGACGGACTCGCGGGTGATGACCACGCGGGCGACGTCCTGGCGCGACGGCACCTCGTACATCACCGACTGGAGCACCTCTTCGAGGATGGCGCGCAGGCCGCGCGCGCCGGTGCCGCGCAGGATCGCCTGGTCGGCGATGGCCTCGAGGGCGCCGTCGGTGAACTCCAACTCCACGCCGTCGAGCTCGAGCAGCTTGCGGTATTGCTTGACCAGCGCGTTGCGCGGCTCGGTGAGGATCTGGATGAGCGCCTCGCGGTCGAGGTTGTGCACCGAGGTGATGACCGGCAGACGACCGACGAACTCGGGGATCATGCCGAACTTCAACAGGTCCTCGGGCATCACGTCGGAGAAGATGTCGGCCATGTCGACTTCTTCCTTCGACCGGATGATGGCGTTGAAGCCGATGCCCTTCTTGCCGATGCGCGACTCGATGATCTTCTCCAGACCGGCGAAGGCGCCGCCGCAGATGAACAGCACGTTCGTCGTGTCGATCTGGATGAACTCCTGGTGGGGGTGCTTACGCCCGCCCTGCGGCGGCACGCTCGCGGTCGTGCCCTCCAGGATCTTGAGCAGCGCCTGCTGGACGCCCTCACCGGAGACATCGCGAGTGATCGACGGGTTTTCGCTCTTGCGGGCGATCTTGTCGACCTCGTCGATGTAGATGATGCCGGTCTCGGCCTTCTTGACGTCGTAGTCGGCGGCCTGGATGAGCTTGAGCAGGATGTTCTCGACGTCCTCGCCGACGTAGCCCGCCTCGGTGAGCGCGGTGGCGTCGGCGATGGCGAAGGGCACGTTGAGCATCTTCGCCAGCGTCTGCGCGAGCAGCGTCTTGCCCGAGCCCGTAGGGCCGAGCAGCAGGATGTTGCTCTTGGCCAGCTCTAGACCGTCGTCTCTACCTCGGTCGCCGGACTGCACCCGCTTGTAGTGGTTGTAGACCGCCACCGAGAGCGCCTTCTTCGCCTTGTCCTGACCGATGACATAGGCGTCGAGGAACTCGTAGATCTCCCTCGGCTTGGGCAGGTTGTCCCACTTGAGCTCAGAGGACTCCGAGAGCTCCTCTTCGATGATCTCGTTGCAGAGATCGATGCACTCATCGCAGATGTAGACGCCTGGACCGGCAATGAGCTTCTTGACTTGCTTCTGGCTCTTCCCGCAGAAAGAGCACTTCAGCAGGTCTCCCCCGTCGCCGATGCGTGCCACCCCAGATACTCCTTTGCGTGGGACCGCCCTGCTCCCGCGATCCGTATCCTCCGGACCGGGTCCGAACCGCTCAGGTTTCGACGTTACCGTCTTCTGGGCCCTCAGTGAGCCCCCTGGCGGCGAGTCGCACCGGAACGTGCCCTATTGGGCAGCGCTCCGGTGCGTCACATCTCATCAGGAAGCGACGGCCTGAGCTCGTTTCTTCCGCGATGGGATGATGTCGTCGATCAGACCATACGCCTTTGCCTCGTCCGCGTTGAGAATTTTGTCGCGTTCGATGTCCTTTCGGACTTCCGCAGGGCGCTTTCCGGAGTGCTTCGCCACGATCTCCTCCAGGAGGGAGCGCATGCGAAGGATCTCGCGGGCCTGGATCTCGATGTCGCTTCCCTGGCCGCCGCCCTCGGTGGACGGCTGGTGGATGAGCACCCTGGCGTTGGGAAGCGCGAACCGCTTGCCCGGAGTCCCGCCGGCCAGCAGCACGGCCGCGGCGGAGGCGGCCTGCCCCAGGCAGACGGTCTGGATCTCCGGCCGGACGAACTGCATCGTGTCGTAGATCGCCGTCATGGCGGTGAACGAGCCACCCGGCGAGTTGATGTAGATGCTGATGTCACGGTCGGGATCGAGCGACTCCAGCGTCAGCAGCTGGGCCATCACGTCGTTGGCCGACGCGTCGTCGATCTGCACTCCGAGGAAGATGATGCGGTCCTCGAAGAGCTTGTTGTACGGATTCATCTCCTTCACGCCATAAGACGTGCGTTCGACGAAGGAGGGGAGAACGTACCGGCTTTCGATGTTCACTTCAACTCCCCTAGGAGACGGCGCCTTGCGAGGGCACCTGCCTCGCGCTGCGCACAACTTGGTCGATGAAGCCGTAGTCCTTGGCCTCTTCGGCCGTGAACCAGCGGTCTCGATCGGAGTCGGCCTCGATCTGGTCGAGTGGCTGGCCCGTGTGCTGCGCGATCCGCTCGGCCAGAGTCTTCTTCACGTAGAGCATCTGCTCCGCCTGAATGGCGATGTCCGCGGCGGTGCCGCCGATGCCACCGGACGGCTGGTGCATCATGATGCGCGCGTGTGGCAGCGCGTAGCGCTTGCCTCTCGCGCCCGCCGACAGCAGGAACTGCCCCATGGAGGCGGCCAGCCCCATGGCCACCGTGGCCACGTCGTTGGGCACATATTCCATCATGTCGTAGATGGCCATGCCGGCCGTCACCGACCCGCCAGGCGAGTTGATGTAGAGCCAGATGTCACGGTCGGGATCGTCGGCCGCGAGCAGCAACAGCTCGGCACAGATACGGTTGGCGATCTCGTCGTTGACCTCCTGCCCCAGCACGATGATGCGCTCGCGCAGCAGGCGCTGGTAAAGCTGGTCCTCAAGCCGGAAGGACGAGCCGTTCTCACGGCCTCGCGACTCAGGCTGATAGAAGGTCGGCGGGCTGGTCACAGCGTCACCTTCCGATGCGTCGTAATCGATTGGCTTTGCTTGTGACCCTAACGCGCGGGGCACACAGCTCATGCCCGGTCCGGCTACTGTTCGCTGACGGCGCAGGTAAGGCCGCCCAGAGCAGCGCGAAGCCCCCGAACCGTCCGGATCGGGGGCTTGGTGCCGTTTCTGGGGCTAGGCGTCGGCCTTCTCCTCGGCCGCCGGCTCGTCGGCCGGCTCCTCGGTGGGCTCCTCGCCGTTGATCTCGGTGTAGATGGCCTTGAGGTCGACCTCGTTGCCGTCGGTGTCGACCACCTTGGCGGCGTCGCCGACGACGGACTTGGCCTTGTCACGGACGATCTCGACCATCGCCAGCGTCAGCTGGTCGTTGTCGGCCAGGTGCTGGGCCAGCTGGTTGGGCTGGACGCCCATCTCCATGGCGCGGCGGACGACGAAGTTGGTCAGCTCCTGCTCGGAGACGCCCAGGTCCTCGCTCTTGACGATCTTGTCGAGGACGAACCCGACCTTGATGGCCTTGGCGGAGCTGCTGTCGAACTCGGCGAAGCGCTCCTCCTCGGTCGTCTGGTAGAGGCGGAAGAAGGCGTCGCGGCTGAGCCCGCTCTCGGCGATCTGGTGCTCGAGGTTGTGCTTGCGGGCGTCGACCTCGGCCTTGAGCGCGCTGTCGGGGATCGGCATCTCAATCTTGTCGAGCAGCGAGTCGAGGGCCTTCTCGCGGGCCTGGACGACCTGGTCGACCAGCTTGTTGCGGCGGGCCTGCTCGCGGATGCTGTCCTTCAGCTCGGCGAGCGTGTCGAACTCGCTGGCCAGCTGGGCGAACTCATCGTCGAGCTCGGGCAGGACCTTCTCCTTGACCGTCTTGACGTTGATGATGACGTCGGCTTCCTCACCGGCGTTCTCACCGCCGACCAGCTCGGTCTTGAAGGTCTTCTCGTCGCCCGCGGACATGCCCACGAGGGCGTCGTCGAGCCCCTGCAGCACGGAGCCGGCGCCGACCTCGTAGGAGACTTCGTTGGCCTGCTGCTCCTCGATGTTGGCACCGTCGATCTCGGCGCGCAGGTCCATGACGACGAAGTCGCCGGCGGCGGCCGCGCGCTCGACGCCGGTCAGCGTGGCGAAGCGCTGGCGCAGCGCGTCGAGCTGGCCGTCGATGTCCTCGTCGGCGACTTCGGCGGAGTCGACCGTGACTTCGGTGCCCGCGTAGTCGGGGACCTCGAAGTTGGGCCGGACGTCCACTTCGGCGGTGAACTCGACCTGCTCGCCATCCTCGATCTTGGTGATCTCGATGTCGGGCTGGCTGACCGGGAAGAGGTCGACCTCGTCGACGGCCTGGCCGTACAGCTTGGGCACCGCGTCGTTGAGGGTCTCCTCCAGCACCACCGCGCGGCCGAAGCGCTGCTCGATGATGCGGGCCGGAACCTTGCCAGGGCGGAACCCGGGGACGCGCACCTGCTGCGCGACCTTCTTGTACGCCGCATCCAGGCTCGGGCGCAGCTCTTCGAACGGCACCTCGACAGTGAGCTTCACCCTGGTCGGGCTGAGCTCCTCGACAGCGGTCTTCACGGGGTGGTCTCCTTGATCAAGCTTCGAGTGATCGCGGGCGCGTCCAGATTTGGTACGGCTCACGCGCCGCGCCCACATGAGCGGCGCTGGGCATGCTCCGCCTTGGCGGGATCCAAGCGCCGTTCGCCAGTCTAGGGTAGATGCGTACCCAACAACGACGTGACGACCCTCAGAACTCCTCGGCGATCACCCGCAGGAGCTCGATGGTCTCGTCCGGCGTCGTGCTGACGGCGCAGAGCCGCTCCATGACCTCAGTGTAGCGGTCGACGTCCTCGCGTTTGTCCAGGTAAAGGGCGCTGGCGAGTTGCTCGACGTACACCACGTCCGGCAGGTCGTGGTCGGGGAAGCGCAGGACGCTGAACGCGCCGCCCTCGGCGCTGTGGCCCCCGAAGCTGAACGGCATGACCTGGATGGTGATGTTGGGCTGGCGCATCAGGTCGATGAGGTGTTCGAGTTGGGCCCGCATCACCTCGGCGCCGCCGATGGGGCGGCGCAGCGCGGCCTCGTCGATGACCGCCCAGAAGACCGGGCCGTCGGGCCGGTCGAACATGCGCTGGCGTTCGAGCCGGAGGTCCACCCTGCGGGCGATCTCCTCCGCGCCGATGCCGGCCGAGCCGGCCGTGACGACCGCCCGGGCGTATTCCTTGGTCTGTAACAACCCCGGGACGAACTGGACCTCGTAGGTCCTGATCCTGGCCGCGGCCTCTTCGAGGCCGACGTAGGCCTGGAACCACGTGGGCAGGATGTCGTTGAACCGGTGCCACCATCCGGGCTCGTTCGCCGTGGCCACCAGGTCGAGTACGGCTGCGCGCGCCTGGGTGTCCACCACCCCGTAAAGGGTCAGCAAATCGGCCACGTCGCGCTCCTTGAAACCGACGCGACCCAGCTCCATCCGGCTGATCTTGGATTCGGAGCCCCTGATGAGGTGGCCTGCCTCCTCGCGGCTGACGCCCTTCCCCTCCCTGAGCCTGCGCAGCTGGGAGCCCAGGAGGATGCGCAGCGCCGTAGGGCCGGAACCCGGCTGGTTCTGCGTCACTCTGCCTCCTATCAAGGTCCGCACACACAGTGACACCACATTGCCGGGTATGACAAGGTCTCAACCTGGTGTCCGATTCGGATACCCCTACCCGTAGCCGCTCATGCTGCTGCACATTGCACATGCACGTGCATTTGGGTCTTGCAGCGGCCGGGGATCGTGATCCATGATGGCCTAGTGCATATTGGGCCAAACATGCACGAACCCAGGAACAATCGGGAGGTATCGGCGGGATGGTGGAGGACCCTTTGGCCACTGCCGACTGCCTGCAGATCACCCGTGAAGTGGGGTTCGACAGCCTGTTGAGCTCGGGCAAGCCGTACACGACCTCGTGTCCACTGCCCTTCCAGGCCGACTCCGTGAAGACCGCCAGGGACGTGACCCGTTCCACCTTACGCGGCTGGGGCCTGCCGGAGTTGGGCGACGACGCCGCGCTGGTCGTGTCCGAACTGGTCACGAACGCGGTCAGGTACGCGATGTACGCGCGAGGCCGGCGGGAGATCCAGCTGCTGCTGATGCGGGTCGCCCCCCACGTGCTGCTGGCCGTGGCCGACCCGAGCGACAAGATCCCCACGCCCAAGGAGCCCGACTTCATCTCCGAGAACGGCCGTGGCCTTTACATCGTCGAGACCTACAGCCAATGCTGGGGCTGGGACCCGCTGGCTCGTGGCGGCAAAGCCGTATGGGCCCTCTTCCGTACTGACTCCTGATTCATTACTCTTTCTTGGAGTGAAGGGGAGTACCTCCGAACACGCCTGATCGTCATGACGGCCCGCGCGGCCCGGTCAGGCGGGCCCTGTGCGGCGAGGGAGACCTTCCGGCCCGTCGTAGTCGGCTGGAGGTTCCAAGATGCGGATGCTCATCCCCATGGCCCTGCTCGCGGCCATCTACTCGGCCGTTCTGGCCGGTCTGGTGCTGATCGGGATTCCGGTCCTGTACGTCGCCCTTGGGGCGGTTCTCATCCTGCTCGTGCAGTGGTGGTCCACCGAGGTGCTGGCGCGGCGGATGACCCGGGCCCGGTACGTCACGGCCGAGCAGGAGCCCGAACTGCACGCCGTACTCGATCGGCTCTGCGCGCTGAGCGACGTGGCCAAGCCGCGGCTGGCGATCAGCCCCTCCCCCGCCCCGAACGCCTACACGGTCGGCCGCTCGCGGCGCAGCGCGACGATCATCGTCACCGAAGGGCTGCGCGCCCGCCTGGAGGCCGACGAGCTGACGGCGGTGCTCGCCCACGAGATCGCGCACATCCAGCACCGGGACGTGGCGGTGATGACGCTGGCGAGCTCGTTCGCGATCGCGCTGGCGGCGTTCGCCAAGGGCACCGGGCGGGCCGCGGTGGAGGCTCCGGGGCTGTTCTTCGAGGAGTTCCCCGTCGGGCTGGTCGTCGGGCTGGCGGTCCTGACGGGCGGGGCCGCCGCGGGGCTGGCCAGCTACCTCGCGCACCTGCCGCTGCGCTGGCTCAGCCGCTCCAGGGAACTGGCCGCCGACCGCGCCGCCGCCGACCTGCTCGGCCAGCCGGGGCTGCTCGCCTCGGCGCTGCTCAAGGTGCACGCGGAGGACGGCATCCCGCTGACCGACCTGCGGCGCGGGGTGCCGGCGTTGGGGCTGGTGGCCTGCCGTACGAAGAAGGGCTCTTTGATGGCCACGCACCCGCACGTGCACGTACGGGTGCGGCGGCTCATGGGATAGCCCCTTGTACTGGGCTTTACTGAGCGGTTGGTGTGGTCGGCGAGTCGAGCCAGTCGTCGATCAGGGCGGTGAAGTCGTCCCCCGTCCGCTCGTTCAGCCACTTCACGAACGACGCCCGGTCCTGCGTGGTCCCCTTGTGCTCCTGCACCCAGGCGCGCAGGGTCGAGAAGAACCGCTCGTCCCCGAGCCGCTTGCGGATCTCGTGCAGCATCACCGCGGGACCGTAATACACGTTGCTCGCCCCGAACGCGCTCGCCTGGTAGTGCCCCGGCGGCCCGAACTGGTTGCGCAGCCTCCCGTCGAGCGCCCGAGCGTCGCTGAGATAGCTCTCCAGCTTCGAGCCGCCATGGTCGGCGGCCCACGCCCACTCGAAGTACATCGCGAAGCCCTCGTTCAACCAGACGTCTCGCCAGGTCCGGGGCGTGACCGCGTCGCCGAACCACTGGTGCGCCATCTCGTGCGCCACCACGTTGGCGGTGAGGAATTCGGGGGCCAGCGTCACCATCTGCTGGGTCTCCATCCCGGAGTCGCTGGTGACGACGACACCCGCGCTGTTGAAGGGGTAGGGACCCAGCCGCTTCTCGAGCCAGCGCAGGATCGCCGGGGTCTGCCGTACGACGGGGAGGTACTCCTTCCGGTCATCACGGCGGAGCCAGTACGTGATCGGGATCCCGCGCGGCCCCTTGGCGTCGAAGCGCTGGTAGCGATCAACGGTGAGCAGCGTGACATAACTGGCCACCGACTCGGTCGAGCGCCAGAGGTAGGTGTTCCCCTTGCGGCCTTCGAAGCGCCCGTGCGCCACCGCCGCCCACCCGCGCGGCACCGTGACCGCCACGTCGTAGCGGGCCTCGTCGGACGGGTGGTCGTTCACAGGGAACCAGGTGAAGGCCCCGTACGGCTCCTCAGCGCCCACGCCGACCCGTCGGCGGCCGAGCGGAGGCCGAGCTTGCTCGTGTCCGACCGGTACTGCCCCGTGCTCACAGGTTGGGGAACCCCGTGATAGCGGACGGCCACCTCGACCCGCTTGCCCGCCGCCACCGGGGAGCGCAGCGGAATGACCAGGTGATCGCCTGGGTGCCGGGCCTTGACCGTCTTTCCGGCGACCGTCACCCCGTCCACGCGCAACGCGCGGCCGAAGTCGAGCGAGATCTTGTCGATCTTCTTGACGGCTCTGACGGTGAGCCGAGCCGTACCGGTGAGCCGGCGCTTGGACGGCTTCCAGTCCAGCTTCAGCCCGTAGTGGAGGACGTCGATCGCGGGGTTGCCGTAGGCGGGGTAGACGGGGTCCGCCACCGGTTCCGAGAGACCCTTGTCGGGAACGCCCGGCACGGCTACCGCCGCGGTGAGTAAGAGGGAAATGATCGAATGCACCGCGCCACGGTAGTACGTCATGCTTTATGGCGATATAGAACGGCCGGTAAGCGTCGTTACCGCGGCGACCTCGCCGCCGTACACCGATGTCCTGTCAGCTCTTGTCGTAGACCCCGGCGGACCACATTCCGGGCCTGGCTCCCAGGTCGGCGGCCAATTCCAGGGCGACGTCGTACCTGATCAGTTCCTGAGCCGCGTACCTGCCGTCGCAGGTTCCCTTCCGCTTGTCGGCCACGGCGCAGCCGTCTAGTGACGCCTGCCCGATGAGCTCGGTGGGCGGGAAGACCCACACGCGGATGGACTGGCGCCCGTCCAGCCATCCGGAGGGGAGCGACCGCCGGTTGTAGGTGTGCCGGACCATGCCGCCCTGGCACCGGCTGACCTGCCCCGCACGGCTGCCCTCCGGCATTTCGTGGCCGGCGCGGGATGGCTGGATACTGGCGGCTATGATCATCGTCGACGTCGTCTTGGAAACCAACGACGTGGTGGACTTCACGGCCTGGCCGATCGCAGAGCCGTCGAGTGACCGCCTGCTCGCTCTCTCCGGCCAGATGGCCCCCGCCGAAGTCGGGACGGCCATGGCCGTCATCTTCAGCTACAACCACATCCCGGTCGTCCACGCCGCCGACATGACCGACGCCCAGCTGGAACAGCATTTCGCCGAAAGGGCGGCCCTCATCGCTCCAGGTGGGCTGCGTTTCCGCGACACCATCACGAATGTCAACGTCTCGCCCGGATGCTGCTTCGGCTTGGAGAACTGGCGCGACTGGTGGAGCGTGGCCGACGGGCAAGAGATCTGGCTCGGCCACGACCCCACACCAAGCGTCACCCACGATGGCCAGATCATCCAGCTCCGGCAACACGATCAGGGCGTCCCCATCGAGATCGCTCGGAGCGAACTCTCCAACCTGCTCGCCACAGCGCAACAGCGACTCACCGGATTCCTCAGCCTCGCCCAGCGATGGGCCACCGCCACTACCCCACGGGTGGCTGACCGGCTCATCTCAGCCCTGGACAAACACTTGATGATCACTGTGGCGGAGTAGGCGAACGCCATCGTCCTGACCACTTCGAAGCGAAGCCACTTGCGGACGGCATGGCTGCCCCCGCGTCACATATCCGCAAAGACCTCCTCGCTGATGGTCACATCGTGCGGGCCGTTGAACGGCGCCAGCGACAGCACCGTTGCCGGTCCGCAGCCTGGCGTTCTCCATGAACGCCTTCCGCACCTCTGATCACTTCACTCCCCGGGCACACTCGGGCGCGAGGCTGTCTCCCGGTGCTGCCTTGGAGTAAAAGGGCCGAGGAGCTTGATGCCAGGAGACCTCCACGATGGAGAGCCACGCGTCTACATGGGTCACTGCTGACGGATGCGGGCTACGAAATTGGTAGATCTTTCTACCCATAGTTCCCGTTATATGACATTTCCGACACCGTCCTTGACCTGGCCTTTTACTCTCGGCAGAGTCCCCCGCTGCCTCTTTAGAGGCACTTGACCTGCGGAAATGGCAAGGTACTCTCGCCCTACCACAAGCTTCCGGTTTAGCCACAGCAGTCCATAGTCATCCCTTCTGTCAGGATCTGTATGGGCAAATCCGGCCTCGTCCCGGAGGTCCCACACTTCCATGGCGCACCAAAATGCCCCAACCGCTCCACCGGCTGCCGATGACCACGCGGGCCAACCGGCGGGCCGGCCCTCTCAGCGGCCGCCTTCGGACGCCGAAGACCGCCAGGACTCTCACGGGAAGCACCAGGGCACTCAGGGGGAGCCGACCGGGCCAGCGAGCCCCGACCAAGACGGCACCAGCCGAAACGGCTCCCACCAGGAGGGCGTCGACCCTTCGCCGACCGCGACCCGTCCTGCACCTGAACCGACCCGCGCCTCGGACACGCCGCCATCCGCGACCGCACCGGCGCCGTCCCCAGACACACCCACCACCGCCCCTCAGCCAAGCTCCGACACACCCACAGCCACAGCCACCGCGCCATCCGACGCACCTTCAACCACAGCTACTCCACGGCCAACTTCAGACACACCCGCTGCCACTCCCACCTCCGGTACGCCGTCCACTACGCCCACCCCCACCGCGTCGGACTCGTCCTCCCCCACTGCCACCCCTACGCCGTCTGACTCACCGTCTTCCACCCCCACCCCCACCACATCCGGCTCGCCCTCGCCCTCGGACACCGCCACGACGCCCTCGGACACCGCCACGACGTCGGACTCGCCGTCAGCCGCGGCCACCTCCGAAGCCGAGCCGACCGCCACCTCCATTGATGCGACGACCACCACTTCGTCCTCGCCCATGCCGGCCGAGACCTCCACAACCGAGCTCACCGTTACGGAGGACAGCGCTGCCACGCCGACGGCGTCCAGCACCATGGCTCCAAGAGCCTTCCCCACACACTTCAACGCCGCGATCAGCAACCCACTACCGAGCTTGTCCACTCCAACGATGATCACCTCGGCCGTGGTGGTCGTGGCGGCCCTGCTGGCTGTGCTCACAGTGCTCGTGGCCAAGGCCCGCCGCGGGACCCGCTTGGCCACCGCCGGATACGTGGAACCCATCCCATCCACGCCCGACCTTCACCACAGCACCGCCGAGCCCGACGAGGGCGACCGGTGGAGGCGGCAACTCCTGGAAGCCATCGAGGCCGCCGCCTTCGACCAACGGGAAAATGTCCTACCCGGCGCACCCTACGGACAGGAGGACCCCCGACCCGAGACCAGTTCGCCCATACTCGGCTCCGGCACGGACCCTCAGGACACCGCCGCCTGGACTCCGCCATTCGAGCCCCTCAATCCCCCCGGCCCCCTGGAGTCGTTCTTCGACTCCGAACCAAGCAATAGCGTCGGCGACCTCCCGGAGACCTCCCCGTTCGACCCCTTCGCCCCTGCCGAGAGCGACCCCGACTCGGAGTACCACGGACGCAGGGGGCGCAGCGAACACCCCGCCACCGATGAAGGCGCCGACGACGACACCCCGCCGGGAGACACCGGTCAGTCCACCCCGTAGCCGACGGCGAAGGCGGCCGGCCGGGACAGCCGCGCTGGGCGGCCACCGCCTGCTCGACGACCGGGAGTACGCCCAGCGCCGCCACTCCGGTGCCTCCGTGCGCGGCATGTGCCGCGCTCAGTCCCCCCGAACACTGGGCAGCGCGGAACGATAGTCACACGGAAGGCCACCCACCAACCTGGTGAGTGGCCTTCGTACGGTCGAGCTGGTCGGGGCGACAGGATTTGAACCTGCGACTTCTTGCTCCCAAAGCAAGCGCGCTGCCAAGCTGCGCCACGCCCCGTCTCGCCGGGTACGCACGCGCTCCGTGACTCCGGTACGCTTACGCCCTGACGACCGGATGAAGTCTAGACCAGACTTCGACCGGTTCGCGCGGACGTAGCTCAATGGTAGAGCCCTAGTCTTCCAAACTAGCTACGCGGGTTCGATTCCCGTCGTCCGCTCTCACGACAAAAGGCCAGGTCATCCCGTACAGGGAGCCTGGCCTTTGTGATCTTCGTTTCGTTTTGCCGGTTGTGCGTGCCCGATCGCTTCTTCTGCTCGGTCTTGAGCTCTTCTGCTCGGTCTTGAGCGTCTTGCCGAGCGCTTGTGCGATGGCCTGGTCGCGCGCTCCTGTGTCGCGGGCCGCTAGATCAGCGCCACCCGTGTCGTGGAGGAGTGCGCCATCCGGGGCGTCAGCGCTCGGAAGCTCGCGCCCCTGGCTGCCGCGCCAGGCGGGATTGAACCAGGCGCTGACGGTGCGCGGGAATGTGGCGGGCGTTCATTGATCGTTGCAACAGGGCAGCATCGAACCCGTGCGTGCTCATGTGGTCGAGGAGCGGGTCGTATCGATCGGCCCGGTCTCGGCGGAGCTCCGTGACCAATCGGAGTTCCAGCCGCACTACCGGCACCTGGTGAGAGCCGCAGGTGATCAGGACGTAATGCTGCCATGGTCCGCTGCCCACACATTCCCACGCGTCCGAATCGACTTGCCGCTCGACCGTGCTGAGCTCCACGTGGGCCCCGTTCACCTCGAACCTGGTGAAGTACTGCGAAAATTCGGGGAGCCATGAGGCGGGATCTAGGCAGGGGAACGAGGAGAGTGCCGCGGCGAACGTGTCTACATCTTCTCGGCTGGCGAGCAGGATGTCGATGTCTCCGGCAGGGAGTGGGACGCCTTGCAGGAGTGCGGCGCTTGTGCCGCACACGCGATACGCCGGGTTGATGTTCACAGTTCCGAGCGCGTCGAGCGCCATGTCCAACGCCGTAGTTGCATCCGTCAGGTTCAGTGATCTTGTCCTGTCGCCCATATGGGGCAACGTATCCATCATGCGAGGGCGCGCGTCAGTCGTCCCGCGTACGCGGTCTGAGACGATCTTGCGGTGGTTTCGGCCGTTTTCGCGCTTCGTGAGGCCAGCTCGGTTACGCTCTTGATCTCGGTACCGGGCGTGCCCGCTAGGGAGGCCGCATGGCGGACAAAGGGATCACGACGATAGGCCGGTGCTACGGCTGCAAGCGCACCTTCGGCTTCGACCCGGAACGCGTCACGATGTTCCTGGTCGACCCCGATCCCGCGGCACCGCCGAGCATGACCGCCCCGGGCACACAGCCCACGCCGGAAGCCTTGGCTCGGTCGCGGCGGGAACCTGTGTGTCCCGATTGCGTGCGCCGGGGACAGCACACCAGGCAGGACGACGGGCCTACGTGGCCACGCGGCACCGCCTGAGCGGTCCCAGCACCATCTGAGCGGTCCCGCCGCCGCCCGAGTGGTCCCGGCGACCGCCCCAGTGCTCCCGGCGCCACCTGAGCGGTTTCGGGGGGAGCGCGTAGGCTCGGGGTGATGCGTGCGCGAGCGATCTCCCGAGAGGCCCTGGTCGAGGAACTGGCCGAGCGGATCGCGGGTCTGCCGCGCGACTCCTACGCGCGGGTCGCCGTCGACGGAGCGCCGCCCGCCCAGCCCGAACGGCTGGCGGACGAGCTGGTCGCGCCGCTCAGGGCGCGGGGCAGGGCCGTGTTGCGGGTGTCCGCTGCCGACTTCCTGCGGCCCGCGTCCCTCAGGCTCGAGTACGGCCGGACGAACCCCGACGCCTTCTACGACGACTGGCTCGACACCGGGGCGTTGACCCGGGAGGTGCTCGGCCCGCTGGGGCCCCAGGGGACCGGCAAGGTACTGCCGGCGCTCTGGGACAGCCGGGCCGACCGCGCGTACCGCCTGCCGTACCAGACGCTGCCTCAGGGGGCCGTACTGCTGCTCGACGGGACGCTGCTGCTGGGCCGCTGGTTGCCCTTCGAGGTGAGCGTGCATCTGTGGCTGTCGGAGGGGGCGCTGGGGCGGATGACCGGGGAGGACGAGCGGTGGCGGCTGCCCGCGTACGCGCGCTACGAGCGGGAGGCCGATCCGTTGCGGACCGCCGACGTTGCCGTACGCGCGGACCATCCCGGACGAATGGCCATCCTGATGGAGAGCGGGCGGTGACCAGCGCACACTGGGGCCATGAGCTCCAGCATTCCCAGCAGCTGGTACAACATCGTGCCCGATCTGCCCGCGCCACCGCCTCCGCCGCTGCATCCGGGCACGCGGCAGCCGGTGGGACCCGATGACCTGGCGCCGCTGTTCCCGATGGAGCTGATCGGCCAGGAGGTGAGCACCGAGCGGTACATCGCCATTCCCCAGGAGGTCCTCGATGTCTACCGGCTCTGGCGGCCCACCCCGCTGATCCGGGCGCGTCGGCTGGAGAAGGCGCTCGGCACGCCCGCGCGGATCTACTACAAGTATGAGGGTGTCTCCCCCGCCGGGTCGCACAAGCCGAACACCGCCGTCCCCCAGGCGTACTACAACGCCCGCGAAGGCGTCCGGCTGCTCACCACGGAGACCGGTGCGGGACAGTGGGGGTCGGCGCTGGCGTTCGCGTGTGCGCAGTTCGATCTGGAGTGCCAGATCTGGATGGTCCGCGCCTCCTACGATCAGAAGCCCTATCGGCGCTCGCTCATGCGGGTGTACGGCGCGACGGTGTACCCCAGTCCCTCGACCGTGACCGGGGTGGGCAGCAAGGTGCTGGCCGACGACCCCGGCTCGCCCGGCAGTCTCGGCATCGCGATCAGCGAGGCGGTCGAGGTGGCCGGCGCGAACCCGGACGCCCGCTACGCACTCGGCTCGGTGCTGAACCACGTGCTCATGCACCAGACCGTCATCGGTGAGGAGGCGCTGGCCCAGCTGGCGGAGATGCCCGACCTGATCATCGGCTGCACCGGAGGCGGTTCGAACTTCGCCGGGCTCACCTTCCCGTTCCTGCGCGAGAAGCTGGCCGGGAACCTCGACGTCACGCTGCGCGCCGTCGAGCCCGAGGCGTGCCCGTCGTTCACGCGGGGCGTCTACGCCTACGACTTCGGCGACGCGGCGGGCTTCACGCCGCTGCTCAAGATGCACACGCTGGGCCACGGGTTCGTGCCCGACCCGATCCACGCGGGCGGGCTGCGTTATCACGGCATGTCGCCGTTGCTGTCGCACATGTACGAGCTGGGCCTGTTCGAGGCGGTGACCAGGTCGCAGACCGAGTGCTTCGAGGCAGGTGTGCGCTTCGCCCGTACAGAGGGCATCGTCCCGGCGCCGGAGCCGACGCACGCGCTGGCCGAGACCATCGCCGAGGCGCTGCGGTGCAGGGAGAGCGGCGAGGAGAAGGTGATCCTGACCGCGCTGTGCGGGCACGGCCACTTCGACCTGGCCGCCTACGACCGCTACCTGTCAGGGCGCATGGAGGACTACCCGCTCCCGCAGGAGCGCATCGAGGAGGCCCTGCACGATCTCCCCGGCTGAATCGACGGGGCCCTGCGCGGTCTCCCCGGCTGAATCGACGGGGCCCTGCGCGGTCTCCCCGGCTGAATCGACGGGGCCCTGCGCGGTCTCCCCCGCTGAGCCGTTGCACCGGCCGGGGTGAAGGAGCTCACCACGGCCGGCCGGCCATCAGTTCGCGTTCGGGCGCTTGCCGTGGTTGGCCTTCTTCTTCTTGCGCGCCTTGGTCTTGCGAGATCGCTTCGCCATGGATACCTCCAGTGATTGGTCCGCGTTCCAACGTCTCGCGCTGTGGTCTACCGCACAACCCGTGCGACCTAACATTCCCCAACAAAGTCGTGTCATAATTTGGTGGAATCTGTTGGAAGGAGCGGGGGCGTGCTCGCACAGCAGCGCCAGCAGGCGATTCTCGAACGCGTGCGCAGCAGCGGCGGCGTTCGGGTGGCCGACCTCGTTCGCGAGCTCGGCGTCTCCGACATGACGGTCCGCCGCGACCTCGAGGTGCTCGCCGAGCGCGGGCTGCTGGAGAAGGTGCACGGCGGCGCGACCGCGCTGGGTCCCGGCTCGACCGAGGAGCCGGGCTTCACCGCCAAGTCCGCCCGCCAGCAGCAGGAGAAGGAGGCCATCGCGCGCCGCGCCGCCCAGTTCGTCCGGCCCGGCACCGCGGTCGCCCTGTCGGCCGGGACCACCACCTGGGCCCTGGCCCACCACCTCATCTCGGTGCCCGAGCTCACGGTCATCACCAACTCGATCCCGGTGGCCGACGTCTTCCATCGCAACCCGCGCGCCGACCGCACGGTCGTGCTGACCGGCGGCGTACGCACACCGTCCGACGCCCTCGTCGGCCCGGTCGCGGTGGCCGCGATCCGGCGGCTGCACGTGGACACGCTGTTCCTCGGCGTGCACGGGATGAGTGTGCGGGCCGGGTTCACCACGCCCAATCTGCTGGAGTCGGAGACCGACAGGGAGCTGGTGCACGCGGCGCACCGGCTGGTCATCCCGGCCGACCACACCAAGTGGAACACGGTCGGCATCAGCACGATCGCCGATCTGACCGAGGCCGACGCGGTCATCAGCGACTCGGGACTGCCCGAGGAGGCACGTATGGAGCTGGGCGAACGCGCCGGCGAACTGATCATCGCGGAGGACTCGCAGTGAAACGCACCATCACCCAGCTGGCCGACGGCCGAGAGCTGATCTACTTCGACCGGCGCGACGACGCCGACCGGAGCGCGATCGACCGGCGGGCGCTCGACCCCAGGCCGATGGCGTCGGAGCTGCGCTACGACCCGCTCACCGAGGAGTGGATCGCGATGGCGGGGCACCGCCAGACGCGTACGTTCCTGCCTCCGGCCGACGAGTGCCCGCTGTGCCCGTCGTCCGAGACGAGGGCTTCGGAGATCCCGGCGTACGACTATGACGTGGCGGTCTTCGAGAACCGCTTCCCCTCCTTTTCCGGAAATTTCGGGACTTATGGGGATGTCGGGGGGCTGAGCGAGGTCCGGCCGGGGGTGGGGCGGTGTGAGGTGGTGTGCTTCACCTCTGAGCATTCGTCGTCGTTCTCGCGGCTCTCCGACGAGCAGGTGGGCCTGGTCATGGAGGCGTGGGCCGACCGTACGGCCGAGCTGTCCGCGATCGAGGGCGTCGAGCAGGTGTTCTGCTTCGAGAACCGGGGCGAGGAGATCGGCATCACGCTGCCGCACCCGCACGGACAGATCTACGCCTACCCGTACGTGACCCCGCGGACCAAGCTCCAGCTCGCCGCGGCCGCCCGGCACCGGGGCGGCAACCTCTTCGCCGATGTGCTGGCGGCCGAGCGGGCCGCCGGGGTGCGCGTGGTGGCGGCCAACGAGTTGTGGACGGCGTTCGTGCCCGCCGCCGCCCGCTGGCCGTTCGAGGTGCACGTGTATCCGCACCGGCAGGTGCCAGACCTGGCCGCGCTGTCGGAGGAGGAACGCGCCGCCTTCGCCCCGCTCTACACATCCGTGCTGCGGGCGCTCGACGGGCTGTTCGGCGTCCCCATGCCGTACATCTCGGCCTGGCACCAGGCGCCGGTCCGGCAGGATCGTGACCTGGGCTATCTGCACCTGGAGCTGTTCAGCATCAGACGGGCGCCCGGGAAACTCAAGTATCTGGCGGGCTCGGAGTCGGCCATGGGCGCGTTCGTCAACGATGTCCTGCCGGAGGAAGCCGCGCGCATGCTTAAATCACAGGTAGATCTCTAATTGGTTTCCGCTTGGAGTCGCATGACCTTGGATTTACCACTAATATCCCATTTCAGCACCGACCGTAACGGTCGGTGCCGGCCTAATCCCGGGCGCGTGGCCCGGGAGCCGGGGACCCATCGCGTCTTGGGGTGAATCCACTCAGGTGGTAAGGCGGCATCTCCCTGCCCGAACCCGTCAGCTAACCCGGCCGGCATAGGGAGAGGAACCCTCCGTGGCGGCTGCGTCCCCCTCGAGTCTTGCCATCGCTCTCATCACCTCCGCTTCCATGGCCCTCGGAGCCTTCACGGCCGCGCCCGCCGCTGCCGCCCCCAAGCCCAGCGAGGCTCAGCTCCGCGCGGAGCTGAAGCAGCTGGACAAGAAGGTCGACAAGCTCATCGAGACCTACAACCTCAAGCGCGTCGAACTGGCCAAGGCCAAACAGGACTCGGAAACGACCAAGAAACGGCTGGCCACGGCGGAGACCCAGCTCATCACCGCCCAGAGACGCGTCGCCGAGCTCGCGCGCCTGCAGTACCAGAACGGCACCGGCGCGCTGCCGAACCTCACCCTTCCGACCGACGCCTCCAGCGCGGCGTTGCTGGACCACCTCGCGGCCGAGCAACAGGCGATCGTGCAGGGCGTGGCCGCCGCCCGAAACGAGAAGAAGGCGGCCGTGGACCAGGCGACCGCCCTCGAGTCGAAGATCCGCGACGACGCGGCGAACGTGGCCCAGCAGCGGGACGACGCGCAGGACGTCATCAAGGACATCCAGAAGAAGCTGAAGAGCCTCATCCCGTTCGGCCCCGGCCGCCGCTCGGACGGAAGCTGGGCGCCCGAACTGCCGGCCGGCTCCGACAACATCACCGCCCGGATGCGGGTGATCCGTGGGTTGATCCAGAAGGACTTCGCGTTGCCGTACGAGGTGGGCTGCTTCCGCTCGGGCGGCGGCGGCGAGCACCCGCTGGGGCGCGCGTGCGACTTCATGATGAGCACCGGCGGCAGCATGCCCAGCTCGGCCCACCAGGCGCTCGGCGACCGCGTCGCGGCCTGGGCGCTGGAGAACAAGGACAAGCTCGGGGTCAAGTACGTGATCTGGAAGCAGCGCATCAACCAGGGCTCGGGGTGGAGCTCGATGTCCGATCGCGGCAGCATCACCCAGAACCACTTCGACCATGTGCACATTTCGATGTTCTAGAAGGAGACGAATAGCATCTGATGAGCTATTCGCGCTCTTGAAGAAGGCGTTTTAGCCGGCCGTCGGTCTGTGAGGGCGTACCGCCCTGCTCAAGACGGGCTCCGACGGTTTGGTTCACCCCACCGAGGGGTGGACCAGCCCGGTGTGGGCACTCCAGGGCGGCGTGTTCACCGGCGGCAACGGCATCGTCGTCGGGTTGTGTCCCGACGGTGCGCCTCCCGTCAGCTACATGCCGGGCGGCATACATGCCGGGCGGCATACATGCTGGGCGGCACGGCAAACATCTACGGCGACTACCGCAAGTCCTGCCTGCACCGCGTCACGGTCTCCGCCGACCGCGCCACGCTCGACGTCCACTACCTGACGACCGCACCCGGCAACGCGCAGAATGTCGCGTACTGGCCCGCGAGCGGAGAGCTGTGGCTGGTCAACGAGTTCCGCGGGGACTATGACGGCGTGTACGGGAGCGACCGCCTGGTGCCGGCGTTGAGCTGCCCGGATCTCACGTGCTAAGAGCCGGGCCCGCCGACCGGAACGGGAGCCGGTCGCGGCGCGGCCGTCGCCCTTGCCCTGACGTGGATGCCGCCGACCCTGGCCAGCATCGTCGACACGTTGAGCAGGATGATCGCCGCCTTCAGCGCGTTCGCTCCCACGTCGTGCGCGGCCATCCAGCGGCCCAGTTCGGGACCGAACACGTGCGTCGCGCCGTACGAGAAGGCGAGCTTCGTCAGGGTGATGGCTACCCAGGCGGTCACGTAGGCAAGCCCGGCCCTGGAGTACACGGCCTGCTTGTCCGGCACGTACTCGAACCGCATGAACGAGACCGCGGCCAGTCCCATCGCCAGGCCGAGCACGGTGGCCGCGGCTTCGAGCAGCAGCCCGGTGCCCGACAGCTCGAAGCCGTCGAAGAAGATCGGAACCAGCGCCGCCGCCCCTGCCACAGGGCGCAGGAGCCGGAACAGCCCCACCTTCCGCCGGCCGATGTCGCTTTCGATGGCGATCGCAAAGATGATCAGGTTGAGGAGGATTACGCTCACATCGCTCATGGCAGACGACGGTAGGCCGCAGGGCCGGGGCCGATCGTCAAGCCGGAGGTTGGTTCGCGTCAACCCGTGGGTTGAGAGTCGGAGGCGATCCCCCGCCGGTAGGCGTAACGGACGGCCTGCGCGCGGTCCCGCGCCCCGATCTTCGCGAAGATGCGGTTGATGTGCGTTTTCACCGTGGCCTCGCTCACGCGCAGCCGCTGCACGATCTCCCGGTTGGACAGCCCCGCCGCGACCAGCTTGAGCACTTCCAGCTCGCGGTTCGTCAACCCGTCCGGAGGCTCGGGGGACGGAGCGGCGTCGAAGAGCGACTCGCGGACCCGCTTGGTGAGCAGGCTGCGTCCCTCAGCGGCGGCGGCCACCGCCTGGTAGATGTCCTCGCGTGAGGCGTCCTTGGTCAGGTAGCTGAGCGCGCCCGCGCGCAACGCCGCCGCGATCTCCCGCTGATCGGAGTAGGTGGTGAGCACGACCACGCCGGTCCGCGGGTGTTCACGACCGATCCACCGGATGGCCTCGACGCCGTCGAGTTCGGGCATGCGCAGGTCCATCAGCACCACGTCGGGACCGTGCGCCGCCACGGCCGCGACCGCGTCCGCGCCGGTGCCTGCCGTCGCGACCACCTCCACGTCGGGCAGCAGGCCGAGCAGGACCGCCAGTCCGTCGCGGACGACCGGGTGGTCGTCGGCCACAACCACCTTGATCACAGCGGGATCCGCACGTCGACGTGCCACTCCTCTCCCTTGGGGGCCGCGCTCAGCGTCCCGCCCAGCCGCTCCGCCCGTTCCCTGAGCCCGCGCAGCCCGAAGCCGGGGCCGACCGGCGCGGCAGGGCCCTGGCTGACAACGCTCAGCGTGGCGTGTGTGCCGTATGCGAGGCGTATGCGCACGGGGCTTCCCGGCGCGTGCTTGCGTGCGTTCGTGAGCGCCTCCTGCACACCCCGATACAGCGTCAGGGCGACGTCGGCGGACAGCTCCGCGGATGCCGCCTCCATCTCCAGCTCCGCGGGCTTGCCGGCACGGTCGGCGTAGGCCGTGGCCAGGCCGGTCAGCAGTTCCTCCAGTGGCAGCGCCTCGTCCCGCAGCGCGAGAATGGCGCGCCTGGTCTCCACCAGCCCCTCGTCGGCCAGTTCCTGCGCCCGCCGGAGGAAGACTCTGATCCGCTCGTCCTCCGCCCCCTCCTCCACCAGCGCGTCCACCACCTTGAGCTGCACCGAGAGCGCCGACAGCGCGTGCGCCTGGATGTCGTGGATCTCCCTGGCGATCCGCGAACGCTCGGCCAGCGCCGCCGCCCTGGCCCGCTCCTGCGCCGCCCGTTCGGCGTTGCCCAGGAGCAGCTCTGCCTGCTCCGCGCGCTGCAGCACCTGCTTCCTGAACGTCCCGAGCAACACGCACGCCACCAGCACCGAGACGTGCGCGACCAGGTACGGCCAGGGCGGGGAGGGCCTCAGCGAGACCGTGGCCGCGACGGTCGCGAGCGTGATCGGCAGGACCTGGCGCGGCGGCAGCCTGGCTCCGGCGTCGATGAGCGCCACGGCGGGGAACGCGACGGCCACGCCCGCACCCGCACCCGTCAGCGCGGCCCCCGCGACGCCCATCAGCAGCAGCGCCACGACCAGCGAACGGCGGCCGAGCCAGTCCGAGGCCAGCCAGAGCAGCCATCCCGCGCTCGCCGCCGCGAGCAGCCCGGCCATCACGACGGGACGGCGGTCGATCAGGCCGGGATCCGTCCGCATGATGGTGACCAGGAGGACCACCAGCCCGGCGAGCCGGACGGCGCGGAGCGGCCACGTGAGCCGGCCGCTGTGCGGGAGCGCGAAGACGAACATCTACCGCACCCGGATCGCTTCCGACACATTCACGCACCGAATGTACGGCACCCGGTGGGCCAGGTCAGCCGCGCTCCGCCCGCTACGACGTGGGCGCCCAGCGACGCTGAGCTCCCGGCAGACCTGACCGCCGCCCGCCAGTCAGCCGGTGAGCGTGAGCGGGTTGATCAGGTCGGCGTAGACGAGCAGGCCGGCCATGATGATCATGACGAAGGCCAGGGCATAGGTGAGCGGCAGCACCTTGGCGATGTCCACGTACGCGGGCTCGGGACGCCGCGTGACGCGGGCGTAGGCGCGCTTGAGGCCCTCCCAGAGGCCGCCCGCGATGTGGCCGCCGTCGAGCGGCAGCAGCGGGATCAGGTTGAACATGCCGATCGCCAGGTTGAACCCGGCCAGCAGGTTCACCAGGAAGGCGACCTTCTTCTCGCCCGACAGGTCGGAGGAGAGGATCTCGCCGCCCATGCGTCCGGCGCCCACGACGCCGACCGGGCCCTCGGGGTCGCGCTTGTCGCCGGAGAACGCGGCGTGCCACACGCCGACCATCTTCTGCGGCAGGTTCAGCAGCGAGTCGGCGACCCGGCCGGTGAGCTGGCCCATGTAGCCGACCACGACGCCGAGGCTCTGCTGCTCCATGACCTCGGTGGGCATGACGCCGAGGAAGCCGACTCCCTTGTCGATCTTCTTCGGGTCGGTGGGCGACGGCCGGTCCTGGGCGATGAGCGTCACGTTGAGGGTCATCGGCTTGCCGTCGCGCACGATGCCGACGGCGACGGGGCCGGCACCGTGCGAGCGGATCAGGCGGGTGGCGTCGTCCCACGAGGCGATCTTCTGGCCGCCGAAGGAGACGAGCCGGTCCCCGGGCTTCATGCCGGCCTTGGCGGCGGGCGTCGGCTGGTCGGAGGCGCGGCAGTCGGTGCGCTGCTCGCTGATCGGGATCACGCAGGTGTTGGTCTGCGGGGACACCACCGGGGTCAGCGCGGGCAGCCCGATGCCGACGAGCAGGACCGAGAAGAGGATGAACGACAGCACGAAGTTCATGAACGGGCCGCCGGACATGATGATGACCTTCTGCCACCACTTCTTCCGGTAGAAGACCCGCTCCTCGTCGCCCGGTCGCACCTCTTCCTGCGCCGCGTCGCGGGCGGTCTCGATGAGACCCTGGAACGGGCCGGTGGAGGAACCCCTGAGCTTGGTGGGATCGTCGCCGGGCCGTGGCGGCAGCATGCCGATCATGCGAATGTAGCCGCCCAGCGGGATCCACTTGATGCCGTACTCGGTCTCACCTCGCCGGATGGACCAGGCGGTCGAGCCGAAGCCGACCATGTACTGGGGCACCCTGACGCCGAAGATCTTGGCGGGCACGAAGTGACCGAGTTCGTGCAACGCGACAGACGCCATCAGCCCGATCAGGAAGACTACGATCCCCGCGAGGTAAAGCCAGTTCATCTAGTCCCGCTCCAGGGCAGACAGAAGGTCCCGACAGCCCCCAGAGTAGTCGAAGTCATTGCACCTCGATGGCTTGCGCACCCTTTGCCGCGGCGCCACATTTCGTTGACAGTAGGCGATCAAGCGATCACTCTGGGGGATGACGGAGGTGGGAGCCCTTGATCCGGATTCTGGTCGCCGAGCATCTGCCGCTGGTCCGGCGCGGATTGGTGGCGTCGCTCGACGCGGAGCCCGACCTGCGGGTGGTCGCCGAAGTGGAAGACGCGGACGGCGTCCTGCCCGCGGCGGCCGCTTGCGCGCCCCACACGGCGATCGTCGATCTGGACCTGCCCGGCGGGGGTGGCCTGTTCCCCGCGGCGCGGCTGCGCGAGCAGGGCTGTCACGTACTCATCCTGTCGGCGCAGCCCAATCCCGGTCAGGTGCGCAGGGCGTTCGCCACGCACGCGCTCGGGTTCATGAGCCTCGACGTCGCGCCCGAGCGGCTCGCCGAGAGCCTGCGACTGGTCGCCGCCGGGCGCCGCGCGGTCGACTCCGACCTGGCGATCGCCGCCCTCCAGTCGGTCGCCAACCCGTTGACCAGGCGCGAGCTCGACGTGCTGCGGATCGCGGCGGGCGGGGCCCGTTCGACGGAGATCGCCGACCAGCTCTTCCTGTCGGTGGGCACCGTACGCAACCATCTGTCGCGCATCATGTGCAAGACCGGGGCCCGCAACCGCATCGACGCGGTACGCATCGCGAGCGACTCAGGCTGGCTGTGAGGCCCTCTAGTGCTGTGAGGCCCACTAACAAGGAGACCGGGCCCCGGTGAAGCCGCGCCGCTCCACCGAGACCCGGAGTGGTGAACTCTTCGAGCATCTCAAGGTCGATCAAGCGCTGCCAGTGACCTTGTTCACCCCTTGACCCGTGTGATTCGTCACGGACGCCAGATGAGCACCAGCGCGCAGTCGTCGTTGTGACCCGACGCCATGGCGTTGACCAGGGCCCGCGCGCCGTCACGGAAGCCCGAGGGCAGCAGCCGCTCCGCCTCGCCGAGCAGCTTGTCGAGCCCGGCGTCGATGTCGCGCCCCGGCTGCTCGATCAGCCCGTCGGTGTAGAGCAGCAGCGCGTCGCCCTTGCGCAGGGTGCCACTGTCGGGCTCGCAGTGCAGGTCGGGGACCACGCCGAGGACGACGCCCTTGGCCGTGGCGACCTGCCAGTTACCCGTGCCCGCGTCGAACTTGACCACCGGCGGGTGGCCGGCCGAGGTGATCGTGTAGTCGCCCGTCGCCAGGTCGAGGCGTACGTGCACGGCTGTCACGAACCCCTCGTCACCGCGCTGACGGTGCAGATAGGTGTTGCAGGCGGGCAGGAAGTCGACGCCCGAGCCGAGCAGCCCGCCGAACGTGCCGGACAGCAGCAGCGCCCTGGTGCCCGCGTCGACGCCCTTGCCCGACACGTCTACCAGCGCGATCTCCACCTTGTCCTCGTCGCGCATGGAGACCAGGAAGTCGCCGCCGAAGGAGGAGCCGCCGGCCTGCTTGAGCACGACCTTGCCGCCCCAGTCCTTGGGCAGCGCGGGCAGCTCACCCTGGCTCCTGAGCCGGTCGCGCAGCTCCAGCAGCATGGCGTCGCCGCGCAGCCCCTGCACGCCGAGCTTGCCCCGGGTGCGGGCCATCAGCACCGCCAGCACCGTGGTGAAGCCGATCGTCACCATGAGCCCGAGGCCGATCTGGCCGACCCCGAGGGTGCCGGCGATATAGCCGAGCGAGATGATCACCGCGACGAGCAGCTTGATCAGGCTGTTCAGCCGGAGCTGCAGACCGCCCACCAGGAGGACGAGGATGAGCAGCGAGGGCGAGAACCACTCGGTCGAGATCTGCGCGGCGAGCAGGCCGAGGACGAGCGTGAGCATCGTCAAGGTGACCAGCAGGTTGCGGTCTCGGGCCAAGGAGCCCCTCCTGAGAAACCGGACGGCGGACACCAGAAACGGCACCCGCACCAGGAGCGCGCGGAGCCGTGGCGGTATCTGCAGCGCCGAACGGGAACTCATGATGCGCCTGACTGTAGCGCTCTGGCCTCCCTTTGGGCAGCCCACTTGACCAAGGCCTTGATCATTAAGCACGTATATTGGGTGGCCTTCCCCCTTTGCCCGCTCCTACCGTGGACGGATGACGTATCCGATCCGTCCGGTGGACGAAGCCGAGTGGCCGAAGTTCGCCGATGTGCTCTCTGAAGGCTTCAACTGGACGCCCCATCCCCAGGAATTCGAACGAGCCAAGGCGCAGATCGAGTTCGATCGGACGCTCGCCGCGTTCGACGGCGATCTCATGGCCGGTGTCACCGCCGTCTACTCCTTCACCATGTCGGTCCCCGGCGCGCAGATCCCCGTCGCGGGAGTGACGGCCGTCAGCGTGCTCCCCTCCCACCGCCGTCGCGGCGTGCTGTCGAGCCTGATGCGCAGGCAGCTGTCCGACGTGCGCGAGCGGGGCGAGTCCGTCGCCGCCCTGTACGCCTCGGAGTCCGTCATCTACGGCAGGTTCGGCTACGGCAGGGCGTCGACCGAGATGGGGTTCAGCATCGCCAAGCACGGCTCGGCCTTCGTGGCGAACGCCCCCACGGACCCCGCGCTGCGCCTCAGGGTGGCCAAGCCGGCCGAGGCCCGAGCCGAGTTCGAGCGGCTGTTCGCCTCCGTGGTGACCGCCCGCCCCGGGCGCTACCTCCGTAACGAGCACTTCTGGGATGCTCTGCTGGCCGACGAGGAGTTCGACCGGCGCGGGGACGGGGCGCTCCGCTCGGTGATCGCCGAGGATGACCGGGGCGTACGCGGTTACGCGCTGTTCAGGGTCAAGGCGAACTGGGACGACAACGGTATGTCCGACGGCCTGCTGAAGCTGGTGGAGCTGGAGGCGGCCGACCCCGCCGCCCGCGCGCTGCTGTGGCGCAGCGTGCTCGACCGCGACCTGGTCTCCCGGGTGGAGGGCAGCCGGGCGGTGGACGACGCGCTCCTCGCGCTGCTCGCCGACCCACGGCAGCTCCGGGCGAGCTGCATCGACGAACTGTGGGTACGCCTCGTGGAGGTGGACCGGGCGCTGACCTCGCGGGCGTACTCGTCGGCCGTCGACGTGGTGATCGAGGTCGAGGACGACGTGTGCCCGTGGAACGCCCGCCGCTGGCGGCTCAGCGCCGACACCTCCGGCGCGGAGTGCAAGCCGGTGGAGGACGAGCCCGACCTGTCGCTGCGAGTCTCCTCGCTCGGCTCGGCGTACATGGGCGACGGCCTGCTCGCGGCGCAGCTCGACGCGGGGCTGCTGCGCGAGCACTCGGCGGGCTCGGTACGCGGGCTCGCCGCCGCCATGGCGTGGAGCCCGAAGCCGTGGGGAGGACTGTCCTTCTGACGCGGTCCCGTCGGACGCGAGCCGCGCGGGCCCCTCGGACGCGAGCCACGCGGGCCCCTTTGACGTAGGCTCGCGGGCATGGCACTGCAGAGCTTGCAGATCACCGCGATCACCGCGATGCGGGCCCGCGACGTGTCGCGGCCCTCGAAGGAGCAGCAGGAGGCCGCCGACCGGCGGCCCCTGCGTGACGAGATGCCCAGACGCGACCCCAAGCGGCGCGCTTAGGGCAGAGAGGGCAGCTGGCCGATCGTCTCGTAGGTCGTCACCTGCGCGATGCGGCGGGCGTGCCGCTCCGAGCCGGAGAACTGGGTGGCGAGGAAGGTCTCCACGAAGCCGGTCGCCTCGTCGTCGGAGTGCATGCGCGCCCCGATGGAGACGATGTTGGCGTTGTTGTGCTCGCGGGCAAGTCTGGCCGTCTCCTGGCTCCAGGCCAGGGCGGCCCGGATGCCGCGCACCTTGTTGGCGGCCATCTGCTCGCCGTTGCCCGATCCCCCGATGACGACGCCCAGGCTGCCTGGATCGCCGGCGACGCCCTCGGCGGCCCGCAGGCAGAACGCCGGATAGTCGTCCTCGGCGTCGTAGACGAACGGACCGCAGTCGGTCACCTCGTGCCCGTGGTCCTTGAGCCAGGACGCGAGGTGGTTCTTGAACTCATAGCCGGCATGGTCGGCACCGATGTAGACACGCACGCGCCCAGTCTTCCACAGCGCCGCACACGTGCCTCGCACGCGCGCGTCAGCTGGCTAGAGTAAGGACCTCATCGGTTATCCAGTCCTTACGGAAGTAGAGCATCATGCGCGAGATCCGCGTCCTCGGCGATCCTGTGCTGCGCACACCCGCCGAGCCCGTCGAAGGCTTCGACCGTGAGCTGCGCCGCCTCATCGACGAGATGTTCCAGGCGATGTACGCGGTGGACGGCGTCGGCCTGGCCGGTCCGCAGATCGGTGTGCCGCGACGGCTGTTCGTCTATGACATCAGCCGGCGCAAGGGCCACATGATCAATCCCGTGCTGACCGTGGACGATCCGGAAGAGGTGCTGGACGAGGAGGGCTGCCTGTCGGTGCCCGACCGGGAGACGGGCACGCCGATCTACGCCCCGGTGGCGCGGGCCGCGGGAGTGACCGTCGAGGGGTTCGACCGGCTCGGCCGCCCGCAGCGCGTCAGGGCACGCGGCTCGCTGGCCCGCTGCTTCCAGCACGAGACCGAGCACCTGGACGGGAAGCTGTACGTCGACCGGCTGCCGAAGCCGGAGGCGCGCAAGATCATGCTCAGAACGTAGGTTGGTCGCATGAGTGAATCTTCGGGAAAGGTCTTTTCGGGCAAAGGCGCGTTGGTCACAGGTGGCTCCCGGGGCATCGGCCGGGCCATCGTCGAGCGGCTGACCGCCGACGGCGCCGAGGTGGTCTTCACCTATCGCGGCAACGCGGAGTCGGCCAAGGAGGTGGCCGCGGCGACCGGAGCGCATGCCGTACAAGCCGATCAGGCGAGCAGGGCGGATCTCGACCGGCTGTTCGCCACGGCCGAGGAGCTGTTGCCGGGGCTCGACATCCTGGTCGGCAACGCGGCGGAGACCGGGCAGGGACTCATCGCCGACGTCACGGACGAGTCCTACGAGCGGGCGTTCGCGGTCAACGCGCGTTCGGCGTTCCTGGCCATCCAGTGGGCCGGGCGGGTGATGCGCGACGGCGGGCGGATCATCAACATCTCCACGCTCAACACGCGCGTGCCCGGCCCGGGGATCTCCCTCTACGCGGGGAGCAAGGCGGCCGTCGAGCAGTTCACCAAGGTCGCGGCGCGTGAGCTGGGCGGGCGCGGCATCACGGCCAACATCGTCTCGCCCGGCGCGACCGACACCGACATGCTGCGCGACAACAATCCGCCGGAGGCGCTCGAACAGATGCCCGCGATGACCGCGCTGCGACGGCTGGGGAAGCCGGACGACATCGCGGCCGTGGTCGCCTTCCTGGCCGGGCCCGACGGGCGGTGGATCACCGGCCAGAACCTGCTGGCGGCCGGCGGGCTGCTCCTCTGAGCCGCGTCGGCTGCAAACCGCACCAGCTTCTGAGCCTGAGGGGCAACGGCTTCTCGGGTACGGAGACTTCAGAGCTGCAGCGACTTGACCTCGAGATACTCCTCCAGCCCGTGCTCGCCCAGTTCACGGCCGATGCCCGACTGCTTGTAGCCGCCGAACGGGGCGAGCGGGTTGAACGCGCCGCCGTTGATCGCGACCTGCCCGGTGCGCAGCCCGCGGGCCACCGCGACCGCGCGCTCCTGGGTGCCCGCCCACACCGCGCCGGCCAGGCCATAGGGGGTGTCGTTGGCGATGCGGACGGCCTGATCCTCGCTGGTGTAGGGGATGATCGACAGGACCGGGCCGAAGATCTCCTCCTGCTCGATCGTCATGCCCGGCTCGACCGCGGCGAAGACGGTCGGCTCGACGTAGAAGCCGTGCGGGTGCGGGCGTTCGGTGCCCCCGGTCACCAGCCTGGCGCCCTCTTCCTGGCCCCGGTTGATGTAGTGGATCACGCGGGCGCGCTGGGCCGCGGAGACGAGCGGGCCGATGCGGGTGCTCTCGTCGAACGGGTCGCCCACGGTGTAGCGGCGCGCCGCGTCGACGGCGAGGTGGACCGCGTCGTCGTACTGGTCGCGGTGGACGATCATGCGGCTCCACGCCGAGCAGGTCTGGCCGGCGTTGACGAAGCAGTTGGCGACGCCGACCTTGACGGCGGCGCCCAGGTCGGCGTCGGGCAGGATCAGGTTGGCGGACTTGCCGCCGAGCTCCAGCGCCACCCGCTTGACCGATTCGACCGCCAGCGACGCCACTCGGCGCCCGGCGGCCGTCGAGCCGGTGAAGGAGATCATGTCGACCTCCGGGTGCGCGGCCATGGCCTCGCCCACCACCGGACCGCGCCCGCTGACCAGGTTGAACACCCCGGCGGGCAGGCCCATCTCGTGGAAGATCTCGGTCAGCGCGTACGCCGCCAGCGGCGCCACCTCGGACGGCTTGAGCACGACCGTACAGCCGGCGGCCAGAGCCGGGGCGACCTTGCACACGATCTGGTGCAGCGGGTAGTTCCACGGGGTGATCGCGGCGACCACGCCGACCGGCTCCTTGAGCACCAGCGAGTTGCCGACGCGCGACTCGCGCGGATGGCTCTCGGCCAGCCGGGCGTAGCCGGCCAGCACACCCGCGGGCATCAGCGTCTGCACCTTGAGCGCGAAGCCCAGGGGCGAGCCCATGTCGGTCGCGATGGTCTTGGCGATGTCGCCGGCGCGCTCGGTCAGCAGCTCGGCGGCGGCGGCCAGCAGCTTGCCGCGCTCGGCGGCGGGAGTGGCCGCCCAGGACGGAAAGGCGCTCCGCGCGGCGCGTACAGCCGCCTCGACGTCGTCGGGGGCGCCGGCCGGCACCCGGTCGATGATCTGCTCCGTGGCCGGATTGACGACCTCGATGGGCTCGCCGGAGACCGAAGCGGTCCAGGCACCGCCGATGTACAGCTGACGCATAGCCCCCATCCTCGCGCGCCGGCCGTCGCTGAGCGAGGGCGTGGCGCCTTGTGCGGCTGCTCCTTCAGAAGAGTACGGCCGGACGCACCGGATAGGCGCGGATTGCGCCGCTACATGTCAGCGAAACAAGCCACCGGGGAAAAAGCCACCGCGGAAAAAACCGCTGCGGAAGAAGCCGCTGCGAGGTGAGAGTCAGTCGAAGCTCGGCCGCCGGGTGCGCGAGCGCTTGAGCTCGAAGAAGTCGTCGAACTCGGTGACCAGCAGCACGCCGTCCCAGAGCCGGCCCGCGTCCTCACCCCTGGGGATGGTGGTGACCACCGGGCCGAAGAAGGCGTTGGAGCCGACGCGGATGACGGGGGTGCCGACCTCCTGGCCGACCAGGGTGATGCCCTCGTTGTGCGACTTGCGGATGACGTCGTCGTACTCGGTCGAGTCCATGGCCTCGGCGGCCAGGCCCTTGTCGAGACCCACGGCCTCGAGCGACTCCTCGGCGATCACGCGCAGGGTGTCGAGGTCTCTGCCCCGGCCCTCGTTGTGCAGGCGGGTGCCGAACTCGGTGTAGAGGCGACCGACGTACTCCTCGCCGAAGCGGTCGGCGGCGGCGGCGATGACCCTGATGAGCTTGGTGCCCCGGGCGGACGACGCACGGTAGTCGTCGGAGACGTCCTTGTCCTCGTTGAGGACCTGCAGGCTCATGATGCGCCAGCGAGGCTCGATCGGACGAACCTTCTCGACTTCGAGCAGCCATCGTGACGTCACCCAGGCAAATGGGCAGAAAGGATCGAACCAAAGGTCTACGGGGGTCGTGTCAGTCACGAGGGCCATAACCTGGGGTGTCGATGTCCTATTCCCCGCGTGGCAGGATACCGACAAACCTCCATAAAGTGGCGAAAAGAAGTGCGAAAAGGAGTGGAACTTGGCAGGCAACCTGACCCGGGACGAGGCTCGCGAGCGCGCCCGGCTGTTGAAGGTCGAGTCGTATGAGGTCGCACTCGATCTGACCGAGGGAGACGAGCGCTTCGAGAGTGTCACGACCGTCCGGTTCAGCAGCACCCGGCCGGGCTCGGCCACGTTCATCGATCTGCACGGCGCGCACGTGCGCCAGGTCACGCTCAACGGGGCCGACCTCGACGTCTCCACCTACGACGCGGAGAAGGGGCGCTTCCCGCTCCCCTCGCTGGCCGAGTCCAACGAGCTGCGCGTCGACGCCGACTGTGTCTACATGCGCAGCGGCGAGGGGCTGCACCGCTTCGTCGACCCGGTGGACCAGAAGGTCTACCTGCACAGCCAGTTCGAGACGGCCGACGCGCACCGCATGTACGCCTGTTTCGACCAGCCCGACCTCAAGGCCACCTTCCAGCTGACCGCGCTGGCCCCGGCCGACTGGGAGGTCGTCTCCAACGCGGCCGCCTCCTCGGTCGAGCACCTGCCCGAGCAGGCCGGCAAGCACGGCGCGGTGCGGGCGGCCAAGCGCTGGATGTTCCCCGCCACGCCGGTCATGTCGACCTACATCACCGCGCTGGTGGCCGGGCCGTACTACAAGGTGACCTCCGAGCACGACGGCATCCCGCTGGGCATCTACTGCCGCGCCTCGCTCGCCGAGCACCTCGACGCCGACAACATCCTGGAGGTCACCCGGCAGGGCTTCGACTTCTTCCACAAGGTGTTCGGCGTCCGTTACCCGTTCGGCAAGTACGACCAGCTGTTCGTGCCGGAGTTCAACGCGGGCGCGATGGAGAACGCCGGCTGCGTGACGTTCCTGGAGGACTACGTCTTCCGGTCCAGGGTCACCGACGCCGTCGTCGAGCGGCGCGCCGAGACGATCCTGCACGAGATGGCGCACATGTGGTTCGGCGACCTCGTGACCATGCGCTGGTGGGACGACCTGTGGCTGAACGAGTCGTTCGCCACCTACATGTCGGTGCTCGCCCAGGCCGAGGCGACCCGCTGGGGCAAGGGCGCCTGGACGACGTTCGCGAACGTGGAGAAGTCCTGGGCCTACCGCCAGGACCAGCTGCCGTCCACGCACCCGATCGCCGCGGACATCCCCGACATGCAGGCGGTCGAGGTCAACTTCGACGGCATCACCTACGCCAAGGGCGCCTCGGTGCTCAAGCAGCTGGTCGCGTACGTCGGGCTGGACAACTTCCTGGCCGGGGTACGCGACTACTTCGGCGAGCACGCCTGGGGCAACACCGAGCTGAAGGACCTGCTCGGGGCGCTGGAGCGGACCTCGGGGCGCGACCTGTCCTCGTGGTCCAAGGAGTGGCTGGAGACCGCCTGGGTCAACACGCTGCGCCCGTCGTTCACGGTCGCCGACGGCCGCTTCGAGACCTTCGAGGTGCTGCAGGAGGCGCCGGCCGACTACCCGACGCTGCGCTCGCACCGGGTCGCGGTCGGCCTCTACTCGCTGGCCGACGGCGTGCTGACGCGCACCAAGCGGGTCGAGCTGGACGTGGTGGGCGCCCGTACGACGGTCTCGGAGCTGATCGGCGTGGAGCAGCCCGACCTGGTCCTGGTCAACGACGACGACCTGACCTACGCCAAGATCCGCCTGGACGAGCGGTCGCTGCGTACCCTGGTCGACGGTGGCATCGCCGGCTTCACCGAGTCGCTGCCCCGGGCCCTGTGCTGGTCGGCCGCCTGGGACATGACCCGCGACGGCGAGATGTCCACCCACGACTACGTCAAGCTGGTCGTCTCGGGCGTCGGCACAGTCAAGGACATCACGGTCCTGCAGGCCGTGCTCCGGCAGGCACGGATGGCCGCGCAGCAGTACGCCGACCCGGCCTGGCGGGCCGAGGGCCTGTCGCTGCTGGCCACCGAGCTGCGCAAGCTGCTCGCCGCGGCGGCGCCTGGCTCGGACCACCAGCTCGCCTTCCTGCAGGCGTTCGCGCCCACGGCCACTTCCGAGGCCGACCTGGCGATCATCTCCGGCATCCTGGACGGCTCGGCCGTGCCCGAGGGGCTGACCGTCGACACCGACCTGCGCTGGACGCTCGTCCACGCGCTGGTGGTGGGCGGCCGGCTGGACGGCGCCGACATCGACGCCGAGCTGGCGCGCGACGCCACCGCCACCGGCGAGCGCTCCGCGGCGCTGTGCCGGGCGGCCATCCCGACGGCCGAGGGCAAGGCCGCCGCGTGGGCCTCGATCGTGGGCGGCAAGCTGGCCAACCACATCGCCCGTACGACGGTCAACGGCTTCCAGGACCCGCACCACCCGGAGCTGCTGGCCCCCTACCGGGAGAAGTACTTCGCGGAGATCGGCCGGATCTACCGGGAGTGGACGTTCGACCAGGCGCAGACGTTCACGGTCGGCTGCTTCCCCGCGCTGCTCATCGAGCCGGAGACCGTGCGGGCGGCGGAGTCCTACCTGGAGAAGGAGCAGCCGCCGCAGGCGCTGCGCCGGATGATCCTGGAGGGCGCCGACGGCGTCAGCCGCGCCCTGCGCAACCGTGCGAAGGACGCGTCCTAGCGCACCGCTCTTGAGAAGGGGTCTCCGGTGACGGGGGCCCCTTTTCGCGTTCCCGGACTCTTGACAGCGGCCTGCGGCGGCCTCATATTTTCACCACTAACTTTATTTCTAAAGAAAGTCGTTCTCATCACATGGCAGGCACTGATCGTGGTGATCTCACGAGGACGGCGATCCTCGCGCTCCTCGGCACCGTCGGGCCGCTGAGCCGCACCGAGCTGGCGCGCGAGCTGGACCTGAGCCCGGCGACCGTCACGCAGCTCACGCGCGAACTCATGGGTTACGGGATGCTCGAGGAGCTCGACCTCAAGCCGTCGCGCGGCGGGCGGCCCGCCCAGCGGCTCGGGCTGGTGGGCAGCGCGGGCCGCGCGCTCGGCGTGAAGGTGACGGCCGACCATCTGGTGCTGGTCGACGTGCGGCTCGACGGCGAGGTGCTGGGGGCCTGGGAGTGCGCGTTCGACCCGTCGTCCCCTGAGGCGCTGGACCGGCTGGCCGACGCCGTCGAGGCGGTGGTCTCGGGCAGCGGGCGCGGGCTGACGGCGCGTACGTCCGCCTCGGCCGACCACGGGCAGGCGCCGCCCCTGCTCGGGATCGGGGTCGGGGTCCCGGGCAGCGTGGAGGACCAGGCGGTCGGCACGGTCAACGCGCCGACCCTGGGGTGGCAGGCCATGCCGGTGGGCGAGCGGCTGCGGCGGCGGCTCAAGCTGCCGGTGCTGGTGGAGAACGACGTGAACGCGCTGGCGGCGGCCGAACGGCTCTACGGCCGGGGGCGGACCCATCGGGACTTCCTGGTGCTGACCATCGGGCGCGGCGTCGGCGCGGCGATCGTGACCGACGGGCGGGTCTACCGGGGGGCCAGGGGCGGGGCCGGGGAGTTCGGGCACGTGCCCGTCGATCCGGCGGGGCCGGTGTGCGGGTGCGGGGCGCGCGGGTGCCTGGAGGCGTACGTCGGCTCGGCGGGGCTGCTGGCGGCGGCCCGCGCCAAGAAGGGCGGCTCGGCCGGTCTTGGCGGGCTGGGAGAGGCCGGGGCTGCGGGCGATCCGGCGGCACGGGAGGTGTTCGCCGAGGCGGGGGCCGTGCTCGGGCGGGCCGCGGCGGGGCTGATCAACGTGGTCGATCCCGAGGTCGTGGTGGTGCTCGGCGAAGGCACGGCCGACTGGCCGCTCTGGCAGGTGGGCTTCGACCCGGCCGTCAGGGCGCAGCTGTATCCGGGGCGCAGAGACATCTCGATCGAGGTGGAGAGCTGGGACGACACCAGCTGGGCTCAGGGCGCGGCGGCCCTCGTACTGGCCACCCCCTTCGACGCCGCCGGGGCCGCCGGCGAGCAGGGCCGCCTGGTACGGGCCCGCCTGATCGGGACGACGCCATGAGCCGGTTACCAGGGAGCGAACGCATGACCCTCACCGCCGTCCGGCCGAAGGCCGGGGGCACGGACGAGCGGCGGGCACCGCGGCGGCGATGGCGCTACGCCGGGACCGTGGCCGTGTTCCTGCTGCCCAGCCTGATCCCGCTGACGCTCTACACGCTGATCCCGATGGTCGCCTCGTTCTGGACGAGCCTCCACGAATGGGACCTCATCACCGAGATGCGCTGGGTCGGCCTCGGCAACTACGTCGAGCTGCTCGGCGACGCCGGGACGCGGGCCGCGTTCCTGCACACGCTGTACTTCATCGCCGGTTACCTGCCACTCGTCTACCTGGGCGGGCTGGGGCTGGCGCTGCTGCTGAACAGGGCGATGCCGGGACGCGGGCTGCTGCGCGGTGTCTACTTCCTGCCCGTCATCACCAGCTGGGTCGTCGTGGCGCTGATGTGGAAGTGGCTGCTCAACCCGGCCAGCGGGGTCGTCAACTGGGCGCTGGGCCTGGTCGGCGTCAGCGGGCCCGGCTGGTGGACCGATCCGGACTGGGCGATGCCGTCGATCATCTTCGCCTCGGCCTGGAAGGACCTGGGCTTCGTGATGATCATCCTGCTGGCGGGGCTGCAGGCCATCCCTCAGGAGTTCCAGGAGGCCGCCATGGTCGACGGGGCGGGCGCCGTCCGCCGGTTCAGGCACATCACGCTGCCGTTGCTGTCACCGTCGTCGTTCTTCGTGGTGGTGATCTCGCTGATCAACGGCTTCCAGGTCTTCGACCAGGTGAAGATCATGACGGGTGGCGGGCCGGGCGGCGCGACGCAGGTCGTCGTGTCGCAGATCTACGACCTCACTTTCCGGTACGGCCGGGCGGGCGCGGCCTCGGCGCTGTCGTGGCTGCTGTTCGCCCTGGTGCTGCTCGTGACGATCGTGCAGATCCGGGGGCAGAGGCGGTGGGTGACCTATGGGTAAGGCGATCCGCTATCTGCTGGTGGCTCTCGGCGCGGTGGTCATGCTCTTCCCGTTCGCCTGGGCCGTCATCACGTCGATCACGCCGAGCGACGCCGTGCTGGCCGTACCGCCGGACTTCACGCCGGACAACGCGAGCCTCGACGCCTACGGGAAACTGCTCGACACGCTGCCCTTCTGGCGGATCGTGGCGAACAGCGCCTGGATCGGGGCGGCCTCCACCACGCTGCAGCTCCTCACCAGCGCGATGGCCGCCTACGCGTTCGCCAGGCTGCCGTTCCCGGGGCGCAGCGCGCTGTTCGCCGTCTACCTGGCGACGCTGATGATGCCGTTGCCCGTGCTGGTCGTGCCGCTGTTCATCGAGATGCGCACGTTCAACCTGGTCGACACCTACTTCGCGCTGCTGGCGCCGACGATCGCGTCGGCGTTCGGGGTATTCCTGCTGCGGCAGGCCATCAACCAGGTGCCGAGGGAGTTCGACGAGGCGGCCGTGCTGGACGGCGCCGGACATTTCCGGATTTTTGTGTATGTGGTGCTGCCGCTGATCAGGCCGGCTCTGGCGACGTTCGCCATCTTCGGCTTCATGGCCAGCTGGAACAGCTACCTCTGGCCGCTGATCATCATCAAGTCGCCCGAGTTCATGACGCTGCCGCTGGGCCTGGCCACGCTGCACGGTCAGTTCACCACCGAGTGGGACGTGGTCATGGCGGGCTCGGTGATCAGCGTGGTGCCGATCCTCATCCTCTACGTCTTCGCGCAGAAGCACGTCATCGCCAGTGTCGCGCAGAGCGGGCTCAAGTAGTTGTGCACAAGTAAAGGAAGTCCCCCCATGTCCCAGAAATTCAGGGTTGCCGCTTCCCTGGCGGCCGCCGCGCTGCTCGCCACCGCCTGCTCCCAGGGCTCGGCGACGAAGGCCCCGTCCGGTGAGGGCGGCAAGGTGACGCTGCGTTACTTCACGTTCTCGGCCGCGCCCGACCACGTGAAGGACCTGGACAAGATCGAGAAGGCCTTCGAGAAGGAGAACCCGAAGGTCGACGTGGTGGTGGAGACCGCCCCCTTCGACGAGTACTTCACCAAGCTCCAGACCAGCATCGCCGGCGGCACCGCGCCCGACACCTTCGAGCTCAACTACGAGAACTTCGTGACCTACGCCAGCGCGGGCTCCCTGCTCGACCTCGACACGGTGAAGGGCGACGGCGACCCGTCGGTGTACGCCAAGGAGTCGCTCGAGGCGTTCAAGCGCGACGGCAAGCAGTACGCCCTGCCCGCCTCGTTCTCCACGGTCGTCCTCTTCTACAACAAGGACCTGTTCGACAAGGCCGGAGTGGCCCCGCCCACGGCCGACTGGACCTGGGCCGACGAGCAGGCCGCCGCCGCGAAGCTGACGGACAAGAAGAAGGGCGTCTTCGGCGACTTCCAGCCGGTGCAGTTCTTCGAGTTCTACAAGACGCTCAAGCAGGCGGGCGGCGAGTTCCTGTCGGCCGACGGCAAGAAGTCGGCGTTCAACAACCCGGCCGGGGTCAAGGCGGCGCGGTGGCTGGTCTCCAAGGTCGGCAAGACGATGCCGACCGAGGCGGAGATCGGCGGCACCGCCGACTACGACACCAACCTCTTCAAGTCCGGCAAGCTCGCCATGTGGCACAACGGCATCTGGCAGTTCGCCGGGCTGAAGGACGCCGCCTTCACCTGGGACGTGGTCGTCGAGCCCGGTGAGAGCGCCAAGGCCAGCGCCGTCTTCCACAACGCCGTCGCCGCCTCCTCCGGCACCAAGCACGGCAAGGAGGCCTGGGCCTGGGCCCGGTACCTGTCGTCGTCGAACACCGCGGCGACCACCCGCGTCGAGTCGTCGTGGGAACTGCCGCCGGTCGCCGACCAGGCGGTGCTGTCCGGCTATCTCAAGGACCCCAAGCCCGCCAACCGCCAGGCGGTGTTCGACTCGCTGAAGTCGATCGCGCTGCCGCCGGTCATCAAGCGCCAGCAGGAGATGCAGGACGCCGTGACCAAGCAGTTGACCGAGGCCGCCGCCGGACGCAAGCCGGTGGAGGAGGCGCTCAAGAGCGCCGCCGCCGACGTAGACGCCCTGCTGTCTTAGGAGAAGTTCGTTGACACTCGTGTCGCACAGCCTCGACCTGATCCAGAGGCTCCAGTCCCCCAGCGGCGCCTATCCGGCCTCGCCCACCTTCTCCGCCTACCGCGGCTACTCGTGGCTGCGTGATGGGGCGTTCATCGCCGAGGGGGTGAGCAGGCACGGCGACGCCGCCGGTGCGGACGCCTTCCACGCCTGGTGCGCCAGGGTGATCGGCGACCGGGCGGGGCAGGTCGACTCGCTCGTCTCGCGTGCCGGACGCGGTGAACCGGTCTCGCCCGCCGAGATGCTGCCGACGCGGTTCACACTCGACGGCGTGGACGGGGACGTCGACTGGTGGGACTTCCAGCTCGACGGGTACGGCACGTGGCTGTGGGCCCTGCGCGAGCACTCCTTCCGGCACGGCCGGGCGGTCCCGGGGGTGGAGAAGGGGGTGCGGACGGCGGTCCGGTATCTCACCTCGTTCTGGGACATGCCGTGTTACGACTGGTGGGAGGAGCACGTCGAGCAGCGGCACGTGGCGACGCTGGGCGCGGTGCACGCGGGGCTGCGGGCGGCCGTCGCGCTGGGTGTGCTGAGCGGGCCCGAGTCGGAGGCCGCGGGGCGCGCGGTGGAGGGCATCGCGGCCCTGGTGGCCGCCGAGGGCGTCTCGGGCGCCACCTCCGCCACGGCGTCCGGAGCCGAGGCGTCCGGAGCCGAGGCGTCCGGGGCCGGGGCGTCCGAGGCTGGGGCTCCGAAGTCCGGATATCTCACGAAATGGCTGGGCAGTGAGGCCGTGGACGCCAGTCTGCTCGCGTGCGTCGAGCCGTTCGGGCTCTACGCGGCCGATCACCCGGTCGGCGCGGCGACGGTGGCCGAGGTGGAGCGGCAGCTCGCCGTCGATGGGGGCGTGTACCGCTACCTGGCCGACACCTTCTACGGCGGCGGGCGCTGGGTGCTGCTGGCCGGGTTCCTCGGCTGGAACCACGCGCGAGCCGGGCGGCGCACGGAGGCCCGGCGATACCTGGACTGGATGGCGGCCCAGGCGACCCCCGAGGGTGACCTGCCCGAGCAGGTGTCCGACCGGCTGCTGGCGCCCGACCGGCTCCAGGAGTGGCTGGACCGATGGGGCAGCGTGGCCACGCCGCTGCTGTGGTCGCACGGGATGTACCTGATCCTCGCCGACGAGATGGATGAGCTGGACAAGCCCGATGAGCTGAATGAGCTGGGGGTGCGGGCATGATCCGGCATCGGCCGTACGGGTCCGGGCACCCGTACGCCACGACCGAGGACCAGCGCGTGCCCGCCTGGCCGATGGACGGCGAGGCGGTGGAGCTACGGGTGCGGGCCTCGGCGAAGGTCGTCTCGGTGGTGTGCGAATGGGCCACCGACGGCGCGTCGGCAGACCTCCCGCTGACCAGATCGAGTGCCACCGCAGAGGACACAGCACAGGACGCGAGCCCGGACGAAGGCCCGGACTCGACCCCGGACGCGGCCAAGACGGTTGACGGCGGGCATCTGGCCGGCGCGCAGGCCAGAGCGGCGCGGGCCGCCGCCGGATCGTGGGTGGTGCGCTCGCCCGTGTTGCGCGCCGGGCATCGGTACGCCTACCGCTTCCGGGCCGCGCTGGACGGCGGGGGAAGCCGTACCAGCAGGTGGTTCGAGGTGACGGCGGCGACGTGGGGCCGGACCGGCGGGAAGCTCGTCGTGCGCGGCGCCGACCGGGTGGTGCCGGGGAGCGTGCGGTGGCTGGTCGGCGGCGACGGGGCGCGGCGGGTGCGGTTCGAGCTGGCGCTGGCCGGCGGTGAGCACGTAGTGGGGTTCGGCGAGCGGTTCGACGCGGTGGACCAGCGCGGGCGGCGGCTGGACGCGGTCGTGTTCGAGCAGTACAAGGCCCAGGGGGCGCACGGCAGAACGTACCTGCCGATGCCGTTCGCGCTCGTGGTCGGCGGGGCGGCGAGCTGGGGGTTCCACGTCGAGACGTCCAGGCGGACCTGGTACGACGTCGGCGCGTCCACCCCGGACCGGCTGGTCGTGGAGGCGGAGGTGGGACCGGACGGCGAGCCCTCGGTCCGGCTCTATGACGGCGTGACCCCGGCCGACGTGCTGCGGGACTTCCTGGAGGAGGTGGGGCGGCCGACGGAGCTGCCCTCGTGGGTGTTCCGGCTGTGGGCCAGCGGCAACGAGTGGAACACGCAGGAGCGCGTGATGGCCGAGATGGACCGGCACCGCGAGCACGACATCCCCGTCGGCGCGCTGGTAATCGAGGCGTGGAGCGACGAGACGACGTTCACGGCGTTCCGCGGGGCCGCGTACGAGCCGTCGGAGGAGCCGCACCGGCTGGCGGACTACGCCTTCCCGCCGGACGGGCCGTGGCCGGACCCCAAGGGCATGGTGGACGAGCTGCACCAGCGGGACGTCAAGGTGCTGCTCTGGCAGATCCCGCTGCAGAAGATGCGCCCACATCCCCGGCACCAGGCGGCCGTGGACGCCCGGCAGCTGGTCGAGCGCGGCTACGGCGTCAGGGAGGCCGACGGCCGGCCCTACCGGAACCGGGGCTGGTGGTTCCCACTGGCGCTCATGCCCGACCTGTCCTCGCCCGAGGTCCGCGACTGGTGGACGGCCAAGCGCGCCTACCTGGTGGACGAGGTGGGGGTGGACGGGTTCAAGACCGACGGCGGCGAGCACGCGTGGGGTCACGACCTGCGCTACGCCGACGGGCGCCGGGGCGACGAGGGCAACGGCCTGTTCCCCGTGCATTACGCGCGCGCCTTCGGCGAGCTGCTGGAGCGCTACGGCAAGGCTCCCGTGACCTTCAGCCGGGCCGGGTTCACCGGGTCCCAGCCCCACGGGGCGTTCTGGGCCGGGGACGAGGACTCGACCTGGGCGGCGTTCCGGTCGTCCATCAGGGCGGGGATCACCGCCTCCGCCTGCGGGATCGTCTATTGGGGCTGGGACCTGGCCGGGTTCTCCGGTGACCTGCCGGATGCCGAGCTCTATCTGCGGGCGGCCGGGGCGGCGGCGTTCATGCCGATCATGCAGTACCACTCGGAGTTCAACCACCACCGCCTGCCCCTCAGGGACCGCACGCCGTGGAACGTGGCCGAGCGGACCGGCGACGACCGGGTGCTGCCCGTCTTCAGGCGGCTGGCCAAGGTGCGCGAGCGGCTCGTGCCGTACCTGGCGGGGCAGGCCCGCCAGGCGGTCGGCGGTGGGGCGCCGCTGATGCGCGGGCTGTTCTTCGACCACCCGGACGACCCGCGCGTCTGGGAGCATCCGCTGCAGTACAAGCTGGGCGACGCGCTGCTGGTGGCCCCGGTGACGGTGCCCGAGGTCGCGGAGCAACCGGTCTACCTGCCCGAAGGCGACTGGGTCGACGTCTGGACCGGCCGCGCCCATCGCGGCGGGCGCGAGGTCACGCTGCCCGCGCCGCTCGACCGCCCGCCGGTCCTCTGCGCGGCGGAGCACTGGCCTCATCTCTCACCCGTGTTCGCCACCTCCACAACCCGACCGGATTGAAGCGCTTTCCACAACCAAGGTCGGGGGATTCCAGCCAGCTCGGGCTCCGTCTGTGCGGTGGCCTGGGCTGCTGTTGCTTGGCGGTTGGCCTTCCGGCCCACGCGGTTAGACGCTTGGTGGACAAGCGGACCGACTCCACCACCAGGAACGAGCTGGTGGCCCGGGTCTACGCCGGCCCGGCCGCCTCGAACTCCACCCTGTACGAGGACGACGGGGCGACGACCGGCTACCAGAGCGGGGCCGTACGCACGACGCTGTTGAGCCAGCAGCTCAGCGGCAGCACGGCGAACTTCCCCGACACCGCCGACCAGTGGCGGTCCGGTGGCAACAGCACCTTCACCAGCCCCGCCTCGGGCGCGGGAGGCACTACCACAGGGGCGTTCTGAGCGCCGGATCCGGCGCGTCCATCGAGGTCGCGGTGTTAGCCTCGAAGACGTGCTCGGATCCGGGACCAGCCTCAACGATCGCTACACGCTGATCAGCCGCGTGGGCGGCGGCGGCATGGGCGAGGTCTGGCGGGCCACTGACACGGTGCTCGGCCGGACCGTCGCGGTAAAGGTGCTGATCCCCGCCCTGACCGAGGACCCGAAGTTCGCCCAGCGGTTCCAGAACGAGGCCAGGGCGATGGCCACGCTGCGGCATCCCGGCGTGGTCGACGTCTACGACTACGGCACCTCCGAAGTGGACGGGCGCCAGGTGAGCTTCCTGGTGATGGAGTTCGTCGAGGGCGAGTCGCTCGACCGCGTCCTGCGCCGAAACGCGCTCGAGCCGGCGGCCACCATGCGGCTGGTCGCCGCGGTCGGCGACGCGCTGGCCGCCGCCCACGCGCAGGGCATCGTGCACCGCGACGTCAAACCGGCCAACCTGATGGTCCGTCCCGACGGCAGCGTGGCGCTCACCGACTTCGGCATCGCCCACTCGGTCTCCGCGGTCCAGCTCACGGCCACCGGCGCCATGCTCTGCTCGGCCGGCTACTGCGCCCCCGAGATGGCCACGGCCAGCGACGTCACCCCGGCCGTCGACATCTACGCGCTCGGCGTGGTCGCCTATCAGTGCCTGACCGGGCAGCTGCCGTTCGATGGCGACACTCCCGTCCAGATCATCTACAAGCACCTGCACGCCCCCGTCCCAGACCTACCCGCCGACGTGCCGCCGGGGCCGCGCCAGGTCGTGACGAGAGCGCTGGAAAAGACGCCGGACCGGCGCTGGCCGACGGTCACACTGATGGCCGAGGCGGCGAGGAAGGCCTATGACGCGCCTGACTCGCTGGACTCATCGGCCCTGCCGCCCACACCAGACCTGCCGGACCTGCCGCCCACGCCGGACCTGCCGCCGACGCCACGCGGCCGCCGCGCGCTGGCCGCCGGGCTCGCCGTGGCCGTCGCGGTCCTGGTGACCCTGGCGGTCGCCGGCTCGGTGTGGGTCCGCAGCGACCAGATGGCCGAGCAGAGCGGCAGCGTCCTGCCCCCCGCCACGACCGCCACGACCGCCACGAGCGCACGCTCTACCTTTGCCACGCCGAGCAAGAAGCCGCTGGCGCCGCCGTCGAAGCACTCCCCCAGCGCGCGGCCGGTCGTCTCCCACACACCGACCGCCACCGCGACGGCCACCGCCCGACCGACCGTGACCGCTCCGACGGCCACCCCGACCTCCGACGACCCCGAGCCGACCGACAAGCCCACCACGCCCGAGCCGACGAAGCCCACGATCGAGCCCCCGGTCAGCGAGCCGCCGACCGACACGATCCAGTGCATCAAGGCGCCCTGCCACACCTAGCAGCCTCCCGGCAGTCTCGGCCGGACAGGCGACTATCCGGTCATGAGTAGGGTGATCGGGTGGATACCACTCGCGATCTGCTCGTAGCGCTGGCCCGCCGCTACGCCTTCGCCGACCTCGGGGCACTGGCCTCATCCGAGGAGATCGCCGACGTGTGCGAGTTCGGCAGCCGACTGCTCTCGCTGGACGCGGAGGACTTCGCGGCCGAGGCGAGGTCCGTGCCCGCGGACCTGCGGCGGCGGGCACGGGCCTGCCACATGCCGCAGACCGCGCGCGAGCAGCCACGCGGCGCGCTGGAGTCGCTGCGGCCCGCCTACGGGCTGCTGCTGGAGGTCATCGCCATCCGCTGGCAACGCCGCGAGCTGAGCTCGATGATCGCCGCCGTCCACATCGCCAGCGAATACCTGCCGCTGCTGGCCTACGAGCCACACCTCGGCCACGCCGGGGACCCCGCGCGCTGGCCCGCGGAGCTGAGCGCGCCGGGCAGCAGGTTCGGCGTGATCGGCGACCGCGAGTGCGACCACACCAAGTCCGAGCAGTCGGCCACCAACCGGACCCTGCGGGTGGCGAGCGAGCCGCCCGAGGGCTGGCGCGCGTACTTCGACCGGCAGCACAGCCAGGTGGCGGGCGCGATGGCCGTCTGCGTCGCCACCTGCCGCAACCCGTGCACAGCGATGCACTGGATCGAGCCGGAAGAACGCGCCGACCTGCACGTACGGGCCCGCACCGCGCTGGCGTTCGCGGAGACGCCGCTCGTACGCCTGCGGCACGCGGCGCCCGTCGGCCACGGCTTCGGTGTGCCCTCGCCGGAAGAGGTGCTCGACGCCTGGCAGCGCAGCCGGTCGGCGCTCGACAAGAACGAGATCGGCTCGGCCGCGCTCCAGGATGACGGGTTCCCGCTGCCCGGCCTGCCCGCGCTGTTCTCGGCCATCGGCCGCGCCCCCATCGTGCCCGCCACGCTGCTGGCGGGCGTCAGCGAGCACGTCGCCGGCCTGCTCCAACGCTGACCCTGGGCTTTCCCGGACGCTGACCCTGGGCCTTTCCCGAACGCTGACCCTGGGCCTTTCCCGAACGCTGACCCCCTGGAAGCCCTCCAGGCTGACCCTGGGCTTTCCCGAACGCTGACCCCCTGGAAGACCCCGCCGCCCGCCTCGCTTTCAAAGGCGGAGTGGGCGTCGCCTACCGCGGGGGCGCAGGCGACGCCCGTTTCTACCGCCTGGCGGTGGCCTGCTCGCCCAGCATGCCGATGCCGTACAGCAGCCCGCCCACCAGGTCGCCGGCGCTGAACGCCGTGGCCATCGACATAGCGGTCAGCCGGCACGTGGTGTCGGGCAGCCGCCGCCGGGCGTTCTCGCCGGTCACGATCTCCAGGGCCCGTCCGGCGACGTCCACGAAGATCACCACAGCCTCGTCGGCCTCCTCACCGAGCGCGGCGTGCAGCCGCTCGGCGAAGTGTCGCCGGCCGCCGACCGGCGCGCCGAGGAAGGCGCCGAAGCGCAGGCCGCTGCGCCGCTCGGCGACGGTGAGCGCCTGCCTGATGTCGTCGGCCTGGGCCGAGGTCAGTCCACGCATCGCCATCACCATCCCGCCGAAGCGCCGCCGACGCGCCTGCCGGGCTCGGCCGTCTCCGCCATCGCGACCCAGTCGGACTCGGGCACCGGCGCCCAATGAGCGACCCGGTCGGCCAGCACCAGGCCCGAGGTGCTCACGCCGTGCTCACTCCTGGACGGACCGCCCAGCCACACCGGGCCCGTCTCCATCCTCCGCGCCGAACCCCGCCCCGGCACCAGGACCGCCAGGCTGATCAGCACGAACAGAGCGAGCGAAACTCCCATGAGAAAAGCCAGAATCTCCAGCGCGCTGTCCACACCCACGAACGTAATCCCGGTTCGGCTGTCCGGCCAGACCCGGTCGTGAGAGAGTCTGACTCAAGATCCCCCAGACAAGGTCAACTCAACTGTGGATGCGATCGGAAGATATCCCGTCGAGCGCGTTCTGGGCGCGGGCGCGTTCGCGACGGTGTGGCTCGGGCGGGACGACCGGCTCGACTCCTATGTGGCGATCAAGGTGCTGGCCGACAACTGGTCCGCCGAACCGGCCGTACGCGAGCGGTTCGTCAAGGAGGCCCGGCTGCTGCGCCATGCGGACTCGCCGCGCATCGTCCAGGTCCACGACATCGGCGAACTGCCGGATGGCCGCCCGTACTTCGTCATGACTTATGCCGACATGGGGTCTTTGGCGGGGCGCGTCCTCGATGGCCCGCTGCCGCTACTCGAGGCGCTCCGCGTCCTCGGCGAGATCGCCGAGGGCGTGACGGTGCTGCACCGGCTCGGCATCGTGCACCGCGACCTCAAGCCGTCGAACGTGCTGTTCCGCGCGCTACCGGGGGGTGGCGAACGCCTCATGGTGGCCGACCTCGGGGTCGCCCGCTCACTGGCCGACGCCACGAGCCACACCATCGCGGCGGGCTCGCCCGGGTACATGGCGCCGGAGCAGATGCGCCTCGACGGCGCACCGGACGAGCGGGCCGACGTGCACGGGCTGGGCGCCATGGCCTACCACCTGCTCACGGGCCGGCTGCCCGCCTCGGGCTCGGTACGGCCGGCACCGCACCGGCTGCGACCAGAGGTTCCGGTACGGGTGGGGGCGGCCATCATGAAGGCCATCGACCCGGACCCGGACCGCCGCTGGCCAAGCATCACCTCCTTCGCCGCCGCCCTATGCGCCCGGGACGACGCGCCCCCGGGCGACGGGCTCCCGGAGTACGCGGGCGACGGGCTCCCGGAGGGGGCCCTCCCGGACGTCCAGGTCCCGGAAGGAGCGCTCCCGGACGTCCAGTTCCCGGGGGCCGGACTTCCGGAGGACAGACTGCCGGAGAGAGCGCGACCGGTGGGCGGGGCAGACTCGGAGCGGCGACCGGGCACCGCGCACCCCGGACCTACGGATGACGAGACCGCCGCGCACCGAAACACGGGCACCGGCGAGGACGCGAGCGGCCGTGCGACCGCAGGTGCAGATGCGGGTGCGGATGCGGGTTCGGGTTCGAGTGCGGGTGCGGATGCGGATGCGGGTGCGGGTGCGGATGCGGGCGCAAATGCAGACGCATACGCAGGTGCAGCCCCAGGCGGAGACCCCTTTGGGGGCGCGGGTGGCGGCGCTGGCGCGGGCGTGGAGACGGGTGCGGGGCGGGGCAAGGCGGCGCTGGCCGGGGTGGGCGCTGTGGCTGTCGCCTTGGTCGTGGTCGTCGCGGTGCTCACGCTCCGTCCCACCGACCGGTCGTCCACGGCGTCCGGTTCACCGGCCGGATCTCCGGGCGCGGTCAGGACGCCACGGGCGTCTGAACCGGAGTCGCCGAAGGCGGGGATGGGGTTGCGGGCGAATGCGGACATCCCGCCTCAGTACCGGGCGCTGATCATCCAGGCGGGTACCTGGTGCCACGACGTCAAGGGCCTGTCGCCGGCGCTGGTCGCGGGAGTCGTCAAGGCGGCCAGCGACTTCGACCCCAATCTGAGCGACCCGGTCGCCGACGAGTACGGCATCGCCAGATGGACCCCCAGAGTCCTCCAGTACTGGCAGCCCAACGGAATCAACGACCCGATGCCGAAGCCGCCCTTCTCCCCCGAACTGTCCCTGCCCGCGATGGGCCGCTTCTTCTGCGGGCTCGGCCCTCAGATCGCCGACGTGCCGGGGGACCCGGCCGCCAACCTGGCCGCTCTCTACGTGTCCGGGGTGGTGCCCGTGAGACGGGAACAGGGCGTGCCGTCCAAGTGGAAGGCCCACGTACAGCAGGTCCTGAAATATCGGGATCAGTATCAGTCCTGACAGCCACCACCGACCATCACGCCAGCGGCAACGACAGCGACAGCGACAGCAGGCAGCACACCGGCAACGATAAGGTTCCAGGGCCGCCGGATCGCCGGTCGCCCCAGAAGCCGCCCCTGGCCGCCTCAACCTGGGCCGACAGGGAGATCAACGTGCCTTCGGCGCCCAGGCGGCCCGCCACCATGACGCCGATCGGCAGCCCGTCGGCCGTCCAGTGCAGTGGCAGGTTCGCGGCGGGCTGGCCGGTCCTCGCGGAGGTACGCGGATCCATGGCGAGCGGGCGGGCGGCGAGAGGGCGGTCTCGGCGTAGCAGGGCAGCCCGAACTCCGGTGTCGCGGTCTTCCCCAGCATCACCGTGCCCGCGTCACGCAGGCGCTCGACCACCGTGTCGTCCACCGGGGCGACGAAACCCCGGTATGTCGACGACCCGAACATGATGGGCACGTCCTTCACCAGGTTAAGATCCTTTATGGGGATCGGCACTCCGGCAAGGGGTCCGGCTGGCAGCTACTTGGCCAGGCGGTGCGCCTGTTCGAGGGCTACCGCACACTAGGCATCTCTAGAGAAGAACGTAATAGATACCCGGAAAACGGGCGTAGAACACGGTGAGCTGGGCCATAAAACTATGGACAAGGCAGCACTAGGAATCGACAAGAACCACGGGCTACGGTGAGTTACGTGGACTCCGACCATCAGCGAGAAGACGGTCAGAACGCGTCACCCATCTGGGTGAGTGACCGACCCGAAGGCGAGCCGGCCCCCGCGAAGCAATCGGCGCCCACGTCAACCTACGCACCCATCGAGCGCGCATCCGTGCGCAGCCTGCTCCAACAGCCACGCTTCCGCCGCATGCGCAACCGCGCTCTGCTGGCGATCCTGGTTGGCGTGGTCGTGGGCATCCTCGTGGGCGACTGGCGGGTAGGCGTGACCGCGGGCGTGATCGCGGCCATCCTCGACACTGTCTACCGGGCGCGGTCCAACTCGACCGTGCCGGCCTGGCGCCGTTCCTCCATCGCGGAGCGCCGCACCGAGGCCCAACTACGCAAGCTCGAACGCAACGGCTATCGCACACTCCACGCGCGGGCGATCCCGGACAGCGAAGCTCAGATCGACCACCTCGTGGTGGGCCCGACGGGCGTCTACGCGGTCGACTCCGAGAAGTGGGACAAACGGCTGCCCGTACGCGTCCAGATGGGCAAGAAGCTCTTCCATGGGCCGTTCGACATGAAGCCGCGTCTCACCGAGGCCAAGTGGGAGGCCTCGCGGGCCAGCGAGCTGATCAGCGAGGCCTACGGCAAGGAGATCTCGGTCGTGCCCTCGCTGGCCATCTACGGGCCGCCCGTGCCGTGGAAGATCATGACGATCCGCGGCGTGGACGTCTACGAGGGCGCCCGTGCCCGCAAGTGGATCACCAAGCGGGAGCGGGCGCTGACCAAGGCCGAGATCGACCGCCTGCACGACATCGCCTCCAGGGTCCTGCCCGCGAGATACGGCGAGGACTGACCGACTGATCTCCTGAAGGCACGCCCGTCGGCAGTCCCGGCGGGCGTGCCTCTGGCATTCCGGGATCCACCCAGCTCGCCGCCGTACGCGTTCCGAGCGATGGACAGCTGTCTCAGCAACCGGGCAAATGGTCGTACGATGTGAGGACTCGCAACGATGGGAGAAGTTCAATGCCCGCCCTCAGGTCTCGTACGGTCACCCATGGCAGGAACATGGTCGGCGCCCGCGCCCTCCTCCGGGCGACCGGCGTAGCCGGGAGCGATTTCGGCAAACCCATTATCGCCGTGGCCAACAGCTTCACGCAGTTCGTGCCGGGCCACGTTCATCTACGCGACGTCGGCGACGTGGTGTCCGCCGCGATCCGCGAGGCCGGGGCGATCCCGCGCGAATTCAACACGATCGCGGTCGACGACGGCATCGCGATGGGCCACGGCGGCATGCTCTATTCGCTGCCGTCGCGCGAGCTGATCGCCGACTCCGTCGAGTACATGGTCAACGCCCACTGCGCCGACGCGATGATCTGCGTCTCCAACTGCGACAAGATCACGCCGGGCATGCTGCTGGCCGCCTTCCGGCTCAACATCCCGACGATCTTCGTCTCAGGTGGGCCGATGGAGGCGGGCAAGACGCCCGGCCGCAAGCTCGACCTGATCGACCCGATGATCGCCGCCGCCGACAGCAGCGTCTCCGACGAGGACCTGCTGGAGATGGAGGAGAACGCCTGCCCGACCTGCGGGTCGTGCTCGGGCATGTTCACCGCCAACTCCATGAACTGCCTGGCCGAGGCGATCGGCCTCGCGCTGCCGGGCAACGGCACGATCCTGGCCACGCACAAGGCGCGCAAGAACCTGTTCGAGGACGCCGGGCGCCAGCTCGTGGAGATCACCCGCCGCTACTACGAGGACGGCGACGAGTCGGTGCTACCGCGCTCGATCGCCACCAGCGAGGCCTTCGAGAACGCGATGGCGCTGGACGTGGCGATGGGCGGCTCGACCAACACGATCCTGCACATCCTGGCCGCGGCCCGCGAGGCCGAGGTCGACTTCGGGCTCAAGGAGATCAACGAGATCTCCCTGCGTGTGCCGTGCCTGTGCAAGGTGGCTCCGGCGACGAGCAAGTACCACGTCGAGGACGTGCACCGCGCGGGCGGCATCCCGGCCATCCTGGGTGAGCTCGACCGCGCCGGGCTGCTCCACCGCGACGTGCCGACGGTCAACGGCGCCACGCTCGGCGAGACGATCGCCGCCTGGGACCCCCAGTCGCCCACGGTGCGGCCCGAGGCCCTGGAGCTGTGGCACGCGGCGCCGGGCAACGTCCGCACGGTCAAGCCATACTCGCAGGACAACCGCTGGGACTCCCTCGACACCGACCGGGCCGAGGGCTGTGTGCGCGACCTGGCGCACGCCTACAGCTCCGATGGCGGGCTCGCGGTGCTCTACGGCAACATCTCACGTGACGGTGCCGTGGTGAAGACGGCCGGGGTCGACGAGTCGATCTGGAAGTTCAGCGGGCCGGCGGTGGTGTTCGAGTCGCAGGAGCAGGCGGTCGAGGGCATCCTCGGGGACCGGGTCAAGGAGGGCGACGTGGTCGTCATCCGCTACGAGGGGCCGAAGGGCGGGCCGGGCATGCAGGAGATGCTCTACCCGACGTCGTTCCTCAAGGGCAGGGGCCTGGGCAAGGCGTGCGCGCTGGTCACCGACGGCCGCTTCTCCGGCGGCACGTCCGGGCTGTCGATCGGGCACGCCTCTCCGGAGGCGGCCGAGGGCGGCATGATCGCGCTGGTCGAGGACGGCGACACGATCGAGATCGACATCCCCAACCGGTCGATGGAGCTCCGGGTCTCCGAGGCCGAGCTGGCGACGCGCCGTACGCGCCTGCTCGCCGACCTGGGCGGCTACCGGCCCCGCGACCGCAACCGTCCCGTCAGCGCCGCCCTCCAAGCGTACGCGGCCATGACGACCTCGGCCTCCACCGGCGCCTCCCGCGACCTCTCCCAGCTGTCTCGATAAGTTTTCTTTACGGCAGGCACGGTGGGCCCCACCCACCGTGCCTGCTGGCGTCTGTCCAGGGGCACGCTCCTCCGGTTCACCGGCTGAGCGCCGTGACGTGCGTCTTGCCGGCCATGGCCTCCGTCATTTCGTCAGTGGTGACGTGGCGGCTGATGGGCCTTATCCGTTCGATACATGGTACTTACCAGCCGTACAGGCTTTCGAAAACTGTCGGTGGTCATCTCTATTGTGGGGGTATGGCTACAGGCGTGAACTCCCACACTCGCCCGCTGACCACCGCCGAGATCGCTGCCCTCGCTCTGTCCCTCGCTCATCTGGGGTCCGGTCCGCAGGCCGTCACCGCCAGGCGCGGTCTGCAACACGCGCTCGAGCATCTGGAGCTCGATGACGAGGTCATCGCCACCACCCTCACGACGCTCACCGAGCCGCTGCCCGTGGACATCGCGTCGCGGGCCAGGCTCATCGCGGACGCCATCACCAGCCGGCTGATGATTCGTCTGCACTATCGCGATGCCTCAGGACATGTCACGGTTCGGGATGTCGAACCGGTGACGTGTCTGGTGCATCGCGAATACTGGTATCTCGTCGGGATCTGCCGGATGCGGCGGGCCATTCGGGCGTTCCGGTTCGACCGGATTCTCGCGGTCGAACCGACGCTGACCCCGTCCCGGCCGCACCTGGCCGACCGGTTCCTGCCGTTCCAGCGACGCAAGCGGGCTCGCGCCGCCTAAGGAGCGCACGCCCGGAGACACTCGAACCGCCCAGCGAGCACCCCGCCTGGAAGGCTGGGCGGGGCTCGACCCGTCGCGCCCCAGCCGTCCGCGCGCGGCGGGTCGGCCTGGTGGCCTCCGGCGCTTGCGGGGCGGGCTTGGGCGGCCTGAGGCACCGCAGGGCGGGCTTGGGCGGCCGGTGAAGCCGGACGACCTGCGGCGCCCTAACCGTCGGCGCGGCGGGCCGGCCGGTGAAGCCAGGCGTCAGCCGCAGCAACCCCCGCCGCAGCAGCTGCCGCCCGAGCTCGGCGCGGCGGCGCCGCCGGTCATCGCGACCGTGGAGAGCAACCTGACGGTGTCGTCGTGCCCCTCGGGGCACGCGGCCGCCTCGTCGGAGGCGGCCATCGGACGGGTCACCTCGAAGGTCGACCCGCAGGCACGGCAGCGAAAGTCATAGCGCGGCATGCCCCCAAGACTACGGCAAACACGGCTACGGCAAAGATCCGAAGGTCACCTGGGCGTAGTCGTCGACCGGCTCGTAGCCGATCGACCGGTAGACGGCGTTGCTCGTCGGGTTGGCCAGGTCGGCGAAGAGCACCACCTGCTCACAGCGCGTCTCCAGCGCCACCCGGCTGGCGAACGCGGTGACCGCGGCGCCGTACCCCCGTCTGCGGCAGGACGGCGGTGTGTACACCGGCCCGATGCGGCAGACGCCACCCGCCGCGGGCGACAGGGCGGCCATCGACACCGGAACCCCGTCCGCCTCCCACATGTACAGCTGCCGCCCGGCCAGCCGGTGCTCGACCTGTTGAACGGGATCCCCGCCCACGCCCAGACCCACCTCCTCGCCGAACGCCTGGAACCAGGCGACCAGCAGGGGAAAGTCGGCGACACCCGCCAGGCGGCCGTGGCCCGCCGTCGCGGGGACCATCAGGGTGCCGAGGCGGTAGAGGCGCTCCGACAGCACGGAGCGGGGCTCGCCCAGAACCTCGGCGAGCGCGCCGGTCAGCTCCAGCGGGCCCAGGACCTCTGTGATCTCGCCCCTCCACGCCGTGACGAGCGGCCCGATGGACTCGACCGGCATGCGGGCCAGGCCGATCGGATGCGGCGGCGTACGGAAGACCGCCCCCCGGACTTCGCCGTCGGTGGTCCACCAGCCGAAGGAGGCGTCATCGGCCGGCATCCCGGCGCGAATGTTGGCCAGCACGGTCAGCGGCACCGTGTTGCCCACGGGGTCGGCGAGCAGGAACGCCTCGGCGGCGGTCGCGTACTCCTCGACGTCGGCGGTGAAGGTCCACATGCCCTGAAATCCTGCCAGGAGTCGTGAAGCACGACAAAGACATTTCAGGCCCGGATCCGAGGGATCCGGGCCCGAAGGTCAGGCAGCCGCTTCCAGGTAGGGCGCCCATTGGGGATCGCCGACGAGCGAGGCGCCGATGAGCCGCCAGTGAGCGCCCCGTGGCACCGCCGGGGCGACGCGCAGCGTCCACCCCAGCTCCTCCAGGAACTTGTCGGCCTTGCGGTGGTTGCACGGCGTGCACGAGGCGACGCAGTTCTCCCACGTGTGGGGGCCGCCCCTGGATCGGGGAACGACATGGTCGATGGTCTCGGCCCGCAGGCCGCAATAGGCACAGCGGTAGTCGTCGCGCCGCATCAACGCGGCCCTGGTCAGGGGGATGCGAGACCGGTACGGAATACGGACGTATCTGCGCAGCCGGATCACCGAGGGCACCTCCAGCGTGCACGTCGCGGAGCGCAGGACCGCGCCGCGGCCGTCACGGTGGACGATGTCGGCCTTCTCCCGCAGCACGAGCACGATGGCTCGGTGCAGCGACAGGGTGGTGAGTGGCTCGTAAGTAGCGTTGAGCAGCAGGACTTGGCGCGTCATCGGGCCTCTCCCTGCTGCATGGGTATCAAGGGGGACATGCCGTGGCATGTCCCGGCTGTCGGCCCCTCCTGGGGCACTGGTGCTTCCGTCACGTGGACCTCCGCCGGACGGTCCAGCGGATGGTCACCACGGCACCGTCCTGTCACCAAGTCTGACGTTTACCGCGTGGTCCCCGCCACCCCATAACCCCCAGCCGGAATGACCAGAGGGACGCACGGTACGTTTTATGCCCACTTCACCAGGGCTTTACGCGCCCTGCTTGGCAGTAAGGTTCGGGCATGACGCGAGAGCCCTACCCCACAGCACGCCGCGAGGAACGCGCCGAAATTTTGCACGACACTCCCGTCGCGGACCCCTATCGCTGGCTTGAGGATCCCGACAGCCCGGAGACGCAGGGATGGCTGCTCGCGCAGGCCGACCTGTTCAAGCGGCAGAGCAAGCCGCAGCGGTTCGGGGACCGCATCGCCGAGCTGCTCAGGTCGGGCTCCGTGGGGGTGCCCGCGTGGCGCGGCGGCCGCCACTTCTTCAGCCGCCGCACGCCGGACCAGGAGCACGCGGTCTACTACGTCGCCGAGAACGACGAGAACACCGAGAACGACGGGGCCAGCGGCACCGGCGGCACCGGCGGCACCGAGCGGGTCCTGATCGACCCCATGGCCATCGACCCGTCGGGCCTGACCACGCTCGACGCCGTCCAGCCCGACAAGGAGGGCCGCCTGCTCGCCTACCAGATCTCGGTGGGTGGCAACGAGGAGTCGGTCCTCTACGTCATGGACGTGGCCACCGGTGCCCGCGTCGAGGGCCCGATCGACCGGTGCCGCTACTCCCCCATCGCGTGGCTGCCCGGCGGCGAGGCGTTCTACTACGTACGCCGGCTGCCGAGCACGGAGCTGCCGGAGGGCGAGTCGCAGTTCCACCGCCGCGTCTACCTGCACCGCGTCGGCACGTCCACCGAGGACGACGTGATGATCTTCGGCGAGGGCCTGAAGATGACCAACTACTACGGCGTCTCGGTCTCGCGTGACGGCCGCTGGCTCCAGATCTCCGCCAGCGAGGGCACGGCGCCGCGCAACGACCTGTGGGTGGCCGACCTGACCGCGTCCTCGCCCGACAGGCCCGACCTCCAGGTCGTGCAGGAGGGCGTGGACGCCCAGACGGGGCTCTCGTTCGGCCGCGACGGCAGGCTGTACGTCCACACCGACCGCGACGCGCCGCGCGTCCGGATCTGCGTCACCGACCCGGAGACGCCCGGCTTCGACAGCTGGCGCGACCTGATCCCGGAGGACTCAGAAGCGGTGCTGTCCGACTTCGCGATCCTCGACGACCTTGAGCGCCCGGTCATGCTGGTGGGCTGGACCCGCCACGCGATCAGCGAGATCACGGTGCACGACCTGGCCACCGGCGAGCGGATCGGCGAGGTGCCGGCCCCCGGCCTCGGCTCGATCGGCGGCATCTCCGAGCGTCCCGAGGGCGGCTACGAGGCGTGGTTCGGCTACACCGACAACACCACGCCGCCGACCATCCAGCGCTACGACGCCAGGACCGGCGAGACCACGCTCTGGGCCGCCTCGCCGGGCGTGGTGGACGTGCCGCCGGTGCGCACGTCCCAGGTCGTCTACCGGTCCAAGGACGGCACCGACGTCCGCATGCTGGTCATCTCGCCGGTCGACGGCGACGGGCCGCGCCCGACCATCCTGTACGGCTACGGCGGTTTCGGGCTGTCGATGACCCCCGGCTACTCCGCCTCGGTGCTCGCCTGGGTGGAGGCGGGCGGCGTCTACGCGATCGCCAACCTGCGCGGCGGCGGCGAGGAGGGCGAGGACTGGCACCGCGCCGGCATGCTCGGCAACAAGCAGAACGTCTTCGACGACTTCCACGCCGCGGCCGAGCACCTCATCGCGACCGGCGTGACGACCTCCGAGCAGCTGGCGATCTCCGGCGGCTCCAACGGCGGGCTGCTGGTGGGCGCGGCGCTGACGCAGCGTCCCGAGCTGTACGCGGCCGTCGCCTGCTCCGCGCCGCTGCTGGACATGATCCGTTACGAGCAGTTCGGGCTGGGGGCGACCTGGAACGTCGAGTACGGCTCCGCCGCCGACGCCGAGGGGTTCGGCTGGTTGGCGGGCTATTCGCCGTATCACCAGGTTCGCGAGGGTGTGGCGTACCCCGCGACGCTGTTCACGGTCTTCCAGTCGGACACGCGCGTGCACCCGCTGCACGCCTGGAAGATGTGCGCGGCGCTGCAGCACGCGTCCACGGGTGAGGGGCCGATCGTGCTGCGCAATGAGAGCGAGGTGGGCCATGGCGCCCGTTCGATCAGCAGGTCGGTCGATCTGTCGGCTGACACGCTGACGTTCCTGGCCCGGCACACCGGCCTGTAGCGAGGACCGTCAGCGGGGGAAGATGACCGTCCGGTGGCCGTCGAGCAGCACCCGCTGCTCGGCGTGCCACTTCACGGCCCTGGCCAGCGCCACGCACTCCACGTCCCGCCCGATCGCCACCAGGTCCGCCGGGGAGTGGCTGTGGTTCACCCGGGCCACCTCCTGCTCGATGATCGGCCCCTCGTCCAGGTTGGACGTGACATAGTGCGCCGTCGCGCCGATCAGCTTGACGCCCCGGTCATGCGCCTGGTGGTAGGGCCGGGCGCCCTTGAAGGACGGCAGGAACGAGTGGTGGATGTTGATGGCCCGCCCCGCCAGCTTCTCGCAGAGGTCCTCCGACAGCACCTGCATGTAGCGCGCCAGCACCACCAGCTCCACCTGGTAGTGCTCGACCAGCGCCAGCACCTCCGCCTCCTGCCGGGGCTTGGTCTCGGGGGTGACGGGCAGGTGGTGGTAGTCGATGCCGTACGACTGCGTCAGGGGACGCAGGTCGGGGTGGTTGGACGCGACGGCGACGATCTCGATGTCCAGGGCCTTGGCGCGCACCCGGTAGAGCAGATCGTTGAGGCAGTGGTCGAACTTGCTGACCATGATGAGCACCCGCGGCTTCCTGGCCACGTCGCGCAGCTTGATCTCCATGCCGAACTCCGGCGCAAGGGCGGCGAAGGCCGCACGCAGCTCGTCCTCCGGCAGCGGCGCCGCGAACTGGACCCGCATGAAGAACCGCTGCGCCTCCCGGTCCCCGAACTGCTGGCTCTCGATGATGTTGCACCCGTGCCCGGCCAGCAGGCCCGAGACCGCGGCCACCACACCGGGTCGGTCGGGGCAGGACAAGGTGAGGATGTATTCGGCAGAGCTCATCTTTTCACTCTCGCGGACAGGAGATCACGGGGTGGCTTCCGGCTGACCTGGGCAGACTACCTCTCAGCGGCGGACTCCACATCGCCGTCCGGCGGGCGGCACGGCCGACGGGCAGCGCACGTGGAGCGCCTCTCCCGCTAGATCGACCCGAATGGGATGGAGTCCCCGCCTTTGGATGCTTCCGTACTGATCGCGATCGCCTGTCTGTTCGCGTTCGTGTCCGGGATGAACGACGGCGGCGCCCTGCTCGCGACCGGGCTCAAACTGCCCGCGATCCGTCCGGCGGTCGGCACCCTCACTCTGGTGGTGCTGATGGCGTTGGTGCCGCTGGTGACCCATCAGGTCGCGCGAACGTTCGTGACCCGGCTGGCCACGTTCCAGGGTCCGGGCGCGAAGATCGCGATGACGGTCGCGGTGGCCGCCGCGCTGATCGTGGTCATGACGCTGAGCGCGAAAGGCCTCCCGACCAGCCTCACCCTGGCCATCGTCGGCGGCCTCACCGGGGCCGGCCTGGGCTGGGGGCTGCCGGTCTCGGCCGGGTCGGTCGCCCAGGTGCTGGCCTTCGCCCTGGCCGCGCCCGTCGCGGGCGGGCTGCTGGGCTGGGTGGTGATCCTTCTGCTGCTCCTGGTGACGACCGGCAAGGGGCTTCCGCGCTGGCACTGGGCGGGCTTCCTGCTGCAGACCGTCGCTTACTCCGCCAACGACGGCCAGAAGGTGCTGGCCGTCCTGATGGTCGCGGGGGGCTTCTCGAACGCGCCGCTCATCTACACCTCGCTGGTGGCGGTGCTGTTCGGGTTCGGCACCGTGTACGGCCTGCCCAAGGCGGGACGCACGCTGGGCCGGGAGCTCATCGTCTTCCGCCCCCTGCACGGTGTGGCGGCCGAACTGGCCTCAGGCCTCGCGGTGATCGGCAGCTCGGCCCTGGGTATGCCGGTGAGCATGACCCAGGCCATCGCGGGCGGGCTGATCGGCGCCGGGGTGGCACAGGGCGCCGGCCGCGTCCGCTGGCACGCCGCGGTCAAGATCGTCATCGCCTGGGTGCTGACGCTTCCGATGAGCGCGCTGGTGGCCGCGGTCGCGTCGTACGCGGTGAGGGAGGTGACGGCATGAAGCGGTCGCGGCGGGACCAGGCGCTATGAAGCGGTTGCGACGGGCCCAGGCGTTGCTGTCGGGACGCATGGACAGCGCGCTCACCGAGGCCCTGCTCGGCCAGCTGGCGGCGACCAAGGAGGGCGCCTGGCTGGCGATGGCCATGATCGGCGGGGAGGTGGGCAGGACGGGCGCCCACGAGAAGATGCGGGTGATCGAGCACCTCGGCGACGAGGAGCGGCGCGCCCTGGTGGAGGAGCTCAAGTCCGCTCTGGTCACGCCGATCGACCGGGAGGACCTCTACCGCCTCTCCCGCTCGATCGACGACGTCCTGGACTCGCTGCGCGACTTCGTGCGCGAGTCGCACCTCTACCGGGTGCCGGACCAGCTCCGCTTCGCACCGCTGCTCGACCAGGTCATCGATGGCATCGACGCCCTGGAGAACGCCGTCCGCGACCTCGCCTCCCGCCCCTCGGCCGTGCTCCATGACGCGCTGGAGGCGAAGAAGACCGGCAGGTCCATCAGGCGGATGTACCAGTACGAGATCGCCCGCATCTTCTCGGGCGAGCTGACGTCCGACGCGATGAAGCAACGTGAGCTGGTGCGCCGCCTGGAAATCGTCGGCATGGCCATCGGCGAGGCCGCCGACGCCATCGCCGACGGCTCCATGAAACGCTGACCCGGTACGTGCGTGAGGAGGACGCGTGGAGTCCCACCAGATCAGCAGCGACCGTCCCGCAGCGCGGGTGGTCTGCGTGGACGCCGAGGGCCGGGTGCTGCTCGTGCGCTGGCATGACCACATCAGGGGCGAGGCGATCTGGGAGCCGCCGGGTGGCGGGATCGATCCCGGCGAGACGCCCCTGGAAGCGGCCGCCCGGGAGCTGACCGAGGAGACCGGCCTGCCGGGGTCGGCGGTGCGTGATCAGTGGGTGCCCGTGCATCGGGACTTCAGCTGGCTCGGGGTGCGGTACGTGAAGACCGAGCCGTTCTACCTGGCCTGTTTCCCCGGGAAAGCCCCCGAGGTGGACCCCGGCGAGCTCACGGACGAGGAGGCTCGGGCCTACCTCGGCTACCGGTGGTTCGCCGCCGACGAGCTGCCGCACGGCGTCGAGCCGCCCGAGCTGGCCGAGGTGATAGCCAAGCTGACGGGACCGGCCTGACCCACGGTCACACGTCCAGCGTGAGGCAACGGATGGCCACGAGCGACCTGACGCACGATCAGAAGTCCAGGGTGAGGCCGCCCGTGGCCACGGCCAGCTCGCCGCCATACGTCCTGGCGGCCGCCGCCAGCGCGGGCTCGGGCGGGGTGTCCGGCCACAGGTGGGTGAGCACCAGCCGGGCCACCCCGGCGCGGGCCGCCGTATGACCCGCGTCCAGAGCGCTCGACAAGTAGGGCGCGTCCTCGTCGGGCACCTGTTCGGGATAGGTCGCCTCGGCCAGCAGCACGTCGGCGTCCCGGGCCAGCTCGGCCAGCTCGGGGGCGGGCCCGGTGTCTCCCGTGTACGCGACCACCCGGCCGCCGCCGGTCAGCCGGAGTCCCGCGTTGGGCACATGGTGCGGGAGCGACCAGGTGTCCAGACGGAAGGGCCCGATCTCGTACGGCTTGTCGGGAGCCAGGTCGTACGAGACGAAGCTACCGGCCAGCATCCGGGCTTTGTCCAGCGCGAGCACGGCGGTGAGGGCCTCAGGCGGCGCGTACACCGGCAGCGCGGCCGGCGGCGCGTCACCCAGGGCGCGGGCCCGCAGGAGGGGGTTCAGGTCGGCGCAGTGGTCGGGGTGGCCATGCGTGACCAGCACCGCGTCGATCTCCTCGGCGGCCGTCGACACCAGCAGCCTGGGCAGGGTGGCGTAACCGGGATCGATCAGCACCCGGAACCCGTCGTGTTCGACCAGGTAGCCGCTGCACGCCTGCCCGGCCGCCGGCCATGCCCCGCAGCCGCCCAGCACCGTGATTCTCACCATGAACAGGGAAATATAGCGGGCTCAGGACGTGTGGCGGTGGCCCAGCTCCGTCAGCGTGGTCCGCATCAGCCCGCGCAGCAGCTCGCCCGCCACCTTCTCGTGCTCGCCCTCCACCGGCAGCCCTTCGGTCACCCGGGCCTGGTAGTTCTCCCGCTCCCCCGGGTCGGTGTAGGGCTGCGCCGTCATCCCCACCACGACCGCCGCCCGGGTGCCGCCTCTGGGGAGCACCGCCACGGCATGCGTGCGCAGGCAGGTCTCGTCCGGCGCGCCGTACCAGCCGCACTTGACCCCGGCCTCCGGCGAGCCGAGCGCCTCGCGGGCGCCGAACGCCTGCTGGCCCGTGACCTCGCGCATCCAGTCGAGGACCGTGGCCGCCACCGGGTCGCCGGCGGCGGCGGTCTGGGCGAGCGACGCGTAGGCGATGGCGACCTCGTCGGCCGCCACCTCGACCGAGCCGAAGCGCGACGGATCGCCGTTGGGCGGCGCCCAGACGACGCCCGTGCGCTGGTAGATGTCGTCCAGGATGACCCGTGGCCCGACCGCGAGCCAGAGGTTGAGCGTGTCGGCGTTGGACGAGACGACCACCGCGGGCTCGGCGTGGCGGCGCCAGCGCTCGGCGTCGGGGATGTGCGCGGCCGACACCCACGCGTACAGCGGCTTGAGCAGCGAGGCGCAGCGAAGCCGGGCCAGGCCGGAGCGGACGCTCACCGCGCGGGCGGGCGGGCCTCCGTAGCCGCGCCTGATGCCCGCCGCCTGAGCGCTGGCTCCTTCCCGCAGGTCACGCAACAGCTCGTCAAAGGCCACGGGTCCAACCGTAGCCGTAGGAAGGGCTCTCCCAGCGCCCTTCGCGCCACTCCGCGTCCGGCGGGTCGCCGGATCAAGGACCGCGCCACCACCAGGACACCGCGATCGCGACGAACACCAGAGCCGGGACACCGAGCGACACGAGCAGCCGCCTCCTCTTGGCGACCTCCACGTCCGTCGCGAAGGCCGCCATGGCGCCCGCCATCGCGAACGCCACCGCCGACATCACCACGTGGGCGAATCTGGACGACGAGGACGGGAGCACCTCACCCGCCACCCGGAAAACCATCAGCATGGCGGCCGTCACCCAGGCCACGCGGAAGCCCGGGCGTACCTCCACCCGGTTGAGCACCACGGCCGACAGGGCGAACATGCCCACGGTGATCACTAGAAGGGTGCCGAGCGCCGGAGGCAGGCAGTTCCACTGCTCGCAGCCGACGGCCGTCCATCCGATGCGGGCGGTGGCCCACCAGAGAACGCCCAGGGCCGCGTAGACCGCCGCCGCCCTGGCCGCCCGTTGCTTCGGCATCCCTACATACTGGCCGATGCCCTGTCCAACCGCGGATGCCCTACATACTGGCCGACCGGAGACGTGCCGCCCGCTCGTCGTCGGCCGCCGCCTCGGCCGGGTGGCCCAGGGCGCGGCGGACCACGGCGCGGTTGTCGTAGAGGGTCGGCTGCTGGGGTTCGAGGGTGATGGCCTGCGTCAGGTCGGCCAGCGCGCCCACCCAGTCCCCCGACTCATAGCGCAGCACGCCACGGTTGCCCCAGGCCGACGCCAGCTCGGGAGCCGCGTCGACCGCCAGGTCCAGCGCCCGGCGGGCCTCACTCAGCCGACCGGCCGCGGTGTCCAGCTGGCCCAGCACGACCAGCAGGTACGGGTTGCCCGGCGACTGACCGAGCCCGGCCGTCACATCGGCCCTGGCCTCCTCGTCCCGCTCCAGCATGGCCAGCAGGCCCGCCCGGTTGATGTAGGCGTCCAGGTAGTCCGGGTCCAGCTCGATCACCCGGCCGAGGTCGATGAGGGCGCCGTCGAGGTCGTCCCGTACGACGCGCAGCTCGGCCCGGTTGTAGTACGCCTCGGGCAGCGGCGGCCCGGCCCGCATCGCCCACTCGTAGTCGGCCAGCGCCTCCTCGTGCCGCCCGAGCCGGTAGAGCAGGTTGCCGCGGTCGAGGTAGTAGTCGGGGAACATCGGGTCGATCGCGATGGCCGCGCCGTACTCCTCCAGCGCCTCCTTGACCCGCCCGAGCGAGGCCAGCAGCTGGGCGCGGTTGGCCAGCAGCACCATCCGGTGCACCGGGTGCCGCTCACCCAGCTCACGGGCCAGGTCGAGGGCGGAGTCCACCAGGGTGAGCGCGGCCTCGGGACGGCCCTGCCGCAGCTCGATCAGCGCGAGCCCGTTGCGGTCGAAGCCGAGCTTGAAGGCGCGTTCCATGGGGTCGGGCAGCAGGCTGGAGATGGCTATCGCCTGGTTGATCCAGCCCGTGGCCCGGCCCAGGTCGCGCTGGGCGGCGTCGGAGTTGCGGGCGTCGAGCATGGCGGTGCCGTACGCGCTGGCGGAGTGGACGGCGGGATCCTGGCTGGAGCGGCGGGCGGCCTCCCACAGCACGCGGGCCTCGAGCGTCTGGCCGAGCGCGCCGAGCGCGGTCGCGGTGCGCTGTGCGAAGAGCCACCACCGCCGGCTGCCGGGCTCGGTGCGCGCGAGGCCGAGCTGGCCCAGCTCGACCAGCGCGTGCAGGAAGCCCTCCCTCGTGCAGCGGTCGACGAGCTCCCACAGCTCATCGGCATCGCGCGAGTCCTCGGGCGGCTCCGGCCCGCCGGAGTAGACCATGATCGTCAGGATGTCCGGGGGGATCCTGCGCATCAGCACGTCGAGCAGTTCGACGTCGGTGGGGTCGGCGGCGTCGGCGTTGCACACCGCCAGCGCGCAGCCGGGCGGCACCACCGCACGGACGAACTCCGCGATCCCGTTGGCCAGCCGCAGTGAGCGGCGCGGCGCGGGCACCAGAATGCGCTCGTCATCGGACAGGCCCGCGTCCAGGGCCATCCTGCGGGGTGGCACCCGGTCACACAGACCAGGTGCTACTGCTCGGATCTCGATGTCATGAGCCGTCACGAGCTCCTTGGAGCTGTCCAAGGCGGCCAGGACCAGGTGGTGCAGCAGCGCGGATCCGACGGTGTAGGGGCCCAGGGGCCGTCTGTGCCCGTCGATCACCGGCATCAGCAGATCTACTGCCTCCCATCGGCCGGGCGGGCCCCCCCGAGCCCTGAGATGGGATCTCCCCTCGATCACCCCTTATGTATGACGCTGGAGGTCCCGGCAAGCCTTGCGGTGCCAGGCTTGCGGACGGCGATGCGCTTCATGATGAACCTCTCACTTTTGGGTTTACTCACCACTATCGGACACCTCAGCGAATATCAAGATTTCTGGCGAATAAGTGAGCGGCCAATCAATAAGAACCTCTGGTTTTTTGACTGAGATTAGGGGCCTATTGGGACCGAAACCAGCGGGCTATTGACATCGACCTCTTCTGTCCAGATTCCTCGACCAACGCGCACAGACAACGGCCGACGAGCCCATCCGATGGGCAACCGTCGTGAGAAAGGTTCTTCGCCCGGACGATATCGGTAGCCTGCTCGATCAGCCGATCGAGACTGGGCTCCCTCGCCCCCTTGTGCGAACGGTCGTTCCACGGGCACGCCTCGGCGCGCGCGCAGGCGGTCTTGGCGGGGTACGACACGGCGCGCCGCTCCAGCTTCAGCGGATCGTCCCGCTTGATCTTCAGATCGGCCAGCACCCTCCTGGCCCTCCTGGTCACCACGACCAGGGCCCGGTCGCCCACCTCTCGCGGCGAGCCCCTACTGGGCACGGCCAGCAGCATCGCGGCCGCCATCAGCCCGCCGCCCACGATCATGCTCAGGCCCACCTGCTCGTGGAACCAGATCACCGCGATCAACGTCACCCAGAGTGGCTGGGATGACATCAGCACGGCGCTGGGGATGGCCGACACGTGCGCCTGACCGTACGAGCGGGCCAGGAAGCCCAGAGCACACGAGACGACGGAGAGGTGGGCGAGTATCCCCCAGTCAGGCAGGGTGGCGGGCACCGCGATCCTGTCGCGCACGGCCAGCACACCGGCCATGGCGCCGATCGTGGCGAGCTGGATGACGGTGAGCGCGTAGGCGTCGAAGACCTTCTCGCCACCCGAGAGCCGCGAGAGGAACAGCGTGTGGCCGGAGTAGAGGGCGGCGGCCCCGAGCGTCACCCCGAGGGCGAGCAAGGAGATCTCCCGGTCCTCCGTGCCGCGCATCAACGTGAATACGGTCATGCCGGCCAAGGCGAGTCCCACGCCCACCCAGACCCGGCGGAGCACCTTGGCCCGGAACACCGCCAGGGCCAGGATCGGGGTGATGACCACGTTGCACCCGACGGCGAACCCCGAGACCGCCGACGGGAGACTGTCGAGCGCGATGGCCTGGGCGCACTGCCCGACGCCGAACATGACCCCCAGGATGACCCCGTTGACCCAGGTCCGCCGAGACAGGCGCCGGAGGCTGCGCGGCCGGAGCAGGTACAGGGTGAGCGCCGCGAGGAGGTAGCGCTCGGCGAGCAGGTCCTCGACGGGTAACCGGAGGATGAGATCTTTCATCAGCGGGAACGCCGACCCCCATGCGGCGCTGACGAACAACAGGAGCACGGCTCCCAGGAGGGGCCGGGGAGCGGGCACAACGGCCATGCCAAAAAGCATCTCACTACAATCAGCAGCCATCGATGTACAGGCAGCAGTCGGGGATGCTCCTGTACCACCGAGAGGAACGGGCCTCACCCGCGGGTGCGTACATCTCTATCCACAGGAGTCCCTGGGGCACCATTTCCGTCACCTCCGCTCGCCCGCCCGACCGCGCGACTACGGAGTGTGCCTGCCCGCGCACTTCGGCCCGGGCAGGCACGGGGGCTATGGCTCTACGATTCGAGCGCGTCGGCCGACTCGACGACCCGCCGGCGGTCGCCCTCCTCCGGCACCAGGCGCTTCTCGCCATAGACGACGACGAGGTCACCGACCTGCCGCCGGGCGATCTCCCGCCAGCCGTGGCGCTCGTACAGCGCCAAGGCGGCCCCCTGGTTGAGCGTCGTGTCTCCGCGGACGTGATGGAATCCCAGCTCCACCGCCCGTTTCTCCAAGGCCCGCAGCATGGTGGCGCCGAACCCGCGCCGCTGGAAGCCCGGATGGACCCGCAGGCGGCACACCTCGGCCGTCTCCGAGTCGATGGGTCTCAGGCCGCCCATGGCCACGACCCGCGAGCCGAGCTCTCCGACGAGGAAGTCACCGCCGCACGCCAGGTAGAGCTCCTGGATGCGGGGGAAGTCGTCGTCGTAGTAAACACCGTCGCCCGGCGCCAGTCCCACCTCGGCGAGACAGATGTGGTGCAGGACGAGGATGGGGTCGAGGTCAGACCAACGATAACGTCGGATCTTCAGCTTCATGCACTCCCTTCCCCGGTGGCCAGTTCAGTAGGACGCAGTTCCTCCATGAACACGGCCAGGTCGGGATGATTCGCGTCGCGCGCCTTGATCGCCTGTGCCAGCGCGACAGCCGGGCGCATGATGAAATCGGTGCGGTATTCGGGGCCGAGCAGACGCATCGCCTCCCTGCCCATGACGATGGCCTCCTGGATGTCCCCCTCGATCAGGCGACACTGTGCGCGGTCCAGCCTGATCAGCGTCTGGTCGATGATGTGATCTTGGTATTTGTCGAGTGCCTGGTCGAGCACCACCTCGGCTTCGAGGGTCTGTCCGAGCTTCGTGAGGACGTCGCCCTGGTAGAAGTAGAGCTGCCGTTCGGTGTAGCCGAAGGCCATGTCCTCGCGCTCGTGCGACTTCATGTGCGAGAAGGCGTTCCTGGCCCGCGCCAGGGCGCGTTTGGCCTGGTCGACGACCTCCTTCTTGCTGTCGACGCCCGAGATCATGGCCAGCGCGCGGGCCTCGACGACCGGCGCCATGGCCTGCGCGGCGCACGGTGTCTGGCCGGCCAGGTCGCGGCTCTTCTTGGCCAGGTTGAGCGCCTCGCGGGCGTCGCCGTAGTAGAGCGGGACGAGCGCCTCGCGAGCCGTCACCCAGGCCCGCAGCGCGCGGTCGCCGGTCTCGTCGGCGGCCGTGCGGCCGGTGCGGAAGAAGGAGCGGGCCAGCCGGTGGTCGCCGAGGTTGATCATGATCATGCCGCTCAGCCCGGCCAGCTGCGCGGCCATGCGGCACAGGCGCTCCTGCAGGTCGATGGGCTGGCGGCAGGACATGACACTGTGCACGGCGCTGAGTTCGAGCAGCACGTCGCACAGCAGCCGCAGCGGCGCGGTGGTGGTGTATTGGCGCCCGAAGGCCAGCGTGGCCTCTTCCCACTGATCGAGCATGGCGGGAGAGACAGTGGCCGACACGAGCATGGCGTCCATCCGCCGTCTGATGCCCTCGCAGGCGCCCAGCACCTCGCCCTCGAACTTGGCGGACTGGGTGCTGTTGTTCAGCAGCTTCAGCAGGGTGCGGCGCAGGATGTTCTCGTCCTCCTCGTCGGAGGGGGCCGGCGTCGTCGTCTCCGGCGGCACCAGCAGCTCGCGTTGCTGGCTCGCGGCTGGGAGCCGCTCCTTGACCTCGGTGCCGACCACCCCGGGCATCCGGTGGCCATGGCCGCAGATGCACGGGCCCTCGTAGCCGAGGGAGCCCGGCTCGACCCGATAGACCGAGCAGAGGTAGTGGAGATATTCGGGGCCCGGCCGTTTGAGCCCGCTCTCGTAGGCGGACAGCAGGGTTTCGCCGATGCCGGGCTGAGACTTGCCGTCGCGCTCGAACAGGGCTCTGACCTGCTCGATGACGTCGGCCAGGGCGATGCCGTATGAGAGGCGATGTCCCTTGATCCTGGTCGTGCCGAACTGGGGTCCACAGTGTTCGTGGATCTCCTCAGCGATCTGAGCGGAGGTGCGCCCGGTGGCGAGCCCTCTGGCCCGGATCCGCCGCGCCATCTCCGTCTCTCTGTGCTGCCTGCCGGACATCCCGGCCCCTCTCACGCACCATCGGTCCGAAAATGCTAACCGAGCGTAGCGTTAAGGTCGCGCTGCGCCTACCAATGACTATGGCGCATTGATGAGAGGTTGGAAACGCCTTCTTGGAGGTTCCGGTTAAGGATCGTCCTCCGGCGGACTGTTTCTTATCACCTATGAGTGAGAACGGGCTCCCCATGAGCAGAAACCCCTCGTTGCGCACTCCGTTGACTTGAGTCATCTTTGGCCCACCAGCAACGATTCAAGGGAGGACGAAAGGTGGGGGACGACAACTTCGGGCACCTGGAGCGTTTGGTGTCGGAGCTCGACGCTCGTGGCTTGCTCGCACGAGTGGTTCGGACCCAGAACGGGCGGGTGTTCGTCCGGGTCATCAATCCGAACGCGACCAGCCTGACCGAGAGCGTCACCTGCCGGCCTACTGCGGTCGCCGAGCTTCCGGACTGGTGGTACTGCTGGTCCTGGGGTGAGCGCATGCATACGGCCGACGACCCGGCTGGTGCGGCGACCAAGGTCGCACGCGTGCTCGCCGCCGTGGGGGAATGATGACGCGGTGGTCCGGGTGGAGCGCAGCCACCACGGTTCACCGCATCCATGGCGGCTTCTCGGAGCCGGCGGGGTGGCCGGTGCGGAGGGTCTCCTGCACACCGCAGGGGCTCTGGTCATCCCGCCGGTTCCGCTTCTCGCGGGACTCGTGCTTGTACGGCCAGCCAGCCGTACACAGGAGATGCCCTCCAGGTCCGCCTGGAGGGTGTTCGGGGGACCCCTCCCGGAAACGGCTTGGGACATGCTTCCGGGTGTGTGTCCCAGCCGAGCCGCACGTCACCGGAGCATCAGGCCTCGCCCTCCGCGGCCCATGGGGCCTGATGACCCCGTCTTCCCCGGCGTGATGTGACTGCGGCCGGTTCGGTCGGCGGTATCTTTTTGAACGTTCCGCTCGAAAAGTCCGTCGACCGAACCGCTTCCGGAAGGGGACCCAACCAGTGTTCCTGCTGGCACCGCCTACTACTCCTCCACCGAGTCCCCTGGACCCGTTGAAGATGATCAGCGATGTGGGTGAGGTCTGTGGGCAGGACAAGGTCATCTGCGGGTTCCTGCAAACCTTGCTCCCTGTGGGTTTCCTCGCCCCGCTCATCGCCACGCTCATCACGGTCGTCCTGATCCTGGTGCTCGCCCTCGCCGTGCGGAACATCGCCAAGCGCCTGATCACCCGGGTGGTCGGCCGTGCCGCCGCCGGTGGCGGCACGATCACCGGCCGGTTCCGCAGGGCCGGCGCCGCGACCGAGGGCATCGACGCCCTGCTCCACGAGCGGCGCAAGCAACGCGCCGAGACGATGGGCTCGGTGCTCCAGCACATCGCCTCGATCGTCATCATGGGCACCGCCGTGCTGACCGTGCTCGACCGGCTGACGATCCCCATCGCTCCCCTGCTCACCAGCGTCGGCATCCTCGGCGTGGCGATCGGCTTCGGCGCGCAGGAGCTGGTCAAGGACTTCATCGCGGGCATGTTCATGCTGCTGGAAGACCAGTACGGCGTGGGCGACGTGATCGACTCGGGCGCCGCGGTCGGCACCGTCGAGGCGGTCACCCTGCGCGTCACCAGGCTGCGTGACGCCGACGGCCGCGTGTGGTACATCCGCAACGGCACCATCACCCGCATCGGCAACGAGTCGCAGGGCTGGTCGCGGGCCTACCTCGACGTCCCCGTCGCCTGGAACACCGACGTCACCACCGTTCGAGCTATCTTGGAGCACGTGGCCGAGGAGATCTGGGCCGACACCGACTTCCGCGAGACGCTCATCGTGGAGGAACCCTCCGTGGTCGGCGTGGAGCAGCTGTCCGACAGCTCGCTGGTGTTCCGGATCTCCGCCAAGACGATGCCGTCCAAGCAGGCGCAGGTCGCGCGGGAGCTCAGGCTCCAGGTCAAGTCCGCGCTCGACGCCGCGGGCATCCCCATGGTCGCCACCGCATAGGCTTGTACGGTGACTGAAGAAACCTCCTTCTACGAGGCCGTCGGCGGCGAGGAGACCTTCCGGCGACTCGTACACCGCTTCTATGAGGGGATCGCGCAGGATCCGCTGCTGCTCCCGCTCTACCCGGAGGAAGACCTCACCGGGGCCGAAGACCGGTTGCGGGGGTTCCTCATTCAATACTGGGGCGGCCCCACCACCTACAGCCAGGAGCGCGGGCACCCGCGGCTGCGGATGCGGCACAACCCGTTCGTCATCGGCGAGGCCGAGCGCGACGCCTGGCTGCGGCACATGCACGACGCGGTCGAGTCGCTGGAGTTGCCGCAGGAACAGCAGACCAAGCTCTGGGATTACCTGGTCTACGCGGCACACAGCATGGTGAACTCTCCGACATAGCGGGCATGACCGCCCCATGGACATCCCCTGGTGGCGTGATGCCGTCGTCTACGAGATCTATGTTCGCAGCTTCGCCGACGCCTCAGGAGACGGCGTCGGCGATCTGGCCGGAGTGCGTGAGCGCCTGCCGTACCTGGTGGAGCTCGGGGTCGACGCGATCTGGCTGACCCCCTTCTATCCCTCGCCGATGGCCGACGGCGGCTACGACGTGGCCGACTACCGCGGCGTCGACCCGCTGTTCGGGACGCTGGACGACTTCGAGTCGCTGGTCGCGGACGCGCACCGGCTCGGGCTGAAGGTCCTCGTGGACGTGGTGCCCAACCACAGCTCCTCGGAGCACCCCTGGTTCCAGGCCGCGCTGCGCGGCGAGCACCGTGACCGCTACATCTTCCGTGCCGAGCCGAACAACTGGCAGTCCACGTTCAGCGGACCCGCCTGGACGAAGCTGCCGGACGGGCAGTATTACCTGCACCTGTTCGCCCCCGGCCAGCCGGACTTCAACTGGCGCAACCCCGAGATCCACCGGGAGTTCCTCGACATCCTGCGGTTCTGGCTCGACCGGGGGGTCGACGGGTTCCGCATCGACGTGGCGATGGGCCTGTACAAGGCGTGGGGGCTGCCCGACATCCAGGACCAGTCGTTCAAGTCGGTCTCCCCGATCTGGGGCCAGCCGGAGGTGCACGAGGTCTACCGGTCCTGGCGCAAGCTGCTCGACGGCTATCCCGGCGAGCGCATGGCGGTGGGCGAAGTGTGGACGGACAGCTCCGAGGACCTGGCGCTCTACGTGCGCCCCGACGAGTTGCAGCAGAGCTTCAACTTCGCCTGGCTGCAGGCGCCCTGGTCGCCGACCGCGTTCAAGAAGGTCATCGACGACACGCTGGCCGCGGTCCCGTTCGCCACGTGGGTGCTGTCCAACCACGACGTCGTACGGCACCGCACCCGCTACGACACCGCCGATCCGGGCACGGGTCTGATGCGGGCCAAGGCGGCGGTGCTCACGATGCTGGCCCTTCCCGGGTCGGCATATCTCTACCAGGGGGAGGAACTTGGACTCCCAGAGGTGAAGGATCTTCCCCCGGAGGCGCGCCAGGACCCGGTCTTCATCCAGTCGAAGGGCGAGCTGGTCGGCCGCGACGGCTGCCGGGTGCCGCTGCCGTGGTCGGCCGACGGCCGGTCGTACGGGTTCTCCCCCGACGGGGTGGCGCCGTGGCTGCCGCAGCCGGCCGCGTTCGCGGCGCTCAGCGCGGCGGCCCAGGCCGCCGATCCGGGATCGACGCTGTCCTTCTATCGCCGGGCCCTGGCCTGCCGCCGTGAGCTGGTGGGATCGCTGCCCTACACGCTGGAGTGGCTGGACTCCCCCGAAGGCTCGCTCTTCTTCACCCGCGGATCCTTGATCTGCGCCCTCAACTGCGGCACCGAGCCGGTGCGGCTGCCGTCGCACGGCGGGGTCCTGCTGCCCAGCGGGCCACTCGACGGCGACCTGCTGCCACCCGACACCGCCGTCTGGCTACGTGCGTCATCCTGACGGCCGGAACTGGTCGGGTGCGTCATCCTGACGGCCGGAACTGGTCGGGTGCGTCATCCTGACGGCCGGAACTGGCCGCGTACGTCATCCCGACGGCCTGGACGCTTCCGGCTCCGCGGTGGCGTGGCGCTCGCCGCGGGTGGGGATGACGGGCAGCGAGATCAGCGCGCACGCCAGCCCCGCCGCGAACCCGGCCCAGTAGCCCGTGGCCGTGATCAGTAGCCCGGCCAGCGGCGTGACGCCGAGGGACACGACGTTCTGGATGGTGTTGTGGGTGCCGAGCACCCGCCCCGCCCATCCGGGGCCGGCGAGCTCGCCCGCCGAGAGGTAGGCGAGCCCGTTCCCCGCCACGGTGATCACCGCGGCCAGCGCCAGCATGGCCGGGCCGAGCCACGACTCGGTGACCGCGCCCAGCACCAGCAGGGCCAGCACGGCCAGTGAGCCGAACGTCAGCAGCCGCAGCGGCGCCATCCGCAGGCCGGTCCGGTCGGACCAGCGTCCGGCCGCGATACGTATCACCGCGCCGCCGATGGCCGCCACGCCGAAGAGCTGTCCCGCCCGTACGCCGTCCCAGCCGTAGACGCCGACCAGGCAGGCCACGCCGTACGTACTGACGACGACCTGGGGCACCACGTGCAGCGCGCTGGTCGCGTGCACCCGCCAGAGCGCGGGCTGACGGTACGGCGAGGCGGCCGGTGCCGTACGGGCGCCCGAGATCGCGTGCGGCGGCTCGGCCAGGAAGAGAGCGGCCAGGACGGCGGCGAGCAGGCTGACTCCGGCGCAGACGATGAACACGCCCGAGATGCCGTGGGCCCGCGCGATCGGCGGCAGGACGAACGCGGCGACGGCCATGCCGAGGGTGTAGGAGACCTGGCGCAGGCCCATCGCGACGCCGCGCTCCGGCGGCTCGAACCAGCGCAGCACGATCCGGCCGCCGCCGACCATGGCCGCGGACCCCGCGGCCCCGGCCAGGGCGAGTAGCGGGACCACCGCCCAGATCTCGGTCACGAAGGCCAGTGCGGCGAACAGCACGGCGGCCAGCCCGACGCCGACGCCGAGCACCAGCCGCTCGCCCCGCCGGTCGGCCAGCATGCCCCAGGCGACCAGGGACAGCAGGATGCCTAAGGCCGGAGCGTTGCCGATGACCCCGGCGACCGGCAGCGAGACACCGAAATATCGCTGGATGTCCGGCATGACGAGCGGCAGCCCGAACAGCCCCAGCGTGACGCTGGCGTGCGCGTTGACCCCCAGACCAAGCATCAGCCAGCGCTTCATGCCGACATGAACCGCCGCAGGTAGCCGAGTTCGTCGGAGGTCAGCCTGCGCGGCGCGGCACGTTCGACGTCGTAGGCGACGATCACCGAGGTGGCCCGGACGAACAGCTCCTCGTCGTCGCGGATCTCGTACTCCAGCGTGAACCGGACCGGTCTGATCTCCGTCACCCAGGTCTCCACCCGGACCGGCTCGGGGCGGAAGCCGAGCGGGCGCAGGTAGTCGATCTCGTGCCGGGAGACGACCAGTCCGTTGAAGGGGGCGTCACCCGCCTTGTACGGATCGATGTGGAGCATCCCCAGCCGGGCGTCCTCCAGATAGTCGAAGAAGCGGACGTTGTTCACATGCCCAAGTGAGTCGATGTCCGCAAATCTCACCATTCGGGGGAAGATATGCCGTTGGGCGAGGGAATGTTCAACCACGCAGGCCACCGTACCCGTCCCGGTCAGGTGGCCTTGCTCCGGGCCGTACAGGCCACCACGGTCAGGACCGAGATCACGACCGTGCACCCGAGCGCCCACCGGTAGCCGGTGACGAGCTGCTCCACGGCTAGACCGGAGACCCGCGAGAGCGTGCCGGCGAAGACCCGGTCGTGCAGCGCGGCGGGCAGCGGCGCGGTGATGAGGGACAGCGTCAGCGCGGTGCCCACGACCACGCCGGTGTTCTGCAGCATGAGCCGCATCGCGTTGACGATGCCCAGCCGGTTCGAGGGCAGTCCGTCCAGGATCGCGGTGGTGTTGGAGGGCAGGAACACTCCGGAGCCGAGTCCGATGAGCACCAGCGCGAGCGCGACCGTGGCATACGGGACACTCGACGAGATCGTGCAGAGCAGGAGTAACAGCCCGGCGGTGGTCGTGGCGGCCCCGGCTACCGCGAGCGTGCGCGGGCTCATTCGGCGCTGCAGCAGGCCCGAGCCCGCCGAGCCGATCATCCCCGCGGCGGCCAGCGGCAGCACCTTCAGCCCGGCCCGCACCGGATCGTCGCCGCGCACCGCCTGGAAGAAGAGCGCGACGAGGAACACCAGCCCGACGCGCGCGACGGAGTTGAGGAAGGACGCCAGCGTGCCGAAGGCGAAGCCGCGGTCCCGGAACAGGCCGATGTCCACGACCGGATGGGCGGCCCTGAGCTCCCTGACCACGAACAGCGGCAGCCCCAGCGCGAAGGCGGCCAGCCCGGCGAGGATCAGCGGGTGGGCCCAGCCGAGCCTGGTCACCTCCGACAGCGCGAGCAGCAACCCGCCCAAGGTGACCAGGACGAGCACGTTGCCCGGCAGGTCGAGACCGCGATCGCGCCCGGCGGGCTCGACCCGTCGCAGGACGATCGCGCCCCACACCAGGCAGGCCAGCCCGAGCGGCACGTTGTACCAGAACACCCAGCGCCAGCCGAGCTGCTCGGCCAGGAAGCCGCCGAGCGTGGGCCCGGCGAGCTGGGCGATCGAAAAGGAGGCGACATAGACGCCCATCCCCTCGCCGAGCCGCGAGCGGGGGAAGGCGTCCGTGACCAGGGCGGCGCTGTTGGTCAGCAGCATGGCGGCGCCGGCGGCCTGTAACACCCGCAGGGCGACGATCGTCCAGGCGTCCGGCGACAGCCCGGCCAGCAGCGCCGCGAGCGTGTAGGTGCCCAGCCCGCAGAGGTAGAGCAGGCGCCGCCCGAACATGTCGGCCAGCCGGCCGAAGACCACCATGAGCACGGTGTTGGTCAGCTGGAAACCGAGCAGGATCCAGCTCGCGGCCGTGGCGTCGGCGTGGGTGCTCCTGGCGATCTCGGGCAGGGCGACATTGATCGCGCTGCCGCCGAGCCCGGTGAGGACACTGGCCAGGCTCACCACCGACAGGGTGCGCCAGGCGTACCGGACCTGCTCCCGTTCCTCGACTACGGTCACCTCGGGGCCTGTCCTTTCTAGATTTCAATACTAGAATCTAGTTCGCATCGGCAGGCAGTCAAGGATCGAGGTGCGACATGAGCGGGATAGTGACATGAGCGGGATTGCGACATGAGCGGGATTGCGACATGAGGGGGATCGTCGAGGGTCGCGTGGTGATCGTCACGGGCGCGGCCAGGGGCATCGGGCGCGGGCACGCGCTCGAGTTCGCCCGACAGGGCGCCAAGGTCGTGGTCAACGACCTGGGCGCGGAGGTCGACGGCACGGGCTCGTCGGACGCCGCCGCCGCGGTGGTCGAGGAGATCGAGGCGCTGGGCGGGGAGGCGATCGTCAACGGCGAGGACGTCTCCGACTTCGACGGGGCGGCCCGGCTGGTCCAGGCGGCCGTCGACCGCTTCGGCGACCTGCACGTGCTGGTCAACAACGCGGGCATCCTGCGTGACCGGATGCTGGTCAACATGACGGCCGAGGAGTGGGACGCGGTCATCAGGGTGCACCTGCGCGGGACGTTCGCGCCGCTGCGCCACGCGGCGGCCTACTGGCGGGCCAGGGCCAAGTCCGGAGAGCGGGTGGACGCGCGGATCATCAACACCACCTCGTCCTCCGGTATCTACGGCAATCCGGGGCAGGGCAACTACGGCGCCGCGAAGGCCGGCATCGCGGGCCTGACGGTCATCGCGGCCAAGGAGCTGGAGCGCTACGGCGTGACCGTGAACGCGGTCGCCCCGGCGGCGCTCACCCGCATGACGGAGAACCTCGCCCCGACCGGCGCCGGCTCATCGAGCGCCGACCCCGACGACATCGCGCCGCTGGTGGTCTGGCTGTCCAGCGCCGAGGCCAGGGGCATCACCGGGCGGGTGTTCAACGTGCGGGCGGGGGTGATCAGCGTGGCCGAGGGCTGGCACGCCGGTCCGGCCGTCGACAAGGGCGGCCGGTGGGACCCGGCCGAGCTGGGCGCGGTGATCCCGGCCCTGGTCGACAAGGCCGCGCCCAACGCGCTGACCAACGGCCAGATTCCCGGGCGGGAGAGCTGACCGGTGCGCGCCATGGATGTGCTTGGGGTGATCAGCCCTCCGCCAGCACCCTGAGTGGGTCGAGGCGGCGGATCAGCGTCATCGCCGCCTCGATCACCTCGCGGGCGGCGTCCTCGGTGTCACTGGTGGCGACCTCGCGGGCCGCCTCACCGATGATGCTGGTCAGCGCGGCGACGGTGAACCGGTCGAGCGGGTCGGCGCCCGCGCCGAGCAGCACGGCGTTCTGGCGTACCCACTCCCGGCCCCGGGTGCGGCGGACCAGCTCGAAGCCCGGCGGTCCGTCGCCGTCGATGAACAGCCGGACCCGGTCGCGCCGCTCCCACGCGCCCGCGAGGTAGGCCCGCGCCCCGGCGATGAGCAGCTCGACGGGGTCGTGGACACCTGCCTGCTTGGCCCGCGACACGCTGGCGGCCGCGGCCTCCTCGTGCGCCGCCTGGTGGTCCTCGTAGAGCGCGAGGAACAGCTCCGTCTTGCCCCCGAAGTGGTGGTAGAGGCTGCCGACGCTGGAGCCCGCGCGGGCCACGACCTCGGAGACGTTCGACTCGGCGAAACCATGCTCGCTGAAGACCTCGCGAGCCGCCGTCAGCATGCTCTGGCGGGTCTGGGCCGTACGGCTCCACTCCCACGACGACTTCCGTGCCATGTGCCCTATCGTACCGGGGTGAATTCTAGAATTTGATTCTTGACAGGTATGCGCCCCGACTGGCTTCCTAGAGGAACGTTCTAGAAATTGGGGAGGCGGTCATGGACTTCTCGCTCAGCGCCGAGGAGCGTCAGATCCGCGACACCGTACGCTCCTTTGTCGAGAAGGAGATCATGCCGCTGGAGCCGGAGGTCCTGCGCAACGAGCGCGAGGGTCGTCCGGCACTCGCCCCGGAGGTCCTGCGCGACCTGCGGGCCAGGGCGAGGAAGATGGGCTTCTGGGGGATCAACACGCCCGAGGAGTACGGCGGAGCCGCGCTGGGCCCGGTCATGTCCGCGATCATCGTCATGGAGCTGGGCAGGACCTTCGTCCCGTTCATGTTCGGCGGCAGCGCCGACAACATCCTCTACGCGGGCACCGCCGAGCAGCAGGCGCGTTACCTGCTCCCGACGATCGAGGGCGAGCGCCGCTCCTGCTTCGCGATCACCGAGCCGGGCGCGGGCTCCGACGCGCGCAACATCCGTACCCGCGCGGTCCGTGACGGCGCCGAGTGGATCATCAACGGTGAGAAGACGTTCATCACCGGCGGCAGCGAGGCCGACTTCGTCATGGTGTTCGCCGTGGCCGAGCCGTACGGCGTGAGCTGTTTCCTGGCCGACCGCGACATGGGCTGGACGTCCGAGCCGATCCCGACCATGGGCGAATGGGGTCCGGCATCGCTGGTGTTCCAGGACGTCCGGGTGCCCGAGGAGAACATCCTCGGCGAGCTGGGCAAGGGCTTCGAGCTGGCCATGCAGTGGATCGGCCAGGGCCGCTACATGATCCCGGCGCGGGCCATCGGCTCGGCCGAGCGCATGCTGGGGATGGCCATCGACTACGCCAAGATCCGCAAGTCGATGGGGCAGACGATCTCCGAATACCAGGCGATTCAGTGGATGATCGCCGACTCGCAGGTGGAGATCGAGGCGGCCAAGTGGCTGACCCTGTACGCGGCCTGGCGGGTGCAGGAGGGCCTGGACGCCCGGCACGCCGCCTCGATCGCCAAGCTCAACGGCGCGGTCATGGCCAACCAGGTCGTGGACCGGGTGCTGCAGATCCACGGCGGCATGGGCTACACCAAGGAGCTGCCGATCGAACGCTGGTATCGCGAGCTGCGCCTGCTGCGCATCTTCGAGGGCACCGACGAGATCCAGCGCCGTACGATCGCCCGCAATCTGATCAAGGGCCACGCCCGCCTGGGCACCATCGGTGAGTGAGCCGTTGGGGAGTGAGCCATTGGGGAGTGGTATGTCGGTAGAGGCGCTGTTCAACCCGGGATCCATCGCGCTGGTCGGCGCCACCGACAAGTCGGGGTGGTCGATCAGCACACTGCTCAACCTGCGTACGTGCGGCTTCGCCGGGCCCGTGCACCTGGTCAATCCGCGCGGCGGGACCGTGCACGGCGCGCCCGCCCACCGGAGCCTGGCCGAGGTGCCCGCGCCGGTCGATCTGGCCTACGTCATGGTCCCGACGGCGGCGGTGCTGGGGGTGCTGCGGGAGGGGGCCAAGCTGGGGATCCGGTGTTACGTGATCCTGACGGCTGGCTTCGGGGAGGCGGGGCCCGAGGGCGCCCGGCTGGAGTCGGAAATTTCGGCTTTTGCCGAGGAAAATGATCTGACGATCCTGGGGCCGAACGGGAACGGCTACATCAACGCCGCCGCCGGCATCACCCCGTACGGACTGCCCATCCCCCAGCCGCTGCTGCGCGGATCGGTGGGCGTGGTGCTGCAGAGCGGCGCGCTGGCCAGCTCCGTGCTCGGCTTCGCGCAGGCCCGCAACGTCGGCATCAGCCTGCTGACCTCGATGGGCAACGAGTCGGTCGTGAGCGTCACCGACGTGGTCGACCATCTCGTGGACGATCCCGCCACCAAGGTGATCGCGCTGTTCCTGGAGACGATCCGGGATCCGGCGGAGTTCTCCCGCGTCGCCAGGCGGGCGCTGCTGGCGGGCAAGCCGATCGTGGCGCTGAAGATCGGCCGCAGCAGGCTCGCCTCCCACACGGCGCAGGCCCACACCGGCGCGCTGGTCGGCGACGACGACGTCATCGACGCCGCCCTGCGGCAGCTCGGCGTGATCCGGGTCCGGTCCCTGGAGGATCTGGTCATCACGGCGGGGCTGCTCGCCTCCGTGGGACCGCTGCCCGGACGGCGCGTCGGCGTCGTCACGCCGTCGGGCGGCGCATCGGAGATCATCGCCGACCGGGCCGAGGACGAGGGTCTGGAGCTGCCGCCGTTCGCGCCGTCGACCGTGGCGCGGCTGGCAGAGATCGTCCCGTCCTTCGGCACCGTGCAGAACCCGCTCGACGTGACCGGCTACGTGCTGATCGACCGGACGCTGCTGGGCCGGGCCCTGGAAGCGGTGACCGCCGATCCGGGGATCGACCTGGTGATGCTGCTGTCGGAGCCGCCTCGGGTCGCGCCGCCGGACCCCGCTCCGGTCTTCGCCCTGTACGCGGCCAGCGCCCGGCGGATCGCCGAGTCGCCGGTACCGGTCGTGGTGGTGAGCAACGTGCTGACGGACGTCACGGAGTTCGGCCGGGCGGTGCAGGAGGAGACCGGGTTTCCGTACGTGGTGGGCGGGATCGAGCACGGGATGTCCGCGATCGGCGCGGCCGTCCGCTGGTCGGCGGCCCACACCCGCGCCCTCGCCCTCGCCGCCCCGGCTTCGGCTTCGGCTGGAGCGCCCGCTGCGGCCTTGGTCGGGGCGGCCGGGGTGTGGGGGGAGCATCGCGCCGCTGCCCTGCTGGCCTCGGCGGGGGTGCCCGTCGTGCCGTCGGAGCTGGTGGGCGATGAAGTGGCGGCGGTCGCGGCGGCGGAGCGGTTCGGGTTCCCGGTGGTGCTCAAGACCGCCGCCGAGGGCTTGGGCCACAAGAGCGACCTCGGCGGCGTACGGCTGAGGCTCTCCTCCCCCGACGAGGTACGGCTGGCCTACCGCGACGTGGTCGCCGCGCTGGCCGGAGAGGCGGCCGTCCTGGTGCAACCGCAGCGTGACGGCGGGGTGGAGCTGCTGGTGGGCGTCGTGCGAGATCCCGCCTGGGGTCTCACTCTGGCCGTGGGGCTGGGCGGTATCTGGGTGGAGGTGCTGCGTGACACGGCCCTGCGGATCCTGCCGGTGGACGCCCGTTCGGTGCGGGAGGCGCTGACGGAGTTGCGCGGGGCCGCGTTGCTGCGGGGCGTCAGGGGTGGCGAGGCCGCCGACCTCGACACGGTGGCCGAGGTGGTGGCGCGGGTGGCGGCGTTCGCTGAGTCACTGGGTGACCGCCTGGAGTCGCTGGAGATCAATCCGTTGCTGGTCAGGGGGTCCCACGTGGAGGCTCTGGACGCGCTGGTGACGTGGCGCCCCTGATGGACCACGACGCCGTTCCGTCCCAGAAGGGCTGCGTCTCCGGCGTGGGCCTCGGTACGGGCTTCATCGGCCTCCCCAATCTAGTTCTAGAATGAAACTCTAGATTTAGATTCGGGCGAACCTCAAGGGCTGGGGATTCCGTTGCCATTGCGGCCGCGGCCGTCGAGCACGTCGTCCAGCGACGGCCGGGGCTCCGCGCCGCGAGGACCCGCCTGGGCCAGCTGGATCAGCACGCCGTGCGCCTCCTTGGGGTGCAGGAACACCTCACGCCAGCGCTGGTCGCGAACGTTCAGGCCGTGGAGCCGGTAGCCGCGCCCGGTCAGCCTGGCCACGGCGGCGTCGAGGTCGTTGACGTGGAAGTTCAGGTGGTGGACGCCGCCTCTGCCACGGGTCAGCTCGAAGAAGCTGTCGAAGAAGTCCGACCCGGCCAGCGGCTCCATCAGCTCGACCTTGCCGCCGCCCTCATAGGTGAGCTGCAGGGTGCGGTAGCCACTCGAACGATTGTCGCCACCGCCGCCCAGGTGGCGGCCCCCGAGCAGGTCGCGATAGATCGGCAGCAGGTCCCGGATGCGGGGCGCCGCCACGGCCGTGTGGTCGAAGGTCACCTCTAGCCCGTCCAGTTCGAGGTCCACACTGACTCCCTTCCTAGAATTCGATTCTAGATCTTAGCGGAGCGACCCGCACTCTTGACGTCGGGCGTTGTGAGGAGCAGCATTTCAGAAATGGATTCTAGAGCTGTCTTCTAGAACTCATGACGGGGGCCTGTACGACGAGAAAGGCGAGTCATGAGGCTGTCCTACGTCCGCGAACTCGACGAGTACCCCACCGGCGCCCGACGCATGAAAATCCTCACGATGGCCGTGCTCGCCATCCTCATCGGTTCCTACGAGGCGCAGATCGCGCCGGTGGTCCCGCTGCTGCTCAAGGACCTGCACATGACGCTGGCCACCTACGGCGCCGTGTCCGGCGCCGCGGCCATCGCCGGGGCGATCGCCTCCATCCTGGGCGGACGGCTCACCGACCGGGTCGGCCGGGTACGGCTGCTGGTGCCCCTGATGATGCTGACCGCCGTGTGCTGCTTCGTCATGACGCTCGTGCACAGCCCGCGCGACCTGCTGCTGGCCCGCATCCTGCTGGCGTTCGTGGACGGTGTGGCCATGGCCAGCACCGCGCCTCTGGTACGCGACTTCTCACCGCGACTCGGCCGGGCGCAAGCGTTCGGCTTCTGGACCTGGGGACCGGTCGGCGCCAACTTCCTGGCCGCGGCCATCGCGGGCTGGACGCTGCCGATCTTCAACGAGTCATGGCGCTCGCAGTTCGTCATCATGGGCTGCTTCTCGCTGGTGATCTCGTTCGTCATCGCCTTCAACATCGCCGACCTCTCCCCCGAGCTGCGGGCCAGGATCCAGCACACCGAACAGGCCGCCACCCAGGTGGTCGACCTCAGCCAGCCGGCCCGCCTGCGCTCGCTGTTCGCCAGGCGCAACATCTGGGCGCACGTGGTGGGCATCTCGCTCTGGCTGGTGCTCTACATCACGCTGTCGTTGTTCGGGCAGACGATGCTCGTCGGCGCGCTCGGCATCAGCACCGCCCAGGCGTCCACCATCATGGCGGCCTTCTGGAGCCTGAACCTGATCACGCTGATCATCACCGGTCGTCTCTCGGACCGTACCCAGCTGCGCAAGCCGTTCTCGCTGGGCGGCACGATCGCCGCGGTACTCGTCACCGCCTACCTCGCCGTCTCACTCGGCCAGGAAGGCATCTCGACGGGCACGCTCATGCTGGTGGGCGCACTACTCGGCGGCTCGCTCGGCGTGGCGTACGCGCCCTGGATGGCCAACTACTCCGAGGACGCGGAGGACGCCGACCCGCGCCTGCAGGGCACGGCCTGGGGGCTGTTCGGGTTCCTCTCCAAGGGCATCGCCGTGATCGGCCTGGTCATCATCCCGCGGGTGGTCGAGGCCACGAACTGGCAGACCTGGCTGTTCATCTCGCTCGGCTGCCTGATCCTGTTCATTCCGGCGATCGTCCTGTTCAACGGCCCATGGCGCCGCCCCGCCCGCACCCCTGTAGCCGTCGCCCTGGGGAAGGCCGAAGGCTGACCACCCTCGTGGATGCCGAAAGGCTGACCACCCTGGGCGGGCCGAAGGAACGGCCGCGCTGGGGGCCGAAGGAACGACCGAGCTCGGCAGACCGGAAGGGACAACACCCTCGCTGGACCGATGGGACGACTACGACAAACTCGCGGTCCGCTACGAGGCAACCGTCCTCGTCGCGGCCATCAACGAGTGGCTGTGACCAAGCGGCTCAAGACGGGCAGCACCCCTCGTAGGTCGCCGCCGTCCACCGTGACGGTCGCCGCCGCCCGCGCTCCAGCCGAGGCATTGAACGCCACACTCAGCCCGACGGAAGCGAACAAGGGCAGGTCGGAGCGGCTGTCTCCGACGGCCCCGCACGAGCGGAGAGCCAACCCCAGCTCTCGGACCTGCGCGAGGGCGAAATCTCGTTTGTCGTACTCGTCGAAGTGGCAGGCCACGCGGCCCGTGAACCGGCCGTCGGCGGCCTCCAGTCGAGGTCCGCTGTACGCGTGGAAGCCGAAGCGGTCAGTCAGGTAGCGGCCGACCGGCGACCAGGCGAGGGTTGCCAGCACGGGCACCAACCCGTTCCGCCAACACCAGCCCACGGTCTCCGTGATGCCCGAAACCAAGGGAAACCCATCGAGCCAGCCAGAGACTTGTTCTTCGGGCACGCCCGCCCAGCCCTTGGCATCCAGCTCGGAGACTTGTCGATTGTCCAGGTCGCCCGAGGCGTAGGCGTCCTCGGCCTTGGCCAACTCGTCCCGATGGCCAAGGAAGCCAGCCAGAAAGACCGAAGAACTCGTGCCTGGGACGAGGGTGCCATCGACATCGAAGAATACGGCGCCCACATGATCGGATGAGAACACCGACCAAGGATGTCACTGCTACGCGAGACGCCAGATCGGGGCCCCCGTACTTTCGATACATGCCCTTAGAGGGAAGAACGCCCAGCCACGACTGGCGGCACGCGCTCCGCACAAGGGTGCGGCTCACCGGGCTGGGCCTGAATCATCGGGAAAACGCCCGCCCCGGGCCGGGAGCGTCGAGGAAACTCGTGCGCTCCCGGGCCAGGTGCGGAAGTCAGTCGCGGTGGAGCTTGCGGTAGGTGATCCGGTGGGGGCGGGCGGCGTCCGCGCCCAGGCGCTCGATCTTGTTCTTCTCGTAGTCGGCGAAGTTGCCCTCGAACCAGAACCAGTTCGACCCTTCCTCCCACGCCAGGATGTGTGTGGCGATGCGGTCGAGGAACCACCGGTCGTGCGAGGTGATGACCGCGCAGCCCGGGAAGTCGAGGAGCGCGTTTTCCAGCGAGGAGAGCGTCTCGGTGTCGAGGTCGTTGGTGGGCTCGTCGAGCAGGAGCACGTTGCCGCCCTGCTTGAGGGTGAGCGCCAGGTTGAGACGGTTGCGCTCGCCGCCCGACAGGACGCCGGCCTTCTTCTGCTGGTCGGGCCCCCTGAAGCCGAACGCCGCGATGTAAGCGCGGGACGGCATCTCGACGTTGCCGACCTTGATGTGGTCGAGCCCGTCGGAGACGACCTCCCAGACGTTCTTGTTCGGGTCGATGCCGCCGCGGCTCTGGTCAGCGTAGGAGATCTTGACGGTGTCACCGACGATGATCGAACCGGTGTCGGGCGTCTCACTGCCGGTGACCATACGGAACAATGTGGTCTTACCGACACCGTTGGGGCCGATGATGCCGACGATGCCGTTGCGCGGCAGGTCGAACGTCAGCTTCTCCATGAGCACCCGGTCGTCGAACCCCTTGGTGAGGTCCTCGGACCTGATCACCGTGGTGCCGAGACGCGGACCCGGCGGGATCTGGATCTCGTCGAAGTCGAGCTTGCGGTGCTTGTCGGCCTCGGCCGCCATCTCCTCGTAGCGCTGCAGACGCGCCTTGCTCTTGGTCTGGCGGGCCTTCGGGTTGGAGCGGACCCACTCCAGCTCGTCTTCGAGGCGCTTCTTACGCTTGACGTCCTTCTGCCCCTCGACCTTGAGGCGCTGTGTCTTGGCCTCCAGGTAGGTGGAGTAGTTGCCCTCGTAGGCGTAGGCGCGGCCGCGGTCGAGCTCCAGGATCCACCCGGCGACGTTGTCGAGGAAGTAGCGGTCGTGGGTGACGGCGAGGACGGTGCCCGCGTATTTCTCCAGGTGCTGTTCCAGCCACTGCACACTCTCGGCGTCGAGGTGGTTGGTGGGCTCGTCGAGCAGCAGGAGATCAGGGGCCTCCAGCAGCAGCTTGCACAGGGCGACGCGGCGGCGCTCACCACCGGACAGCGTGGTCACGTCGGCGTCCGGCGGCGGGCAGCGCAAAGCGTCCATGGCCTGCTCGAGCTGGCTGTCGACATCCCACGCGTTGCGGTGCTCAAGCTGGTCCTGCAGCTTGCCCATCTCGGCGAGCAGCTCGTCGCTGTAGTCGGTGGCCATCTGCTCGGCGATCGCGTTGTAGCGCTCGAGCATCTCCAGCGTCTCGGCGACGCCTTCCTGGACATTGCCCAGGACGGTCTTCTCCTCGTTGAGCGGGGGCTCCTGCTGGAGCATGCCCACGGTGAAACCCGGCATGAGTTTGGCGTCGCCATTGGACGGCTGCTCCAGGCCGGCCATCATCCGGAGCAGCGTCGACTTTCCGGTGCCGTTCGGACCCAGGACGCCGATCTTGGCTCCGGGCAGGAACGACAGCGTGACGTCGTCAAGGACAACCTTGTCGCCGTGCGCCTTGCGCACGCGCTGCAGCGTATAGATGTACTCCGGCATGGCATCTAGCTTAGGGGCTCTCGACCCGGGCTTCCGCCGCTCCACCGGACGCGCCCCACCTGACGGTCAGCGTGGCCGTGGCTCCGCAGGGTGTTGGCCATCGGCAACCGGCGTGATCCCGAACTGGGGTTGTCGCCACGGAGACGACCTCGTCCGCCGCACCACAACCCGAGATCGGCACGCCACAACCCCCAACTCCTTGGGGCCGTCCGTACGGGTGATCGTCGTCTGATCGGCCGGGCCACGGGTGATGTCGGCCACCGCATCCAGCTTCACCAGCTGGATCCCATCGCCGGACACACCCGTGGCCGACCGTTGACGCGAGGGACGCCGTCCTCGACGAGTTGCTTGCGCACCTTGAGCAGGCGACCCCACGCGCAAATGGTCAGATCAATCGAAGGCGGCGCACTCCTGCCATGGTCGGCGTGGGCATGAAGTCCACGGGGTCGTTCGGATCGGTGCGCAGGGGGTTGAACCGGTCGAGCAGGATGTTCAGGGCGACCCGTCCCTCCAGCCGGGCCAAGGGGGCGCCCAGGCAGAAGTGGATGCCGCGGCCGAAGGCGAGATGCGGGTTGGGGTCACGACCGGGGTCGAAGACGTCGGGGTTGGGGAACTGACGAGGGTCTCTGTTGGCCGGTCCGGGCCAGACCATGAGCAGTTGATCGGCCGGGATCGTCACGCCGCCCAGTTCGGCTTCGCGGGTGGTGGAGCGGCCGAGGGCGGCGAACGGGGTGAAGAAGCGGAGGGATTCCTCTATGACGGCCGGGATCGAGGCGCGGTCGGCCCGTACCTTGTCCTGCTGCTCGGGAAAGGCGTCCAGGCAGAGCACCGTGTTGCCGAGGAGCATCGTCGTGGTGATGTGTCCAGCGAGCAGGAGGATGATCGCGAAGTTGACCACTTGGATGTCGGGGAGGCGTTCGCCGTCCACCTCGGCCTCGACCAGCCTGGTGAGCAGGTCGGCGCGCGGCTGTCGTTTGCGCTCTGCGGCGTGGCCAGCGAGATAGGCGGACATTTCATGCCACGGTCGTAGTGAGGCCTGAATGTCCGCGTTCTGTTCTTCTGTGGGCTTGGCGAGTGAGATCTTGGCGTCGCGCTGGAACAGCGCATCTGCCCACTGTTTGAACAGGGCGCGATCGCTGCTGGGCACACCCAGTAGTTCGGCGATGACGATGACCGGAAGCGGGTAGGCCAGATCGGTCACGAGTTCCAGCCGGCCGCGTTCCTGCGCCGCGTCTAGCAGTTCGTGGGTGAGGGCGGCGATCCTCGGCTCGAGATCCGCGACGACCTTACGGGTGAAGGCGCTGCTGACCAGCTTGCGCAGCTTGCCATGCTCCGGCGGGTCGATCTGGGTGATGAAGCCCTCCATCGAGAATTCCTCGGCGTCCGGCATCAGGCCCTTGGGGATCACGCGCATGGTGTCGGAGGAGAACGTCGCCGGGTCCCCGAGGACCTCCTGCAACTCCGGGTAGCCGTAGACGTTCCACATTCCGGTGTCGGCGTCGTACTCGACCGGCTGACCCGATCGCGGCCCGTGCAGCCAGAAGTGCTGTTTGGGGATGTTGTACCTCTCGACGATGTCGGTCATCGCCTCTCCCTTGGCAGTAGATCCCTTTTCGGTTGTGGATCAGTTCCTGAAAGATCGAGATGTACTTCGTGCCGCCACGACGCGCGCCTCAGCGTAGGGATGCGTCAGTTACCACTCTGATCCTCCTCACCCGACTTCTCGCGATAGTCCTGCCAGCGCTGGAGGAATCCGTCCGCATCGTGCTCGATGAAGGCGAAGAACTCCCGGGACTCCTCCAGCCGCGCCCGCTGGTCGCGCCGGCCCTCTCCGACGATCGACAACCCGAAGTCCAATGTCTCCAGGCCGAACCCCACCCCGCCCAGCTGAACCCTCAGGACGTGTTCCCATCCCCCGCCGGCCGTCTGGTAGCGGTGCTCACGGCTTGACGTGGGAACGCGCTCGATCATCCCGGCGCCCTCCAGTTGTCTGGCCACCGTGCTGATCGCGGTCTTGCTCACATCGAGCTGGGCGGCCAGATCAGTGAGCGACTGGTGCGAGGGGTCACAGATCATCAGCCACGCATACACGCGGCCCATCGTCCGCGTCCCGCCCAAACGCTCCATGACCAGACCCATTCGGTCGACGAACTCGGCCTCCTGCGGCTCCATCTATGCGAACTCCAGCATTATCGTAAAGTACGTACTTGACGAAGTGTACGTACTGCCTGAGCATGCAGCAACAGCCAGAAGGACACATAAGCCCCCGACTTCGGCGCTGGGTTCAGGTTGCGGGCTGGAGAATCGCGGTGCGACGCCATGCGGCGGCCTCTTCAGGAGGACGCCAGGCAGCGGGCTGCAGAAGTCCGGTGCGACGTCACGCGGCGACCTCACCAGAAGGACATCAAGCAGCGGCCCGCCGAAGCCCACTGCGACGCCAGGCAGCAGACCCCTCATAAACACCTCAGGGGCAGCGGCCCGCCGAAGCCCGGTACGACGCCAGGCAGCGGGTCCTCCAGGAGGGCATCACACGACGAGGGCTTCGGGGGAGGTCAAGCGGCGGGGTCTTCGGGGAGGGCGGGTGGCGGTGGTTGGATGACGGGGACGCAGACGCGGTCGCGGCCGAGTTCTTTGGCGCGGTACAGCGCCAGGTCGGCGGCGGCGAGCAGTTCGATCAGGTCGTCGCCGTGGACGCTCATCAAGGCCACGCCTGCCGAGATGGTGACAGAGATCATCGCCTCGTCCGCCGGGACGGACATGCGGCCGATGCAGTAGCGAAGGCGTTCGGCTACTCGGCGGGCCTCGTGGATGTCGGCGCGGGGCAGGAGGACCACGAACTCCTCCCCGCCGAAGCGGCCCACCACGTCGTAGTCGCGCAGTTGGCTGCGGAGGGTGGCCGCGACGCCGACGAGGACCTGATCGCCGGCCAGATGGCCATGAGTGTCGTTGACCCGTTTGAAGTGGTCGATGTCGATGATCAGGAGGGCGAGCGTCTCGCCGGTGCGGCGGGCGCGGACGATCTCAGTGTCGGCCTCTCGCTGCCAGGCGGCGGCGTTGAGCAGGCCGGTCTTGGCGTCGGTGCGGGCCGCCGCCTGGAGCTGGGCGTGCAGGAGGCTGCGCTGGAGCAGGACGACCGGCGGCAGGGCGAGGAGCAAGAGGGCGAGGTTGAGCCCGCAGGCGATCGCGACCGTGACGCCGAGGCAGAGCTCCACGACGTCAAGGAGCACGCTCTCCCTGTTCCAGAGCACCTCGCGCCAGGAGATGTCGGGATTGGCGGTGTGTGCCGCGATCGCGATGAGGATGGTGTTGAGCAGGGCGAAGAGCACGGCGGAGCCGATCGCGAAGAGGATCGGGGGCCCGCTGCCCCGCGAGAGCACCGCCGAGTCAGGTACGAGCCAGTGGAACGTCACGGACGCCGTACAGGCAGCCAGCCCGATGACCGCCGCGCTGCACACCCGGCGATAGAGGACCGTCGCACGGACCCGCCATTGCAGCAGGATCTGCAGCACGATCGGCGCGAACAGCGAGTAGGCGGGCGGCAGCAGCAGCGCCACCGGCAACCACCACGCCGACAGCAGGTCGCGGGAGACACCGGCGGGCATGCCCAGGCGCCTGGTGGCCTCGATGCAGACCGCGCCGCAGCCCATGAGAGCGGCGAACATCAGCAGCTGTGGCCACCGGAGTTCGGTAGATGTCGTGAAATAGACGGTTACGGCGAGATTCAGGATGACGATCCCGCTCAGGTAGTAGAGAAGCGGACGACGTTGTCCGAGCAGCGGCCAACGATCGGCCAGCGTTGAAACACCGTTACGAGGCTTGACCGAGGCGTGACTGGTCGCCGCCATCTCGTCCCCTCCCTGATTAACGATGTGTAACACATTAATTGCGGAGTGTGCGTTGCGCGATGGGAACCAACTACGTTTGACGTTGTGACCACATACGTGCTGTAGTCGGCGAATGACCCGCTCACTCCGCGAGCGGACCGTGCTGGAAAGGAGCAGCCATGGTGCAGGGCGTGACCTGGACCTGAGAGACGCTCTAGCCATCTGACACCCGGCAACACCATCGGCCGAATTTTCGGTGCCACCCTGTGGGGCTTCATGGCATCACCGCGTACGGCCGGTGACCCCTCCCTCCCTTCCCGCTCACCTGCGGGCGCATGAGCGGGCACCGGCTTGATCGACCGATGCTCCGCTCATGCGTGAGCCGTTGTGCCGCAGGAGCCCGCTACGCCGCTGGTCGCTCCACGCCGCTACGCCGCCGGTCGCTCCTCATCCGTTACGCCGCTGCTCGCTCCTCCGTCGGCCAACCAGCGTCTTCCGCCTCGGTCTCGTTGTCGTCAGCACCCAGGATTCGTACGGTCGCGCCGCTGCCCGGGCGGGCTGCCGGAGACAGGGCGCCTCGGGACTGGGACCTCGTTGACGCCGCACCCCTTGACGCCGCGCTGGCAGGCGCGGTGCTGGCAGGCGCAGAGCCAGTTGACGCCGCACCCCTTGATGCCGCACCTGCTGACGCGGTGTCGGTGGGCGCGGCGTCAGTTGGCGAGTCAGCGGTGGGCGAGGTGGCGCTCGGTGAAGTGGCGGATTGCTTGGCGCTGGGCTGCCTGGTGGCGGTGGGGCCGCTCTGCTGGGTGGCGTCTGCCGTAGTGGTGCTTTCGAGGGCGCGGAGGCGACGGGAGCCGGTGTCGCGCACGCTGGCGGATATCTGATCCTTGATGCTGTGAGTCGGCGCACGTTCCTCCTCGACCGTGCCGCTCTCCCCGGACGAGCGGGGCGGCGAAGTCGGGCGATCCTGCTGGGATGCCGTGTGGTTTCCCGATGCCATCACCTCCTCTGCCAAGGCCGGCGTCGCCGCCGAACGGTCAGGGCGGCGCTTCTGCTCCTCCGCGACGCGGGGTGCGGAACCTTCGGCCGCCTGGGTATCTACTCGGGTTGTTGTCGTGAGGCGGTCGGGGGCGGGGTTGGCGCCCAGGGCCCAATCCTGGGTTTCCTCGTCCAGGCGGTCGCGCATCTCCTTGCTCACCGAACCGGTGCCGCCGCCGCGCTCCGGCTTGGCGAAGACGCCCGTGCCCCAGCGCAGGTCGTGGCCCACCGAGTTGGCCTCGACCTCGGGCATGAAGCGCCGGTCGCCCTCGGGGCCGAACTCTCTGATGCGGAGCTTGCCGGAGACGACCACGGGCTGTCCTACCTGCACGGATTTGGCGACGTTGTCACCGAGGGCGCGCCAGCAACGGACGGCGAAGCACACCCGCTCCCCGTCGGCCCACTGTCCGGTCTTCTTGTCGAAGTAACGGTGGGTGGTGAGCACCCGGAGTGAGGTCACCCTGGCCCCGTCGTCGAAGCTGTATTGCCGTGGCTCTGCTGCGACGTTGCCGGTTAGCGTGATGTAGATATCGTTCATCCCGTTTCCTCCCCTGTGGCGGGCGCGGTGCCCGCGACCTGGGAATACGGTGCCTCAGGCAGGCATGGGCGGGCGGGGCCGAACGGGGTTCTGTGGACAGCGTCACCTTGAGGACGACTGCCTGTGGAGGAAGCCACTTCTGAGGCGACTGCCCGCGGACGAAGCCACCTCTGAGGCGACTGCCCGCGGACGAAGCCACCTCTGAGGCGACTGCCCGCGGACGAAGCCACCTCTGAGGCGACTGCCCGTGGACGAAGCCACCTCTGCGACTGCCCGTGGAAAGGGGCCAGGCGAGGCACTTCGAAAGCTGAAGCGCCGTAAGAAAAGGCCGTCCAGCCTACAGAGGAGTCAGCCGGACAGCCCACGCATCGCGCTGTAGAAGGCGTGGTGGCGGCCCAGTTCGCGCTCCACCGGCTCCACCACCATGGTCTCCGACACCGCGGCCACCCGTCGGCGCATCTCACGTTCCAGGCGTTCGCGTTCCCTCGAGGCCCCGAGCACGACGAAATTGCGTGACGCGATGCCCGACAGCGCCCCCAATCCCAGCACGGAGGCCATCATCAGCCCCACCCAGGGCAGCGCGGCACTGTCGCCGAGCAGCTGGAGGGACGCGGGGAGCTGGCCGGGGACGGTCAACCCCACCGCCAGCCAGGCGAGCCCGCCGACGAAGGCTCCGACCAGGAAGTACTGCCAGATCTTCAGTATCCGCCACCAACCCGGGACCCGGTCGAGCTCGGGCGCGACCTCCGTGAGGTCCTCGGTCAGCACCTTGGGCAGCTGGCTGGAGCGGGAACGGGCCGCTCGGTGCACCGCCGTACGCCACACCGGCTGCATCCCGACCGTCAGCCCGTCGGCGAGCGCCTGGACGGCGTTGGACACCTCGGCGGCCTGCGCGCTCACCGAGCCGGTCGTGATGCCGCGGATCTCGTCGCTGACATCCTCCAGGCGCAGTGACTTGAGCGGGTCCGGACGGAACTTGGCCAGCCAGCGCGGGTACGGCCAGCCCACCCAGCGGTTCGACCGCTCGGCGTAGACGTTCTCCATGGCCTCGCCCACGGCCGGAACGCCCACGGCGTCGCAGAGCGCGTCCGTCAGGCCGAGCCTGCGGGCCTCATCGACCGACGCCGGCGCGGAGAGGGCCTCGCCGAGCGGCATGGTCTCGGTCAGGCGTCGCTCCAGCCTGCGCAGGTCGGCTTCGATCTTGTGGATGGCCGCCCGCCGCCGGGTGACCGCGCCCGAGATGACGCTCTTGAGGCTGTCGATGCCCCGGCCGCTGACCGCTGAGGTGGGCACCACGCTGGGGTGTTCGACGCCTTCGCGGCGGAGCAGGTCGTTGAGGTCGATGACCAGCTCGGCGAGCTCCTCGGTGGACAGCTTGTCGGCCTGGTTGAGCGCGAACACGGTCATCGCGTCGTGCCCGGCCAGGTCGGTGACGTAGCGCCGGTGTGTGGAGGCGTCGGCGTACTTCTGCGGGTCGAGCACCCACACCACCAGGTCGGCCAGGCCGATGAGCCGGTCGGCCTCGGTGTCGGTGAGCGCCCGGATCGAGTCGTGGTCGGGCAGGTCGAGCAGGATCAGCCCGTGGAGCTGGCTCTCACCCTTGTCCAGCGCGCTGGCGCGGGCGAAGCGGTGGCGCCACTGGATCTGCAGCCAGTCGAGCAGCGGCGCGGCGCCCTCCAGCCCCCACACGCAGGCGTGGGTACGGGCCGTGGTGGGCCTGCGTACGCCCGTGGGCGAGAGCTCCAGCCCGGAGATCGCGTTGAACAGGGACGACTTGCCGCTGCCGGTGCCACCCGCGAGGGCGACCACGGTGTGCTCCGACGACAGCTTGAGCCGGTCGCCGGCCCGCGTCAGCAGCGCGCTCGCCTCGGAGAGCACCTTCTGGTCGAGCCGCCCAGGGCCAAGCTCAACGATCTTGGTCAGCGCGGTCAGCCGCGGGGCCAGGCCCGGCCTGGTGGTGACGGCGGTCATCGAGCGACCTCGAGGTTGTACGTCGCCTGGTAGAGGCGGGTCGCGGTGGACTCGTCGGGTATCCCGGCCGAGTCGAGCGCTTGCACGTAACGCATGGATTCCTCGTCGAACAGCATGCCGATCCTGGCTCGCAGGTCACTGAGCGCCTTGGCGCCGATGCCGCGCAGCGACTCGGCGCCGAGCAGGGCATTGACCAGCCGGTGCGGCACGCCTTCGACGGTGCCGCCGCTGAACATCGCAACCATGAAGATCAACGATAGCGAGTCGGCATCGAATGACACGAACTTGGACACCGACCGCTTGGCCACGCCTTCCGTGCGGACGAGCTCTGTGACGTGCTCCTGCCAGGCGGCGATGGCCCGGGTGGCATGCCGTACGAGCTCGTCGGAAGGACGTTCGAGGCCCGCGCTGATCGTGCCGCCCAGCTCCGAGCGGTGCCGCCAGCGGGCGACCACCTCCTCGGCGGCGCGGTGGGCGGCGGCGACGATCACCGACTCCAGACCGGCGCGCAGCGCCGCGCGGAACGCCGTGACGCGCTCGGGCGCCTGCCTGCCCGACCTGCCCCGCTTGCGGAACTGGATCGTGCGCATGAGGTCGCCGGACCCGGCGAAGTCCTGCCAGCGGGCCAGCACCTCACCGTGGACGAGCATGCCGTTCCTGGTCGCCTTGTCGATCTCGGCGAGCGCGCTCATGTAGGCCGCCTCCACGTCCGCGCGCAGCTCGGTGCGGAACGCGACCTGCCCCTCCAGATGCCTGGCCAGGGCGGGGACGCGGGTGCGGAAGCTGTCGAGCACACCGTTGAGCGTCTCGTGTACGGCCTGCGCGCGGCGGTCCTCGTCTACGGAGAGCTCGGCCAGCCAAAGGCGCAGATCGGTCATCTCATGATCGGGCAGCCTGCCGTCGACGACCTTCGTCTCGCCGATGACGAACCGGTCGACCTCGCCCAAGCCGTATTCGCTGAGCATCCTTCCGAAGTGCTTCAGCACGACCTCACGCGCCTTGGGCTGGACGCGCGAGAGCACGATGGCCAGCCGGGCACCGCGCTCCTTGGCCAGCCGCAGGAGGCTCCAGGCGGGGGCGTCGGCGTAGCGGGCGGCGGTGGTCACGAAGATCCACAGGTCGGCGGCGTCGAGCATGCGGTGGGCGATCTCGTGGTGCTCCTCGACGACCGAGTCGATGTCGGGGGTGTCGAGCAGCGCGACGCCCTGCGGCAGCTTCTCGGTCGCGACCACGACCAGGCTGCCGAGGCCGTCCTCGGGCGACGGCTTGTCGATCCGCCGCATGCCGCCGAGCAGGTCGCCCTTGGTGAACCACTGCCGGTCGTCCGGGTGGCAGACCAGCACGGGGATGCCGGTGGTGGGCCGTCGTACGCCAGTGCGGGAGATGTTCTTCTCGGCGAGGGAGTTGACCAGCGTGGACTTGCCCGCGCCGGTCGAGCCCGCGACCACGATGAGGGCGGGCGCGGTGTTCGTCCGTACTCTCGGGAGCACGTAGTCCTGAAGCTGGACGAGCAGGTCGGCGCGGGCCCGCCTGGCCTCGGCCGCGCCCGGCAGGTCCAGGCCGAACCGCAGGTCGGACACGCTTTCGCGAAGCGCGTTGAGCGCCGCCGTCAGCGCCGCGACCGCTTGGGGAGGCAGCGGCTCGAACCGCGGTGCGGGGGGCTTCCCACCGGTGGACTTTCCCACGCCGGCGGCCTCTGCGGAGTCATCGTGTACAGCCTGCGCGGCCAAGTCTCGTTCGGCCTGCGGGTCCGGGAAGTGCCAGGCGGACGGCTGCGAGGCGGCGTCAGCCGATCCCTCAGGCTCGTCCTCGGCAGACTCGTCGCTCTCCGCAGGCTCGTCCTCGGCAGACTCGTCGCTCTCCGCAGGCTCGTCCTCGGCAGACTCGTCGCTCTCCGCAGGCTCGACCCGCGCCTCCGGCTCATCGAGTGTCAGGAACCCGGCCGGCTGCTCAGGCTTATCGGTCTCCGCCCGCGCCTGCTGCTCCGCGAGCTCCGCCCGTGCCTCCGCCTCGTCGAGCTCCCTGAGCCAGGCCGGCTCCGCGGGCTGGTCGGGTCCTGCGAGCTCGGCTGATTCCGCAGGCTCCTCGTCAGACAGAGCCTCAGACTCCTCCAGCTCCGCCCGCACGTCAGGCTTCTCGTCAGCCGAGTCGTCCAACTCGGCCGACGCCTCCGGCTCTTCCGGGTCCGACGCGCCGGCGTCGCCGTCGCCGTCGCCGTCGCCGTCGCCGTCAGCGTCAGCCGACGCCTGAGGCCCGTCAGGGGGTTCCTCGGACGACTCCTCAAGCCCCGCCGGTTCCTCGGACGACTCCTCAAGCCCCGTCGGCTCGTCGGGAGACTCTCCGGCCGGAGCCGGGGCCTCCTCGGCCGCGGAGGCCTGCGGTGGCGCCGCGGACTCGTCTTCGGTCGCGGCGGTCGGTGGTGGCGCCGCGGACTCGTCCGTGAAGGCGCGGAAGCTCAACGTCTGCTCCCCAGGCGACTCCTGCCGCCCGTCATCCATGGCCGTGTTCACGGCCGACGCTCCGCTCGAACCATCTCGACCTCCTGGCCGACCCTTACGACGTCGCCGACGATGACGATCGCCGGCGGCCGTATACCAGCCGCGGACACGCGGTCGGCCACGGTGGAAAGTGGAGCCACAACCGCCCGCTGGGTCGGAAGAGTACCGTCCTGTACCACCATTACGGGAGTCTCCGGAGGGCGTCCATCTCTCAGGAGTGCTTCGGCCACCTTCGCCAGCCTCTCGACGGCCATCATGAGCACCAGCGTGCCCTGCGAACGGGCCAGCCCCGGCCAGTCGACGGTCGACCGGGCGTCGTCCGGCGCGACGTGCACGGAGATCACGTGAAACTCCTGGCTGACCCCGCGATGCGTCACCGGAACCCCGGCTGAGGCGGGCACCGCCACGGCGCTGGTGATGCCGGGAACCACGAGCACCGGGATGCCCGCGTGGGCGCAGGCGATCATCTCTTCGCCGCCGCGCCCGAACACGAACGGGTCGCCGCCCTTGAGCCGGACCACGAACTTGCCCTGCCTGGCCCGGTCGACGAGCAACTCGTTGATGGACTCCTGCGACAGCGACCTGCCGTAGGGGACCTTGGCGGCGTCGATGAGCTCGACGTCGGGCGCCAGCTCGTCGAGCAGGGCGCGGGGCGCGAGGCGGTCGGCGACCACCACGTCTGCCTGCGCGAGGAGCTGCCGGCCGCGCACGGTGATCAGCCCGGGATCGCCGGGGCCGCCGCCGACCAGGGCGACGCCGACGGGCTTGGTGCGGCTGCGGCGGGCGTCGACCGTGCCGTCGCGCAGCGCGCCCACGACCGCGTCCCTGATTCCGGCCGCCCTGCGCGGGTCGCCACCGGCGGTCACGGCCACGGTGATCTCGTCCACCCGCCCGGAGGCGGGCGTCCACGCGGCGGAGGCGTCCTTGTCGTCGGCTCGCACGCACCAGATCCGCTTGGCCTCGGCCTCGGCCGCGACGGCGGTGTTGACGGACTTGTCGTCGGTGCACGCCTGGACGAGCCAGGCTCCGTCGCAGTCGCCGACCTCGTAGGGGCGGGCGTGCCAGATGACCCGGCCGGAGGCGATCAGGTCGTCGAGCGCGGGTGTGACGCTCGTGGACACCACAGTGACCTCGGCGCCTGCCTCCAGCAGGGCGGGCACCCTCCGCTGCGCGACGCGACCGCCGCCCACGACGAGGACCCGGCGCCCGGAAAGCCGCAGGCCGAGGAGGTAGGGGCCCATGCTGGGGAATCTCCCGTTCGCGAAGCTTGGTGTGTTAAGAGGTAAACCTACCGGGTCTTACCGAGAGATTTATCGGCCGTCAAGAAGCGGCTGGTGAGGATCCCAGCGGGGCCCGCCATTATCGTCCTTCCGGCGTCTGGCCATCGCTGACAGCGCCTCAAGGATAACCCGGTTCCCGAGGAACGCGGTGATGTCCGCGTGATCGTACGGCGGAGCCACCTCGACCACCTCCATGCCGGCCACCGGCAGTTCGTAACAGATCCGCCGGACCGAGTCGAGGAGTTGCCTGGCCGACAGCCCACCCGGCTCGGGGGTGCCGGTGCCGGGGGCGTGCCCGGGGTCGCAGACGTCGATGTCGACGGACAGGAAGATCTGGTCGCACTCGTCGAGCGCGATGCCGAACGCCTCCGTCAGGCACTCTTCGAGCCCCCGGGTGACGATCTCGGTCATCTCGTACGAGCGCATGTTCTGCTCGGCCATCCAGCCGAGTGTCTCGGGACCCGGCCAGTAGCCGCGCAGCCCGATCTGCAGGAACCGGTCGCCGCGGATGGCGCCGGACTCGATGAGCCGGCGCATGGGCTGGCCGTGGCCGTACAGGTGACCGAAGGCGATGTTCCCCGTGTCGGCGTGCGCGTCGAAGTGGATCATCGAGGTCCGGCCCGGTTCGTACGCCCTGGCGGTGCCCCTGGCGTCGGGCAGCGCGACCGTGTGGTCGCCGCCCAGGACGAGCGGCACGGCCCCGGAGGCGGCGACGCGGTGGACCGCGTCCTCGATGGCGGCCAGCGAGGACTCGACGTCGCCGGAGTAGCACTCGACGTCGCCCGCGTCGAGCACGCGCAGGTCCCGCAGCGCGTCGACGCGCAGGGCCAGGCTGGGCCTGGAACCGTCGTGCGGCAGGTAGCAGGCCTGACGCAGGGCCATCGGGCCGAACCTGGCCCCGGGACGGTTGGAGGTGCCGCCGTCGAACGGAGCCCCGATGATCACTACGTCGGCCCCCGCGTACGTCGCGGGGTCGCCGACATCGCACCGCTCGACACCGAGGAAGGTGACATCGGGCCCGTACATGGGGCCGTATCTCGACATGGCCCCATCATCACACGTGTTTTTCGGTCACTCCCGCCGAGTCGAAGGTGGCGACCTCGTGCATGACGCGCACGGCGGCGCAGACGAGCGGGTGGGCGAGCAGCCCGCCGGTGCCCTCCCCCAGCCGCAGCTCCAGGTCCACCATGGGGCGCAGGCCGAGGTGTTCGAGGGCGGCGGTGTGGCCCACCTCGGCCGAGCGGTGCCCGGCGACGCAGTGGTCCAGCGCGGCGGGGTCGAGCGCCGCCGCCACCAGGGCGGCCGCCCCGGCGATGACCCCGTCGAGGATCAGCGGCACGCGGGCCGCGGCGCCGCCGAGTATGAAGCCCACCAGCGCCGCGTGCTCGAACCCGCCCACGGCGGCCAGGGCCCGCAGGGCGTCGTTGGGCAGGGACATGACGGAGTTGACGCCGTTCACCCGCAGCGCCTCACGGATCACGCTCACCTTGCGGGCATGCGTCTCGTCGTCGATCCCGGTCCCCCGGCCCGTCACGTCGGCCGGGTCCCGGCCGGTGAAGGCGGAGATCAGCGCGGCGGAGGCGGTGGTGTTGGCGATGCCCATGTCGCCGGTGATCAGGCAGCGGGCGCCGCCCGCCACCAGCTCGCGGGCCACCGAGATGCCGGCTTCCAGAGCTTGTACGGCCTGATCCACGGTCATGGCCGGCCCCGCGGCCAGGTCGGCCGTACCATAATCGATCTTGCGCTTCACCAGGCCCGGCGCGTCGGGCAGGTCCGCCGCGACGCCCACGTCGACCACGGTCACCGTCGCGCCGACCTGCTTGGCGAAGGCGTTGGCCACCGCGCCGCCGGACAGGAAGTTGGCCACCATCTGGATCGTGACCTCCTGCGGCCACGGGGTGACGTTGCGGGCGTGGACGCCGTGGTCGGCCGCGAAGATGGCCAGGGCCGCCGGGACCGGCATGGGCGGCGGGGTGGTGCCCGCGGCTCCCGCCAGGCGTACCGCGACCTCTTCCAGCGCGCCGAGCGAGCCGCGCGGCTTGGTGAGGCGGTCCTGGTAGGCCCGGGCGTCGGCGATGGCGCGCGGGTCGGCGGGGCGAATCGCGGCGAGCGTCTCAGCGAGCACGGCTTACCTCCGGGTAGGGGATCAGGGGACCAGTTGGAGCGCTTCCTCGTAACGGTCGATGACGACATCGGCCAGGGTCTCGCAATCGCCGATCACCTCGGCGCAACGGATGTCGAGATCGGGGTGGCCGGCGCCGTAGGCCAGCGCCTGCGCCCACACGCGCTCCAGCATCCCGCCCGCGAACAGCAGGTACGGGACGACGATCACCCGCTTGGCGCCCAGCCGGCGGCAGCGCTCGAGCCCGCCGGGCACCCCGGGCGGCGTGACCGAGACGAAGGCGGTCTCGACCGTCATGAAGTCGTAGGCGTGCGTCTCCCAGAACAGCCGCGAGACGCGGTGGATCTCGGCGTTGGCCGCCGGGTCGGTGGAGCCCTCGCCGACCAGGACGACCGCGGTCTCCCCCGGCTCGACGTGGAGGGGCAGTTCGGTGGCCGCCGGGTCGACGGCCCGCAGCCGGGGCCGGCCGCCGACCAGCTCCAGCGGGCGCAGCTTGGGCATCTCGGTGGCGGCGTCGTTGAGGCGCTCGGCCAGCAGCGCGAGCACGCGGGGGTCGGGCCCGAGCGGGCGGCCGTAGTCGCACATGAGGGTCGGGTGGCGTTCCTGCACCCTGGCCATGGCGGCGGGGAACTCCGCGCCCACCCTGCTGAGGCTCAGCGGCAGCGCCACCAGACGGTGGTGTCCCCGGGCGACCAGGGAGGCGACGGACTCGCTCACCCGGGGCGTGGCCCGCTCCAGATAGCCTCCGGAGACGTCGGCGGCCCGCTGGTCCAGGCGGCATCGGAGCCTGTGGACGAACCTGCCGAACTCGGCGGAGTCGGCGTCATCGTTCGAGCCCTGCCCGATGAGCAGGAGCGGGGGCTTCATTGAGGGAATCTCCGGTGCGTAGGCAAGACACGCGAGGATAACCGATGCGTGCCGGGTGAAACAGGTCACGCCACACGCGAGGGGGTCGCGTGTACGACGAAGACAGGGTCGGCCGCGGCCAGGCTATGCGATCCGTCCGGCTGAATGGTGAGCTTTGAGGCGATTATCTGCGTGCCCTCGGCACGATAGCCGTGCTCGCGGAGCCGGTCGAGCACCGCGGAGACCCGTTCGACCGTCTTCAGCGCGCAGACCAGCGTGCGTGGCCGGCGGGCGGCACAGGCCACGATGACGTCGGTTCCGCCCCCGCCGACGAACACCGCGTCGGGATCGGGCAGTGGTTCGAGCGCCGGTGGCGCCTGTCCCCTGGCCAGCGCCACTTTGACGCCGTGTTCGAGTACGGTGGCGCGCAGCCGGGCGCAGGCCGCCTCGTCCCGCTCGACGGCCACGACGGCCGCGCCGAGCCGGGCGCACTCGACGGCGATCTCGCCGGAGCCCGCGCCCACGTCCCAGACCAGGTCGCCGAGCCGGGGGCCGAGATTGGCCAGGATGTACGCCCTGACCTCGGCCGGGATCCAGCTCGCGAACGGCAGCGCCCATTCGGCCGGCCCCGGCTGCGCGCCCGCCACCCAGCCGGGCTCCCTGGCCTGGTGGAGGGGGTCGATGACGAGCACCACGTCGGGGTCCTTCCACGGCCGGGTGGTGGCCTCGCCCATGCGGCTGTGGGTGACCCGCTCGTCGGGCCCGCCGATGTCCTCGCAGACGATCAGCTCGCGCGGGGTCGTGGGCGCCAGCTCACGGGCGATGTCACCGGGCCCGACGCCGGGCGCCACCAGCAGGGCCACCTTGGGGTGCGCCCGGCAGGCGTTGACGACCCGGTTGAGCTGGTGCGGACCGGCCGGGGCCACGACGAGCGCGTCCTCCCAGTTGAGCCCGGCGCGGGCGAAGGCGCGGGTGACGAGCGAGGTGGCGGGGAGTACGTCGGGCTTGAGCCCGTGGGCGCGCAGCCTGCGCACCACGCCGAAGAAGCCGGGATCACCCTCGGCGACCACCACGGCGGCGCCCTCGCCCTGTTCGAAGTGGCTGTCGAGGGTCTGGAGCAGCGACCCGTCCGCCACGACCGAAGCGGTCAGCCCGAGCTGCCCGATGATGGCGTCCGGCCCCACCACGAGCGCCGCCCCGCGCAGCCGCTCGACCGCTCTGGCCGACAGCTCCGATCCGTCCCACCCGACCACCGTGATCATGCGCCTCACCGCCTCACCACTAAGGGTGACGGGTGCCACGGTGTTTCACAAAGGGTACGAACGCCTGTCCGGTGTGCCTGTCCGCACGAACCACCCCGTCCTGCCCGCTGGACCGGTGAGATCCATCAGGCCAGATCGGATGGCGTGAGACTGTAGACGACCAGGTCACGCCCCTGGAGCGCGTTGCGCGCCACACCCTCCCGGACGAAGCCCGCCTTCTCCGCGACCCGCTGCGAGGCCAGGTTGGTGACCGCCGCCCGCAGTTGCAGCCGCCCGAAGCCCTGCGTGACGAACAGCCAGCGGGCGATCGCCAGCACGGCCTCCCCCGCGTACCCCTGGCCGCGTGCCCAGGGCGCGGTCATGTAACCGACCTCCGCCGACCTGTTGACCCAGTCGGCGTCCCTGAGATCCACGTTCGCCACGAAACGGCCACCGGCCAGCTCCGCCACGGCGTAGGCGATCCCCTGTCCCCTGGTCCGGATCCGCTCGGCGGCGCCGATGAACGCGCGGGCGTCCGCCACCGTGTAGCCGCGCGGCAGCCCGGTCTCGGCCTGGGTGAGCGGGTCGGCGCCCGTGGCCGCCAGGTCCGCCACGTCGGCCTCGGCCGGCGGCCTGAGCAGCAGCCGCCGGGTACGCAGCTCGGTGCGGGGCAGCGTGTCGGACGGGGCGCGGCTGTCGCCGCGCAGCAGGCCGAACATCACCAGATCGTGCGGGCCGTCGTCCTCCATCGCGGCGTCGCGGAGCACGCCTTCCCAGGTGAAGCCCGCTTTCTGGGCGACGCGCAGCGAGGCCAGGTTGTCGAGGTTGGCCGTCAGGTCGATCCTGCGCAGCTCCGTGGTGGCGAACACCCAGTCGACCAGCCCGCGTACGGCTTCGGGTGCGAACCCGCGGCCCCGGTACAGGGGGTGCACGCCGTACCCGACCTCGGTCGTGCCCGCGCCCCACGAGGTCTTGAACAGGCTGATGGCGCCCACGACACGGTCGTCGGCGTCGGCCATCGCCAGGTGCACGCCCTGGCCGGAGCGGCGTAGCTCGTGTACGCCGGACTTGAGCCAGTGCGCGATGCCCGACGCCTTGCCGGGGGTGCCGGGCGGCAGGAACTGCGCACCGGACTGCACGATCGAGCGGATCCGGTCGGCGTCTGAGATGCCGAAGGGCCGGAGCACGAGCCGCGCGGTGGTGATTCTCACACCGGGATCGAACACCCTCGGCAGGGTACACAGCCGCGATGTTTGCCCATGAAAGCGGGGGTAGGTCGCCCTAGAGAGGAGTGACCACCATGGAATGTGGCAGCGCCGAACACGGCCCCCGCCTTGACGAGGAGCGCAAGCACGAGACGGAAGGCATGGTCCGGGGCGGCGGCCCCACACACACCGAGGGCGCCGAGCTCTTCGAATGGGTCAATGACACCTCTTTCCCCTCATCCAGGGAGGACCTGCTGCGGCACGCCGAACACCGGCACGCGCCCGATGAGGTGCTGGAGCTCCTGCACTCGCTCCCGGAGCGGCAATACCACACCCTCGGGCAGGCCACGGAGGCGCTCGGGCTCAGCATGGAGAGGCGGAGGTGGTGAGCGGTGCGGCTCGACTTCATCCGGCCGCTCTATGAGCGCCGCGGGCCGTACGCCTCGGTCTATCTGAGCGCACTCGACAGGCGAGAGCGCGAGAAGAACTGGCGCGGGCTGCGCGCCCAGCTCCGCGGCGAGGTGGATCCGGACACGCTCGATGCTCTGGAAGCGGAGGCGGAAGCGGAAGCGGAAGCGGAAGCGGCGGGGTCGGTGGCCGGGCGGGTGATGTTCGCCACCCACGGCGACGTGGTGCTGGCGGAGACGCTCGCCGAGGTGCCGGAGCTGGCCGCCTACAGCCCGCTGCCGCTGGTCACGCCCATGCTGATGCTGCGCGGAGAGAACGTGCCGCACCTGCGGGCCATCGTGGACCACGCGGGAACCGAGCTGACCGTCTTCGGCAGCGGCTCCCCCCGCCGGGCCACCGTGGCGGCCGCCCCGTGGCCGCTGCACAGGACCAGCTGGGGCGGCTGGTCACACCAGCGGTACGAACGCGACATGGAGGAGGCGTGGGAGGAGAGCGCGAACGCCGTCGCGCACGAGATCGACGAGCAGGTCCGGCGGCTCGGCCTCGAACTGGTCGTGGTGGCCGGCGACCCGAAGTCGCGTTCGCTGCTCTGCGATCATCTCGGTACGAAGTCCGTGGACCGCGTGCTGATGGTCGAACACGGCAGCCGCGCCGACCACGAGCAGTTCGAACGAGACGTGGAGACCGCGCTCGACTCCTACCTCGACCGCCGGCGGGCGGAGCTGCTCGACCGCTACCGGGAGACCGGCGGACCCACCGGGCTGGCCGAGGTCGCGCACGCCCTGCGGGAGGGCAGGGTGCACGCGGTGCTGATGCCGGGCAAGGTGGCCAAGCCCATGTGGATCGGCGGCGGAGGCGGCACGCAGCTGGCCACCGCCCCCCAGGAGCTACGCGGCTGGGGGGTGGACGATCCGGTGCCGGAGCGCGCGGACTCCGCGTTGGCCAGGGCCGCGACCATGACGGACGCCGAGCTGTGGTTCAGCCCGGAGATCTCGGACGCGGCGGCGGTCATCAGGTACCTATGATCACTTCCAGCGTCCGCGGCCCGTGTACGCCCTCGACCCGGTTGAGCTCGATGTCGCTGGTGGCCGACGGGCCGCTGATCCAGGTCAGGGGGCGGACCGGGTCGAGCCGGGCGACCGCCTCGGGCACGCCGGCCACGATCTGGTCCGCGCGGACCACGCACAGGTGGTAGTCGGGCACCAGGGTCTGCGCCCGGCGACCCTGGCCGGGGCCCGAGTCGAGGACGATCGTGCCGGTCTCGGCGATGGCCACCGCGCAGCCGGTGACGACCCCGTCGGCGGCGTCCAGCTCGGCCACGGAGCCGCCCGCGACGGCGCCGGGCACTTGCCATTCGGTCGGCAGGCCATCGGGCACGACCATCCGGCGGCCGGCCACCAGCTCGGCCACCTTGCCGGGCACCTCGGCCGCGGGCAGCACGTGCACGACGGCGCGGTAGTCGTCCACCCGCTCGGCGAACAGGCCCACGAGGTCATCTACCTGCGCGGTCGTACGGTAGCCGCGCGGGATCGCCACCTCGGGGGCGCCTGCCACCGCTCGGCGGACCCTGGCCAGGATCTCGTCACGCGCGCTCATTCCGCTCCCACCAGTCTCTGAATGATTCTTCCGGAATCTCCGGCAGGTCCCGGGTGTCGGTCCAGGCCGACAGGGGGCCCGGCAGGCGTTTCGGCACCACCTTGCGGAAGCGGGTGGCCAGGCGTTGCGCCTTCGCCAGCCGTACCTCGTCGTTGAGTATCCAGCCCGCGACGCGCATGCCCGCCCGCTCGGCCGGCGCGTGGCGGACCTTGGCGCGCAGGTCCACGAGCACCTCGGGGATGTCGATCGCGACCGGGCACACCTCGTAGCAGGCGCCGCAGAGGCTGGAGGCGTACGGCAGCGAGGCGTCCAGCTCCGACGACATGCCCCTGAGCTGCGGGGTGAGGATCGCGCCGATCGGGCCCGGGTAGACCGAGCCGTAGGCGTGGCCGCCCGCGCGTTCGTAGACCGGGCAGACGTTCAGGCAGGCCGAGCAGCGGATGCAGCGCAGCGCCTGGCGGCCCACCTCGTCGGCGAGCACGTTCGTGCGGCCGTTGTCGAGCAGCACCAGGTGGAAGTCCTGGCCCTCGGCCGAGCCGGTCCACATGCTGGTGTAGGGGTTCATGCGCTCGCCGGTGGAGCTGCGCGGCAGCAGTTGCAGGAAGACCTCGAGGTCGCGCCAGGAGGGCAGGAGCTTCTCGATGCCGACCACGCTGATCAGGGTCTCCGGCAAGGTGAGGCACATCCGGCCGTTGCCCTCGGACTCCAGCACCACCAGCGTGCCGGTCTCGGCGATCATGAAGTTGGCGCCCGAGACGGCGACCTTGCTCTTGAGGAAGCGTTCGCGGAGGTGCAGCCGGGCGGCCTCGGCCAGCGCGCGCGGCTCGTCGGTGAGGTCCGCCGGGACCGGGCGCATCTTGTCGAGGAAGATCTCGCGGATCTCGGCCCGGTTGCGGTGGATCGCGGGCACCAGGATGTGGCTCGGGAAGTCGTCGCCGAGCTGCACGATCAGCTCGGCCAGGTCGGTCTCGTAGGCGGTGATGCCCTGCGCGGCCAGCGCCTCGTTGAGGCCGATCTCCTGGGTGGCCATCGACTTGACCTTGACCACCTCGCTCTCGCCCGTGGCCTGGACGAGCCGGGTGACGATGCGGTTGGCCTCGTCGGCGTCGCGGGCCCAGTGGACGTGGCCGCCCGCCCTGGTCACGGCCTCCTCCAGCTGGAGGAGGTAGCGGTCGAGGTGGCGCAGGGTGTCGTCCTTGATCGCCTTGCCGGCGGCGCGGAGCTCCTGCCAGTCGGGGAGCTCGCCGACGACGTTCGCGCGCTTGCCGCGGATGGTGTGCGTGGCCTTGCGGAGGTTGTAGCGAAGCTGAGAGTTCTGTACGGCCTCCGCCGCATTTTGCGGGAAATTTCCTGGCATGCCGAGGAATGTTGCGCTCATTGGGCACCGCCCTCTTCGGTGGAGGCGAGGATCTCGGCGAGATGCATGACCCGGACACCGGTCCGCTGACGGCCGAGCGTGCCGCCGATGTGCATCAAGCACGAGTTGTCGGCCGCGCACAGCACCTCCGCGCCCGTGTCGAGCACGCTGCGCGCCTTGTCGGCGCCCATGGCGGCGGAGACGGCCGGGTTCTTGACCGAGAACGTGCCGCCGAAGCCGCAGCACTCCTCCGCCCCCGGGAGCGGGACCAGCTCCAGGCCCCGGACGTTCTGGAGGAGCCTGGTCGGACGGTCACCGAGGTGGAGCCCGCGCAGCGAATGACACGTCGGGTGATATGTCACCCGGTGCGGGAAATATGCGCCTACGTCGTCGACTTTGAGGACGTCGAGCAGGAACTCGGACAGCTCGTAGACCTTGGGCGCGACCTCGGCGATCGCCGCCGCTCCCCTGCTCCCCTGCCGCACCAGCTTGGGATACTGCTCGCGCACCATGGCGGCGCACGATCCGGACGGCGCGACGACCGCGTCGTAACCGGCGAACACCTCGGTGAAACGGCGCGCCAGCCGTACGCCCTCGTCGCGGTAGCCGGTGTTGACGTGCATCTGGCCGCAGCACGTCTGGGCGGCGGGAAAGTCCACCTCACAGCCGAGCCTGCGCAGGAGCGACACGACGGCCTTGCCGGTGCCGGGGAAGAGCGTGTCGTTCACGCACGTGATGAACAGGGCGACTCGCACGGCTCTCCTTCCGATGTATGGTCTGACCACAGTATGGTCAGACCATATCGAAGCCGCGCGCAGGAGGACAATGGTGGCCGACTGGCAACCCGTCCGGCGGACCCGTACGTTCGAGGACGTCATCGCACAGATCGAACGGCGCATCGCCGAGGACGGTCTCAAGGCGGGCGACAGGCTGCCCGCCGAGCGCAGCCTCGCCGAGCAGCTGGGGGTCAGCCGCTCGTCGGTGCGGGAGGCCATGCGCGTGCTGGAGACGCTCGGCGTGGTGTCGTCGCAGGTGGGGCGGGGGCCTGATGCCGGGGCGGTGCTGACCTCCCGCCCCGACACGGCGCTCACCGATCTGCTCAGGCTGCATCTGGGACTGGCCAGCCTGGAACTGCGCGAGGTGATCGACACCCGGCTGATGATCGAACGCTGGGCGGCGGCCCGCGCGGCCTCGGCCGGGTCCGACACCTCCGGCCTCGCCACGGCCCTGGCGGGCATGGACGCGGCGACGTCGGCCGAGGAGTTCGTCGAGCACGACACCGCCTTCCACTGCGCGCTGGCCGACGCGTCCGGGAACCGGCTGATCGCGGCCATCATGCGGTCGCTGCGCGACTCGATGAGGCGCTACGCGGTGGAGGCGGTGACGCGGCTCGGCGACACGTCCGTGCTGCGGGCCGACCACGAACGCATCCTCGCGGCCGTACGGGCGGGCGATCCCGACGAGGCCGCGAACGCGGTCGCCGAGCACCTGGCCCACGCCTACCCCTCGTTGAGCTGAGAGCCCTTAGCTGAAGGCGGCTCGGTGGTCCCGGACCCAGGACTCGTAAGAGGTGGCCGGGCGGCCCAGCACCGACTGGACGCCGTCCGAGAGATGCGGCCAGCCCACCTCCTTGAGCATGCTCCAGCCCGTGGCCGCGACGGCGACCAGGCTGGGATCGGCGCCCGAGGCGAGCATCTGCTCCTTGGCCGCCTCGATGGGGATCTCGGCGGTCTCCAGCGGGCGGCCGAGCACCTTGGCCAGGATCGACACCTGGGCGGGGACGCTGAGCAGGTCCGGGCCCGTGAGGTCGTAGGTGCGCGAGTCGTGCGCGCTCGTCGTGAGAGCGGCCACCGCCACGGCCGCGACGTCACGCGGGTCGATGATGGGCTGCACGCCGTCGCCGGTGAAGTTGGGGATCGGGCCGCCCGACCTGACGGCCTGCGCCCAGCCCAGCGAGTTGGAGGCGAAGCCGGCCGGGCGGAGCACGGTCCACGACATGCCGCTCGCCTTGATGGCCTCCTCACCCGGCACGTGCCACGACCTGACATCGTCGGGGTCGTCGCTGCCGCCCGTGCCGATAGCCGAGAGCTTCACCACCTTCTTGACGCCCGCCGCTCCGGCCGCCTCGATCATGGCCTGGTCGTGCTCCTTCAGCCGCCCGCCGAATCCGGTCAGCAGGAGGGCGGCCGACACACCCTCGAACGCCCGCCGCAGCGATCGCGGGTCTTCGAAGTCGGCCTGGACGGCTTCGCCGCCGGGCGAGCGGGACAGGTCCCGGGTCATCGACCGTATGGTCTCGCCGCCCTCGAGGAGGAGGCGGGCGGTCTGGCTGCCTATGGTGCCCGTGGCACCGGTGATCAGAATCATGTCAGCCAGGCTGACAGCGCGCCTGGCGTCGGTTATAGGAAGAATCGGCACTATGGATGGAGCACTCCTGGGAACCCGGCGGATTCACGTCCGGGAGCCCGACACCACGCCGACGGTGGCCTTCCGCACGGTGGACGGGGCTGGGCGCCTGTACGTGCTGGGGCCGCGTACGCGGGCGTCGTACCTGATGCCCAAGGACGTGCCGCACTGCGTCACGGTACGGCTGCGCCCGGAGACCGCCCGGCCGCTGCTCGGGGTGCCGCTGAGCGAGCTCGTGGACCAGGTCGTCCCGCTCCGGGATCTTTGGGGGGTACGGGCGGACCGGCTGGCCGAAGAGCTGACGGGCATGGTGCCGGAAAGCGACTGGGCCGAGCAGGTGATGACGCGTCTGGAGGCGGCGTTCCGTGACCGGCTGGCCGCGCAGTCGTCCGCCGACCTGGACCGCGCCGGCCTGGTGGGCGCGGCGGCGGCGCTGCTCTCCGCCGAGGCGGCGCTGGAGCCTGCCGGTCTGGTGGGCGCGGCGGCGTTGCGCTCGGCCGAGGCGGCGCTGGACCGCGATGACCTGGTGGGCGTCGCGGCGGCCCCCGCGGTGGTCGCGGTGGCCAGGGAGCTGGGGGTGAGCGAGCGGCATCTGCGCAACCTGTTCACGGGCGGCGTCGGTGTCCCGCCCAAGCGGTTCGCCCGGATCAGCCGGGTCCGTGGCGTGCTGGCCAGGGTGTGTCGCCAAGAGGGCGCGTCCCTGGCCGCCGACGCGGGCTACTACGACCAGTCGCACATGACGGCGGAGTTCCGCGAGGTGATGGGCGTGCCCCCGAGCGCCTATCGGGCGGGCCGCCTGCCGGCCCCCGCCGCCTGCTCAGCCGGCTGAGTCGGCTTCCAGGCATTCGGCGCCCGAGCAGGCGTGCATCCTCGACAGCCGTTCCTGGAGCCCCAGCACCAGTCCTGGGTCCGCGAAACGGGCGAGGTTGTGCAGTTCATACGGATCTCGGGTGAGGTCGTACAGCTGTATCTCGCCGGTGGCGTACCTCACGTAGGTGTGCGTCTCCGTACGCAGTGCCTCATAGGCGGGCACCGGCGTCTGCGCGGCCGACGACCGGTTGGCCGGCCGGTTGAACTCGATCAGCACATTCCGTCGCCATGGCGACGGCCGCTTGCCCTGCAACAGCGGCACCAGCGACCGCCCTTCGGCGAACGGCGGCACCGCCGCCCCGCCGAGCGCGGCGAACGTGGGCGCCAGATCCACCGTCGCGGTCATCTCGTTGATCGTCGAGCCCGGCTCGATGCCCGGCCCGCGCACCACCAGAGGGACGTGGATGGCCTCCTCGAACGGGGTGGTCTTGCCCTGAGGAAGGCGATGCGTCCCCAGGTGGAAGCCGTTGTCGGAGGTGAAGAAGATGTAGGTGTTGTCGAGCTTGCCGGAGTCGCGGAGGGCGGTGATCACCGAGTTGACGAGATCGTCGACGCCGAGCATGGCCCGCAGCCTCCTGCGGTAGCGCTCGTCGACCTGGTCGATGCCCGCCGGTGAGATCAGTGGCCGCGATCGCAGCCACTCCGGCTCCTCCGACACGTCCGCCTGATTGAAGGACGGCGTGCGCGGCGCCTGCGACCAGGGGAACGCGTCCATGTTGCGGACTGCGGGATTGGTCGGATTGTGTGGCGCGATGGGGGCGAGATAGAGGAAGAACGGATCCGAGCTGGCGGTGATGAAATTTCTGGCCTTGCCCGCCAGCACGTCGGACAGGTAGTCCTGCTCGCCCCAGCCGTAGTCGACGAGGTTGCCGTTCTCGTTGAGGCGGTAGCCGTACTCCTGATAGAGGTTGCGCACGGGCACGTCCCACTCGTGCCAGCCGGGCGGCACGTACGTCTGAGTGGCGGTGTCGCCCGGATAGTGGTTGAGGAACTTGCCCATCAGCGCCGTGCGGTAGCCGACCTGCTGCATCCAGGTGCCGATCGTGGACTGTTCCAGACCCAGGGTGTGGAAGCGGTCGAAGCCGCCTTCCGGTGCGGTATTGGTCAGCACGCCATGGCTGTGGACGTACTGGGAGCGCAGGATCGTCGTGCGCGACGGGCAGCACCAGGAGTTGGACACGAAGAACCGGTCGAACGAGGCGCCCTGCTGCACCAGCTGCTGATCTATCGCGGGAAAGTAGGAGAGCGCCCCGTACTCCAGGTCGTCCGCCATCACCATGACGATGTTCGGCCGGCTCTCCCCGGAGGCCTCCGCCGGACGGATCACGGGCAACGCGCCTGCCGAGAGAAACAGCAGCGCGCAAGCGAGTCGACACAGAACGTTAACCACGAGGGTGATTTCCCCGGAAGATCATGCATTGACACCCGGCTCCGCTGCGGCCGTAATAGAACTAAATTCCGGAGGTGTCACATGAAGCTCGGCTTGCAGCTCGGCTACTGGCAGCGCAACGCGGACGACGCGACCGAAACTGTCCTGACGGCCGAGCGGCTCGGCTATGACTCGATATGGACCGCCGAGGCGTACGGCAGCGACGTCTTCACGCCGCTGGCCTGGTACGGCGCGCGGACCTCGCGCATCAAGCTCGGCACGTCGATCGCCCAGATGTCGGCCAGGCCGCCGGTCACCACGGCGATGACGGCGATGACGCTCGACCATCTCACGGGCGGGCGGCTGCTGCTCGGCATCGGCGCCTCGGGACCCCAGGTGGTCGAGGGCTGGTACGGCCAGCCGTTCGCCAAGCCGCTGACCAGGACCCGCGAGTACGTCGACATCATGCGCCAGGTCTGGCGCCGCGAGGAGCCGGTGACCAGCGACGGACCGCACTACCCGCTCCCCCTGGCGGACGGGCTGGGCAAGCCGCTCAAGCTCATCACCCACCCGCTGCGGCCCGACATCCCCCTCTACCTCGGGGCGGAAGGGCCCAAGAACGTGGCACTGGCCGCCGAGCTCGGCCAGGGCTGGCTGCCGCTGTTCGCCTTTCCGTCCAAGATCGAGGAGATGTACGGCGAGGCGCTGTCGGGCGCCGCGCCGGGCTTCGACGTGGCGGCCATGGTCATGGTGGTGATCTCGGACGACGTACGGGCCGCGCTCGACGGCGTGAAGATGATGCTCACCCTGTACATCGGCGGCATGGGCGCCAAGCACCGCAACTTCCACGCCGACATCATCGGCCGGATGGGGTTCGCCGAGGCCGCCGAGCGCATCCAGGCGCTGTACCTGGCCGGGAAGAAGGATGAGGCGTTCCAGGCGATCCCGGACGAGCTGGCCGACGGCATCTCGCTCGTCGGGCCGCCCGGACGGATCAAGGAACGCCTCGAACTCTGGCGCCAGAGCCCGGTCACCAGCCTGCTGGTGATGGGGCCTCGGGACGAGCGGTCGCTGACGATCATCCGCGACCTGGTCCTGAACTGACGGCTAGTCGGGGCGCGGGGCCGGGTCGGTGGTGACCGAGTTGAGGAGCGGTCTGCTCAGCGCCCCCGCCCCGATCACCCCGGCGAAGCCGAGCCCGACGCAGACAAGCAGCGTGATCACCCCGGTCGAGTTCACCGCGCCGATCATGAAGGGCGTCGCGCAGAACGCGCCGATCAGGATCGCGCCGCCGCCCATCACGGTGAGCGGGATGAGCGTCTCGGCCCTGCGTGCCTTGTCGAGCACCTCCAGCGGCGTGCCCGCCAGGCGCAGCAGCCCGTACGTCTGGCGGCGGTCGAGGATCGACGACGCGGCCGTGATCCCGGCGCTGGCGATGGCGACCAGGAACGACACCGACAGCACGACCACCGTGCCCGCGCGGATGTCGGCCAGGATCTGGACGCCGAAGTGCCCGTCGTCGGCGTCCGTGGTGGGCGTGTGCCCGGGAACCAGCCCGGCCAGCGCCGTACGGGCCCGGTCGATGGTCGCGGCGTCGGCCGAGGTGCCGAGGGCGACGGCGACGACCTTCTTCACCGGCTTCACCGTGGCCGTGATTCCCGCCTGCTTCAACCGGGTACGCGCCTGCTCGGCCACGGAGGCCGTCTGATCCGCCGGGACGGCGATCCGGAGCTGCCCCGTAACGGCGCTGCTGTTGAAGACGCCCGGACTGAGCAGGCACAGGAACCCGGCGACGAAGCCGGTCATGGCCACACCGCTCACCGTGCGCCACGCGGAGCGCGGATCGTCCACCAGCCGCCGGCCCGCCAGCAGCCGGGCGGGCCGGTTCGCCCGCCTGGCCGTGACGCGTCCGATGACCCCGACCACCCACGGGCCGACCAGGTTGACGCAGAGGAAGGCCAGGCCGATCACCACCGCGATGGGACCCACCGCGGAGCCACGGCTCAGCAGTGGAACGGCGGCGAGCACCGCGAGCAGGGCGACGACCCTGACGAAGCGCATCGCGGGGGGCGTCTCCCGTTTGGCCACCCCGAGCGGGCTGACCACGACCCGCCGCAGCCCCACCACGGCCGAGAGCCCCACCAGCAGCGGGACCGCGACCAGCAGCCCGCCCAGGACCAGCGGGCTCGGCCACAGGTCGGAGACGAACCACGGCCCGCCGCCGATCTGGATCCCGGCCAGCAGCGGCGCCGCCAGGGCGTAGGCGAGCGTGCCCGTGACCGCCCCCGCGAGGGCCACGATCATCGCCTCGGCCACGGTCATCCCGACCACCTGGCCGGGCGTGGCGCCGACCAGCCTGAGCGTGGCCAGGCGCTGGTCCCTCCTGGCCACGGTGAGCCGGGCCGCCGCACCCCCGAACACGAGCAGCGGCACGACCATCAGCACCCCGGCGATGAGCGCCAGCACCTGGTAGGCCTCGGCGTCCTCCGTCGGCTCCCCCGCCAGGCTCGCCACCTTCACCGGGGGTTTGCCGATGATCCAGTCATCGCTGCGCCGCGTGGTCAGCTCGGGCGCGTCCGGCTGGTGGCCGACGACCGCGACCAGCTCGCCCGGATAGAGCAGCGCCTCCTCGCCGAGCACGCCCTTGGTGCCCGGGAAGCGGGCGGCGAGCTGGTCCGCCGGCAGCTGCTCGGCCAGCTCTTTCAGCGCCGGGGAGAGCCAGGCCTCGCCGGGCGCGGGGAAGCGGGCCAGGCCGGGCGGCGGCGCGGGCGTCTCCGCGCCGAGCGCCGCCAGGTCGACGACGGTGATGTCCTTGTCGCGAACGAAGTCATGACGGGACGCCTCGATCGCCACGGCCTTGCCCTTTTCCTGAACGCCCGTGGTCGCGACCGGGTTGCGCCAGGCGCTCCGGTCTGCCCTGGCCTCGAAGGCGTAGTTGGCGGCCACCGCGAACAGCAGCAGCGCCATGGAGACGGCCACGGCCCCCAGGGTCAGCCAGGTGCCCAGCAGACCCTTGCGCCCGCCACCCTTGAGCAGCCGCCAGGTCAGATCCAGGTTCACGCGCGTACCCCGTCCTTGAGCAGCCGCCAGGTCAAGTCCAGGTTCACGCGCGTACCCCGCCCGCGAGCAGGTGGCCGTCGCGGACCTCGACCGTGCGGTCGCACCAGCCGGCCACGTTGGGGTCGTGGGTCACCACGATCAGGCAGGCGTCGTTGTGCTTGGTCGCCTCGACCAGCAGCCGCATCGTCTCCTGGCCGGTCGTCTGGTCGAGCGCGCCGGTCGGCTCGTCGGCGAAGACCACCGCGGGCTTGGTGACCAGCGCCCTGGCGATGGCGACGCGCTGCGCCTGGCCGCCCGACAGCTCGCCGGGCCGCCGGGTCTCCATGCCGTGCAGGCCGAGAGGTCCGAACCAGTCGCGGGCCTGCCGTACGGCCTGCGCCCTCGGTACGTCGCCGAGCATGAGCGGCAGGGCCACGTTCTCCTCGGCGGGCAGCTCGGGCAGGAGCTGGCCGAACTGGAAGACGAAGCCGAAGCGGGTGCGGCGCAGCGCGCTGCGGCCGCGTTCGCGCATGTTGTCGATGCGCTGGCCGAGCAGGTGCACCTCGCCGGAGTCGGGCTTCATGATGCCGGCCAGGCAGTGCAGCAGGGTTGATTTGCCGGAGCCGCTGGGGCCCATGATCGCCACGGCCTCTCCGGCCCGGACCGCGAGGTCCACTCCGCCCAGGGCCACCGTCTGCCCGAACCGCTTGGCCAGGGCTCGTCCAACAAGCACGTCGTTCATGGTGTCGAGCCTCTCGCCGGGGAGGGGTCCGGCGGATCAGCCGGACGTCCGGTTCCCCATCGGCCGAACGGCTGATCCCAGAGGGGAGCTGACCCCAGCGTCGCCGGCGCCGGCTGATCCCAGAGGCGAGCTGATCCCAGCGTTGCCGGCGCCGGCTGATTCTAGAGTTGTCGGCGTGACTATTCGCGTGCTCATCGCCGACGATCAACAGCTGGTACGTGCCGGATTTCAGATGATTTTGGATGCGCAACCGGACATGGAGGTCGTGGCCGCGGTCGCCGACGGCGCGGAGGCGGTGTCCGAGGCCCGGCGGCTCAGGCCGGACGTCTGCCTGCTCGACATCCGGATGCCCAAGCTGGACGGCATCGAGGTGACCCGCGCCCTGGCCGGTCCCGGCGTCGAGAACCCCATGCGCGTCGTCATCGTCACCACCTTCGACCTGGACGAGTACGTCTACGGCGCGCTGCGGGCGGGCGCGCTCGGCTTCCTGCTCAAGGACAGCGGGCCCACCCTGCTGATCGAGGCGGTCAAGGCGGCGGCGAGCGGCGACTCGCTGGTGTCGCCCTCGGTGACGGTACGGCTGCTGCAACACCTGGCCCAGCCCAAGGTCCGCGTCCCCGTCCCGCTGACCGACCCGCTGACCGACCGCGAGCTGGACGTCGTACGCCTGGTGGCGCGGGGCCGGACGAACCAGGAAGTGGCCGGCGAGCTGTTTGTCTCACTTTCCACGGTTAAGACCCATCTCGGGAGCATCCAACGGAAGCTCCGTGTCCGCAATCGGGTGGGAATCGCGGCTTGGGCGTGGGAATCCGGTGTCGTCGGCTGATTAATGGCCCCAGCTGATTAACAAGGAGCCTGACGGGATAGAAGTGAAGCAGAACCTCAGCGCATGGCCCGGGGGGAGAACAACGTGCGCTACGCCCAGGCACCGCCCACTAGGGCCGCTTCTGTCGTCTACGTGACCCTTGCCGCACAGGTCCTTTCCCTGGGCGCTCTCGTGATCTTCGAACAGGCCCGCGGCCGCCGCCTCGCCACCCAGCTCGCGGCGTTCGGTGGCCGCCCGCACGGCGCCGACGCCCAGGCGGTGGTCGGGGCCGTGACGGTGTTCGCGGTGCTGATGATGCTGGTCGCGGCCACGGCGATCGCCGCCGCCGCGGCCTACGTCACCTGGCTCGTCCGGGCCCGGCAGGCCAACGACCGCTCGGCCCCCACGGGCCCGGTGGCCGCCGCCTGGCTGATCCCCGGCGTCAACCTGGTCGCGCCGCCGCTCCTGCTGAACGAGGTGTGGCGCGGCGCCGGCCCGCCCGACGACCGGCGGCCCCGCCGGCTCGCCCTGCTGGCCGCCTGGTGGCTGTCCTGGCTCGCCATGCTCGCCCTGGTGACGATCCGCCTCCCGCTCGGCTCCTCGTCGGGCGACCTGACGGGCATCGGCCTCCCGGAGCTCGCCTGCGCGACGGTGTCCGCCCTCCTGTGCGCGGCCACGGTCCGCGACATCACCCGTATCCAGTGTTCCAGGTCCAGCGCCAGGGGCCGGGCCCGCCTCCGCAAGGCGGGCACGGTCACCCGGCTCCCCCAGCCGGCCCCCGAAACCACCACCCCGCTCGAACAGACGGGTTAGCGAAGTCACGCCGCGCTTGGGCCCGAGCTCCCCTGGCTGGCGTGCCAGAGGCGACGGGTGGGCGGCGCGACCACCGGCCCCAGGTCCGCGTACGGGGACAGGCGGAAGCCGTTGGCGTACTCGATGCGGCGCCCGCCGACCCCGGCCGCATCCTCGGGAGCCTGGTCGAGCATCGCTCTGACCGCCTCGATCCCGCTCGATCGCCACAAGGCGTCGAGGTCGACCAGGTTCCAGCAGTCCACCGCGCGCATCGAGATCGCCCGCGTCCCCGTACGGCGGACCACGCCCCGCGCCACCATGAGCCACGACCCGAACACCGTCGCCGCGCACCGCCCCTGCACCGACTCGAAGAACGTCAGGTCGATCGGCCCCGTCGAGTCGTCCAGCGTGGTGAAGATGACGCGCTGTCCCGAGCGTACGGCGGGCGTCTGGGTGGCCACCTTGACCCCGGCGACCAGCACCTCGGCCCCGTTGCGCTGGGTCAGCAGGTCCTTGGAGCGCACCACCCCGATCGCGTCGAGCAGCTCGTCGTGGAAGCTGATGACGTGGCGGCTGATGTCGATGCCGAGGATCTCCAGCTCGGCCTCCACCATCTCGGTCTCGGTCATCTCGGGCAGTTCGCCGGGCGCGATGTGCTCGGCGAAGCCCAGTGGGAGCTGTACCGCCGCCTCCTCGGGCCGGACGGCAGGACGGGCGGCGGGCGGGGTGTAGCGCTTGGACTTCGCGGTGGACGGCTTGACGCCCGAGGTGGAGGCCCGTTCGAGGACGCCGACCTGGGCGATCAGATCGCGGCGGGTCAGCCGTCCCGGCCGCCAGCGCGCCCCGCCCGGATGCAGGTCGTGCAGGTCGTCGAGGCCGCCCACCTGGACGATCCGCTCGATGACCGGCCGCGACGGGCGGGCGCGGTCCCAGAAGTCGGCGAGCGACGTGTACGGCTGACCGGCCACCATGCGCCCCACCTCCGCCTCGCTCACCCCCTTGATCGCGGAGAACGGCACGCGCAGCGCGTAGCCCTTCCCGATCTCCCCGATCCGGAAGTCACCCGGCTCGATCCTGAGCCGCACCCGTGGGCCGAGCCGCTCCACGCGCCAGTCCTTGCCGGACCTGTTCACGTCGAGCGGCAGGATCTCGACCCCGCACTGCCGCGCCTCGTCGATGATCACGCGTTGCGGGTACATGCCGGGCTCATGCGTGAGCACCCCGGCGAAGAACGCGGCCGCGTGGTGCCGCTTGAGCCAGGCCGACTGGTAGGTGGGCAGCGCGAACGCCGCCGCGTGCGCCTTGCAGAACCCGAACGCGCCGAACGCGTCGAGCACCTTCCACGCCTTGTCCACCGCCGCGTCGCCGAACCCGTTCGACCTGGCCAGCGGCACGAAGTGCTTCCGTACCCGCTCGCGCCCCTCCGGCGAGGCCAGCGTGCGCCGCAGCGACTCGGCGAACGACAGGTCGCGGCCCGTCATCACCTCGATGATCTTGAGTACCTGCTCGTGGAAGACCACGACGCCGTGCGTCTCCTTCAGCGCGCCGCGCAACCGCTCGTGCGGATAGTGCGGCTTGCGCCACCCATGTCTGGCCTCCAGATAGGGCGTGACCATGTCGGAGTTCACCGGTCCCGGCCTGAACAGCGAGATGTCCACGATCAGGTCGTGCATCTTGCGCGGCTCCAGCTTGGCGACCAGCTCGCGCTGGCCGGGCGACTCGATCTGGAAGCAGCCGAGCGTACGGCTGGCGCAGATCATGTCGTAGGTGGCCTGGTCATCGTGGGGGACGTACTCGACGCCTGGCTCCGAGCCGTGCTGCGTGTCGAGCTCGACCACGACGTCGTCCACCCGCTGGATCTCGCTCAGCGTGTAGGCCATCGCCGACTGCATCCGTACGCCCAGCACGTCGAGCTTGAGCAGCCCGGCCTCCTCCACGTCGTCCTTGTCGAACTGCGACATCGGGAACTCCAGCAGGCTCCGCTCCACCGGCGTCCTGTCGCGCAGCCCCGCGTTGCCGATGAGCACCCCGCACGGGTGCAGCGCGATGTGCCTGGGCAGCCCGTCGAGCCGCTCCGCCAGCCGGAACACCCGCTCCAGCCCGGCCTCGCCGAGCCGGCTGTCGCGCAGCTCGGGCAGGTCGTTCAGCGACGCGGTGATCTGCTTGGCCCTGATGTGCGGGAACGCCTTGGCGATCGCGTCGATCTCGTACGGCGGCAGCCCCATGGCCCCCGCCACGTCCCGGATCGCGCTGCGCGCCCGGTAGGTCTCCATCATCGAGACGCAGGCCACCCGCGACTCGCCGTACCTGTCGAAGATGGCCCTGTAGCAGTCGAGCCGGCGCGCGGACTCCACGTCCACGTCGATGTCGGGCAGCCCGATGCGGCCGTCGGACAGGAAGCGCTCCATGAGCAGGCCGTGTTCGAGCGGGTTCACCTCGCCGATGCCGATGAGGTAGTTGACCAGGCTGCCCGCTCCCGAGCCGCGGATCGCGCAGCGGATGCCCATGCCACGGATCATGTCGGTGATGCCAGCCACGGCTATGAAATATCCGGACAGACGTTTCCGCTCGATGACGTCCATCTCGGCCCGCAGGCGGTCCCTGGCGTCGCCCGAGCGGTCCAGCCCGCGCGAGCTCAGCCCGTCCTCGACGCGGTGGCGCAGCAGCGGCACCGGGTCGCGGCCGACCTCGGGCAGGTGCAGGTTCGGCGGGTCGTGCTTCAGCGCGAGCAGGTCGACCGGGTCGATCGCGCACGCCTCGGCCAGCGCGCGGGTGGCGTGCAGGAGGCGGCCGACCCGGTCGGGGTCGGCCCCGCAGATCTTGGCCGCCACCTGCCGCATCTCCTTGGTGCCCTTGAGGTAGGCGTGCGAGGTGGTGCGCTCCAGGTGGCGCGGGTGCAGCGGGACGAGCTGCCGCGCCGCGTCGAGCACGTCGCCCACCTGGTGGTCGGCGGGGTCCAGGTATCTGACGGCATTGGTGAGCACGGCCGGCACGCCCCGGGACTCGGCCAGGGCGAGCATCCGGACGGCGGTGGTGGCGTCGCGGAAGCCGTACTGGTCGACCAGCTCGATCACCACGCCCGGCACGGTGGCCAGCCACAGGTCGAGCAGCGCCCTGGCGTGCTCGTCACGCCGCTCGGCCACAGCGCGGCCCACGTCGGAACGGGGCCCGAGCAGCACCGTCAGCCCGCCCGCGTCCATGGAGGCGATCAGATCGCGCGTCACCTCGGGCGCGCCGCGCTCGCCCGCGTAGTGGGCGGCCGTGACCAGGCGCACCAACGAGGACCAGCCGCCCGCCCTGGCCAGCACCGTGACCCGGTCCTGAGCCCCCGGCCCGGTCCTGGCCCGCTCCCGGCCGCCCGGCCCGGCGCCGGCCCGCTCCCAGCTTCCCGGCCCACTCCTCGGGCTCGGGCGTGCCGCGGAACCCGCCAGCGCGAAGTTGACCCCGAACACCGAGGCGATCCGGGCCTCCGCGCACGCCTGGGCGTGCTTGATCGCGCCGTAGAGACCGTCGCGGTCGGTCAGCGCGAGGATGTCCATCCCGTCCTCGGCCGCCCGGCGCACCAGCGCCCGCGGAAAGGCGGTGCCGTAGCGCATCGAGTAGGCGGAGCTCACGTTCAGGTGAGGGAACGGCGGCGCCATCAGTCCCACGCCCGCAGGAGCAGCCACCCGCCACTGGCGGTGTCGAACCGCAACTCGTAGGACCCGACCTCGCGCCCCGGGCTGGCCTCCACCCGCCAGAACTGCCGCTCACCGGGATCGTTCTCGTCGATCTTCCACCACTCGCGGGCCACCACCCACTGGTCGAGGACCAGGCGGACAAGATAGAGACGATCGCGCCAGACGAACTGGGTCGGCTGCCCGTCCCGGGTCCACACCTCTATCGGATCGCCATAGAGTCTGCTCAAGATGCTTCTCCCCGCGGCTCTGGTGCCTATGCTGAGCCACCCGGGGGAAGGCGGGCGCTTATGTCTCGAACATATGTTCTTACGCCCCGAAACGCAAGTCGCCCGCCTGGCGCACCAGAGGATTGGCGTCGATCGAGTTGCGGATGCTGAAGACCACGCTGCCCGCCCGGTAGCGGTCGTCCGACCACTCCACCGGCCTACCCTCGTGCGTGGTGGTGATGCGGCGCTGGCGCAGCAGCGGGCTGCCGCGTCGCACGCCCAGCAGACGGGCGTCCAGGACGCCCGCGGAGACGGCGTCGATGAGGTGCTCGCCGTAGGCGAAGACCAGCCCGATCGAGTCGTACAGCGCCTCGGTGACCGACTCGCAGCCGGGCGCGAGCCCTTCGACGGCGGCGGCCACCCAGCCCGCGTACACCGTCCGCTCGACCAGGACGGGTTCGCCCTCCAGTGTGCGCAGCCGGAGCACGTCGAGCACCTCGTCGGTGCCGAGCCTGGCCGCCTCGGCGGGGCCGGCCACCCGGCGCTTCTGGGCGATCACCTGACCGCCGTAGCGGTAGCCGTTGGCGCGCGCCCACTGCGCGAAGCTGTGCAGCTCGGCGAAGCTCTGGCTGCGCGCCTTGCCCAGCACGATGCGCCTGGCCCCCTGCCGGGAGCCGACGAGCCCCTCGGCGACCAGCACCGCCACCGCCTGGCGTACGGTGCCGCGGGCGGCGCGGTAGCGCGCGGCCAGCTCCGCCTCCGTGGGCAGTTGCGAGCCGATCGGATGTACGCCGGTGAGTATGTCGTCCCGCAGCTCATCGGCGATCCGTTCATAGCGCGCAACCATCCGCGACCTTTCGCATTCATGAAAGAGCAATCTTCATGGGACTTACTTGTGCTGGCTTGTTTGTACAAGTTCCCTTAGCTTCTTTCCACACCCCCCCCGGAGAGTGGAGCCAACGTGTTCACACCTCGTACCCGTGCGGCAGGCGTCATCGCAGCCCTTACCGTAGCCACGGCGGCGTGCGGCGCCGCCCCTGGCACACAGGAGACCAAGGCGTCAGAGGGCGGGGTGAACGCGAAGACCGCCACCTCCGCCGCAGATTTCGGCGGCCTGGACAAACTCGTCGAGGCGGCGAAGAAGGAGGGCAACCTCCACGTCATCGCGCTGCCGCCCGACTGGGCCAATTACGGCGAGATCATCAAGGGGTTCACCGCCAAGTACGGGATCAAGATCGAGAGCGAGGACCCCGACGCGGCCAGCGCCGACGAGATCACCGCGGTGAAGACCCGCAAGGGCCAGGACCGCGCGCCCGACGTGCTCGACCTCGGCCAGTCGTTCGCGATCAGCGGCGCCAAGGAGGGCCTGTTCGCGCCCTACAAGGTGCAGGCGTTCGACAAGATCCCCGAGGGACAGAAGGAGCCGACCGGGCTCTGGACCAACGACTACGGCGGCTACGTGTCGATCGGCTGCGACGCCAAGAAGATCAGTGCCTGCCCGACGAGCTTCGCCGACCTGCTCAAGCCCGAGTACAAGGGCAAGGTCGCGATGAACGGCAACCCGACCAAGTCCGGCTCGGCCTTCGCCGGCGTCTACGCGGCGTCGATCGCCAACGGCGGCTCGTTCGACGACATCCAGCCGGGCCTGGAGTTCTTCAAGAAGCTTAAGGCGGCCGGCAACTACAACCCGGTCGAGACCACCCCGGCGACGATCGAGAAGGGCGAGACCCAGATCAGCATCGACTGGGACTACAACAACGCCGCCTACGCCCCCGAGATGTCCGCCAAGGGCCTCGACTGGAAGGTGAACGTCCCCTCGGACGGCAAGTACTTCCAGATGTACGCCCAGGCCGTCAACAAGGACGCGCCCCACCCGGCCGCCGCCCGCCTCTGGCAGGAGTACCTCTACAGCGCCGAGGGCCAGAACCTCTACCTCAAGGGCTTCGCCAGGCCGGTGCTCCTGCCGTCCATGACCACCGACGGCTCGGTCGACAAGGCCGCCGCCGACGCGCTGCCCAAGGTCGAGGGCACGCCCACGTTCCCCACTCCCGAGCAGGTGGACGCGGCCAAGGCCAAACTGGCGAGCGGCTGGGACGCCGCTGTCTCGGGATGACCCGCGCCAAGGGGTGGCTCGGCGCGCTGCCCCTGCTGGTCTTCTTCGCGCTGGTCTTCGGCATCCCCGCCATCGCGCTGGTGGCGGGGGCGTTCACCGCGAACGGCGAGCCGAGCCTGGCGAACGTCGGCCAGAGCCTCCAGGGCGGCTACCTGACCGCGATGGCCGGCAGTGTCCAGCTCTCGGCCGTGGTGGCGCTGGCCGGGGCCGTGCTCGGCACGTTCCTCGCCCAGGCCGTGGTGACCTCCCGGTTCGCCCTGCTGCGCGAGGCGGTGCTGACGGCCTCCGGCGTGCTGGCCAACTTCGGCGGCGTGCCGCTGGCCTTCTTCTGGATCGCCACGCTCGGCAACTCCGGCGTGATCAGCGGGCTGCTCGGGCTGCCGTCCGGCGCGCTGTACACCTTCTGGGGGCTGGTGATCGTCTACCTGTACTTCGCGATCCCGCTGATGGTGCTGGTCATGGCCCCCGCGCTGGACGGGCTGCGGCCGCAGTGGCGGGAGGCGGCGGCCAACAACGGCGCGACGGCCTGGCAGTTCTGGCGCTTCGTCGGGCTGCCGGTGCTCACGCCGGCCATGCTCGGCGGGGTGGTGCTGCTGTTCGGCAGCGCGTTCGCGGCCTTCGCGACGGCCAACGCCATGGTCGGGACCGTGGTGCCCCTGGTGACCCTGAAGATCGCCAGCGCGCTCACGGGTGACGTGCTGGTCGGCTACGAGAACATCGCGCTCGCGCTCAGCCTCGACATGATCGTGGTGGCCGGACTGGTCATGGCGATCTACCTGCCGCTGCAGAAGAGGAGCACCCGATGGCTGCGCTGACCGGGCTGGAGCCGGTGACCGCTCCCCCGCGCGCGCCGTCCCGGCGGCGGATGTGGCGCGGCGCGGTGTTCCTGCTGGCCGCCGCGTACTTCCTGATCCCCCTCGGGGCCTCGCTCTGGTACACGATCTACACGCCCACGGCCGGGGTGTCGTTCGCGGCCTACGGGGAGCTGCTGACGGCCGAGGGCTTCGGGTCGTCGCTGCTGCTGTCCATGTCGCTGGGCGTCGCGACGATCGTGCTGGCCCTGCTGCTCACTCTGCCGGCGATGCTGGCCGTACGGCTCAGCGCGCCGCGGCTGCGCCCCGTGATGGAGGTGCTCTGCACGCTGCCGCTGGTGGTGCCGCCGATCACGTTCGTGGCCGGGCTCACCACGTCGCTGCGCACCGGCACGGACGTGCTCGCTCCGACGCCGTTCTGGGCCACGCTGATCGCGGTGCAGAACCCGGCGTTCCCCATCGTGCTCGTGCTCGCGTACGTGGTGCTGGTGCTGCCGTTCGTCTACCGCTCGCTCGACGCCGGGCTGCGCACCATGGACGTGCGCACGCTCGTCGAGGCGGCCCGCAATCTGGGCGCGTCGTGGCCGCACGTACTGCTCCGGGTGATCATCCCGAACCTGCGCTCGGCCCTGGCCAGCGCGTCGTTCCTGACGCTCGCCCTGGTGCTGGGCGAGTTCACCGTCGCCAGGCTGCTGGGTTACCAGCCGTTCGCGGTGTGGATCGTGACGATCTCCGGGTCCAAGGGCCAGCTGTCGGTCGCGGTGTCCATCCTCAGCCTGCTGCTCATCTGGCTGCTACTGCTCGCGGTGTCCACCGCGTTCTCCGGAAAGGAGCGGAAATGACGGCTCAGGTGGAGTTCCGGGGGCTGCGGCGGGTGTTCGGCAGAACGGTGGCGCTGGACGGCTTCGACCTGACGATCGCGCCGGGCGAGTTCGTCGCGCTGCTGGGGCCCTCCGGCTGCGGCAAGACGACGGCGCTGCGGTGCGTGGCCGGGTTCGAACGGCCCGACTCCGGCGCCGTGCTCGTCGACGGCGAGGACATCACCGACGTGCCCGCCAACAAGCGCGACGCGGGCATGGTCTTCCAGTCCTACTCCCTCTTCCCCAACCTCAACGCCCGCGACAACGTCGCCTTCGGCCTGCGCGTACGCAAGGTGCCCGTGGCCACCAGACGCGCCAAGGCGGACGAACTCCTCGAACTCGTCGGCCTCCCCGCCCACGCCGACCGCTTCCCGCACCAGCTCTCCGGCGGCCAGCAGCAGCGCGTCGCCCTGGCCCGCGCGCTGGCACTGGAGCCGCGGGTGCTGCTGCTCGACGAGCCGCTGTCGGCACTGGATGCCAAGGTACGGGTCTCGCTGCGTGAGGAGATCCGCCGCCTCCAGCTCGACCTCGGCATCACCACCATCTTCGTCACCCACGACCAGGAGGAGGCGCTGTCGATCGCCGACCGGGTCGCGGTCCTGCGCGAGGGCCGCCTGGAACAGTGCGGGCCGCCCGCCGAGGTCTACGACCGCCCGGCCACCCCGTTCGTGGCCGAGTTCGTCGGCACCATGAACCACCTGGCCGGACACGTCTCGGGCGACCAGGTGACGGTGCTGGGCCAGCTGCTGCCCGTGGACGGCGAGCCCGCCGGCACCCGGGAGGTGGACGTGCTGATCCGCCCCGAGGCCGTACGGGTGACCCCGGCTCCGGAGGGCAAGGCGGAGATCCTGGCCGCCTCCTTCCGCGGCGCCTCGGTCCGGCTCCGGGTGGCGCTGTCGGGGGGCGAGGTGCTGGCCGACGTACCGGGCCACGAGGCGGTGAGCCTGGCACCCGGCACCCGGGTGACGGTCCACCTGGTGGAGCGGCCCGTACTGGTGGCCGAGAGAACGGTCACGGTCCCCTCTCCCGCCTCGGAACCGGCCGATGCCGTCTGAGTCGCCGTCACCGGGAATGGCGTCGTCGGGGGCGCTGGAGGCCGTCCTGTTCGACATGGACGGCACACTGGTGGACACCGAGGGACTCTGGTGGCAGGCCACGACCGCGGTGGCCCGGACCCTCGGCGTCGCACTCGGCCCCGCCGACACTCCCCAAGTCCTAGGGCGCACCGCCGAGGACGTGGCGGCCCACCTGCTCACGGCCGCCACCTCGCGTCCCGGCCCGCCGGAGCTCACCGCCACCACCCCACCTCCCGGCGCGCCGGAGATCGCCCGGCGCCTCACCGACGCCTTCGCCACGCGCGTCGGCGGCGGCGTGACGGTGATCCCCGGCGCCTTGGCCCTACTCGCCGAACTTCACGCGGAGGCCATCCCCACCGCCCTGGTCAGCGCCTCTCCCCGAAGCATCGTCGACCTCGTGCTCCCCCGTCTCGACCACCCTTTCGACCTGGTGATGGCCGTCGAGGACACGCCACGCGGCAAACCCCATCCGGACCCGTACCTGGAGGCGACCAGGCGGCTCGGCGTGGAGCCTCGGCGCTGCGTCGCGATCGAGGACAGCCCGCCCGGCATCGCCGCCGCCACGGCCGCCGGGTGCCGCGTCATAACGGTCGACTCTCGACGCGGCCTTCCCGATCTGCACGCACTGTGCGATTTCCAGCTTTGATCCCGTTCGAGGCAACGACCCTCCGAACACCGCTGCGACCTCTATCTCTGCGCCTTGCGGCGCTCGGCCAACCGGTAGCCGTCGATGCAGGCCTGATTGTGGTGTCGTGCTTCAGTCACGGCTTCCTCGCCGCCGGAGTCGGCGACGATGTCGGCGCGGATGTCGTTCCACTTGGGAAAATTCGTCATCGGTTCTTCTCCTCCGACTCGTTCTGCCAGATACTCCGCGTACCACCGATCAGCAGGATGGCCGAGCGCCACGGCCCCGCGCAGGCAGAAGTCGGTAAGCTTGCCCGCCGTGAGTGGTGAATCCCCCCAGATCGGGCGCTACAGGTTGCTGAGTGTCCTGGGCCGAGGCGGGATGGGTACTGTCCACCTTGCCGAGGATCCCGCTGGGCAGCGGGTCGCCATCAAGGTGATCAATCCGGAGCTCAGCCAGCACGAGCAGTTCCGGATGCGGTTCCGGCGGGAGGCCGACGCCGCCCAGCGGGTGCGCAGGTTCTGTACGGCCGCGGTGCTCGAGGCGGCGCTCGACGGTGATCAGCTCTACGTCGTCACCGAGTACGTGCCGGGGCCCAATCTGGAGGAGGCCGTCCAGCAGTCGGGGCCGCTCAGGGGGTCCAGTCTCGACGCGCTGGCGGTCAGCGTGGCCACCGCGCTCACCGCGATCCACGGGGCGGGGGTCGTGCACCGCGATCTCAAGCCGTCGAACGTGCTGCTGTCCCCCGTCGGGCCGCGGGTGATCGACTTCGGGATCGCGCGGGCGCTCGACACGCTGGGCGGGGTCACCGGGACCGGCGAGCTCATCGGCACGCCCCGGTACATGGCGCCCGAGGTGCTGCGCGGTGAGCCGGTCTCGCCCGCGTGTGACGTGTTCTCGTGGGGCTCGCTGATCGTGTACGCGGCGAGCGGGAAGGCGGCGTTCGGCGGCGACACGCTGCCCGCGACCGTCTACCAGGTGCTCAACACCGAGCCGGCGCTCGACACGGTCGAGCCGGGGCTGCGAGAGCTGGTCAGGGCGGCGCTGCGTAAGGATCCGGCCGCGCGGCCGACCGCGCAGCAGTTGCTCGACCATCTCGTGGGGCGTTCGGTCGCGCCAGGGCAAGCCGGCGTCCAGACCGTCCAGACCGTCCAGGCCGCCCAGGCGGGACATTCTGAGCAGGCCGTCCAGGGGGTACGGCCTGAGCAGGCCGCTCAGACCGCTCAGGTGGCCTGGCAGCACGGGACCGCGGCGTTCACCGCGGAGCAGGAGCAGCCGGTCAGAAAGCGCCGGGGCAGCCGGGTCGTGGTCGGGGGGATCGCCGCGGCCGTGGCGGTGCTGGTCGCCGGGGGTGTCACCGCCTGGGCGACGCTCCGGGACAGTGGGCCGCCCCAGCTCGCCGTCCTGTACCGGGAGGACTTCACGCAGACCGGTGGCGGCTGGGACGGCACCTACGATCCGACCGACGAGTACAGCTACGGCTATCGCACCGACGGCATGTACGGGCTCGACGTGACGGACGACGACGAAGAGCACCTGGTGAAGGCCCCGGCGCCCTTCCTGATCGCCACGCCCACATCGGCACCGAGCCCGTCGGCCACGCCCACGCCGATGCTGCCCCACACGGTGGTGGTCGGCGTGACGGCCCAGGTGAAGCGGTCCGTGGGCACCGGCGAGTACGGCGTCTTCTGCCACAACAGCGCCGACGGCACGTACTACGAGTTCGCCCTGAACACCTCCGGCATGGCCCGCATCCGGCGCATCTCCGACGGCTCGGGCGGCACGCTGGCCCAGCCGGTCCAGGTGGACGGGCTGCAGAAGGACAGAAAGGCCAGGATCGAGGCCTCCTGTGAGCAGGACGGCGGCGCCGTGCGTTTGACCATGTGGGTGAACGGCGAGAAGGTCCTGCAGGTCGACGACTCCAACGGCATCGGCAACGGCTATGTGGGCCTGTTCGCGCGCACGTCCAAGGACGCGACGTCGATGCTCAAGACCACCTTCGACGACTTCGAGCTACGTGGGAGAAAGGAACCCTGACCACACATGCTGATCGAGATCTCTGACGGCGCTCCGTACGGCATCGCCACCGGCCCTGACGGCGCGCTCTGGTTCACGCTCGTGCACCAGGGCCGGGTCGGCAGGCTGGTGCCGGGCGCGGAACCCGTGATCCACCAGCTCGACCCGGCGGACGGCGCGCCGACGGTCATCGTGCCGGGAGCCGACGGGGCCATGTGGTTCACCGAGTTCCAGGGCGGCCGGGTGGGGCGGATCACCGGGTCGGGTCAGGTGACGTCGTTCGAGGCGGAGGGTGCCTACGGGATCACCGCCGGGCCGGACGGGGCCATGTGGTTCACGCGGATGACAGCCGACAAGATCGGGCGGATCGGGGCGGACGGGGCGCGGACCGAGTTCGAGATCCCGGTGATGGGCGGCATGCCCGCGGCCATCACCGCCGGACCGGACGACGCCCTCTGGTTCGCCCTCAATCAGGGCAACGCCATCGGCCGCATCGCGCTGTCGGGCGCGGTGACGATCCACCAACTGCCGACCGAGGGGGCCGCGCCGGTGGGCATCACCGCGGGTCCCGATGGGGCGCTGTGGTTCGTGGAGATCGGCGCGGGCCAGATCGGCCGTGTCGACCTTTCCGGAAAAATTACTGAATATCCATTGCCGGATCGGGCCTGCCGGCCGCACGCCATCGTCGCCGGGGCGGACGGCGCCCTCTGGTTCACCGAGTGGGCCGCCGACCGCGTGGGCCGCATCACGGCTGAGGGCGACCTCAAGGAGTACGAACTGCCCTCGCGCGGCGTCCAGGCCGAGCCGCACGGGCTCACGGTGGGCCCCGACGGCGCGATCTGGGTCGCGCTGGAGGCGGGCGCGCTCGTCAGGATCGACTGAGGATTGGCAGAAGGTGGAATCGGGGAGCCGCGAAGGGGAGTTGACTAGGGGTATGCGTGCCATAGTCATCGCCGCCCAGGGCGGCCCAGAGGTCCTCGAGTACGTAGAGCGTCCCGACCCGGAGCCAGGTGACGGCGAAGTCGTGGTCGACGTCGCGGCCAGCGGCGTCAATTTCATCGACATCTACCACCGCTCCGGGGCGTATCCGCTCAATCTGCCCAGCCCGATCGGGTCGGAGGGGGCGGGTGTCGTCTCCGCCGTAGGCCCCAATGTGTCGGACGTGTCCGTCGGCGACACCGTGGCCTGGGCCAGCGTGCTCGGCAGTTACACCGAGAAGGCCGTGGTCCCGGCCGACCGGGTGGTGCCCGTGCCCGCCGGCGTCCCGGCCGACGTGGCCGCCGCGACGATGCTGCAGGGCATGACGGCTCACTACCTCACGCACTCCACGTACGAGGTGAAGCCGGGCGACAGCGTCCTCGTGCACGCGGGCGCCGGCGGCATGGGCCAGCTGCTCATCCAGCTCGCCAAGCTCAGGGGCGCGACCGTGCACACCACCGTCTCCAGCGAGGAGAAGGAGAAGGTGGCCCGCGCGGCCGGGGCCGACGAGGTGCTGCGCTATGACGACTTCGCCGACATACTGCGCAACCAGGTGGACGTGGTCTACGACGGCGTCGGGGCGACCACGTTCGACGGCGGGCTGGCGGCGCTGCGTCCGCGCGGGCTCATGGCGCTGTACGGGGCGGCCAGCGGGCCCGTGCCGCCGGTCGACCCGCAGCGGCTCAACAAGGAGGGCTCGCTCTTCCTGACCAGGCCGACGCTGGTCAACTACATCGCCGAGCGGGAAGAGCTGCTGTGGCGCGCCTCCGACCTGTTCGGGTGGATCGCCGAGGGGCAGCTGAAGATCAACATCTCGCAGCGCTATCCGCTGTCGGAGGCGGGCCGCGCGCACGAGGACCTCGCCGCCCGCCGTACGACGGGCAAGCTGCTCCTGATCCCCTGATCCCTCACGAAGACGCGCCGGGAGGTGGCGCGCGCATGGCCGCCTCCCAACTGGCCTACGACGTCCCGCGCTGGGCGGGCGCCGCGTACCCGGTGTGGATGGGCATCCGCGTGCTCGTGGCCAAGGCGAGCACGCAGGAGGGCTCACCGGAGACCGGCTTCCGCACCGGGCTGCCGGTAATGTGCTGCTGTGCAGACGGCGTTCGTGCTCGGTGGTGGCGGTGTGCTCGGCGCGCACGAGGTGGGCATGCTCCAGGCGCTCGACGAGGAGGGCATCGTGCCCGACCTCGTGGTCGGCACGTCCGTCGGCGCCCTGAACGGCGTGCTGCTGGCCGCCGACCCCGGCTGCGCGGTGCAGCGGCTGTCGTCGCTGTGGCGTTCCGATGTGGTCCGTACGGCGTTCGCCGGTTCGTGGGTCACCCGGCTGTCCACCTTGGCGAAGACCGGCACCCATCTGCACACGACCGGGCCGCTTCGAGCGTTGTTGAGCGAGATGCTGCCGGTTTCGCGGATCGAGGAGCTGGCCGTGCCGTTCCAGTGCGTGGCGGCCTCGGTGGAGCGGGCCACGGCGCACTGGTTCGACCGCGGACCGGTGGTCGACGCCGTGCTGGCCTCGTGCGCGGTGCCCGGCCTGCTGCCGTTCGTGTCCATCGACGGTGAGCACTTCTTCGACGGCGGCCTGGTGCACAGCATCCCCGTCGGCCGGGCCGTGCAACTGGGGGCCAAGCGCGTCTACGTCCTGCACGTCGGGCGGATCGAGCGCCCGCTCAGCGTGCCGCGGCGGCCCTGGGAGGTGGGCATGGTGGCGTTCGAGATCGCGCGCAGGCACCGGTTCGCCGAGGAGATGGCCACGCTGCCGCCCGACGTCGAGGTGCACGTGCTGCCCGCCGGAGTGACGCGACCGCTGTCGAACCTGCGCTACCGCGACCTGTCACAGATCTCCCACTACATCGAACGCGCCTATCACGCATCTTCCCGATACCTGCGGACAGGAGGACGATGAAGACCTGACATCCTGGAGGCCGACGTTGTTGCCCCCACGCATCCTGCGGCGGCTCATCCTCGCCCCCCTGGTCATCGTGGTGACCGTGGTCGTGCTCATCACGTTGCCGGTGTGGGTCGGGGTGACGTTCGCCGCCTCACTGCGGCTCCCGCCGCCGCAGCGCCGTGGGCTGCGCTTCGTCTGGTTCGGGGTGGCCTGGCTGACGCTGGAGTCGGCGATGCTCATCGCCTGCCTCGGGCTCTGGGTGGCGGGGGCGTTCGGCCGCGACCGGGATCAGGAGCGGCACTACGCGCTGATCAAGTGGTTCCTGACCAAGGTGTACGGCGCCGCCGTACGGATCTTCCGGCTCACCGTCGACATCCACGAACCGCCGCGCACCGAAGGTGAGCAGGCCGCCCGCCTCACCCGGCCGGTGATCGTCCTGGCCCGTCACGCGGGTCCCGGTGACTCCTTCCTGCTGATCTACCATCTCCTCTCCCTGTACGGCCGGCGGCCCCGGATCGTGATGAAGGCGGCGCTGCAGTTCGACCCGTCGCTGGACGTGGTGATCAACCGGCTGCCGAACGCCTTCGTGCCCCGCCGCACCGGCGAGAGCGGCATCATCGACGAGATCAAGCGACTGTCGGCGACCATGGACGAGGACGACGCCCTGGTGATCTTCCCGGAGGGCGGCAACTTCACCCCGCGCCGCCGCCGGCTGGCGATCCGGCGGCTGGAGGAGAAGGGACTGGCCGAGGAGGCGTCGCGGGCCCGCGGCATGGACCACCTGCTGCCGCCCCGCCCCGGCGGCGCCATCGCGGCCATCGAGTCCTGCCCGGCGGCCGACGTCATCTTCGTCGCGCACACCGGCCTGGACGACCTCGTCACGATCGGCGACGTGTGGCACAAGCTGCCGGTCAGCGCGCACATCACCGCCAAGTGGTGGCGGGTGCCCGCCTCGCGGATCCCCGTGGCGCGCGAGGCGCGGATCCGCTGGCTGTACGACCAGTGGGAGCTCATCGACGAGTGGATCAGCGCCCAGCGGCTCACCCTGCGTTAGCCCCCGGCGGCAGCGGCGGGACGGCGGGCGGGCCGTGCTCGATGAGGTCGAGCAGGGCGTCCGTGTCGAGGTGCTGCTCGATCAGGTCCCCGAGCGCGTCCAGGCGGCTCTCGCGCAGCAGGGCGAAGTCGGTGTCCGGCGCCGGGACGAAGGCGCGCCCGGCCCGCTCGGCCACCTCGGTGAGGAAGGCGCGGCGGAAGCCGTCGTTCTCCAGCGCGCCGTGCCAGGTGGTGCCCCACACGTCGCCCGCGCGGCAGCCGTCGAGGAACGGCTCGCCGCCTTCGACGGTGGCGACGCCGTGGTGGATCTCGTACGCGCTCACCGGATGCCCGTACGCGTGACCGGCCGGGCGGCCGAGCGTCTTGCCCGCGGCGAACCGGACCCGGACCGGAAGCAGGCCCAGGCCCTCGACCCGACCGGCGCCCGACTCGACGTCGTCGTGGATCTCGCGGGCGAGCATCTGGTAACCACCGCAGATGCCGAGAACGGGTCCGGTACGCCGCTGAACGGCGGCGGCCAGTCCCGTGTCGCGGAGCCAGACCAGATCGTCCACCGTCGCGCGCGAGCCGGGCAGGACCACCAGGTCGGCGTCGTCGAGCTCCGCCGGGTCGGTCACGAAGCGGACGAGCACCCCCGGCTCGGCGGCCAGGGCGTCGAGGTCGGTGAAGTTGGAGATCCTCGGCAGCTTGACCACCGCCACGCGGAGCGTCTGGTCACCGTGGGGCCGCTGCGGGGCGATCGAGCGGCTGCCGAGTGCCAGGGAGTCCTCGACGTCCATCCAGAGCCCGTCCAGCCAGGGCAGCACACCGTAGACGCGGCGGCCGGTGAGAGCTCTGAGCTGGTCCAGGCCGGGTTCGAGCAGCTCGGCCGCGCCTCGGAACTTGTTCACGACAAATCCGGAAATAAGGGCTTGGTCGGCGGCGTCTAACAGGCCGACCGTGCCGTAGAAGGCGGCGAAGACGCCGCCGCGGTCGATGTCGCCCACCACGATCACGGGCAGGTTCGCCGCCCTGGCCAGGCCCATGTTGGCGATGTCGCCCCGGCGCAGGTTGATCTCCGCGGGGCTGCCGGCGCCCTCGCAGATGACGACGTCGTACGAGCCGCGCAGCCGGTCGAGCGAGGCCAGCGCGCTCTCGCGGAGCAGGTCCTTGAGCCGGCCGTACTCCATCGCGTCGACGTCGGCCACCGGCTGCCCCATGAGGACCACCTGGCTGCGGCGGTCGCTGCCCGGCTTGAGCAGGATCGGGTTCATGTCGGCGACGGGTTCGAGGCCCGCGGCCCGCGCCTGCACCGCCTGGGCCCGGCCGATCTCGGCGCCGTCGGCGGTGACGTACGAGTTCAGCGACATGTTCTGGGCCTTGAACGGCGCCACGCGGACCCCCTTGCGGGCCAGCCAGCGGCAGATCCCGGCGGTGACGACGCTCTTGCCCGCGTCCGACGTGGTGCCCGCGACCAGCAGCGCTCCGCTCATCATGGCTCACATCGTAGGGCGGTGCTCTGTGCCGGCTCACATCATGAGCCGGTGTTCCTTCTCACCGCGCCACTCCACGCTCAGCACCGTGGCGTCGTCCTGAAGACGACCGTGCTGGTGCGCGAGGATCGACTGGATCAGCCGGCGCAGCGTCTCCGGCGCCGACATCCCGTCGGCCTCGCGGCGCACGACGAAGTCGGTGAACCGCTCAAGCCCGAACATCTCCCCTTCCGGGCTCTGCGCCTCGACGATGCCGTCGGTGTAGAAGAGCAGGCGATCGCCGGGTTCGAGCTGGTAATGCTCCAGACCGGCGGACAGCCCCAGCCGAAAGCCCATCGGCGGCGACGGCACCGTCTCCAGGATGGCGACCCGGCGGCCCCGCCGGATCACCAGCGGCGGGTAGTGCCCGCGGTTGACCCAGGTCAGCTCACCGGTCTTGAGGTTCAGGTCGGCGAGGATGCCCGTGGCGAAGCGGACCATGTCGAACTGGTCGGCGATCGCCTCGTCGATGGCCTCGCTCGCCGCCAGCAGGCCGGTCCCCCGTCGCCGGTTGTTGCGGCAGGCGCCGACGGCGATCGTCGCGGTCAGCCCCGCGGAGATGTCGTGCCCCATGGCGTCGAACATCGACAGGTGCAGCGTGTCTCCGGCGATGGCGAAGTCGAACGCGTCGCCGCCCACGTTGTAGGCGGGCTCCAGGGCGGCGCTGACCACGACCTTGTCGTTGGCGAAGCTGCTGTTGGGCATCAGGTTCCACAGCACCTCGGCCGACAGGGTCATCGACTCCGCGCGCACCAGCGAGGCGTAGGTGTCGCTGATGGAGCGCTTGCTGATCACCATCAGGGAGACCAGGCCGGCCAGCTGCTTCACCAGCAGGTCGGCGGCCTCATCCGCGCCGGGAACGGTCACCCCCAGCATGCCGATCCGTTCGGTGCCATCGAGCAGCGGCACCCACAGCCTCCGCCGGTCCGCGTCGTCCGGCGGCTCCGGCTCCCCTTCGACGGCATGCTTGGCCTGCACGATCTCCACATTGCGATAGGCCCGCCCGGCGAGTGTGGAGTCGATGCGGATCGCCTGCAGCGACTCCCCCGCCGCGTCGTGCTGGCCCGGTAGCGGGATGAGATACTGCTGCTGCAGGTCGACCACGTAGATCGTGGCGTGGGAGAACCCGGCCGGTTCGGCATGCAGGGCGACCAGGGCCGGCAGGTCCTCGATCGTGGCCAGGTGGCTCGCGTCCACCAGGCGGCCCAGCATGGCCTCTCCCTCACCTCGCATGGGCGCGCCTCCTACGTCTCCCTGAGGCTTCATACCCCGATGGGAGCCCCTAGACCTGCTGGTTCGCCGTGACGGGGAAGAGATGGCGGCCGCCGCGTACTACGCTGCCAGGCATGCCCCGCGACGCCCTCATGGACTGGCTCACCACGCGCGCTCCCGAGCAGTTGGCGCTCGTGGCCGATCGCGGCGCGCTGCGCACCCGCGGTCGTGAGCCGTCGCTGGAGGACTACGCCCACCTGCTCAGGCAGGATCACGTGGTCGCCCGGCTGGCGGGCTTCTGCACGCTCCCGGAGCTCCAGGTCCTGCGCGCGATCGCCTGGCTGGCCGCCCAGCGCTACGGCCCCTTCCCCGACGACTATTGGCGCACCCCCGACCCACGCCCGGTTCCCCGAGCCGAGGTGCTGACCCTCCTGGCGGGACAGGACGAGGACCTGCGGGCAGAGGCGGACGCCGTTCTGGAACGCCTGGCTGACCAGGCCCTCCTCACGCCGCCCCACGGCGAGCAGTGCACGGTGGCGCCCTACGTCCACCGGAACCTGACGGACGGCATGGGGCTGGGCCGCTCCGTCGGCCACCTCATCGCCCGCCATTTCAACGCGCCCGAGGTCCATCGGCTGGCCACCGCGCTGGGGCTGGACAAGGCACCGAGCCGGGAGGCCGCCGAACGCGACGTCGTGGCGTACCTGACGGATCCGGTACGCCTGCGCGCCCGGCTGGACAAGGCGCCCGCCTCGGCCACGGAGCTGCTGGATCGGCTCACGTACGAGGGGCCCATGGTCGAGGTCCGCTGTTTCCACCCGGCGGGGTCGTACGGCAGCAACAAGTACGTCTTCGCCGGGGGGTCGGGACACATCGGCGCGGACTGGCTGGCGGCGCGCGGGCTGCTGCTCCCGGCGGGCGTGCCCCACATAGCCGAGCTGCCCGCCGAGGTCGCGATGACGGTCCGCGGCGAGCTGCGGGCGACGTTCACCCCGTACCCTCCCGAACCCCACGGCCTGGAACGGGCCGAAGGCGTCGAGCCCACGGCCGCGGCGGCGGCGGGCACGCTCGCCTGGCAACTCGAACGGCTGCTCGCCGGTTGCGCCGAACAGCCGCTCACCGTCCGCAAATCCGGCGGGGTCGCGGTGCGCGACACCAAACGGCTGGCCAAGGAGATCGCCGAGCCGGAAACCGTCCGCTTCCTGCTGGAGCTCTGCTTCCACGCCGGCCTGCTGGGCCTGGTGGCCGAGCCCACCGAGCCGCCCGCGAACCGCCGCGCCAAGGTGCCCGCCCCCGCCCAGATCGTTCTGCCCACCACGGCCTATGACCGCTGGCTGTCACGCACTCCCGCTCAGCGGCTGGTGCCGATCCTCGCCGCCTGGGCCGTGTGCCGCGACATCCCGCTCTGGTGGCCCGACTCCGACCAGACACCCGTCGCTCTTGCCGGTCTGGACGACCCGGACGCCGTCAGCCTGCGTTACGCGCTGCTGGAGGCGCTGGGCGCCGCCCCCTCGCTACGCGCGGCCGACGCACCGCCGTACCTGGTGCCCGCCACGACCTGGCACCGCCCCGCACGGATACCGCAGGGGGCGGCCGGTGCCCAGCGCATCGAGGCCACTCTCCGCGAGGCCGCGCTCCTCGGCGTCATCGGCCAGAGCGCCTTGACCCGGCTCGGCCGCACCGTGCTCGACCTGCTCCGTACCGGCGAGGCATGGAAGAGCGCGGACGCCGCGCTCGCCCCGGTCCTGACCGGAATGCTGCCCGCGCCCCGGACCACGGCCCGTTTCCAGACCGACCTGACCGCCGTGGTGAGCGGCGCCCCTGAGGCGAAACTGGCCGCCCTGCTGAACACGGTCGGCGTCCGCGAATCGGAAGGCCACGCGGTGGTGTGGCGCATCAGCCACGCCTCCGTACGGCACGCCCTCGACTCCGGCCACCAACCCGACACCCTGCTCGACCAGCTCCGAGCCGTGGCGGAGGGCGAGCTGCCGCAGCCGCTGGAGTACCTGATCAAGGACGTGGGACGGACGCATGGGCGGATGCGGGTGGTGAGATCCGGCTGCTGCATCCGCTCCGACGACGAGGCGCTGCTGGCCGAACTCGTGCACGCCAAGCCGCTGCGCGCGCTCGGCCTGCGGTTGATCGCCCCGACCGTACTGATCAGCGCCAGCCCGGAGCGGGAGACGGTGACCGCCCTGCGAGCGGCGGGCTACGCCCCGGCCCTGGAAGCGGAGACGGGCGCCACGCTGGTGGAACAGCCCGCCACCCGGCGGGCCCCTGATCCGCGTGGGCGTCGCCGTTGAAGGCGCCGTAAGGAGCCCCGTGCCGGGACCGGCGCGTCGTCGGTCCGGGCGCTGACCGGGCTACTCCGGCGGCTGCTGGGGCTGACCGGGTTGCGTCGGCGGCTGCTGAGGCTGCGTCGGCGGCTGCTCGCCCTGCGGTTCGCCTCCTCCGTAACGGCGCCGGACCGTGTCCGCGCCCTTTTCGACCTGGTCGTCGTACTTGTGGCCGGTCCGCTCCTTGGCGTAGCGCTCGGCGCGATCCAGCACCTGGTCAGCCTGCTTGGAGTGCCCTCTGGCCAGGTCCTCGGCCTTCTTCAGCCATTCCCCGATACGGCTCATGGGTGTTCCCCTCCTCGTGCCTTACAGTCGCCCCCTACCCAGAGGCGGCGCGAGGTCACACCGCTCGGCCTCCTACGATACGGCGCATGACCGCGCACGGATTCACGCTCACCGCCGAGGGCCCGTTCGACTTCGGTGCCTCGCTGCGCTTCGTCGAGGACTGGCCGGCCACCAGCGCGCTGCCCTCCGACGGGCGGGCGCTGCGCTTCGCCTACTGCGCGGAGTCCGACTGGCTGCCCATCGGCGTGACCGTGACGGCCGCGCCGGCCGGGGTCGCCGTCACGACGACGCGGGCCGCCGGGCCGGGCATCCGGGGCGAGGTGGCGCGCATCCTCTCCCTCGATGTGGACGGCGCCGGTTTCGCCCGGCTCGGCCAGGACGACCCGGTGCTCGGCGACCTGCAGCGGGCCCGGCCCGGTCTGCGGCCGGTGTGCTTCTGGAGCCCGTGGGAGGCGGCGTGCTGGGCGGTGATCGTCCAGCGCTCGTCGATGCTCATCGCCGCCCGCCTCAAGCAGCGCATCGCGGAGCGGTACGGCGCGAAGGTCACCTTGGACGGGCAGGTGTACCCGGTCTTCCCCCCGCCCGTGACGCTGCTGGAGGCCGGCGGCCTGGGCCTGCCCGCGCAGAAGGAGGAGTGGGTGCGCGGGCTGGCCCGCGCGGCGCTCGACGGCCTGCTCACCACCGAGCACCTGCGCGCGCTCGCCCCGGAGGAGGCCCTGTCCGAGCTGCGGGCCCTGCCCGGCGTGGGGCCGTTCTCCGCCGGTCTCATCCTCATCCGCGGCGCGGGCGCCCCGGACGCGTTCCCGGGCGACGAGCCGCGCCTGTTCGCGATCCTGCGTGAGGCGTACGGCCTGCCGGAGGACGCGCCGCCGGCCGCCTACCGGAAGCTGGCCGAGGCGTGGCGGCCCTACCGCTCCTGGGCCTCCTTCCTGTTCCGGGCGTCCACCTACGGCGTCATGGACGATCGGGACTGAGCGCCGTCCCTGGTCTCCTCGGGTGAAGGTCTAGAGCGCGGAATCCGGGGCAGTCCGTGGGTCTTTGACGACTCTCGGGAGATTCCATGAGCGAAACTGAGGCGATGGCACGCCGGGCGGCAGACAGCCCGGTTATGGACAAACTCGCGCGGGTTGGGCTGGTTTGTCGTGGCGTGCTCTATGGGCTGATCGGGGTGCTGGCGATCCAGATCGCGTTCGGCAGCGGCGGGAAGCAGGCCGACAAGAACGGGGCGATCAGTACGGTGGCCGCGCTGCCGTTCGGGGCCGTGCTCTTATGGATCATGGTCGTCGGGTTCGCCGCGCTGGCCCTGTGGCAGGCGTCTGAGGCGATCTTCGGCGCCCACAAGCTCAAGGACCGGGTCGAGCCGGCCAGCCGGACCGTGGTCTACGTGGTCATCTGCGCCGCGCTGCTGACCATGCTGCTGACCGGCAAGACCGGGTCCGATGACAAGCGGTCCCAGGATCTGACGGGCAAGCTGCTCGCGCTGCCGGCCGGGCAGGTCCTCGTGGGCCTGATCGGGCTCGGCATCGTCGCGCTCGGCATCTACTGGGTGCGGTACGGCATCAAGAAGGAGTTCCGCAAACAGCTCAGGCCGATGCCGCCCCGGGCGGGCGCGGTGATGAACCGGCTGGGACTCGCCGGGTACATCGCGCGTGGCCTGATCGCCGGCCTGGCCGGGGTCTTCGTGATCCAGGCGGCCATCACCTTCGACCCGGACAAGGCCGGGGGCATCGACGCGACGCTCAGGGCGTTCGCCGACACCCCGGCGGGGCCCTGGCTGCTGGCGGTGGTGGCGCTGGGGCTGCTGCTGTTCGCCCTGTACTGCTTGGGAGAGGCCCGCTGGCGGCGTACCTGAGCCGGACGTAGGTCGATCCGCCACGACGAGGTGCCCTGTGATTGGCTGATCGGCATGGAAGCACCTTCTCTGACCACGTCCACCGACTCGTTGCGGCGCGTCACCGAGCTGCTACGTGAGCATCCGCTGATCGACGGGCACAACGATCTGCCCTGGACGGCGCGCCAGCTCACCGGCTATGACTTCGACCGGCTCGAGATCAGCGGTGACACCTCCGATCGGACCCATACCGACCTGCCCCGGCTGGCGGCCGGGATGGTCGGCGGGCAGTTCTGGTCGGTTTTCGTGCCGTGCGGGCTGCCCGGTGGGCAAGCGGTCACCGCGACCTTGGAGCAGATCGACTGCGTACGGGCCATGGTCCGGCGCTACCCCGACCAGCTGGCCCTGGCGACCACGGCCGACGAGGTGGAGCGCGTCTTCGCCGGCGGGCGGATCGCGTCACTGATGGGTGCCGAGGGCGGTCATTCGATCGACAACTCGCTGGGGGCGCTGCGGATGCTGTACGCCCTCGGCGTCCGCTACATGACGCTGACCCACAACGACAACACCCCCTGGGCCGACTCCGCGACCGACGAGCCGGTGAACCACGGGCTGTCGGCGTTCGGGGAGGAGGTCGTGCGGGAGATGAACCGGCTGGGCATGCTGGTCGACCTGTCCCACGTCTCGGCCGACACGATGCGCCACGCCCTGCGCGTGACCCGGGCGCCGGTGATCTTCTCCCATTCGTCGGCACGCGCGCTCTGTTCCACGCCGCGCAACGTACCGGATGACGTGCTGGAGAGGCTGGCGGGCAACGGCGGGGTGTGCATGGCCGTGTTCGTGCCCTCCTTCGTGTCGCAGGCCAACTGGGAGTGGCGGCAGGTCGCCACCGACGCCGCCCGCACGGCCGGGGTCGACACCCATGACTACGAGGCGACCCACGAGTACCTGGCCACCTGGGAGAAGTCGCACCCCAAGCCCGCTGTCACGCTCGACGACGTGGTGGCGCACCTGGAGCACATACGGGAAGTGGCCGGCATCGACCACCTCGGCATCGGCGGCGACTACGACGGGTGCGACGGGCTGCCCGACGGCCTGGAAGACGTGCGCGGCTACCCTCGGCTGTTCGCGGCCCTGGCCGACCGGGGCTGGTCGGACGCCGACCTGGCGAAGGTGGCCGGGCGCAACGTGCTGCGGGCGCTGCGCGGCGCCGAGGCCACCGCCGCCGGCCTGCGGAATCGCGAGGAGCCGAGCACGGTACGGTTCACCGCGCCCGCCGGCTCATAACGACTACCCGTCCCAGCTCTCGTCCGAGCGCCCACCCAGCCGCTCGCCTGAGCGCTCGTCAGAGCGCTCGCCTGGGTGCTCGTCCGGCGGAAGGCAGATCGTGAGCGCGCCCGGGACGGCCTTCGCCTTGAGGCAGGTGGTGGCCTCGCGGTCTCCGCCGTCCAGCTCGTACGTCAGCGGAGCGCCGAACCGGGCGGACACCTTCCTGGCGCGGGTGATCCGGACGAACGGGGAGTCGTCGGAGCGTCCCGTGGCCATCCTGCCGATCACCCGGGCCCACTGGACCGGCCCCTGGGCGGTGGAGACCCCGACGTCCAGCCAGCCGTCGTCCGGCCGGGCGTCGTCGAACGCCTCGATGCCGCCGGCGATCGTGCTCACGTTGCCCAGCAGCAGGCAGCTCGCCTCCCCGTCGAACCAGGTCGTACCATCAATCTTGATCTCCATCGGCACCAGCGGCCCGCCGACGTGCCGGACGGCAGCCTTGACGTAGCTGAGCTTGCCGAGCCGCTCCTTGGCCTGCCGGTCGGCGTCGGCGATCATCTCGGCCTCGAACCCGGCGCCCGCCATCACCGCGAAGTGCTCGCCGTTCAGCACTCCCAGGTCCAGCTTCTCGCGCCGGCCGTGGAAGCCGATGCGTACCGCCTCTTCTAGGTCGATGGGGATGCCGATGTTGTTGGCGAACAGATTCCCGGTCCCCGCCGGGAGGACCGCCATCGGCACGCCGGAGCCGGCCATCACGTCGGCGCACCGTTGCACCATGCCGTCGCCGCCCCAGACGAACACCAGATCGGCGCCCCGCTTGAGCGCCTCGCGGACCTTCTTCCGCGCCTTCTTGCTCTTGGGCACCTCGTACCAGAGGAGCTCGCCGACGTCCTCTTCGGTGATGAGCACGCGCAGCCTGTCCAGGCCTGCGCCGAGGGTCTTCTTGCGGTGCGCGACGACCGCCACGATGGGAGACATGGTCACCGGACTACCCCTGGGGCCGGTTTTCAGCGGAATCTGGCGTGGAACCCCGGGCGTTTATGTTTACGCCCGGGAGGAAACGTATGTTTACGCCCGGGAGGAAACGGCAGCGCGGGAGGGCCTCCAGGCCCGAGCGGTGCCGTGATGGCCTGTTCATGTGAGCGGATCAATCCGGCTGTTTGTGGTTGTCGATGTACTCGTTGATGATCGGCTGTGGGTGTCGCCGCGGGTGGCGGCGAGGTAGGGCGGGGACCGGAAGTGCCCGTCCCGCGGATGTCGGCGCATGTGCGGGCCGAACTCTTTGCCCAGGGGCCGGGCCGAGACGCTCTTGAGGGAGTTGACCAGGGCCGACAGGGCCACTTTGGGCGGGTAGCCGACCAGGAGGCGCACATGATCATGTGGTCGTGCTCGCCGTTGAACGCGGCCAGGACGACGCCGAAGGTGTCACATACCTCGATCATGATGGCTTCACAGCGGCGCAGTATCTCCTCGGTGAACACTTCGCGCCGGCATATGGGGATGAAGACCAAATGGGCGTGGAGGCGGCAGACGACGGTGCGGCCCCAGCGAATACCGGGATCGGATTCCCGCCGCGGTGGCAGGGCCGAACGATAATGTGTTCGATGATGAGGCTGGTGGTGCAGGTCAAGCTCCTGCCTACGCCCGAGCAGGCGGCGGCGCTGGAGGCGACCCTGCGCGCGGTCAACGCCGCCGCCTGCCATGTCTCCGCGCAGGCCTACGACCAGCAGACCTTTCGCAACTACGACCTGCGCAAGCACACCTACACGCAGATCAAGGACGAGTACGGGCTGGCCGCCCAGGCCGCGCAGCACGTCATCAAGAAGGTCGCCGACGCCTACGCCACCCTGCACGCCAACCTGCGGGCCGGGAACCTGGGGCAGGAAGGCTCACCACGCCGGACCCGCGCCACATCCAAGCCGATCACCTTCCGGCCAGATGCGGCCCAGCCCTACGACGACCGGTGCCTGTCCTGGCAGATCAATGTCCGCACCGTATCGATCTGGACCGTGGCGGGCCGAGTGAGAAACATGGCGTTCACCGCCTCGCCCGACCAGATCGCGATGCTGTCGGCACACCGCAAGGGCGAATCGGACCTGCTCTTGCGGGACGGCATGTGGTTCCTGATCGCCACCTGCGACCTCCCCGACCGGCCGGTGACCGTCCCTGACGGCTTCCTGGGCGTGGATCTGGGCATCGTCAACATCGCCACCACCAGCACCGGCAGCCGACACTGCGGCAAGGGCTTGAACGCTGTCCGCCACCGCCGGCGCGAGCTGCGCCGTCGGTTGCAGGCCAAGCAGACCAAGTCCGCCAAGCGACTGCTGAAAAAGCGGCGCCGGGCCGAGGCGCGGTTCGCCGCCAACACCAATCATGTCATCGCCAAGCAGATCATGACCGAGGCAGAACGCACCGGCAACGGCATCGCCCTGGAAGACCTCCAGGGCATCCGGGACCGGGTACGGCTTCGCAAGCCCCAGCGGGTCACACTGCATTCCTGGAGCTTCCACCAACTGGGCAGCTTCCTCGCCTACAAAGCGGCCCGCGCCGGGATCGCCGTCATCCACGTCGATCCGGCCTACACCTCCCAGCAATGCTCCTCGTGCGGGCACGTGGACCGCAACAACCGGCTCGACCAAGCCTCCTTCTCCTGTACGTCGTGCGGCTTCGCTGAGCACGCGGACGTCAACGCAGCCCGCAACATCGCCGCACGCGGTGTGGCGGGCTGGGCAGTGAGTCACGCTGCCTGACGCGGACCACACCGTCGAAGCCATCGACGGCGAGGAGCTGCAAGCTCGGTCGCTTACGGCCGAGAAGCTGACGCAGGAATCAATGGCCGCTGTCTGGGTAGCCGAGCGCGACTGCCTACCAAGGGAGGATCAGGACAGTGAGCCGCCAATGGGTCAAAGCTCGCGTCGATCCTGACCGCAGCCTGGGACTGCGGCTGACGATCGCCAGCCTCGCGGTGGCGCTCATCATGATCCCGTTCAGCCTGCTGCTCGTCGTGGCCAAGATGCCGGTCAACGGACTGGACAAACAGGTCGCCGAGGATCTGCACGAGTACGCGGTTACCCATCCAGGTGTGACCAGGGTGCTGACCGTATGGACGGATCTGTTCGGCCCGTGGCCGTGGCGCATCGCGGTCATCGCGTTCGCCGCCTGGCTGTGGTACGAGGGCGCGCGACGGCTGGCCGTCTGGGCGATCGCCACCATCACCGTGGGCGGGCTGCTCGGCCTAGCGCTCAAGATCATCACTGCCCGCGCCAGACCGCACCTGCCGGACCCCGTCGCGCTCGCGCCCGGCGACTCCTTCCCGTCGGGCCACGCGGTCAACGTGACACTCGGCGCGGGAGTGGTGGTCCTGCTCCTCCTGCCCATGCTGCCCCGATGGGGGCGGCGCGTGACCTGGGCCGTCGCCTGGTTCTTGGTGCTGTCGGTCGGTTACACCCGGATCGCGCTCGGCGTGCACTGGGTGAGCGACGTGGTCGCCGGGATCATCCTGGGCGTGGCCGTGGTCGCCGCCACCGCGGCGGGATTCGAGACGTGGCGGCGCGAGCAGGGCCGCAGGCCCAACTCGCCGCTTGCCGAAGGAGTGGAACCCGAGTCAGAGAAGGTGACCCATGACCAAAGCTGAGCACGTGAAGTATTACGCGCTGACGATCTTATTGCCGATGCTGCTGATGGCCGCGGTGACGTTCGGTGTGGGCAAGCTGATCGTCGCCTGGCCCACCGGTGAGGCGGAGGTGAGCCGGAGCCTGGCCGCCGGACGTACCCCGCTGTGGAACACGCTCACCGACTTCGGCACCAGCCTCTCGGACACCCCCTACATCGTGGCGCTCACCGTGATAGGCGCGATCGTCTTCAGACTCGTGTACAAGCGCTGGCGGGAATCGATCTTCCTGATCGCGGCCGTCTGGAGCCAGTCGCTCATCTTCCTGGCCACCACCACGCCCGTCGGCCGGCACCGGCCGCCGGTACAGCACATCGACCCGGCCCCGCCCACCTCCAGCTTCCCGTCGGGACACGTCAGCGCCGCGGTCGGGTTCTACTGCTCGGTCGCGCTCATCCTGAGCATGCACGTCCGCAACAGGGCTCTCCAGGTGGTGATCTGGGTGCTCGGCGTCGCCGCCCCGCTCATCGTGGCCTTCTCCCGCCTGTATCGCGGCATGCACTTCCTCACCGACGTCATCTGGGGCCTGCTGCTCGGCATCGGCTGCGTCGTGATGGCCGCTCGGGCGATCTTGTACCGGCGTGAGAGGCAGCGGGAGCATCAGGTCTCGGAACTCGTCCGACCGGCGTAGATGGCTCCTACTTGAGCACGCGGCCGACGAGCTTCCCGCCGTTCCCGGCGACGGCCAGGCAGTAGGCCGTTCTGTACTTCGGCCACTCCTGCTCCAGCGGCATGAGTGAGATGAAGCCGACCTCCTCCCTCCTCGACGCCACGTACCGCATCCTGGGCCCGCAGCCGTTCTCGGCCAGCCGTCGTATCTCGGCTGTGCCCGGCCAAGGACCGTCGGCGATGACGTACATACCCCCGTACTCCGCCGAGTGCGGCACAGCACAAGGCACCACGGTCACCATGAAGCTCTCGGGCATGGGCTCAATGCAGTCGCCAGGGCGCAGTTCGGTGGCGTGATACACCACCCCGGCCGGGCTCGCCGCCTCGCCGGAAGATGTGGCGGACGGGGCGGGCTGCGCCGCCACGGCGGGGGTCGGCGCTACGCCGGGACTGCATCCCAGGAGTGCGGCCAGCAGGCAGGCGCCCGCGAATAAGGGACGGGTCATGGGACCGGATGATGGCAGCTGAAGATCACGCGGCAGTTTCGCTGGGTCGTGCCCTGAGACCAGGCAGGCTACGTCCTGAGACCAGGGCACAACCTGCCTGGTCTGCTTCGTGGCACGTTTGCGAGCCGGCCTCGGGGTAGCGAGTTGACTTCATGAGCGACCTGGAGACTGGCACCATCACCACCAAGGTGCCGGCGAGACTCGATCGGCTGCACTGGTCACGCTGGCACTGGATGATCGTCATCGGCCTCGGCACCGTCTGGATCCTGGACGGGCTCGAAGTGACCATCGTGGGCAACCTCTCGGCCCAGCTCGCCAAGCCCGGAAGCGGCCTCGACATCACGCAGGCGCAGGTCGCCGGCCTGGCCGCCGCGCTGTACGTCGCGGGCGCCTGTTCGGGTGCGCTGTTCTTCGGCTGGCTGACCGACCGGTTCGGCAGGAAGAAGCTGTTCCTGATCACGCTGGTCGTCTACCTGGTCGCGACCCTGATGACCGCGTTGTCGTTCGACGCTTGGTGGTTCTTCCTGTTCAGGTTCATGACGGGCTTCGGCATCGGCGGGGAGTACGCGGCGATCAACTCGGCCATCGACGAGCTGATCCCGAGCGCCCACCGGGGGCGGATCGACATCATCATCAACGGCAGCTACTGGCTCGGGGCGGCGGGCGGCGCCCTGCTGACCGTGCCGCTGCTGAACGATCTGCCGGTCAACATCGGCTGGCGCGTCGCCTTCGGGCTGGGTGTGGTGCTCGGTTTGGCCATTCTGCTCGTACGGCGGCACGTACCGGAGAGTCCGCGCTGGCTGTTCATCCACGGCCGTGGCCAGGAGGCCGAGGAGATCGTCGACGACATCGAGCGCCAGGTGGGCGGGGACCTGCCGGAGCCGGAGCAGTCGATGACGATCCATCAGCGCAGGTCCATCGGGTTCGTCCGGATCGCGCACACCATGGTGGCGCTCTACCCCAAGCGGACGGTGCTCGGCCTGTCGCTCTTCATCGGCCAGGCGTTCCTGTACAACGCGATCACCTTCGGGTACGCGCAGATCCTGTCCACGTTCTTCAAGATCGACACGCATACGGGCTACTACTTCGCGGTCATCGCGGTCGGCAACTTCCTGGGCCCACTGCTGCTCGGGCGGCTCTTCGACACGGTCGGCCGGGTCCCGATGATCTCCGCCACGTACATCGGATCGGGGCTGTTGCTCCTGGGCACGGCCTGGCTCTTCAACCAGGGGATGCTCACGGCGGTGACGCTGACGGCCTGCTGGTCGGTGGTGCTGTTCGTGGCCTCGGCGGGGGCCAGTTCGGCGTATCTGACGGTCAGCGAGATCTTCCCGATGGAGACCCGGGCGATGGCCATCGCGTTCTTCTTCGCCATCGGCACGGCGGCGGGGGGCATCGCGGGCCCGCTCGTCTTCGCCCACCTGGTCGAGACGGGCGTGCCGGGCGACACGGCGCTGGCCTTCTCGATCGGCGCCATCATCATGATCGTGGCGGGTCTGGTGGAGCTCTTCCTGGGGGTCAAGGCCGAACGCAAGGGCCTGGAGGAGATCGCCACTCCCCTGACGGCCGCCGAGGCAAGCCAGGCGGCATGAGGCCGGCTTGCTACCAGCTATGGACAACGTGCCGCCAACGTGATCTGACGGAGTAAGAGCGTCAACGATCACGAACAGGAGCACCTGGACATGAGCGACACACTGCGACTCCACACCGCCGGCCCCGCCCTGCTGGAGCGAGCCCGCGACCTGCGTCCGCTGATCGAGCGTGAGGCGGCCGCCGCCGAGGCGCAGGGCAGGCTCACCACCCCCGTCGTGGATGCCCTGCATGAGGCTGGACTTTTCGGTATATGGGTGCCGACGCCGCTCGGCGGCGCCGAGTTGTCCCCCAGGGAGCTGCTCGCCGTCTTCGAGGAGCTGTCGTACGCCGACCCCTCGACCGGCTGGGTGGTCATGGCCACCACCCTGGAGAACGGTACGGCCGGCGCCTACCTGGGCGACGAGGCCGTCGCGCGGATCTTCACGGGCCCGCGGATGCCGATCATCGCGGGTCAGGGCACCCGGCCGGGCACCGCCGTACGCGAGGACGGCGGTTTCCGTCTGAGCGGCCAATGGGGCTTCGCCTCGGGCATGCCGCACGCCCAGTACGCCCACAGCCTGGGCGCCGTCGAAGGCACCGACGAGGCCCGGATCTTCATCACCCCCATCGAAGACGTCAAGATGCTCGGCAACTGGGACGTCCTGGGCCTGCGCGCGACAGGCAGTATCGACTACGCCATCGAAGGCGCGTTCGTACCGGAGTCGCAGACGCACATCTTCACGCACAACGAACCGCTGCGCGGCGGCGCGATCTTCCGGCTCGGCGTCCTCGACCAGGCGCTGATCTGTCACTCCGGCTGGGCGCTCGGCGTCGGCCGCCGGCTGCTCGACGAGCTGAGCCGCTACGCCGGAGCACGGGCCGGGCGGCCGGGCCAGATCGCCGACAGCGATGCCTTCCACGCCGACTTCGCCCGCGCCGAAGCGACGTACCGCGCGGCCAAGGCCCTGGTGCACGAGACGTGGGACGACACCGAACGCACGCTGGACGCGGGACGGACCCTCGACGTACGCGAGGAGACGATGGTGCGGCTCGCGCTCAACCACATCACCTCGACGATCGCCGAGGTGGCCCGGTTCGTCTACGCGTCGGGCGGCACCTCGGCGCTGCGGGACGGGTTGATCCAGCGGCTGTTCAGGGACGTCCATGCCGGCACCCAGCACATCACCTCGGGCCCGCAGGTGCTTCAGGAGTGCGGCCGGGAACTGGCCGGGCTGGCACCGGGCCAGTCCTGGATGCTCTTCGCTCTGGAGGAGTGAGGGGTGTTTTCGGGACCGTCCCTGCACGGGTTCGACCCGGACTGGACGCTCGAAGACGTCACCTCTCCCGGCAGCGCTCGTTCGAGATCGACTTCACGCTGACCCGGCAGGACTCTTAGATGCGGTGCGTGGTCCAGAACGACGACAGATCGATTGTCGTCGCGGCCTGGGCGGCGGCCTTGAAGTCGGCCACCGTGGAGATGCCGTACCAGTGCGAGGCGGCGTAGTCGTGCAGGAGCGTCTGCATGGCCGAGGTGCCGATCAGGCGGCGCAGGTCGTGCAGGGCGCACTTGCCGTAGGTGTAGACGACCGTGCCGTAGCGGCTGGAGTGGGCGTCCCAGTAGGCCATCGAGTTGCTGATCTTCTCGGCCGACGACTGCCAGGAGACGCTGTTCCAGCAGTTGGTGCCGCTGATGCCCTGGTAAAGGTCGGTGGCGTAGTCGGCGAAGGACTCGTCCAGCCACGGGGTGTTGTACTCGTCGTCGCCGACGATGCCGTACCACCACTGGTGGGCCAGCTCATGGGCGAGCGCCGTGGAGCTGACCAGGTCGAGCACGAACCCCGGATACTCCATGCCGCCGAACCAGAAGTTGTTGTCCAGGACGACGTCGACCTCGCCGTAGGGATAGGCGCCGAAGCGGCCGGCGTGGGCGACGAGCGAGTTCTTGGCGGTGTTCATCATCGAGGTGGCGCTGGCGGCGCTGATGCCGCTGACGCGGTAGACGTTCACGGTGACGCCCGTGGTGGTCGTGCCGGTGGTCTTGGCGAACGCGCCGGCCGCCCAGGCGAACTCGCGGACGTGACTGGCGGTCGCGGTGGTGATCGTCCGGCCGGAGGTGCCGGGGGTGTCCACGGAGGTGCCGGTCGCGGGGAGGAGCAGCGAGCTGGGGTGGTCCAGGGTGACCCGGTAGTCGCCGGCGAGCTGGTAGAAGGACTCGCCGTTGTTGGTGTACGGGTCCAGGTGCCACCCGGCGCCGTCGCGTACGGCCAGGACGGGGAGGGCGTTGCCGATGAAGTTGTACGCGCCGTCGTGGCCGAACCGGTCGGCGCCGCTGGGCACGACGATGCTCAGGTCGAAGCCGACCGCGCCGTTCTGCCCCTGGGCCAGCGGCGCGGGGAGGGTGATCTTCAGCGCCGTGCAGGCGACGGTCAGCGAGCCGGCCGTACCGCCGGTGACGTTCGTGACCGTGATCGGGGTGGACGGGCAGCTGCCGTGGTAGTTGTCCCACAGGCGCAGGTAGACCTCGGTGAGGGGGTCGGCCGACAGGTTCGTGAAGCTGACGCTCTCGTGGCCGGTCCAGGTGGTGCCCGAGGCGTTGCTGGTGAGGTTCACGGTGTAGGAGGCCGAGCCCGGGGTACGGGTCGCGTCGACCGCCCAGGCGGGCGCGGGGAGTCCGGCGGCTAACGCGATGGCGATCGTGCAGAATGTCAGCATTCTTCGGATCATGGGCTGGCTCCTTGTGTGACGCTCGGGCCCCCGATCTGCCGACGAAACGTAACTTCCTCCGTCAGGACCGTCAATATCCCCGGCAGGTGGACTTCCCGGTACGACACCGCCGTACCGGGAAAGGGATCAAGCGACCAGCTGCTTGTCGGCCGCCCGCTGGATCAGGTCCTTGTCGGTGATGATCACCGCGTCGGGGATCGCGTCGGGCAGGTCGTCCTCCAGGAAGCGGACCGGCCGGTAGCGGTAGGCCGCCAGGCCGATCAGCACGGTCACCGCGCCCGCGACGAGGGTGAGCAGGGCGATGCCCCTGCCGTGCGCGGCGCCCGCGATCGGGTCGAAGACCCGCTCGACCAGCGGCCCGGCCAGCAGGAACCCGACCGGGACCATGGCCCAGCCGAGCATCAGGTTCGTGGCGATGACCCGGCCCTGGAGATCGAGTCCGACCTTCTGCTGCACGATGGCGAACCAGTGCGCGTTCAGCAGCGCGGTGAACAGCCCGACGAAGAACAGCCCGATCGCGGGCAGCGCCGGATGGGGCGCGATCCCGATGACGGCGAAGGAGACGCCCAGGGCCATGAAGCAGCCGAGGATGCCGTACGTGCGGCGGGCCAGGCCCCCGGTCACCGCCATGATCACGCTGCCCACCAGGAGCCCGATGCCGGTCATCGAGAGCGCTATGCCCAGGCCGCGGGTGTCGGTGAGGCTGAGCAGCAGCGGCGTGGACAGGACCTCGACCATGGCGAAGGGGAAGTTCAGGAACGAGGTGAACAGGATGATCGCCAGGAGCCCGTGCCTGCGGGTGATGTAGCGCCAGCCGCCCGTCATCTCCTGCCAGAACGTCTCCTCCCGCTTCTTGAACAGCGTGTTCGGGAAGCGGACCGCCAGGGTCACGGTGACCGCGAAGGCGAAGGTGGACAGGTCGATCACGACGATGCCGTGCAGCCCGATGGCGGCCACGAGCGCGCCACCCAGCAGCGGCGCCAGTACGGTCCCCGCCGCCTGCCCCAGCTGGGCCAGGCCGCTGGCTCTGCCGTAATAGCGTTTGGGCACCAGCTGGGCCACCGCCGCCATGTAGGCGGGCTGGTGGAAGGCCGTCGACACCGCGCCGACGGCGACGATGAGGTAGACGTGCCAGAGCTGGAGCCCGCCCGTCCACAGCAGGGCGGCCAGCGAGGCGGAGGAGACCCCGGCCGCCGAGTCGGCGGTGATCATGACGAGCCGGCGGTTGAAGCGGTCCGCCACGGCTCCGGCGATCGGCGCCAGCACGACGGCGGGCAGCAGCGCCATGACCGAGACGATGGCGAACATCGCGATCGACTGTGTCTGCTGGTAGACCCACAGACCCAGGCCGAACGTGGTCAGCCCGGTGCCGATCAGCGACACCAGCTGGCCGAAGGCCACCAGGAAGAACGTCTTCAGGCTGGCCTGCTGGTAGCGGGGCGGCAGCGGCGCCGGGGACCGGTCACCGCCATCGAGGATCTCGGCCAGCTCGGGCGCCTGGTGCTTCTGGAAGTAGTGCCCGGCCTTGGGGATCACCTCCAGCGACACCTTGTCGGAGAAGGCCTCCCACTCGCGGAAGCGCTCCTCGTACAGCTCGGTGGCGCGGTCGCTCTCGCCGACCACGCAGACCAGCGGTGCGGACAGCTTCTTGATGGGCGCCTGGTAGAGGTCGGTGTAGTAGTCCTCGCCCTCCTGCGTGTCGTGGAGGAAGACGCCCATGATGAAGTCGCGCTCGCCGGGGTCCAGCGCTTCGGTGAAGAAGCCCATGGCCCGCAGGAACTCCAGCGCCTGCCGCTTGGAGGTCCACCGCTCCATCGGGAAGACCTTGCGGAACCAGGCGAAGGTCTTGCCCGGCAGGCGGGGCGCGGGCAGGTGCCCGCCGATGACCACCTTCTCCAGGCCGACGCCTTCCTCCTCCAGCCTGCGCGCCAGCTCGACGGTGAGCGCGCCGCCCATGCAGTGGCCGTACAGGGCGAGGGGGCCGTCGACCTTCTCCTTGATCTCCTTGACGCAGCCCTCGACGAGCTCGTGGAAGGGCAGCACGGGCTCGCCGGGGTTGCCGGTCTCGTGGCCCGGCGGCTGCAGCGCGAGCATGGAGATGTGCTCGGGCAGGGCCGAGGCCAGCGGCTGGTACGTGATCGCGCCGCCGCCCGCGAACGGCACGCAGACCAGGGTCAGCGAGGCCGCGGATCGTGGCGGCGTCAGTTCATGCAATAACCCGATATTTCGGGATGATCCGTCCAGTGTGGCGAAGGTGCGGATGGTGGGGTTCTTGAAGAGGTCCAGCACGGTCGCCTGGATCCCCGAGTCCCGTACGGCGCGCACGGCCTTGAAGGAGTCGCCGCCCAGCGCGAAGAAGTCGTCGTCGATCCCGATCCCCTTCACGCCCAGGATCGCCGACCAGAGCTCGACCAGCTTGACCTCGGCCGGCGTCCGCGGCGCCGCGCCCTCAGCGCGTACCTGAGCGACCGGCTCGGGCAGCGCCTTGCGGTCCACTTTGCCGTTCGGGGTGAGCGGCAGCGCGTCCAGCAGCACGAACGCCGAGGGGATCATGTAGTCGGGCAGCTTGCGCCGCAGGTATTCGCGCCAGTCTTGCTCGGAGTCGGCGGCCAGGTAGGCGGCGATGCTCTTATCGTCGTCCGAGCCGCGCACCACCACCGCCCCCTCGCGGACCGCGGGATGCGCCAGCAGGAGCGACTCGATCTCGCCCAGCTCGATCCGGTAGCCGCGGACCTTCACCTGGCCGTCGGCCCGGCCGAGGAACTCGATCGAGCCGTCGGCCCGGCGGCGGGCCTGGTCACCGGTCCGGTAGAGCCGGCGCCCGTCGCGCCAGGTGATGAAGCGTTCGGCCGTCAGTTCGGGCTGGCCGAGGTAGTCGCGGGCCAGACCCGCCCCGCCGATGTAGAGCTCGCCGACCACGCCGGTGGGCACCAGTTGCATCGCGGCGTCGAGCAGGTGGATCCGCGTGTTGGCGATCGGGTGGCCGATGGTGATCGGCCCGTCGGTGACCCGGGTGAGGGTGGACCAGATCGTGGTCTCGGTCGGACCGTACATGTTCCACAGCTCGGCCACCCGGCCGCGCAGATCGGCCGCCAGGTCGGCGGGCAGCGCCTCGCCGCCGCACAGGGCCTTCAGGTCCGGCTTGCCCTCCCAACCCGACGACAGCAGCAGCCGCCAGGTCGCCGGGGTGGCCTGCATGACCGTCGCGCCGTCCAGCAGGGCGGCCAGCCGTAGCGGATCGTAGGCCGCCTCGCGGCTCGCGATCACCACGTGCCCGCCGACCGTGAGCGGCAGGAACAGCTCCAGCACCGAGATGTCGAAGGCGGTCGTCGTGACGGCCAGGAGCGTGTCCTGGCCGGTCAGGCCGGGCTCGCGGCTCATGGAGGTGAGGAAGTTGACCACCGAGGAGTGCTGGACGCGCACGCCCTTGGGCCGCCCGGTGGAGCCAGAGGTGTACAGGACGTAGCAGGGGTTCTCCTGGGTGGCCAGGGCGGGCAGCCGTTCCGGGCTCTCGCCGTCGCCCGCCTTCGGCACGACCTCCTCGTCGGCCAGGATGAGCTCTCCCTGGTAGCCGGTGTAGCGCCCGGCGAGCTCGCGCTCGGTGACCAGGACGCCGATGCCGGAGTGGTCCAGGATGTAGTCCTGACGGTCCTGGGGGTACATCGGGTCGAGCGGCACGTACGCGCCGCCCGCCTTCAGCACGCCGAGCAGGGTGACCAGCATCGTGGCCGAGCGCTCCATCGCGACGCCCACCAGCGTCTCGGGCCCCACCCCCGCCGCGCGCAGCCGCCCGGCGACCCGGTTGGCCTGCCCGTCCAGCTCCCGGTACGTCAGTGAGGCGCCCTCGAAGGTGACGGCCACGGCGTCGGGCGTCCGGTCGGCCTGGGCCTCCACCAGCTCGTGGACGCACAGGTCGGGCACCTCGACGTCCTGGCTGTCCAGCTGCTCGGCCAGCTCCTCGCCGGTGAGGAAGTCCAGCTCGGACAGCGTGCTCTCGGGCGCCGCGACGATCGCCGACAGCAGGGCCTCGTAGTGCCGGAGCAGCCGCTGGACCGTGCCGGCGTCGTAGAGCGCGGTGTTGTACTCCAGCCTGCACTCCAGCTCGTCGTCCTGCTCATTGTCGTAGAGCTCGTTGACGTAGAGCACCAGGTCCACCTGGGCGGTGCCGACCTCCACGGCCAGCTCCCTGACGGCCAGCCCGGCCATGTCCAGGTCGCTCTTGGGCAGGTTGAGCAGGTTGAACAGCACCTGGAAGAGCGGGTTGCGCGACAGGTCCCTGGGCGGGTCGAGCTCCTCCACCAGCCGTTCGAACGGCACGTCCTGATGGGCGTAGGCACCCAGCGCGTATTCGCGTACCTGCGCCAGGAGTTCGGTGTACCGCAGGCCGCCGTCCATCGTGGCCCGCATGACCAGGGTGTTGATGAAGCAGCCCGCGATGCCTTCGAGCTCGGGGCGGGTGCGCCCGGCCACCGGCGAGCCGACGCAGATGTCCTCCTGGCCGCTGTAGCGGTACAGCAGCGTGTGGAGCGCGGTCAGCAGCGCCATGTAGAGCGTGGCGCCGCGCTCTTGGCTCAGCTTCCGCAGCCCTTGGGCCAGCTCCGCGGGCAGTACGTGGGTGGCGACCGCTCCCTCGAAGGTCTGCATCGGTGGGCGCGGCCGGTCCGTGGGCAGGTCCAGGCTGTGCGGGATGCCGCGCAGCCGCTCCTTCCAGAAGCCGAGATCGACGACCTGGGCCCGCTGCCGGCGCGCGTAGTCGCGGTATCTGACCTGCGGCTCGGGCAGCGTCTCGCCGTTGTACAGCGCGACCAGCTCGCTCCTCAGCAAGGTGATCGACCAGCCGTCCACGACGATGTGGTGGAAGTTGAGCGACAGAACGTGGTGATCCGGGGCGAGCCGCAGCAGCCGGGCGCGGAACAGGGGCCCGTGCGCCAGGTCGAACGACTCGGCCGCGGCCTCGCTCAGTGCCCGCTCGGCGTCGTCGCAGTCCTCGACCGGCAGCGGCGTCTCCCCCGCGGGCAGCACCACCGGCACCGGCTCACCGTCCGGGGCGCGGAAGACGGTCCGCAGCGACTCGTGCCGCCGCACCAGCTCGCCCAGGGCGCCGTGCAGCCGCGCCACGTCCAGCTCGCCCCGCAGGTCCAGCGCCGTGGCCACGGCGTAGGCGGCCGAGCCGTGCACCTGGTCGATGAACCACATGCGCCGCTGGATGAACGAGACGGGAGCGGGCTCCTCGCCGACCGGGATCACCTCACGGAGGCCCGCCAAGGCGACGACCGGCGTCACCCCAGGTTGGCCCACCGAGGCGACGACCGGCGCCACCTTACGGTGGTCCGCCGAGGCGACGGCCGGGATCGCCTCGCGGGAGGCCGCCGAGGCGACGAGCGCCCGCTGGCCGCTCAGCGTGGGGTGGTCGAAGACCGCCTCGATGGGCAGGCCGAGGCGGGAGGCGAGCTGGGTGGCCACGAGGGAGTCGCCGCCCAGGTCGAAGAAGTCGTCCTGCGGGCTGGTGGGCGCGAGGCCGAGCACATCCCGCCAGACGGCGGCGACCATGTCGAGCTCCTGAACCGCCTCCGCCACCGGCGCGGCCGCGACCTCGAAGCGCCGGGTGCGGGGCTCGATCCAGTAGCGGCGCCGCTCGAACGGATAGGTGGGCAGCGGCACCCGCCTGCCCGGTGGGCTGAACGCCGTCCAGTCGACGTCGGCGCCGTTGACCCACAGCCGCCCGACGGCCTCCAGCAGGGCGGTCCGCCCGCTGTCCGGCTCGGCGAGGGCGAGGGGGGCGACCGTCGCCTGGCCGCCCTGGCGGCGTACCAGGGTGGTCAGGGTACGGCCCGGCCCCGCCTCCACCACGGCGGCGTCGGCCGCCACGAGGGCGCGGGCGCAGTCGGCGAACCGCACGGTCTCCCGCAGATGGCGCACCCAGTAGGCGGGGTCCTTGGTCTCGGCGCCGGACGCCCAGCCCCCGGTGACGTTGGACAGGTACGGCAACTCGGGCGTGCCCAGCCGCACCGAGGCGACCTCGGCGGCGAAGGCGTCGAGCACCGGATCCAGCATGGCGGAGTGGAAGGCGTGGGAGGTGCGCAGCGTGCGGCAGGCGACACCCTGCCGTTCCAGCCGCCGCTCCACCTCCGCGATGGCCCCCTCCGGCCCGGCCAGGACGCACATCTCGGGGGTGTTGACCGCCGCGAGCGAGACGTCCACGCCGAGCAGGTCACCCACCTCGGACTCGGGCAGCGGCACGGCCAGCATCGAGCCGGGGGGCAGGGTCTGCACCAAACGGCCGCGCGCGGCGACCAGGCGCAGGGCGTCCTCCAGGGTGAAGACCCCGGCCAGGCAGGCGGCGACGTAATCGCCGATGCTGTGCCCGGCCATCATCGCCGGGCGGACGCCGCGCTCGATCAGCGCGCAGGCGAAGGCGTACTCCGTGACGAAGAGCGCGGGCTGGGTGAGCCAGGTCTGGTCGAGGTCCCAGGCCTCGCCATACAGGACTTGGCGCAGGTCGAGGCCGAGGTAGGGCTCAAGGATGCCGGAGCAGGTGTCGACGGTGGCGCGGAAGACCCTCTCCGATCGGTACAGACCCGCGCCCATCCCCCGGCGTTGCGCGCCCTGGCCGGGGAAGACGAAGGCGACCTCACGTGGGCGTGACTCGCCCGTGACGAGCCCGGCCGCCAGCGCCGACCGGCGGTCCTCGACGATCAGGATGGCGCGGTGCCGCAGCTGACGGCGGCCGTGCCGGAGCGTGGCGGCGACGTCGCCCAGGTCCGTGTTCGGACGCGCGCGCAGGTGGGCGCGGAGCCGCGTGGCCGTCTCCTCCAGCGCCGAGTCACTGGCCGCCGACAGGATGAGCAGGTGCGGGCCGAGCGCCCGTGGGGCGAAAGGCCGGGTGGCGGGGAGCTGCGCGGGTGCTTCTTCCAGCACGACGTGGGCGTTGGTACCGCCCATCCCGAAGGCGCTGACGCCCGCCCTGCGCGGCCCCGGCTCCTGCGGCCACTCCGCACTGGCGGTGGGCACGTAGAACGGGCTGAAGTCGATGCGCGGGTTGGGCGTCGCGAAGTTGACCGTGGGCGGCAGCGTGCGGTGCTTGAGCGCCAGTACGGTCTTGATCAGCCCGGCCATCCCGGCGGCGGCGTCGGCGTGGCCGATGTTGGACTTGATCGAGCCCAGGGCGATCCGCCGATCACCGGTGAAGACCTGGGACAGCGCCGCGACCTCGATGGGATCGCCGAGCGCGGTGCCGGTGCCGTGCGCCTCGATGTAGCCGATCGTGCCGGGGTCGACGCCGGCTGAGGCGAGCGCCGCGGTGATGACCTCGACCTGGCCGTCCACGGCCGGCGCGGTGTAGCCGACCTTCCTGGTGCCGTCGTTGTTGACCGCGGAGCCGCGTACGACGGCGTGGATGGTGTCGCCCGCGGCGATGGCGTCTTCCAGCCGCTTGAGCACGACCACGCCCACGCCGCCGGCGCCGATCGTGCCCTGGGCCTCGGCGTCGAAGGGACGGCAGTGGCCGTCCGGTGACCCGATCCCGCCGCTCTGGTAGACGTAGCCGCGCCGGGTCCAGGCGTTGACCCGCACCGCCCCGGCCAGCGCGACGTCGCAGTCCCCCGCGATCAGGCTCTGCCTGGCCAGGTGGAGCGCGACCAGCGAGGTGGAGCAGGCGGTGTTGACGCTGATGCTCGGCCCGCGCAGGTCGAGCTTGTAGGAGGTCCGGGTGGGCAGGGAGTCCTTGTCGTTGCCGAGCATGACCTGGTAGTCGCCGACCGATTTGAGCACGTCGGGCGCGGCCAGCAGGTTCTCGATGAGATAGCTGCTCATCGCCGAGCCGGCGAAGACGCCGATCTGCCCCGGGTGACGGGCGGGGTCGCAGCCCGCGTCCTCCAGCGCCTCCCAGGCGCTCTCCAGGAACAGCCGCTGCTGCGGGTCGAGGATCTCGGCTTCGCGCGGGGTGAACTCGAACAGTGTGGCGTCGAACAGGTCGATGCCGTCCAGTACCGTACCCGACCTGACGTAGGCGGGGTCCGCCAGCCGGCCGGGGTCCTCGCCGTCGGCGAGGATCTCCTCGTCGGTGAAGTCCTGGACGGCTTCCACACCGTCGCGAATCGCCGCCCATAACTCCTCGGGCCCTGTGGCGCCGGGGAAGCGGCAGGCCATGCCGACGATGGCGAGCGCGCCGCCGGCGGCGGGCGCGGTGGTCGAGACCGTCGCCGGCGCCGGGCCGTCGACGCTCAGGTAGGCGGTCAGTGAGGCGATCGTCGGGTACCTGAACAGGTCGGTGACCGTCAGGCTGAACCGCTTGCGTAATCGCTCGTGCACCTTGAGGACCAGCAGTGAATGGCCGCCCACCTCGAAGAAGTTGGTGTCGGGGCCGAAGGCGTCGGTGCCCAGTGCCTCGCGCCAGGCCTGGGTGACGAGCCGGGAGATCTCGTGGCGCGGCAGCTCACCCGGCAGTTCTCTCGGCGTCTCGTCCCCGCTCATCGCCCCGGCCAGCACCTGCTGGAGGTCGGCGACCAGGCCGCGGATCGTGCCGGCGTGGAACAGGTCCGTGTTGTACTCCACGAGCCCGTCCAACGTCTCGCGGACGCCCACGGTCAGGTCGAACTTGGCCGTGTGCTCGGATATCTCGACGGAGGTGACCGTCAGGCCGGCCAGGTCCAACGCCGCCGTGGCCTCGGGCAGCATGATGAACATCGTCTGGAACACCGGGGGGCGGTCCAGGCGGCGCTCCGGGTTGAGCTCCTCCACCAGCCGCTCGAACGGCATCCCCTGGTGGTCGTGGGCGTCGAGCACCGCCTCCTTGACCCGCTCGACCACCTCGGCGAACGACGGCTCGCCCGACAGGTCGGCGCGGATGGCCAGGGTGTTGGTGAAGAACCCGATCAGGCCCTCGTACTCGATCCTGTCCCGGTTGGCGATGGGCGTGCCCACCACCAGGTCCAGCCGGCCGGAGCGCCGCGAGAGCACCACCAGATAGGCCGCGAACAACACCATGTACGGCGTGGCGCCCAAGCCGCGGCAGTAGGCCGTGAACTCCTCGCGCGGAAGGTCGAGGGAGAAGGGCAGCTCGGCGCCCGCGTACGTCTGGACGGCCGGCCGCGGCAGGTCCGTCCGCAGCTCGGTGAACGGCGGCGCGCCCGCCAGCCTCTCTCGCCAGTAGGCCAGATCCCCGCTGTAGTCCTTCTCCCGCTGCCAGATCGCGTAGTCGGGGTACTGCTGCGACAACGCCGGCGGCTCCTGGCCGTTGTAGAAGGCGCTCAGCTCCCGGCGCAGCACGTCCAGCGACCACGCGTCGGCGACGATGTGGTGCAGCAAGAGGTGCAGGACGTGCTGCTCCGCGCCCTCGCGCACCAGGTGGGCGCGGATGAGCGGGCCGGTGGTCAGGTCCATCGGCGTGCCGTCCTCGGCGTCCGCCAGATCGACCGTGAGCGAGCCGGCCACGATCTGGTACGGGCCGTCCTCGTCCATGGCGAAGGTGGTGCGCAGGCTCTCGTGCCTGGCCACCAGGGCGTTCAGCGCGCGGTGCAGCGCTTCGCGATCGAGCGGGCCCTCGATGCGGAAGGCGAGCGGTATCAGGTAGTGCGCGGCGCCCGGCGCCATCTTGTCCAGATACCAGGCGCGCAGTTGGGTGAAGGACATCGGCAGCCGATCGGGCCTGGGCCGCTCGCTCTGCTGCTTCTTCTTGCGTAACGCGTCCAGGAGTTGCCGCTGCTGGGCCGACAGGCTCATTGATCACCTTCCATCGAGCGCAGCAGGGCCGCGGCCTCTTCGTCCGAATACGCGGCGACCATCAGATAGAGCTCCGCGGCCGCCTCCACGTCCGGCGACGTGAACGTCGCGCCCAGCTCGGCGACGGTCGGGTGGGCGAAGAGCGTCCGCAGCGGCACCCGCACCTCCAGCGCCTCGCGCATCCGGGAGGTGATCTGGGTGGCGTTGAGCGAGTTGCCGCCCAGCTCGAACAGGTTGTCGTGCCGCCCGACCGGCCCGCCCAGCACCTCCTGCCAGATCGCGGCGATGGCCTGTTCCACCGGGGTGGCCGGGGCCGTGACGATCCGCGCGCTCCGGCCTGGCTTCGGCAGGGCCTGCCGGTCCACCTTGCCCGCGGGGCTCACCGGCAAGGAGTCCAGCGCGACGAAGGTGCTCGGCACCATGTACTCGGGCAGCCGTTCGGCCAGGTAAGGGCGCAGCTCGGGGGTACCGTCGGCGACCACGTAAGCCACCAGGGCGCCTTCTCGGACCATGACGAACGCCTCCCGGACGGCAGGGTGCTCGGTCAGCACCGCGGCGATCTCGCCGGGCTCGACCCGGTAACCGCGGATCTTGACCTGGTCGTCCGCGCGCCCGAGGAACTCGATCTCGCCCGCCTCGTCGCGGCGGGCCAGGTCCCCGGTCCGATAGAGCCTGCGCCCGTCCCGCCAGGTGATGAACCGTTCCTGGGTCAGCTCGGGCTTGCCGTAGTAGCCCCTGGCCAGGCAGGCGCCGCCGAGGTGCAGCTCGCCGGGGACGCCGTCGGGCGTCTCGTGGCCCAGGCGGTTCAGGATCGGCGTCTGGACGCCGGTGACCGGCCTGCCGATGGGTGGCAGCCGCGGCCAGCTCTCCGGAGGGCCGGTGAGCGTGTGGGCGATGTCGATGATCGCGCCCTCGGTGGGGCCGTACTGGTTGTGCAGCGTCATCCACGGCCTGATGAAGCGCTCCAGTTGCGGCGTGACCTGGAGCTGCTCGCCCGCGGTGATCACCTCGCGCAGCGTGGCGGGCGGCTCGATCCCGACGCCGGCCAGCGACTGCAGCGCCACGAAGGGGAGGAAGATCCGCTCCACCCGGGTCCGGGCGATGTGGTCGAGGAGGGCGGCCGAGTCGCTCCGCACCTCGTCGCTGACCATGATCAGCGTCCCGCCGTACGCCCAGGTGCTGAAGATCTCCTGCACCGAGACGTCGAAGCCGAGCGCGGTGAACTGCAGGCTCCGGTACGTACCGCTGTGCCAGGCCATGAGGTTGGCGACCGGGCGGTGCGGCATCGCCACGCCCTTGGGCTGACCGGTCGAGCCCGAGGTGAACAGGATGTAGGCCAGGTCGTCGGGCGTGACGCCACTGTCCGACCGGTGTTCCGGCTGGTCATCAAGGTCGGTGTCGACGTGGACGGACCGCTCGTGCGGCAGTGCGCCGGCCAGCGCCTGGTGCGTCACCAGGACCGGGGTGTCGACCTGGCCGAGCACCTGGGTGAGGCGCGCCTCGGGGTAGGAGGGGTCGAGCGGTACGTACGCGCCGCCGGACTTCAGAATGCCCAGCAGCGCCACGGGCAGGTCGAGCGAGCGCCGTACGTGCAGGGCGACCGGCACCTCCGGGCCCACCCCCAGCCCGCGCAGCAGGTGCGCCAGTTGGTTGGCCCGCCGGTCGAGCTCGTCGTAGGTCAGGGCGGCGCCGTCGAACTCGACGGCGACCGCGTCGGGCGTTCTGTCCGCCTGCTGTTCGAAGAGCCGGTGCAGGCACTGGTCGGGACCGCGACCGGCGGGCTCGTGCCGCCGGGCGAGCAACGTGGAGATCGGCGCGGCCGGGTCGGCCGCCACCTGCTCCAGGACACGCAGGTAATGTCCCAGCAGGCGCTCGGCGGTGGCGCGCTCGAACAGATCGGCGGCGAACTCCAGGCTCATCTCCCGCCCGTCGGCGTAGAGCACCAGGTCGGCCTTGGCACCGCCGTTCTCCACCTCCTCGAGCATCCGGAAGGTCACGCCGTCGCCCCGCTTGATCTCCAGCGGCTCCTGCATCGCGAACATCACGTCGAAGGGCGGCCGGCCGTCGGGGCAGAGCTCCCGGACGATCTCTTCGAGCGGCACGTCCGTAGGCGTGGCCAGGACCGTCGCCCGCACCTGTGCCAGCAGGCGCTCGAAGGTGGGGTCGCCCGCCAGGCCGGTCCTGATCGGCAGCGTCTCCACGAAAAAGCCGATCATGGACTCCGCGCCCGGCGTCTCCCTGCCGGAGAACGGCACGCCCGTCACGAGGTCGTCCTGGCCGCTGTAGCGGTGCAGCAACGCCTGGAAGGCCGCGAACAGCACCATGAACGGGCTGGCCCCAGCGCTCCTGCCCAGCGACTCCACCTCGGCGAGCAGCCCGTCCGGCAGCGTGGCCCGGACCCGGCCGCCGGGCCGCAGCGGCCCCGTCGATCCCGGGCGGTCGGCGGGCAGCCCCAGCCGCTCGGGCGCGGACTCCAGGACCTTCCTCCAGTACGGCAGGCCGTCGAGACCCTGCCTGCGCCGGTATGGCCCGCCCGGCGTGGGCAGGGTCTCCCCCGCGTAGAGCCGGGCCAGCTCGTCCAGGAAGACCCCGGCCGACCAGCCGTCGAAGGCGATGTGGTGCACGGTCACCAGCAGCCGGTGCCGGTCGTCGGCGAGCCGGAGCAGCAGCGCCCGCAGCACGGGACCGTTCCGCAGGTCGAAGGGGTCCCGGGCGGCGTGCCGGGCCAGCGCGTCCACGCTACGCGGGGTGGCGTCCATGACCTTCATCGTGATGAGCCCGCCGGCCGGCTCGACGATGACGGGCACCGGCTCGCCGTCGTGCTCTTCGTAACGGGTGCGCAGGGATGGGTGCCGGCGCACGATCTCGTTGATCGCGTGCTCCAGGCGGCCGGTGTCGAGGGGGCCGTCCAGGGCGTACAGGATGGGCACGTTGTACTGCGCGCCGGGCGCCACCTGGTCGATGTACCAGAGCCGGCGCTGTGCGGGCGTGAGCCCGTCCTCGGTGGCGGTCGGCGCCGCCGACTGCGGCAGGCCGTCGATCGCGCGGGCCAGCGCGGCGAGCGTGGGGTGTTCGAAGAGCATCCGTGGCTCGACCGGCCTGTTCAGCCTCTCGCAGGCGCGGGCGGCGATGCGCATCGCCAGCAGCGACTGGCCGCCCAGCGCCAGGAAGTCGTCGTCGGCGCCGATCGGCCCCGCCTCGAGGACGTCCCGCCAGATCTCGGCGAGCAGTTCCTCGGTGGGGGTGCTGGGCGGCGTGATGGAGCGGGGCTCGCGGACCGGGGCGGGCAGTGCGGCGCGATCCACCTTGCCGTTACGGGTCAGCGGGAGCTCGTCCAGGAAGACCCAGGCGGTGGGGATCATGTAGTCGGGCAGGAACCTGCGCAGGTGGGCGCGCGCCTCCTGCTCGGTCGCCGTGCCCACGAGGTAGGCGACCAGTTCGTGGCCGCGGACGGCGGTGGTGGCGGCGCGGACCCCTTGGTGCCGGCCGAGCACGGTCTCGATCTCGCCGAGCTCCACCCGGTTGCCGCGAATCTTGACCTGGTCGTCCGCCCGGCCCAGGAACTCGAACTGGCCGGCCTGGTCACGGCGGGCCAGGTCTCCGGTGCGGTAGAGGAGCCGCCCGTCCTGGTCGTGGACGAAGCGCTCGGCCGTGAGGTCGGGGCGGTCGAGATAGCCCAGGCCGACGCACACGCCGCCGAAGTAGATCTCGCCCTCCTCGACCGGCCGCATCCTCTCATCCAGGAGGTGGACGGTGACGCCGGGCAGCGGCGAGCCGAGCGCGGGCGGACGGCTCTGGCCGGCGGAGACCGGCACCTCGCCGACGATCGCCATGACGGCGCATTCCGCCGGGGCGTAGACGTTGAACAGCCGGAAGGGCAGCTCGGGTCGCGGGTAGGTGGTGAGCCGGTCGCCGCCGGTGCTCAGCGTCGCCAGCCTGGTCTGCTCCGGCCAGGACAGTCCGAGCAGGCCCTCGGCGATGGGAGTGGGCGCGAAGCAGGTGGTCAGCTCTTGATCCACGATCCAGTCGCGCAGCGCGGGCAGCGAGAGCCTGGTCCGCTCGCTGGGAATGACGATCGTGGTGCCCGCGGTCAGGTACCGCCAGATCTCCCAGACCGACGCGTCGAAGTTGGGGCTGGTGAGCAGCGGGGCCCGGCCGCCGGTTCCGAAGGTCTCGTGCGACCACCTGATCAGGTTGGTCAGCGCGCGGTGGGGGACGAGCACGCCCTTGGGCGTTCCCGTCGAGCCGGAGGTGTGGATCACGTACGCGAGATCGCCGGGCTTGACGTCCGGCAGGGGTGACGCCTCCGCCACGCCGGGCGTGTCGATCACCGGGATGCCCTCGGGGACCAGAGCTCTCCACTCCGGCGCCGTGACCACGGCCGCGGCTCCCGCCAGCATGGTATGGATCCGCTCGGCGGGCGTGGTGGGGTCGATCGGCGCCAAGGCGAGGCCCGCCTTCATCACACCGAGCTGGCCCGCGACCAGCCGGATCGAGCGGCCCGCGAGCACGGCCACCCAGGACTGCCTGGTCGTCGTGAGACGAAGCAGCTGAGCGGCGATGCCGTTCGCGAGGCGATCCAACTCTCGGTAGGTGAGGTGTTCTTGACCGCCCGAAACAGCGATCCTGACAGGAGATGTGGACAGCCGATCTTGGTAAAGCCGCAGTACAGATGCTAAATGTGGTGCATCCAATGTCATGCCTACCGATTGTGAGTTTTGCCACTTTTTGGGCACGCCGCGGAACAGGATGACCTGGTCACCAGATTCGTGTCAACCCTCCTTGGATCATGCGCCCCTGGTGACCCCGCACGAGGCACGTCGCTCCGTACCGGCCGGGACGATGACCATCGTTTTCCCCGCTACGGCTCAGAGCCGTCATGTTCGGCGGCGTCGAGCCCGATGAGCCGGGCCAGGACGGCGACCTGATCGGCGAAGTGCGTGATGAACCCGGGCGAGGTCGGATCGGTGCCGCAGACGCCTTCGATGACGTGCGGCAGCGTGGTCGTCGCCATGGCGGCGGCCACGTGGCCAATTACACCCACCGGCTACGGCAGGTGATGACGCGGACCTTCCCGGGAATCACCGACGACCTGATCACCAACGTGGACCGCAACACCTTCCGCCAGGGCCTGCTCACCGGCCTGGCCGACACCGTCCACTTCGGGCGGACGCTGACCGGCTACCGGATCACCGATTCCGGCCGGGTACGCGTGGAGTTCGCCGAGGGCGGGGACGACGAGGGCGACCTGCTGGTCGGCGCGGACGGCGTCGGTTCGGCGGTACGCCGCCAGTTGCTCCCGAACGCCACCGTGAAAGACATCGGCCTCCGATGCGTCTATGGCCGGATGACGATCACCGAGGCCACCGAGGCTCTCATCCCGGAGGCCATCAGCCACGGTTTCTCCTGGGTCTCCGACGAGAGCGGGTGCGGCGCCGGGTTCGCGCCGGTGCGGTTCCGCTCCCGGCCGGCGGGCGCGTCGGATTACCTGATGGTCACCCTGCTCGCGAGTCAGGAGCGGCTCGGCAGGCCGGACGAGGAGCTGTTCGAGCTCTCGCCGGAGGCCCTGTGGAAGCTCACCCTCGAGGCGACCGCTGACTGGCATCCGGAGCTGCGGGAGCTGTTCGCGTCCGCCGACTCGGACAGGTTCTTCCCGATCACGATCCGGGCCGGTGAGCGGGTCGACGCGTGGGAGTCCGGGCCGGTCACCCTCCTCGGCGACGCCATCCACACCATGCCGCCGACCGGCGGCGTCGGCGCGAACACCGCGCTGCGGGACGCCGCGACACTGGCCGGCGAGCTGCTCATCGCCGCACGCGGCGAGCAGTCACTCATCGACGCGGTCGCCGCGTACGAGCGCGTCATGCTCCCGCGCGGTTTCGACACCGTCGACGCCTCGCTCCGGATGGCGGCCCAGATGTTCAGCACGTCCGGCTGACGCGCCGAAATTGTCCTTGCCCTTCGCCATGATGGCCCCGCTCGTGTCCACGTACGTGATCTCGAAGGAGCTGTCATGACCGCCAGGGAGACCGCAGGATGGTCAGATTTCGGGTGGAATTCCTGGGCGGACCTCGCTCTGATCCGCGCCAAGCTCGACGCGGGTGCCGACCCGAACGAAGGGGCCCACCCATTCGAGCGGCCGCTGCACGCCGCTGCGGAGCGCGGTTCGCCTGAGGTGGTCGCCGAGCTGGCCGGCCGGGTCGATGACGTCGACGCGGAGTGCCAGGGCCGCACCGCGCTCTGGGACGCGGTCTTCAACGACCGGACCGAGAACGCCCTCGCCCTGGTCGCCGCGGGGGCGGACCCATGGCGGCCCATGATGGCCGGCTGGTCGCCCGGCCGACTCAGCCTGGCGGGCCCCAGGCCGGGCCTGTTCTTCCCGTTCCCGCCGGGTCATGCCGGGCTGACCGAGGCCGAGACCGCCGCCGTGACGGAGGCCGAACGCCTGATGGGCGCGCTGGACGGCATCGGGTACGACGGTTTCAGCCTGGCGTGTGTCCACGGCATCAGCGCAGCCGAGGCGGCACAGCGCTTAGCCGCCACATCCCCCGACCAGGAAGAGCTGGAAGAGGCCATGGAAAACCCGTTCGAGGAGGAGGCCATGCAATTCATCGGCTTCACCGACGTACCCGGCGGCTGCGTCGTCGGCCAGCAATGGGGCTACATGGCCTCGACTCCCGTCGTCATGCAGGTGCTGTCGGCGGGCACCGTCGCCTACGGCATGTACGCCAACCCCAAGAGCGGCAACCAGGGCTGCGTCTACCGCGACGGCGAGGTCATCGCGTGGGACACCCACCCGGGCGGTGGCAACGTGTCCAGCGATGACTCGGCCGAGGAGATCCTGCTCAAATACCTGTACGTGGGCCACGCCGAGGCCTACTGCTTCGCCGGCGCGGGCCTGCGTCCGGCCAGCGCCGGCGCGATCACCGAGCCGGACACCTACCTGCGACTGCCCGAACGGGACTACTGGCACTGACCGAGGCGGGTCAGGCGGTGTCGCCGCCGTCGGCGAGCAGCGTGCTGCCCGTCATGAAGGTCGACAGGTCCGACGCGCAGAACAGGACGACGCGCGCGATGTCATCAGGTACGCCGACCCGCCCGATCGGGCCGTTCAGCATGAGGTCGGTCGGCGGGATGTCGTCGGTCATCACGGCCGCCGCGGCCATCATGTTGCCTTCGGTGGGAACGAAGCTCGGTGCGACCCCGAGCACGCGGATGCCGAGCGGGGCGAGTTCGAGGGCCAGCTCCCGCGTGACACCGCGCGCGGCGTGCTTCGACCCGACATAGGCGGCCAGGCCCGGCGCGCTGCCGCGGAAACCGGCGGTCGAGACGATGTTCACGATGACACCGCCCGTGCCCGCGGCCGCCATTCGCCGGGCCGCCTCACGCGCGCCGACGAAGACGCCGCGCGCGTTCACCGCGAACACCTTGTCCCACGTCTCCTCGGTCATCTCCAGCAGGGGGACCGCCGGGAAGATACCGGCGTTGTTCACCCAGATGTCCAGGCCGCCGAGATCGGCGACCGCGCGGTCGGCCGAGGCGGCGACGGACGCGGCGTCAGTGACGTCCATGGCGGCGCCGATCACCCGTACACCGTGGCGATGCGCGAGCTGCTCGGCGGCGGTCAGGGCGAGCTCTTCGTCGATGTCGCCGATCAGCAGGTCGGCTCCCGCCTCGGCCAGGCGTGACGCGATCGCCTTGCCCAGCCCGCGACCGCCGCCGGTCACGACCGCGCGGCGGCCCGTCAAGGAAACAAGCTGGGCCAGGGACCTGCTCGACACATCAGCGGTGGACATGGTGCTCTCCTTCGGGGGAAAACGTGCGCGTGTAAGACCTGAGCGGTCCGGCGGCTGATGGGTTCGTCGGCCTCATCTCGTCAGACCTGAGCGGTCCAGAGGCCGGCGGGTTCGTCGGCCTCATCTCGTCAGACCTGAGCGGTCCAGAGGCCGGCGGGTCCGTCGCCTCATCTCCTCCCGCCCTCGTTGATGCGGTAGTGCGCGTTCAAGAGCGGCCAGATCGCCTCGGCCATCTCGGCGGGGGTCCGGGCACATCCGCCCTCAAGCCAGTCGACGGCCACGCCGAGCAGCGCCCCGGCGGTGAACGCGGCCGTGACGTCATGCGGAACGAGCTCCGGCCACTGCCCGGCGTCGGCCGCGTCCAGGTGGTCACGGATGACCGAGGCCATGCGGTGGCGAATATGGCCGACGACGCGCGCGCTGCCCTCCAGCCCCAGCAGCGCGCGATACAGCCCCGCGTGCTCGGCGAGGCTGGCGAAGAACGCCGCCAGCGACTGGATCGTCTCCCGCACCAGGTCCGCCGAATCGAGCTCGGGAGCGGGCAAGGACTCGATCAGGCCGTCGATCATCGCGGTGCAGGCGTCCTCGGCCAGCTCGTGGACGTCCCGGTAGTGGTCGTAGAAGGCCGAGCGGCTCACGCCGGCGCCTTCGGCGACGTCGGAGACGCTGATCCGGGACAGGTCCTGCTCCTCGACCAGCTGGATCAGCGCGCGTGCCAGCGCTGTTCGGGTACGGCGCACGCGCCGGTCACCTGATGAGGCCTTGCTCTCTCTGGCGGTGTCCACAGGTGTCATCCTATCGAATGCCTACAGGTGCAAGTTTCCTTGCAGCTGTAGGCTAATGTGTGACCGGGACGACGAAGGGATCTCGACCTATGTGCATAAGTGCAGCTCAGGCCCTCGCCCCGGGGAGCGCCTCGTGACCTCGCCCGGACACGTACTGATCGTCGGCGCCTCTGCCGCCGGCCTCAGCACCGCGGAGGCGCTGCGGCGGCTCGGCCACGAGGGCCGGCTGACCCTGGTGGACGCCGAGCCCCACCTCCCCTACGATCGGCCGCCGCTGTCCAAGCAGGTCCTGGCCGGCGCTTGGGAGCCGGCCCGCGCCCAGCTCCGTAGCGCGGCCCAGCTCGACGCCCTGGCCGCCGAGTTCGTCCGGGGGGAGCCCGCCGTCGCGCTGGACGCGGCGGAGCGGACCGTCACCACCGCCTCCGGCCGCGTGCTGCGGGCCGACGCCGTGGTCGTGGCCACCGGTCTGACGCCGCACCGGCTGCCTGGTCAGGACGGGTTGGCGGGCGTACACGTGCTGCGCGGCCTGGACGACGCGCTCACGCTGCGCGCTCGCCTGACCGCCGGCACCCGGCTCGTGGTCGTCGGCGAGGGCGTACTGGGCGCCGAACTCGCCGCCACCGCCCGCACCATGGGCCTGGAGGTCACCCTGGTCGGCATGGGGCGGACGCTGTTGCGCGAGCAGCTCGGCGACATGGTCGGCGGCCTGCTCACCCGCGCCCACACCGAGCGCGGGGTCCGGCTGCGGCTCGGAGTCGCGGTCGCCGAACTGACCGGCATCGACGACCAGCTCGACGTGGCGGTCGACGAGCCGGCCGGCACCGACCGCCGGCTCGGCGTCGTCGTCGACGAGCTGACCGGCGCCGGCGGCCGGGTCACCGGCGTGCGGCTGGCCACTGGCGAGCTGCTGCCCGCGGACGCGGTCGTGGTCGCCGTCGGGTCCCGCCCCTCGACCGGCTGGCTGACCGGCAGTGGCCTCACCCTGGGCGACGGGGTGGAGTGCGACGCGCGCTGCCGCGCCGCCGAGGGCGTGTACGCCGTCGGCGACGTGGCCTCCTTCGAACACGCCGGGCTCGGCAGGCGCCTCCGGCTGGAGAACCGCACCAACGCCACCGAGCAGGCCCAGGTGGTGGCGGCCAACCTCCTCGGCGCCGACCGCCCGTACACGCCGATCCCGTACTTCTGGACCGACCAGTACGACATCAAGATCCAGGCCCACGGCCTGCCCGCACCGGCGGCCGAGGTCACCATCGCCGAGGGCGACCCCGAGCAGCACCGTTTCGCCGCCGTCTATCGCGAGGGTGGCCAGATCACCGGCGTCCTCGGCTGGAACATGCCCAAGCAGGCCCGCCTCCTGCGGCAGCGGCTCTTGGGCACCTGGCAGCCCACTCCTCCACTCACGCCCGCGTGAGAACCCGCACGACCAGAAGGCCACCATCCATCGTTCGTTCGTTCATTCACGAGGAGATGCCCGATGAGCATCAACGAGCAGGTTCTGAGCTATCCGATCCCCAGCGACGCGGCGCTGGACCCGCCCGCGGAGTGGGCCGAGCTACGCGGCAAGTGCCCGGTGGCGCATGTGAGGCTGCCCAGCGGCGACCAGGCGACGCTGCTGACCCGCTATGACGACGTCAAGGAGGTGCTGGCCGACCCGCGCTTCACCCGTCTGCTGAACGCCCCCGACGCGGCCCGGCTGTCGGCCACGGACGACGGCGGCCTGTTCAACAGCGAGATGGCGACGATCATCCCCGACGGCGGAGAGGAGCACCAGCACTGGCGGCGCCTGGTCGGCAAGTGGTTCACCGCCAAGCGCATGAACGCTCTGCGGCCCCAGATGGCGCGGATCGCCGAGGGCCTGATCGACGACATGGTCGAGCGCGGCGCCCCCGCCGACCTCAGGGCGGGCCTGGGCTTCCCGCTGCCGGTGTACGTCATCTGCGACATGCTCGGCGTGCCCGCCGAGGATCGGGACCGGTTCTCGTACTGGTCCGACACGCTGCTCAACCTCACCCGCTACGGCAAGGAAGAGATCGAGGCCGCCCAGGCCGAGTTCTTCCAGTACATGTCCGACCACCTCGCCGCCAAGCGCACCGAGCCGGGCGACGACCTGCTGAGCGAGCTGATCGCGGCCGGTGGCCCCGAAGACGGCGGGCTGGCCGAGATCCAGATCCTCGTCACCGGCATGGCGCTGCTGGTCGCCGGCCACGAGACCACCGCCAACATGATCGGCAAGATGGTCTCCATGCTGCTGGCCGACCGTACCCGGTGGGAGCGCCTGCTGGCCGAGCCCTCGCTGATCCGCTCCACGGTGGAGGAGACACTGCGCCTCGACGCCAACTCCGGTTTCGGCCTGCCGCGCTACCTCAAGGAGGAGACCGAGGTCAGCGGCACCCTCCTGCCCAAGGGCACCACCGTGATCTGCAGCATGGCCGCCGCCAACCGGGACGAGAGCGCCTTCGAGGCCGCCGACCAGATGGACCTGACCCGCACCCCCAACCCCCACCTGGCCTTCGGCTCCGGCGCGCACTCCTGCCTCGGTCAGGCGCTGGCCCGTACCGAGCTGCAGGTCGTCCTGGAGGTGCTGCTGCGCAAGCTCCCCACGCTGGAACTGGCGGTGCCGGTGGAGGAGCTGGAGCGCGTGGAAGGGCTGGCGGTCGGCGGCCTGCGTACGGTGCCGGTCCGCTGGTAATCCTGATCGACAAGGGGGGAATCTCGAGATGAAAGTCATCGTGGACGAGGTCAAGTGCTGCGGCGCCGGGCAGTGCGTACTGATCGCGCCGGAGGTGTTCGACCAGCGCGACGAGGACGGCATCGTCATCCTGCTCGAACCCGAGCCCGCGGCCGACCAGCACAGCGCGGTCCGCGAAGCCGCCGCCGTCTGCCCCGGCGCCGCCATCGAGGTGACCGAGCAGACGTGAACACGAGGCGCTCCGCGATCGCGTCAGGCGATGGCGTAGTGACCTAGCGCCGGTTCGAGCAGCGTCAGGCGATGGCGTAGTGACCTAGCGCCGGTTCGAGCAGCGTCAGGCGATGGCGTAGTGACCTAGCGCCGGTTCGAGCATGTCGAAGGCGCGGACCGCCTCCGCGGCGACGGTTTCGGCGATCTCGCCGTTGGGGCGGTCGGCCAGGGTGAGGTCCTGGATGCGCTGGAACAAGATGCGGTGGACGGTGCCGAGCAGCGCGGCGGCGGTCCGGACGGTGACGTCCTCCGGCGGTGCTCCGACGGCGGCGGCGAGAGCGTGGGCCAGGGCATGTTCGCGCTGGTCGTGCAGGCCGCGCAGGCAGGTCGAGAGGGTCGGGCTGGCGGCGACCATGCGGGCGAAGGCGGGACCGGAGAACCCGGCGACCGGATCCATGGCCGTGGCGGCGTCGGCGAAGGCGCGACGCAGCGCCGCCAGGGCCGACTCGCCGTCCCGCCGAGCGGTCACCGTGTGCGCCAGGGAGGCGATGAAAGCGTCCTGGTGGTCCAGGGCCAGGTCCTCCTTGCGCGCGAAGTAGTTGGTCACCGTCTTCTTCGCGACCCGCGCGGCGGCGGCGATCTCGGCGATGGTGGTCTGCTCGAAGCCCTGGGCGATGAACAGGCGGGTGGCGTGGTCGGAGATGAGCTGCCGAGTCTCCTGTTTCTTGGATTCCCGCAGGCCGGCGGGTTGCACGGGCGATGTGGTGTCGGTAGCCATGACGCAATCTTACCCTCGTCGTATTTTTATGTTGACACCCCTCAGCCTTCCGGATAAGTTTACCATCGTCGTAAGTTTGCGACGAAGGAACGTTGAGGGGTTGTCCATACCGCTTCGCCGACCGGCGGCGACGGGCTCCCCGCAGCTGATGAGGAGAACCGCCTTGCAGATCACCGCGTCCACCGTCTCACTCACCGTCGACGACGTCGCCGCCTCCCAGCGGTTCTTCACCACCCACCTCGGCTACACCGAGCAGGCCGCCGCCGACGGATTCGCCTCCCTCTCGCGCGACGACGCGGCCGTGGACATCGTCCTGCTCGCCCGCGGCATCGAGGTCCTGCCACCCGAGCAGCGCGACCAGCGCGCCTCCGGCCTGATCCTCGCCTTCACCGGCACCGGCATCGACGACGAGGAGAAGCGGCTGCGCGCCGAGGGCGTCGAGATCACCATGCCGCTGCGCGAGGAGCCCTGGGGCGAACGCCTCTTCCAGGCCACCGACCCGAACGGCGTGATCGTCCAGTTCGTCGAGTGGGTCACCCCCGCCGGGTCTGAGGACGCCTGACCCTGTACGCCACGGACATCAGCACCTAGATCATCCAAGGGTGGACCGATCCCGAGCTCCTGGCCAAGCTGACGATGGAGGCCGATGAGGCGTCGTGTGGCGCCGAGTGCCCGTGCGAGGCCGGCTCGCCTGCCGCTCAGGCGGTGGTGTGGTTCGTGTCCCTGGCGTCCTTGAGGTGGAGGGCGAGGCGAGCACCGTCTCCCCGCGGCTCGCCCGGCGGATGGCGTCGACCAGTTCCTCCGGCGTGCAGTCCTTGAGCAGGTAACCGACGGCCCCGCCGCTCAGGGCGCCGAAGATGTAGTCGTCCTCGTCAAAGGTGCTGAGCACGATCGCGGCCACGCCGAGATGCCCGGCCGACAGCCGGCGGATGAGCTCGGTGCCGTCCATCCTGGGCATCCTCGCGTCCACCAGCGCCACGTCCGGTCGGCACTGCCCGGCCACGCGCAGCACCTCCTCCCCGTCGGCGGCCTCGCCGGCCACCTCGATGTCGTCCTCGATCTCCAGCATCTTGCACGAGGCCAGGGCGTAGACGGTATCGAGCCAATGGGGATGGGTAGTGCAACCCCCTCCCGCTCGCCGGTGTTCTCCCTTCTGTCGGCTTGACCGCAGGCCGACGGCCGACCGTCGATGCAGCCGTGTGAACCGTGGCGCGGAGGTCGGAGGCGAGAGTCACCGGATGAGAGGGAAGCGATGACCGAGCTCGATGCCATCACCAAAGCGCGGGACAGGCCCGCCGAGGATCGGATGACGACCCGGCACCGCCTGATCCTGACCGTCCTGCTCGGCGCCCAGTTCATGCTCGCGGTCGACTTTTCGGTGCTCAACATCGCCGTGCCCACCATCGGATCCGAGCTCGGCTTCGAGCTGGGCAACCTGCAGTGGATCGTCACCGGATTCATGCTGCCGGCCGCGGGCTTCACGCTGCTGTTCGGCCGCGTCGCCGATCTCTTCGGCCGGCGCAACCTCTTCCTGGTGGGCATACTTGTCCTCGGCGTGGCGTCGCTGGTCGGCGGCCTCGCCCAGTCACCGAGCATGCTCCTGGCGGGCCGTATCGGGCAGGGGCTCGCCACCGCGCTGGCGACGCCCGCCGCGATGTCGCTGCTGACCACGTCGTTCCCCGAAGGCTCGCTACGCCGGCGCGCCCTAGGGCTCAACGGAACCCTGCTCACGGGCGGCTTCGCGCTGGGCTCGGTGCTCGGCGGCGTCCTGACCGACCTACTGAGCTGGCGCTGGGCCTTCCTGATCAACCTGCCGGTCGTCGTACTCATCCTCGCTCTTGGGCCGCGCCTCCTGAGTGACACCAGCGACCGGACCCGCAGCCGGCTTGATGTTCCCGGCGCGGTCACGGTCACCGGCGCTCTGCTGAGCCTGGTCTACGGCATCTCCGCGACCGAGGAGAGCGGCTGGGGCGACCCCACCGTCATCGGCTGCCTGATCCTGGCCGCGGTGCTGCTGGTGGCCTTCTGGTTCATCGAGCTGCGCAGCCCCAACCCGCTGGCGCCGGTCAGCGTGCTCAAACGCCCCACCGTACGCTGGGGCAACTGCGCCGGGCTCCTCGTCATCAGCATGCCCAGTGCGGTCGTCTTCCAGATGACGCTCTATCTCCAGGACGTGCTCGGCTACAAACCGCTCATGGCGGGCCTGGCGTTCGGCGGATCCAGCATCGCGGCCATCGCGGGCGGGCTCCTCGCTCCTCGTGTGATCGGCGCGATCGGCAGCAAGCCAGCCATCATCACCGCCCTGACGATCCAGGGCCTCGGCATCCTGGCGCTACTCACCGTGGACGAGGGCGACGCCGGAATCTACATCGTCCTCACCGCCGTCGCGGTCGCCTTCTTCGGCCACGCTCTCGGCCTCGTCTCCTACACGGTCATCGCCACCTCCGGCCTGCCCGACCAGGAGCAGGGCCTGGCAACCGGCCTGAGCACGATGAGCCAGCAGATCGCTCTCACCCTCGGCACTCCGGTGCTGGCCGCCGTCGCGGCCTTGGGCGCCGACACGGCCGACGGCGTGGTGGCGAGCATCGGCGACACCCTCGACGGCATGCACCGGGCAGTGCTCGCAGCCGCGGTCGCAAGCCTCGTGGGCGCGGGGTTCATGGCCGCCTTCTTCCGGCCCGAGGCCACGGCCACGCCGCGCTTCGGCCCTTGAAGCGCGGCCCGTCCGGCCGACGTGCTGCACAATGGCAGTGATGTCAGCTCATCTCTTCGCGCGGAGCACAGCCTCTCTCCTTGGCTTGGCGCTCGGCGACTCCTTCGGTTCCCAATTCTTCGTACCGGCCAACAAGCACGCCCTCTCTTCTCGCCTCCTTCCACCCGGCCCTTGGCAGTGGACGGATGACACCGAGATGGCCTGCTCCGTCTATCGCGTTCTGGCCGACCACGGCACCATCGACCAAGACGAGCTCGCCGCGAGTTTCGCCGCCCGTCACGACTTCGACCGCGGCTACGGCCCCGCGACGAACCGGATGCTCCGGCTGGTGCGTGAGGGCGGCGACTGGCGGACGCTCTCGGCGGAGCTTTTCGACGGCATGGGCTCGTGGGGCAACGGTGCCGCGATGCGCGTGGCACCGCTCGGCGCCTGGCTCGCCGACGACCTGACCCACGTCGTACGGCAGGCCGCCCTGTCGGCACAGGTGACCCACACCCATCACGAAGCGGTGGCCGGCGCCATAGCCGTCGCTGTGGCCACAGCCGTCACCGTAAAAGAGCCTGACTTGTCCGCTGGGCGTTTCCTCGATCGGGTCAGAGAGCACGTGCCCGCGAGCATGGTCCACGACGGCATCGCCGAGGCTCGGCAGCTCCTCACCATCAGCGACCCCACGCTGGCCGCCCGGATGCTCGGCAACGGCCGGCAGGTCGCCGCGCACGACACGGTCCCGTTCACCCTCTGGGTGGCGGCTCGCGAACGCCATGACTTCGAAACCGCCATGTGGACCACGGCGGCGGCCGGCGGCGACGTCGACACCACGTGCGCCATCGTCGGCGGGATCATCGCGGCCGCCGAGAACACTCAACTGCCGCCGCAGTGGAGAAGAAGCTGCGAACCGCTGCCGAACTGGTCAGGCGCCCCACGCGAGTCCACGCATTAGTCTGATTCCTGGACGTCTGATTCCTGGATGTCTCATTCCTGAACGTCTGATTCCTGAACGTCTGATTCCCGGACGACTCGGACGGAGGCGCAGACGCAGATGAGCCAGGCCGATCCGCACATCCACGTCGAGCAGAAGGTGATGCAGGCCGGCGCCGCCTTCCGCAATGTGATCGCATCGACGCTGGGCGGCGCGCCCGACGCACCGAGTGTCGTCACCACCGGTTGCGGGCTCCAGGTGCCCTATGCGATGACCTCGCCGCGTCCGGAGAGCGTCACCTGCCTCGCCTGCCGCGAACACGCCCACCAGGAGCACCTGCGCTACGCCGAGCAGGTGGAGCGCCTGAGCCGGATGCCCGGCATGCCCTTCACAGGCGACGAGGCGGCCAAGGCCGCGCAATGGGCACGTGACGTCGCGAAGAGGTTCGCCGGCTGACACCCGGCTCATACGGCGACCCGGCTCATACGGCGACGGGGCTCATACGGCGACAGGGAGATCCGTCCGCCGGCGCAGGGATTCCGCTGCGCTGATGAGCATGCTCGTCGCGTGGCTGAGCAGGGGGTTCGGGTCGGTGGCGCGGCACACGGTGAAGACCCGGCGAATGTGGGAGGTGTCGCCGAGCCGGAAGACGCACACATCGTGCGACTCGATCATCGCCAGCTCCGGCACGATGGCCACCCCCAGCCCTTTGCGTACGAGCGCGAACGGCAGGTTGTAGTCGTTCGTGCGGAACAGCACGTCGGGGTCGAAGCCGCTGGCCGCGCAGATGTGCGACAGGTTGAGCGAGGCGTCCATGCCCTCGGTGTAGGAGATCCATCGTTCGGCCGACAGCTCACTGAACTGGATGCGCTTGCGGGCGGCCAGCCGATGGCCGGTCGGCACGAGCACGTAGAGCGGCTCCTCCATGATCAACGTCATGTTCAGGTCCTTCGGCCAGCTGTGCGGCACCATGCCGTACTCGAAGACCACGGCCAGGTCGAGCCGCCCCTCGTTCACCGCGGGAATGGTCCGGTGCGGATCGCCTTCCTCGTAGCGGATGTCCACGTTGGGGTGGTCGCGCAGGAACTCGGCCAGTACGGCCGGCGCCAGCCGGAACCCGGCCGACCAGAAGCTGCCGAGCCGCAGTCTGCCCCGGTGGGCGGCGGCGAAGGACCGCATCTCCTCCTCCGCCGCCTCGAGGTCGGCCAGCAACCTGGCGGCCTTGCGGGCCAGCTCGGCCCCCGCCGCGGTGGGCCGGATGCTGCGCGGCAGGCGCTCGAACAGCTGGACCCCCAGGCTCCGCTCCAGCGAGGAGACCTGCTGCGAGATGGCCGACGGCGTGAATCCGAGGCGCTTGGCGGCAGTCCTGAGCGAACCGGTGGCGACCACTTCACGGATGGCCTGCAACTGGCCCGGGGTAAGCATCGGGCCAACTTAACAGTCCGGCGACTAGCATCACCAGATCTCGGGCCGACAAGAGGCGGAGCGATCGGCCGCCTGGGTCGGCTCGCTGGTCGGGCCGGGTAAAAGGATAAGCACGACTGAACAGCCTGTGCACCAATGCGCATGCTCGCTCACCTTGTCGTTTCCAAACGGACCCCCAATATTGGTGTTTACGGAACGTCGTACTACGCCTGAGAGGGGGTGTCCTGCTCCATGCGGTTCACCCGAACAGCCGCCGCATTCGGCCTGGTGGGACTCCTGTCCCTGACAGCTTGCTCTGGAGGCGGCACGTCCCAGGCGGCCGCGCCAGCGCAGCAGAAGAATCAGGAGCTCCACCAGCTTCTGCCAGACAAGATCAAGAAGAGTGGCACGCTCAACATCGCGGCGGGCCACAACTACCCGCCCCTGGTCTATCTCGACACCGACAACAAGTCGGTCATCGGCCTCGAACCCGAGCTGATGAAGGCCATCGGCCAGGTGCTCGGCGTCGAAGTCACCTTCAACCAGGCCAGCTTCGACAGCCTCATCGCCGGCGTGCAGGCCCGGCGCTATGACCTGGCCGTCCAGGCGATGCTCGACAAGCCGGAGCGCCGCGAGAAGGTCACCTTCGTCGACTACTTCAAGACCAGCAGCTCGCTTCTGGTCCAGGAGAAGGACGCTCAGACGATCAAGTCGCTCGAAGACCTCTGCGGGAAGACGGCGGCCGTCGAGCAGGGCACCGCCCAGGCCGACGACGCCGAGCAGCAGAACAAGAAGTGCACGGGAGCGGGCAAGCCGGCGGTCCAGGTGCTGGTGTTCCCCGACACGGCCGGCTGTCTGCAGGCCGTCTCCACCGGTCGGGCCAACGCCTTCATCGGCGGCACCCCCACCATCACCTACCAGGCCGCCCAGTCCAGTGGCCGGATGAAGCAGGTGGGTCAGCCCTACCGCTTCCTGCCGTACGGGATCCTCGTCAACAAGGAGGACCAGAACCTGGCCAAGGCCGTACAGCAGGCGCTGCAGAAGCTGATGGACAACGGCTCCTACGCCAAGATCCTCGCCAAGTGGGAGATGGCCTCGGGCGCCCTCGACAAAGCGGTGATCAACGGCGGCGAGTCGTGACCACGACCCGGCAGACGGCGGGCCCGGATTCGCAGGTGCGGATCCAGGCCGTCCCGCTCCGTCATCCGGGGCGTTGGGTGGGCGCGGGCGTCCTCGGCTTCCTGGCGATCTTCCTGCTCCAGGGGTGGGTGGCCAACCCGCGCATGGAGTGGAAGGTGGTCGGCGAGTACCTCTTCTCCCCCGCCGTCCTGGCCGGGCTCGGCACCACGCTGCTGCTCACGGTGCTCGCCATGGTCGTCGGCGTGGCGGGCGGCATCCTCCTCGCGGTTCTGCGCATGTCGCCCAACCCCGTGGTGTCGGCGCTGAGCGCGTTCTACATCTGGATCTTCCGCGGCGTGCCACTGCTGGTGCAGCTGTTGTTCTGGTACTTCCTGTCCGCGGTGGTGCCGACGATCGGGCTCGGCGTGCCCTGGGGGCCGACGTTCGTAGAGTTCGACACCAACATGATCATCACCCAGCTCACCGCGGCGGTGCTGGGCCTCGGCCTGCACGAGGCGGCCTACATGGGCGAGATCGTCCGGGCCGGCATCACCTCCGTCGACCCCGGCCAGACGGAGGCGGCCCACGCCCTGGGCCTGACCCGCTTCCAGACCCTGCGCAAGGTCATTCTTCCGCAGGCCATGCGGGTCATCATTCCGCCGACGGGCAACCAGGTGGTCTCCATGCTCAAGACCACCTCCCTCGTCTTCGCCATCGCCGTACCAGAGCTCCTGACCTCGATCCAGGGCATCTACTCCAGGAACTTCCAGCAGGTCGCCCTGCTCACGGTGGCGTGCTTCTGGTACCTCGTGGCCACGACCGTACTGAACGCCGGGCAGCACTACATCGAACGAAAGTTCAGCAGATGAAGACCCTCATCCGCGCGGAAGGCGTGCACAAGCGTTACGGATCGCTCGACGTGCTCAAAGGCATCGATCTGGAGGTCGCGGAAGGAGAGGTGCTGGCCGTGATCGGCCCGTCGGGGTCCGGCAAGTCCACCTTCCTGCGCTGCATCAACCACCTCGAACGCATCGACGCCGGCCGTCTCTACTTCCGTGACCGCCTGATCGGCTACGAGGAGCGTGAGGGCAAGGTCTACGAGCTGCCGGACAAGGCGATCGCCGCCCAGCGGGTGGACATCGGGATGGTCTTCCAGCGCTTCAACCTCTTCCCGCACATGACCGCGCTCGAGAACATCATGACGGCGCCGATCATGGTCAAGAAGGAGCCGAAGGCCGAGGTACGCGAACGCGCCCACACCCTGCTGACCAGGGTGGGACTGGCCGACAAGGCGAACAGCCGTCCCGACCAGCTGTCCGGCGGCCAGCAGCAGCGCGTCGCCATCGCCCGCGCGCTGGCGATGCGGCCCGGTCTCATGCTGTTCGACGAGCCCACGTCGGCCCTCGACCCCGAGCTCGTGGGCGAGGTCCTGGACGTCATGCGTGACCTGGTGAAAGAGGACGGCATGACGATGATCATCGTCACCCACGAGATGGGATTCGCCCGCGAGGTGTGCGACACCATCGTCTTCATGGACGACGGGGTCGTCGTCGAATCCGGGCCGCCCGGCGCCGTGCTCGGCGAGCCCCGGCACGAGCGCACCCGGGCATTCCTCAGCAAGGTTCTCTGACCCGAAGAGCCCGAAGACCCCGAAGAGCCCGAAAACCGCGAAGACCGCGAAGAGCCCGAAGACCGCGAAGGCTCCGAAGCTCCGAAGACCCCGAAGGAAAGATATCCACGTGTCCCGCGTCATCGTTCTCGGTGCCGGAGTGCTCGGTGCCTCCGTCGCCTACCACCTGGCCGTCGCAGGGGCCCAGGTCGTCGTCATCGAGGCCGGCGGCCCAGCCGCGGGCACCTCCAGCGCGACCTTCTCCATGGACGTCACCCATCTGAAGACCCCGCGCACCTACTACGAGCTGAACCGTGCCAGCTCCGCCCTGCACACCACGCTGGCCGAGGAACTCGGGGGCCCGTCATGGCGGCACCCCATGCCCGCCATCCAGTGGGGCGACAGCGAGGAGAGCCAACGGGGGCTCAGGGAGCGGGCCGTCCGCCTCAAGTCCTGGGGGCATCCCTGCCGCATCGCCGACCCGTCCGAGCTGCGCGAACTCGCCCCCGACGTCGACCCCGCGGCGTGTACGGCGAGCGAACTCGTCATCCACGATCAGAGCGCGTGGTACGACGCCCCGCTCTTCGTTCAGCGCCTGCTCGATCGCGCCGCCACGCTCGGCGCCGACATCAGGTACGGCCTGCGGGCAGAGGCGCTGATCCGCAGCGGCGACACCGTCACCGGCGTCGAGACCGGTACACGACGCTGGGAGGCCGACTGGGTGGTCAACTGCACCGGCCCGGACGCCGACCGCATCGCGGCGCTCGCCGGCACCGACCTCCCCATGACCCGGATCCCCGGCCTGGTGGGAGAGAGCACTCCCATCCCCGGTCTCCGGCTCGGCGCGATCCTGGCCACGCCGCAGGTGGACCTGCGCCCCGCCCCCGGAGACCGGATCTGCTCCATCTCCTGGCCCGTCGACGCGCTCCTGCCCGGCCAGAGCGACGACGCCCTGGCGGAACGGCTGCACGCCGCCGGCCAGCGCATCCTTCCCGCGCTGCGCACCGCCAGCCTGGCCGGCGTCCGTCTCGGCGTCCGGCCGGTGCCGACGGACGGTCTGCCGCTGGCGGGCACGCACCCCGACGCCCCCGGCCTCTATCACCTGGTCACCCACAGCGGCGTCAACCTCGCACCCGAACTCGGCCGCCTCGTGGCTCAGGAGATCACCCACGGCGACGGCCCCGACCTGGCCCGATACCGCATCACCCGCGACATCGCGACCTCCGTGGAGGACGAAAGCCTGACCCTCATGACCACCTCCTGACCACTAAGTCATCCGATGGATTGCCGCGCTCCAATGGCCATATGGTCTTGACCGCCATCATTGACGATGCAATCCTCCGATGTGTGCCTGAGCCTTTCACGCTGAGCCGACGTGCGTTGATCGGCGGCGTCGCCGCCGTACCCGCGCTCCCCCTGTCCGCCGCCCAGGCGGAGAGCCGAGCCCGCCAGGGCGACACGTCGGCGGCGCTGCTGGAGGAGTGGGCGGCGGCGGAAGGCGGGCACCCGCTGGTGCCCGACATCGCGCGGGCCGGCTACCGGCTCGGGGCCCGCCCACCGCGCCCCCGGGTGGTGGCGAAGGTGACCGACTTCGGTGCCCGCGCGGACGGGACGACCGACTGCGCCGCCGCCTTCAACGCGGCCGTCCGCGCCGCCGGTGAACGGGGCGGCGGCGCGGTGCTGGTGCCGGGCGGGACCTACCTTCTCTCGTCGCCGGTGTTCATGCACTGGTCGAACGTGGTCCTGCGCGGCGCCGGGCGCGACTCCACCATCCTGCGCTTCACCCGCACGCTGGACGACGGCTACCGGCCGGCCAGGCAGTCCAACGGCAACAGCCGCTGGTCGTGGACCGGCGGCCAGATCTGGTTCATCGCGGCCGAGCGGCGCGCCCGCTCCGAGTCCGAGGACTACGCGGGCACCGAGGGCTGGCTGCTCGGCGACACGCTCGCCGAGGTCGGCGCGGCCTCGCGCGGCCAGCGGACCCTGCTGGTGTCCGACACGAGCAAGCTCCGCGCGGGCGACCTGGTCGTGCTCGAATGCGACAACCCGCCGGACGCGACATTGCTGATGCACCTGGCAGGCGACATTCCGGGCACTCGGTCGTACGACTGGCCGAGCCGCGCGCCTCAGCTCGTCACCGGATCGGGCGGTCAGTACATTCAGTACGCACTCCTCCAGTGGCCGGTGCGGATCGAGGCCGTTCTGGGCACTCGCCTCGTCAGACTGGCCCAGCCGATCAGGTACGATCTGCGCCCCGGCTGGCCCGCCCGGCTGCGCGCCCTCGGCCCCACCGTGCATGACAGCGGCGTCGAGGACCTGACGATCCGCAACGACGTGGTCCCGATGACCGCCCACAACAAGCACCCCGGCTCGAACGGCGTGTGCTTCCAGGCCGTGCACGACTGCTGGGCCAGGGATGTACGCGTGGAGAACTGCGACCTCGGCTTCGGCTTCACCACCGCCAAGTCCAACACCCTGACCCGCGTCACGGTCGGCGGCCGTTCCGCGCATCACAGCTTCGCCTGCCGGATGCAGTCGCACGACAACCTCGTGGACGACTTCGAGATCGAGGCGTTCACCGTGCCCGTCCCCGCGGGAGCCGTCCACCACGGCCTCAACCTGGAGGGACTGTCGTCCGGGAACGTCTGGCGGAGGGGCACGATGGCGGAGGGCACGTTCGACTCGCATCGGGCGCTGCCGTTCGAGAACGCGCGGACCAACATCACCCTGGTCAACAATGGCCGGGTCGGCGGCTCCGCGGCCTCGGGCCCGCTGTTCGGGGCGCGGATCGCGCACTGGAACGTCCGCATCACCGGAGGCAGCCCGTACGCGGTCACGATCGCGGACGTCGCGCCGCGCAGCCTGACCGTCGGCGTGCAGGGCACCACGGGGACGGTCAGCGAGCTGACCCCCGACTTCACCGGAGACCTGGAGAACCTGCTCGCCGACCACGGCACCCGCCCTCGGGTCACCGACCTGTACGCGGCCCAGCGCGACCGCCTCCACCTGGGCTGAAAGCGGCCGGCCGCGGGTTCTGGAAAGGTCTGGCTAGCAGGGGTTCTCGTTGAACACCGGGTACGACCCGCGCCTGCCCACCCACTCCTCATCCCCGACGCAGTTCTCGTACTTGACCCCCACCAGCGTGGTGTGGGCGGAGTCGGCGTAGTAGTACGTCTCGCAGTGGTAGTCGATCTGGCAGGCGCGGGCGTGCGCGGGCGAGCTGATGACGGTGAGGGCGCCGAGGGCGACCAGGGCGGCCAGCGATGCGCGGCGAATCATGAAGATCCTTCCTGAGGTGCGGAAGCGCTACTGCCCTTGATGATCGTTCGTCGAAGTGAATAGATCAATAAGGTCAATCCCAGTACTCAAAGGGTCAAAACGACTGTCAGAGGGAGCGTGCCGTCCCGGCACCTTGACGGGCCCGACGAGATCGTTAACACTCCCACCGAGCACGCAAACACCAGGGTGCTCGGCCAGAAATGTTAGCGCTACCATCCGCCGGACCCGAGCATGGACAGGACAGTGAGATGGCGAACATGATGCCCAGGCGAGAGGCCCTCCGGTTGGCGGTGCTGGCCGCCGTCACCCCCTCCGCGCTCGCCTCGCTCCCGCTCGGCACCGCCCAGGCGGCCCGTACGGCTCCGGCCCCGCCGCCGCAGCACGACCCGCTGGTGCCCGGCGCCTGGATCGTGAAACCGTTCGCCAACAGCCAGGTCACCTTGGGCGAGAGCCTGTTCAGCGTCAACCGTGACCGGATTCTAAACTTCCTGAGGGCCTACCCCGCCGACCGGATGCTGGCCAACTTCCGGGCCAACGCCGGACTGGACACGCTGGGCGCCCAGCCGCCCGGCAGCTGGGACGACGCCACGGGCAACCTGCGCGGCCACTACAGCGGGCACTTCCTCAGCGCGCTGGCCCTGGCCTATGCGGGCTCCGGCGACGCCTTCTACAAGGACAAGGTCGACTACATGGTCAAGGCGCTCGGCGAGTGCCAGGACGCGCTGGCCGCCAGGATCGGGCAACCCGCGCCCGCCCCGGACCCGGTCGCCCGGGTTACGGGAAGGTTCGGCAAGGCGGCCAAACTCGACGGCCCCCAGTACGTGTCGCTGCCCGCCGACATCGTGAGCGGCCTCGACGACTTCACCATCGCCATGTGGCTGAACCCGGCCGAGATCACCGCCTGGTCGCGGATCTTCGATTTCGGCACCGGTACGAGCCGCACCATGTTCCTGACCGTGAGCGCGGGCTCCGCGCCGAGATTCGCCATCACCACCAGCGGCGGCAGCGGCGAGCAGCGCGTCAACGGAATCGGCCAGTTACCCACGGGCCAGTGGACACACCTGGCGGTCACCCTGTCGGGCGGCACCGGGACCCTCTACGTGAACGGCACGCCGGTCGGCACGAACACCGCCATGACCCTCAAGCCGTCCAGCCTCGGCCCGACCGCGAACAACTGGATCGGGAAGTCGCAGTACGGCGACGCGTACCTGAAGGGCTCGGTGGACGAGTTCCAGATCTACGGCCGCGCGCTGACCAAGGCGGAGATCGCGGCCCTGACGACCAGCGCGGACGGGGGACTGGGCGGCGGCGACGTCGCGTGGTACCGCTTCGACGAGGAGAGCGGCGAGAGCGCGGGCGACTCCTCGGGCAAGGGGAAGGACGCCCGGCTGGTCTCCGAGCCCACCGGGCAGCCCGGACCGAGCCATCCCGGCTTCCTGGCCGCCTATCCCGAGACACAGTTCATCCTGCTGGAGCAGTACGCCACCTATCCCACCATCTGGGCGCCCTACTACACCTGCCACATGATCATGCGTGGGCTGCTCGACGCCTACCAGTACGCGGGCAACGAGCAGGCGCTCACCATCGTGATGAAGATGGGCGACTGGGTGCACAGCCGACTCGGCCCCCTTCCCCGGGAGCAACTCAACCGCATGTGGAGCATCTACATCGCGGGCGAGTACAACGGCATGAACACCGTGATGGCCGACCTCTACTCCCTCGGCGGCAAGGAGGAACACCTCACGACGGCCAAGTGCTTCGACAACACCGCGCTCCTTACGGCCACGGTCAACAACGAGGACACGCTGAACAGGAAGCACGCCAACCAGCACATCCCCCAGTTCATCGGCTACCTGGCCATCTTCGAGCGCGACCAGGAACGCCACTACTTCGACGCCGCCGTGAACTTCTGGGACATGGTCGTACCCCATCGCACCTTCACCGACGGCGGCACGGCCGGACCGACCGACAACGGCGAGCTCTTCGGCGCACGCGACGTCATTGTCGGCACCCTGGGCACCAACAACGCCGAGACCTGTCCCGTCTACAACATGCTGAAGCTGAGCAGGGGCCTGTTCTTCCACACGGCGAACCCCAAGTACATGCAGTATTACGAACGGGCCCTCTACGGCCAGATCCTCGCCTCGCGCCGGAACACCGACAGCACCACGGATCCGCTGCTGACCTACTTCATCCCTATGCGTCCGGGCGCGTCCCGCAGTTACGGCAACCTCGGCACCTGCTGCGGCGGCACCGGGCTGGAGAGCCACACCAAGTTCCAGGACTCGATCTACTTCCGGTCGGCGGACGACTCCGCGCTCTACGTGAACCTCTACCTGGCCTCGGAGCTGCGCTGGCCGGAGAAAGGCTTCACGATCAGGCAGGCCACGAACTATCCGACCGACCCGGCGGGGGTGACGACGCTCACGGTGGAGGGCACCGGCCGCCTGGCCGTGAAGCTACGCGTGCCCTACTGGGTGGAGAGGGGTTTCACGGTCCGGGTCAACGGGATCGACCAGAGGGTCAACGCCAAGCCCGGCGAATACGTGACGCTCAACCGGAACTGGCGGCGCGGCGACAAGATCGGGCTGTCGATGCCGTTCTCCCTGCGGGTGGAGAAGGCGCTGGACGTCCCGACCACCCAGAGCATCGCGTACGGCCCCGTGCCGATGGTCGCCAAGAGCGACGAGACCACCTTCCGCGACTTCTCCTTCTACCAGGACTTCACGCTGTCCGGCGACCTCGCGCGGACCATGACGTCCACCGCCCCGATGACCTTCACCACACACGGCCTCCCGCTGGTGCCCTTCTACAGCGGCGACACCGACCGCTACCACGCCTACTTCCACCGCGTCGAGCCGAAGATCGTCTTCGGCAAGGTGGACTCGGGTGTGCCGAACTACGCGCGGGCGGATTCGGCGACGTTCCTGGACACACTCTGGGCCATGGCCCCCTTCGACAGCCAGGTCCGCTTCGTGTCGGCGGTGACCCGCACCGCCGACGACTGGATCCGAGCCGGACTGATGACCACCGCCGAGAAGAACGCGGTGGTCTCCGCGGCCGCCAAGGCCAGGCTCCGCAGGTAGCGCCTTACGGACATAGGCCGGCCTAGGAGCAGGTGATGTTGGTCGGGCCGGGGGTGGATGGGCCGTTGGCCTGGAAGCCGAAGGTGGCCGACGCGCCCGGTGCCAGGCTGGTGGCCCAGTTCGGGGCCTTGATCGTCCAGGTGGTGCCCGACGGCGTGATGGTGGAGCTCCAGGCGCTGGTCAGGGTCACGCCGGACGGCATGGTCCACGTGACCGTCCAGTTGTTCCAGGCCGTGGTCCCGGTGTTCCGCACGGTGACGTTGGTCGTGAAGCCGCCCTGCCAGGCGTTGGGGACCTGGTAGTCCACGCCGCAGGAGACGCCGGTGCCGCCCGTTGGCGTGGGGGTGACGGTGGGGGTGGGGGTGGGGGTCACCGTCGGGGTGGGGGTGGAGGTCGAGCCGGTTGAGGTGGTGTAGCTGACCTTGGTGTACGGCGTGCCGCACGGGTTGCAGGTGGACGGAAGCGCGAAACTGTACACGCGTCCGCCGTTGATCAGCGTGTCCGTGACGTCCCGCACCCGGATCTGGAACTGGTTGCCGCCCGAGGTGGTCCCGCCGATGACGTACGACTGGCCCATGTCGCCGTTCATCTGGGCCGTCTGCCACGCGCCGTTGGCGAAGTACTCGACGCCGTGAATGCCGTTGGCCAGGTGCGAGACGGAGATGGCGGGCCACCAGACCTGGGCGGACTGCAGGAAGCCGATGTTGATGTCGCCGCTGTAGTTGGGCGCGGGGATGAACGACCAGGTGATGTGCCGATTGTTCCAATGGCCGGGATACATGTCCCCGATCGGGGCGTCGTTCTTCACGAACCGGTTGAGCGAGTCCTTGGCCAGGTCCAGATGGTATGGATCGTCGCGGCACCAGGCGTTGGAGTCGCCGCAACTGTCGGCGACCAGCATGGTCAGCTTCGCGCCCTTGTAGGCGTCGGAGACCCAGGAGCCGTTGCGGCAGAACGCCTGGTTCTGCGCGCCGTCGTTGGTGCCCGTGCAGTAATCGCCGATCTCTACCTGCATGTAGCGGCCGCAGTTCAGGCCGTTGTTCCACAGCCCGGCCTTGCTGAGGTTGGCCCCGGTCAGCGGCCGGGGGTAGAAGGAGTAGTCGCCGGGCGTGTTGTAGACGTTGAGCGCGACGAAGTCCGGTGAGTCGAGGTTCGCCTGGGGCAGGCCGCAGCCACCGTACGGCATGCCGAGCCCGTCGAAGTAGGTGGCGTTGCCCGTCACCGGGCCGGGCGGGTCGCTGACCGCGCTGGCGGACTGTTCCGTCAAGGGCGCCAAGGCGCACAGCGCGACCAGGAAAGCGGAGAGCAGAATGGCGAGCAACCGGCGACGGGGGTGACTCATCGGACTCCCAACTCAGAAGGTTCGACACGACCGTCCTCGCAGAGCGGCGGCCGGTCAAGCCGAGATGCGCCTGAGCTGGGGAAACACGCCAAAAATGGTGAAACTTTCATCGAGCCACCGAAAATGGCGACGAAGAAACGACTCCGCCGACACCTTGATCGACAGCGGATATCGTGATGTCATTTCCGGCAAATAGCTTCGCGTTCGCTCTGGCCCGAAAATCGGCTGATCTGGAGGAACCTGCATGAAAATGAAGCGTGGCGTTTTAGTGATGGCGCTGGCTTTCAGCGCCCTCGCCCTCGGCTCCACCCCGGCCCAGGCGATTCCCCCTCCCCCGCCGGGGGGCGACCTCCTCCTCGTCGTCAGCTACTTCGTGGGGGACCAGGTCGTCGGACAGCGCTGGTCCGGATGCTCTCAGCCTCCCGGCCAGTGGGGGACGATGGACGGCCAGGCGAAGTACTACTTCACCCCCTGCTGAGCGCGATCCCTGCCCCCTGCTGAGCCGGCGTTCCCGGACCCGGCTTGAGCTCGGCGAAGAGACGTTCCTCCGCGACATCGAGCGCGCAGCGCACGGCGCCGATCGCGGAGGAATGCTCGCCCAGCACCGAGCAGACCACCTTGGGCGGGAAGTCCGTCTCGCGTTCGACGCGGACGCGTACCGGCTCGCGGATGGCCTCGCCGCCGGCCGAGATGCCGCCCCCGATGATCACCAGTTCGGGGTCGATCGTCACCATGACCGGTGCCAAACCCGCCACCAGCAGGTCGGCGAACCCGTCGATGCCCGCCTGGGCGGCCGCGTCGCCCGCCTTGGCCGCCTCGAAGACGGCCTGGATCGCGTCCTCCTGGTCCGTACCGCGCCCCGGCGCCAGGTCCAGCAGTCGTTCGTACGCGTGCGCCCACGGAAGCCCGCGATGCATTGTGGCTAGGGTCACCCCATTTTAATATGCAGAATCCTTGCATAAATAGAGGCAGGCTCACAGAAACATCGGATGGGTGCGCGAGCGAATGAACGTGACCGTGTGGAACGAGTTCTATGAGGAGCGGACGTATCCCAGCGTCTCGTCGGTGTATCCCGACGGGCTGCACGTCGTGCTCGGGCAGGCGCTGGCCGAACATCTCAGCCCCGAGGCACATGTACGCGTCGCGCTCCAGGAGGAGCCCGAGCACGGCCTGACCCAGGCCGTACTGGACGGCACCGACGTCCTGCTCTGGTGGGGCCACCTCAAGCACGACGAGGTCAGCGACGAGGTCGTCGAGCGGGTCAGGCGGCGGGTGCTCGACGGCATGGGCCTGCTCATCCTGCACTCCGCCATCGAGTCGAAGGTCGCCCGGGCCCTGCTGGGCACCTCCTGCAAGATCGCCAGCTGGCGGCACGACGACAGTGAGCTGCTCTGGACGATCCTGCCCGGCCACGACATCGTCCGCGGCGTCCCCAACCCGGTCGTCATCCCCAAGGGCGAGATGTACGGCGAGCCCATGGACATCCCCGAGCCGGACGAGCTCGTCTTCATCAGCTCCTACGAGGGCGGCGAGGTGCTGCGCAGCGGCTGCGCGTGGCAGCGGGGCAAGGGCCGGATCTTCTTCTTGGCCTCCGGCCACGAGGAGTCCCCGATCTACTTCCAGCCCGAGATCAGGCGCGTGCTGGCCAACGCGGTCCAGTGGGCGACGCCGCCCGCCCAGCCCCAGCCGAAGGTCACCAGGAAGGGCGAATGGCCGCGGAACTGGTGGGCCGAGGCATGACCGACCTGATCCAGATCGGCCTCGGCCCCTGAGAGCTCGGCCAAGGCCGGCCCGAACACACCAAGCCGCTGGTGCGGGCATGGCACGGAACTCGGCTGCCATGATCGCTTCATTCGGGCTGCTGACGCTGTGGAGCGCCTGGTCCACACAGCGTCCTTGACCGGCTAGCCGTACGATTTGCCGACGCTGTCGAGCAGGTGCTCAAGGGTGTCGTAGGAGGGGATGTCCACCACGTCGATGAGGTCGGTCGGGACGCGTACCTGGTGATCCGCGGCGACCTTGGCGAAGTCGGCGGCGTCGGCCGAGCGGAACCCGTGCTCGGCGGCGAGCCGCTGCAGCCGCGGGTCGGTGCTGAGCAGGCGTCCGACGCGGTCGCCGGAGCCGTTGAGCGGCACCAGCGTGTGCTTGGACAGCACCGTCGGCGATGGGTACATCAGCACCATCCCCGGCTTGATCTGCCCTCGCGTGGCGGCGTCGACGAACTGCGCCTCATAGATCCAGACCATCGGCGACGGGCCCATGCCCACCGTGAGATATTCGTTGAACGGACCCTCGGAGGTGTTGTCGGTGTAACCCTGGCTGGTGAAGAGCTGAGTCACCAGGGGCAGCACGTTCTTCTCCGCGGTGGCGCCGTGCACGACCTTGCTGCCGTTCGCGACATAGCTGGTGATCGCCAGGTACATGGCGGCGGAGTTCGATGTGCGAGGGTCGGTCGTGGAGATCAGGATGTTCTTGTCGACGCGGTAGTCGGAGTTGCCCGAGAGCTGGTCCCACTTCGTGTCCGTGGTGACCAGTTCGAGGTAGCGGCCGATGTCGAAGGTCGCAACGGGGGCCTGCTTCACCACGCCCGCCTTGGTGAGCAGGTCAGCGATCGGCTGGAACGTCGCGATCGCCATGGGCGAGGAGAACGGCGTGTACTTCGTACTGACCTTGCGCTTGCGCTGGATGTACTCACCCGCCGGCGCACTCGACGGGAACGCGAAGTCGAAGCGGCCGAGGTCCATCGAGGTGGCGATCTGGCGGGAGCCGGCCGATTCGACCTCGACCTTCACGCCCTTGTCGGCGAAGGCCCGCACCACCTGTGGATCCTCGAAGAACGCCTTCTTCTCGGAGCCGATCACGCCACGCACGACCGCGAGCGGCGGGGACGGGGGCGGAGTCTCCTCCCTCCCGAGGTTCACGACCACCACGGCGGCGACCACGACGACCGCGGCGGCCAGACCGATCGGGAGCAGCACCTTGCGGCTGGGCATTCTCGCCGTCAGCGCGGCTGTGGTGGTCTCAGGCCGAACGTCGGCGGGCTTGTCTGAAAGCGCCGCAGCCTCGGCGGCCACGGCCTTGGCAGGCACGGTCTCCGTGGGCACGGTCTCCGTGGGCGCGGTCTCCGTGGGCGCGGCCTCCGTGGGCGCGGTCTCCGTGGGCGCGGCCTCCGTGGGCGCGGGCGCCGTGGGCGCGGGCGCCTCCAGCCGTGCCGTCAGCTCACCGCGAGCGATGCGTTCGACCATGACGGGGACGAAGTCACGGACGGGAAGGCCGTCGAAGCGGCGATAAGCCGCCTGCATCACACTCTCGACGTGCTCGGCGGAATGGGTGCCGGCGAAGACCTGCACCAGGTGGTCGGTGGTCCGGCGAATCGCCTGTTCCTCGCGGAGGTTATCGCCGCTCACCAACATCTCCCCGACATATCAATTATCAGATTTCGCGGCAGGCCATCGGCCCGCTCGAGCGTGCGAGACCCCACCATATAGGGAGTTTCGGCCGCGTTGATAATCACATCGGCCTTTATTTAAAACCCGCAGGTAAGCGCCACATGACTGCCCAAGGAAATCATCTGTTCATATTCGCCAACCTTTTCGTCAAACGAAATACACAAATGTTTATGTTCGTTCATCACCGGGCGACGGCATGCGTGATGTGCGACTCAGGTCACCAAGCCCCTGCGGTAGGCGTAGACCACGGCCTGCACGCGGTCACGCAGGTCGAGCTTGGTGAGGATGCGCGACACGTACGTCTTGACGGTTTCCTGGCTGATCACCAAGGTCGCGGCGATCTCGCTGTTGGACAGGCCGTCGGCGATGAGGCGCAGGACCTCCAGTTCGCGCGGGGTCAGCGCGATGCCGTCCGGGGTGTCCTCGGCGGGCCGGATCCTCGACGCGTACCTGCCGACGAGCCGCCGCGTCACCTCGGGGGCCAGCAGCGCGGCGCCCGACGCGACCGTGCGGATGCCATTCAGCAGCTGCGCCGGTGGAGCGTCCTTGAGCAGGAACCCGCTCGCGCCCGCCCGCAGCGCCTCGTACACGTACTCGTCCAGGTTGAACGTCGTCACCACGAGCACCTTGATGGGATCCGCCACCCCGGCACCGGCCAGCAGGCGGGTCGCCTCGATCCCGTCGAGCACCGGCATCCGTACATCCATCACCACCATGTCCGGGTTCAGCCGGCGGGCGAGGTCGACCGCGGCGCGACCGTCCCCGCACTCCCCCACCACCTCGAGGTCGGGCTGCGCACCGATGATCGTCGCGAACCCGGTGCGGATCAGCGCTTGGTCATCGCAGATCAGTACCCGGACCGGCGCGCTCACGACGGGCTCCCCGCGGGGACGCGGGCCCGTACGACGAAGCCGCCGCCCGCGCGCCGGTCCGCGCTGAACTCGCCGCCCAGAGCGTCGACCCGCTCGCGGAGCCCGGCGAGACCCCGCCCGCTCCCACCAGGAGAGCGGCTCCGCGAGCCGGAACCATCGTTGCTGACCTCCACGCTGATCTCCTTCTGGCCATAGCGCACGCGGACCACGGTGCGGCTGCCGTGGGCGTACTTGAGGGCGTTCGTCAGAGCCTCCTGCACGACCCTGTAGGTCACGAACTCGGCGCTGCCGGCCGACTCCGCCGGCCGGCCCTCCTCGGTGAACTCCACCGGCTGCCCCGCCTGGCGCGTCTGCTCCACGAGCGCGTGCAGTTCGCCGACGGACGGCGTCCTGACGTCGGTGTCGTGGCCGGGGTTGAGCAGGTCGAGCAGATGCCGCAGGTCGGCGATGGCCCGCCGGCCGGTGTCGGTGACGGCGCTCAGGGTCGCGTCGAGGCGATCGGGTACGGCGGTCAGGTAGCGTGCCGCCTCAGCCTGCACCACCATCGCCGTCACGTGGTGAGTCACGACGTCGTGGAGCTCGCGGGCGATGCGGGTGCGCTCGGCGGCGCGAGTGGCCTCGGCGACGTGGCGGCGGAGCTCGGCCTCGGCGGCCCGGGTGGAGCGCAGCCAAGCCCCGATGCCCCAAGCGAGCACCAGCGCCAGATAGAACAGTACGAATCCTTCCGGCCTCTCGGTCCCGCCGGGCCGGTCGAGCGCGACCGCCAGCGGCACGTACGCCACCGAGAGGAGAACCGCCGTGATCCGCCGGTGACGCTCCAGATGGGCGCCCGCGCTGATGAGCGCGATGGGCAGCCCGGTGCCCGCCACCGTGTGGTACCCGCGCAGTTGGTCGAGTGCGAAGCCGAGCGACACCAGGACGAGACAGACGGCCGGCCAGCGCCGGCGCACGGCGAGCGGAAGGCACTGGAGGGCGACCGCCACGACGGCCAGCACGTCGAAGGGACGGGCCGGCAGGTCGCCGACCTGCGTCCCGGTGCCCTGGAACGCCGGCAGGAACGACGTGACGGCCAACAGCAGCGCGAACGGAGAATCCCGGATCGTGACGTCACACCGCCGCCACAGATCCGGGACCCGATGGAGACCGATCACTGGGAGAGCGTAGCGGTCATGCCGGGCCGGGCGCCGCGCCGGAGAGGGACCAGGTTGCCGCGACGGCGGGCCAGCCACAGGAACACGATCGTCATCAGTACGCAGAAGACGATCGAGTACGGGCTTCCCTCCGGCCCGAAGTCGCCACCGGTGAGCAGGGCCGGGCCTGACGTCACCCCGTGCAGCAGCCCTTCCGTCGCGCCGTTGCCGGAGACCTCGGTGCTGAAGATGCCGGCCGCGGCGAAGTTCCAGCCGAAGTGCAGGCCGATCGGCACCCACAGGGTGCGGGTGGCGACGTACGCCGCGGCGAGCATGCCACCACCCTCGATCGCGACGGCGATCGCGCCCCACAGGCTGGCATGCGGGTTGAACAGGTGCAACATGCCGAACACCAGGCCCGACAGCACCAGCGCCATCCATGTGCCGGTACGTTCCTCGACGATCCGGAACAGGATGCCGCGAAAGAGCAGCTCCTCCGTAACGGCGGCGGCGGCCATGAAGCCGACCAGCGCGACCGCACCCGCCACCGAGCCGCCGCCGTCGACCCGGTAGCCGCCCATGAAGGCGATGTTCGCGATGACGGCCGAGAACAGCCCGATACCGATCAGCATCCCTCGGCCGACGGCGGTGGCGGCGCCTTTCGCGGCCACCTCCACCGGCTCGCGGCGTTCGGACCACCGCACCACCCGGGCGTACACGTACACCGCGAGCACGGCTGTCGCGACACCGATGACCAGGGTGAGAAACGTGTTGCCCTGCACCGCCCCCGCGCCCAGGCCGCCGACGAAGGCGACCACCGCGACGGCCACGAGCTGCTTCAACAGTCGCATGACGACTCCTCTTCGAGATTGCACGAGCTTCCGCGACCGGGGCGCCGCGGCTACGTCGAGAACGTTAGGGATTCGACGGCCTGGAATCGTCACCGCGCAGTGGACACTCGCGGGTAGCTCGCACGGGGGACAAACGTCAAGCAGTCTCGGGCTCAGACGCTCGGTGCCTGGAGCCGCTGGGCGAGACGGCGCATGGTCAGCGCCCTGCAAGGCAACGGCCAGGGCGCCGTTCCACCGGACATGGGGAGCCGGCTCGTGACACTGTCGGGGATTCCCTCTTCGGCGAGGTCACGATGACCGTGCGTTCGTCCTCCAGATTGCGGGTACGTCAGCCCGGGGGGCTCGAGCATCCATGACGACCAGGGGGACGTCTCATGACTGAGCACATCTTGGAGCCGGCGGCGCAGGAGATCGCGGACGCGACCTCGAAGCCCCCGTTCCTGTACGAACTGGGTCCCGAGGGCGCCCGGAAGGTCCTGGACGACATCCAGGCCGCCCCGATCGACAAGCTCGACGTCGAGGAGAAGTGGATCACCGTGCCGGCCGAGGCCGGGGACGTGCGGGTCCGCATCGTCAAGCCCCCGGGCGCCACCGGCTCGCTGCCCGTCGTCCTGTACGTCCACGGCGGCGGCTGGATCCTCGGCAACGCCGGCACGCACGACCGGCTCGTCCGCGAGCTGGCCGTCGGGGCGAAGGCCGCCGTGGTCTTCGTCGAGTACGAGCGCTCGCCGGAGGCGCGCTACCCGGTGGCGATCGAACAGGCGTACGCCACGGCCCGCTGGATCACCCGGGACGGGGCCTCGGAGGGGCTCGACTCCTCACGCCTCGCGGTCGCGGGCGACTCCGTCGGCGGCAACATGACGGCCGCCCTGGCCATTCTGGCCAAGCAGCGCGGCGACGTGACCTTCGTCCACCAGTCGCTGTACTACCCGGTCACAGACGCCGCCCAGGACACCGGCAGCTACCGGGAGTTCGCCAACGGGCCCTTCCTGACCGCCCAGGCCATGGCCTGGTTCTGGGACGCGTACCTGCCGGACCACGACAGGCGCGCGGAGATCACCGCCTCGCCGCTGCGGGCGAGCCTGGAGGAGCTCACCGGGTTGCCCGAGGCGTTCGTGATCGTGGACGAGAACGACGTGCTGCGGGACGAGGGCGAGGCGTACGCGCGCAAGCTCGTGGCGGCCGGGGTGCGTACGACGAGCCTGCGCTACAACGGCATCCTGCACGACTTCATGATGCTCAACCCGCTCCGGCAGACCGCCGCCACCACGGGCGCCGTCGAGCAGGCCATCCAGGTCCTGCGCAAGGCCCTCGGCACGACCTGACGCTCTCAGGGCAGGGGTGATCATGGAATCTCTCGACGGGAAGCTCAGACGGCCAGCCGGTCGCGGAGCTCGTCGGCCGTGATCCCGAAGGTCTCTCGCACCGTCGCCCCGCCCGGGCCGACGTCGATGACGGCGACGTCGGTGTAGACGCGGCTGACGCAGCCGATGCCCGTCAGCGGATAGGTGCAGGTGGGTACCAGCTTCGACCGGCCCTGCTTGTCGAAGAGCGTCATCATCACGAAGACCTGCTTGGCGCCGATCGCCAGGTCCATCGCGCCGCCGACGGCGGGGATGTCGCCGGGCTTGCCGGTGTGCCAGTTGGCCAGGTCACCGGTGACCGAGACCTGGAACGCGCCGAGCACGCACACGTCGAGGTGGCCGCCGCGCATCATGGCGAAGGAGTCGGCGTGGTGGAAGTAGGAGGCGCCGGGGAGTTCGGTCACCGGGACCTTGCCGGCGTTGATGAGCTCCGGGTCGATCTGATCGCCGGACGCCGCAGGACCCATGTTGAGCATGCCGTTCTCGGTGTGCAGGACGACCCCGGAGTCGCGGGGAAGATGGTCGGCGACCTTGGTGGGCTGTCCGATGCCGAGGTTGACGTAGGAGCCGGCCGGGATGTCGCGGGCGACGATCGCGGCGAGTTCGTCGGTGGACAGGGGCATGATCAGCACGCTTCCTGGACGATTCGGTGGACATAGATGCCGGGGGTGACGACGCTCTCGGGATCGATGCCTCCGGCGGGGACGATCTCGCGTACCTGAGCGATCGTGGTCGCGGCGGCGGTGGCCATGACGGGGCCGAAGTTGCGGGCGGTCTTGCGGTAGACGAGATTGCCCATCGTGTCGGCGCGATGGGCGCTGATCAGCGCGACATCGCCCTTGATCGGATACTCCAGGACGTGGAGGCGCCCGTCGATGGTCCGGGTCTCCTTGCCCTGGGCCAGCGAGGTGCCCGCGCCGGTCGGGCAGTAGAACGCGCCGATGCCCGCGCCCGCGGCGCGTATCCGCTCGGCGAGGTTGCCCTGGGGCACGACCTCAAGCTCGATCTTCCCGGCGCGGTAGAGGCCGTCGAAGACGTACGAGTCGGTCTGCCGCGGGAAGGAGCAGATCACCTTCCGCACGCGGCCGGCTTGGAGCAGCGCGGCCAGCCCCACTTCGCCGTTGCCGGCGTTGTTGGACACGACGGTGAGGTCCTTGGCGCCCTGCCGGATCAGCGCGTCGATGAGGTCGAGCGGCATTCCGGCCATGCCGAAGCCGCCGACGAGGATCGTGCTGCCGTCCTCGATGCCGCTGACGGCCTCGTCGAGGCTCTCCAGGATCAGCGCGCGGCTCACGCCGTCACCGCCGCGTTCTCCAGGCTCTCCAGGTTCTCCAGCACTATGGCCAGGCCCTGGCCGACGCCGATGCAGATCGCGGCGACGCCCCACCGCTCGCGGCGCTCGCGCAGTACCCCGGCGAGTGTGCCCAGGATGCGGCCGCCGCTGGCCCCGAGCGGGTGACCGATCGCGATCGCGCCGCCTCTGGCGTTGACGATCTCCGGGTCGATGCCCCAGGCGTCGACGCACACGAGCGACTGGACGGCGAAGGCCTCGTTGAGTTCGACCGCGCCGACCTGGTCCCAGCCGATTCCGGCGCGGGCGAGGGCACGTTCGGCGGCCTCGACGGGGGCGTACCCGAACTCCTGCGGATCGAGCGCGGACGCGCCACGTCCCGCGATGCGGGCGAGCGGTTCGACGCCGATCCGATCCGCGGCGGCGCGCGAGCCGAGCAGGAGGGCGGAGGCGCCGTCGCTGAGCGGCGAGGCGTTGCCCGCGGTGATGGTGCCGTCGGGGCGGAAGCTCGGCTTGAGGGCGGCGAGTTGGTCGAGCGAGGAGTCGGAGCGGACGCCCTCGTCGCGGGCCAGCCCGTCTGTGGGGACGACCAGGTGGTCGTAGAAGCCCTCGGCCCAGGCGGCCGTGGCCAGCCGGTGGGATCGCAGGGCGAAGGCGTCCTGCCGCTCCCGCGTGACGGCGTACTTCTCGCCAAGTCGCTCGTTGGCCTCACCGAGCGAGACGGTCCACTCCTTGGGCATGCGGGGGTTCACCAGCCGCCAGCCGAGCGTCGTCGAGACCGCGGTGAGGTCACCGGGCGGGAAGCCTCTGGACGGCTTGGGCAGCACCCACGGCGCGCGGGTCATCGACTCGACTCCGCCGGCCAGGACGATGTCGGCGTCGCCGGTCTCGATCGCGCGGGAGCCGATCATCGCCGCGTCGAGGCTGGAGCCGCACAGTCGGTTGACGGTGGTGCCCGGCACGCTGGTCGGCAGCCCGGCGAGCAGGGCGGCCATCCGGCCGACGTTGCGGTTGTCCTCGCCCGCGCCGTTGGCGTTGCCCCAGACGACCTCGTCGATCGCGGCCGGGTCGAGCTCCGGCACCCGGTCCAGGAGCCCGGTGATGACGCGCGCCGACAGATCGTCCGGCCGTACGCCTGACAGGGCGCCGTTGAACCGGCCGAAGGGAGTCCGGACGGCGGAGTAGAGGTAGCAGGTCATGCCACCGAGGTTAAGGACCGAGCTTGATACTGTGAAATATCAATATCCAGCCCTATTGAGACGCAGCAGCTATGGATCTACGTCACCTGCGGTACTTCGTGGCCGTCGCCGAGGAGCTCCACTTCGGGCGGGCCGCCGAGCGGCTCCACATGGCCCAGCCACCTCTGTCGCAGGCGATCCGCCGGCTCGAGGATGATCTGGGCGTGGAACTCCTCCAGCGGACCACGCGCCGGGTCGGCCTCACCGACGCGGGCCGTGGCTACCTGGCCCGGGCCCGCCGGATCCTCGACGCGGTGGACGAGGCGGCAAGCGAGGCACGCCGGGTCGCGGCCGGCGCGGTCGGCCATCTCGCGATCGGCTGTGTAGGCTCGGCGACCTACAGCCTGCTGCCCGCGCTCGCCCGCGGCCTGTCCCACGAGCTGCCGGGCGTCGACTTCTCCTTCCGCGGCGAGATGCTGGTGCCCGACCAGGTAGCCGCACTGCGAACCGGTGACATCGACGTGGCGCTGCTGCGCCCGCCGATCGCCGATCTCTCGCTCACGGTTCTGCCGCTGCGCCGGGACCGGCTCGTCGTCGCGGTCCCCGCTGAGGCTCCTCTGGCCGCCCAGCGGCAGGTGACGATCATCGATCTGGCGGGCATCGACCTCATCGTCCATTCCGCTGACCGCCGCTCGGTGATGTACGACGTCGTCCTCGGGCTGTTCCGCGACACCGGCGTCGAGCCCCGGATCCGGCACGAGGTCGGCGAGACCTCCACCCTGATCACGCTCGTCGCGGGCGGGCTCGGCGCGGCCGTAGTCCCCGAACCGGTGACGGCCCTGGCGCTGGAAGGCGTCGCCTTCCGGCCGCTGGCCCCTCCCGCGGCCATCGACCTGGCGGTCGCCCATCGAGCCGACCGCGCCGAAACCCACCTCGTCCGTGCCGTCTCCGCCGTGCAGCGAATCGTCCGTACCCATCCGACCTAGGGCGATAGGGCTGGTCCAGGGTCTTTGTTCTGGGTATGAGGCGTCCGGTCCTCAGGATCCGGAGACCAGGTGGCCGGTGAACGATCAACACCGGGATCGAGCCCCGGCGGCCGGGCTCGCCAGAGGCCAATCGATCGACAAGGTCACCCCAAGCGAGGGGATTTGCTAAGTTCCCTGCGCAATGAGGCAAATATTGCCTATGGGGGAGGTTGGATGCGCAGGTGGACTGCTCCATCCGTCATCGGCTGGACGCTCGCGTCGGTCGTCGTGCCGGGCATCGTACATCTACGGGCGGGCCGCAAGCGTACCGGCATGATCATGTTGGGGATCTTCGGCGTGCTGCTGATCGGTGCCGTGATCGCGCTGATCAACCGTAACGCGCTGGCTGGTCTGTTGCTCGATCCGACCTGGCTGGCCGTGGTCACTGGCCTGTGCGTGGCAGCCGGGCTGGCCTGGGCCGGGGTCGTGATCAGCTCGTACATCGTGCTGCGACCTGCCAGGCTCGGCAAGTGGGGACAACTCGGTACGGCCTCGGTCGCGGGCGTGCTGGCGGTGACCGTGGCGCTGCCTTTCGGGCTGGCCGCCACGACCGCTCGTACCTCTGACGACGCGATCGGCAGCGTCTTCAAGGCCGCACCGTCCAAGCCGATCGATCACCAGGATCCGTGGCAGGGACGCGATCGGGTCAACATCGCGCTGCTGGGCGGGGACGGCGCCGCCTCGCGCAAGGGCGTGAGCATCCGTACCGACAGCATCAACGTGGTCAGCATCGATGTCCACACAGGCAACTCGGTGGTCCTGGCGCTGCCGCGCGAGATGGAGAACGCGCCGTTCGCGCCGGGATCCGCGCTGGCCAGGCGGTTCCCGCCGCCGAAGAACTTCTATTTGCCGCCGGCCCAGGGCCGCGGCTCGGCCGACCTGCTCAACGCGGTCTGGGCGTACGCCGACACGCACCCCGAGGTCGCCGGCCACTCTCCCGACCGCGCCCCGGAGGCCGTCAAGGGCACGCTCGGCCAGATCCTGGGCCTCAAGGTCGACTACTACATGCTGGTCAACATGTGGGGCGTGGCACGCCTGATCGACGCTCTCGGCGGCGTCACCATCAACGTCGAGCAGGACGTCTGCTACGGCGTGGGCCGCTCCGACGGCGGCGTGGTCAAGGCCGGCACCCGTACCCTCGACGGCAACGAGGCCCTGTGGTACGGCAGGGCCCGCGACCATCCGGGCAGCACCTGCGCCGGCGCCGACAACCACACCCGCATGCTCCGCCAGCAGTGCGTGATGAGCGCCATGCTCAACCAGCTCAACCCGAGCAACGTGCTGTTGAAGTTCAACGCGTTGGCCAAGGCCGCCAAGGAGACCTTTCGCACCGACATCCCGCGCGAGCTGCTGCAGGACCTGGTGCCGCTCGCTCAGCGGGTCAAGGGCGCCAAGGTGGCCAAGATGAACTTCGTACCACCCGCCTACAACCCGGCCTATCCCGACTACCCGCGCATCCGCAAGGCGGTGCGGGCCGCCATCGCACGCTCCGGCAAGGTCGTCCGCGCCGGGGCCGCCACTCCATCTCCTGCCAGTACGCCCACCACCACGCGATCACCACGCCGGCTCACCCAGCCGTCCGACCGACTGGACACGCTGGACTCGGCATGCGCGCCCGCCAAGAACAAGACCTAACTCTCTCCCTCGCCGCTCTCTCCCCCGGTATCCCCCCTTTGTTAGCGAGATGCAAGCGGCAACATAGAAGCAAGGGGACAATTGTGGCGATTGGTACCGTTCGCCACATCCCTTACCGCCTCAGGCGAGAGGATGCCCAAAACGATGGGTTAGGTCATGGCCACACGACGAGAACGTCTGCGCTACCGGTTCGACAACAGCATGTCGAAGGGCACACCCGCCCTCATCGGCTGGCTCGCCCTCGTCACCGTCGTGATGGTCGTGATCTTCGCGGGCCTGTCCATAGTCTTCGCCGACAAGGACGTCCACGACAGCTGGTACGACGCGCTCTGGGGCAGCCTCATGCGCGCCATGGACCCGGGCACCGTCGCGGGCGACAACGAGGGCAGCACGATCTTCACGGTCCTCGGGTTCGCCATCACGATCGGCGGCCTGCTCATCGTCTCCAGCCTCGTCGGCGTCCTCACCACCGGCTTGGACAACAAGCTGACCGAGTTGCGCAAGGGCCGCTCCCGCATCGTCGAGTCCGGCCACACGGTGCTGGTCGGCTGGTCGGATCAGGTTTTCACGATCATCCCCGAGCTGGTCGAGGCCAACGCCAGCGAAGCCAGGTCCTGTATCGCCATCCTCGGTGACGGCGACAAGCTGGAGATGGAGGAGGAACTGCGCACGCGCGTCGGCGACACCGGCAAGACCCGCATCGTCGTACGCAGCGGCAGCACCGCGGAGCCGACCGATCTCGACCTGCTCAGCCTGGACACCGCCCGGTCGGTCATCGTCCTCTCCCCCGCGGGTGCGGATCCGGACGCGCACGTCGTCAAGACGCTCCTCGCTCTGACCAACCGCAACTGGCGCCGCCGCCGCCCGCCGATCATCGCCTCGGTGACCGACAGCGGCAACCGCGTCGCGGCCGAACTGGCCGCCAACGGGCACGCGCAGGTGGTCGACACCGACGACATCGCTTCCCGCCTCATCGTGCAGACCTGCCGCCAGTCGGGCCTGTCGGTGGTGGTCACCGATCTGCTGGACTTCGGCGGCGACGAGATCTACATGCGGACGGAGCCGAAGCTGACCGGTTTCCCGTACGGGGAGGCGCTGTTCGCGTACGAGACCGCCTCGCTGATCGGGATCCGACGCGGCGACGGCTCGGTGGTCCTGAACCCGCCCATGGACACCCAGGTCATGGACGGGGACCAGATGATCGTGATCGCCGAGGACGACTCCACCGTCCGGCTCGTCCGCGGCTTCCCGCCCGTCGTCCAGCAGGCGATCACCCATCCCGCCCGCGAGGCCGCGCCTCCGGAACGCACACTGATGCTCGGCTGGAACAGCCGCGCCCCGAAAATCGTCGCCGAGCTCGACCAGTACGTGGCCCCCGGCTCGATCCTGAACGTGGCCGCCGCCGTCGACGAATCCGCGTTCGCGTTCGAGCTCCCCAACCTGGCCCTGAACGTCAAGGAGTGCGACACCACCGACCGGATCACGCTGGAGTCGCTGGAGCCGGGCATGTTCGACCACATCATCGTGCTGGCCGACGACCGGCTGGAGTCGCAGCACGCGGATTCACGCACGCTGGTGACGCTGCTGCACCTGCGCGACCTGGCATCCCGTACCGGGCAGCGCTTCCCGATCGTCAGCGAGATGAACGACGACCGCAACCGCCGCCTGGCCCAGGTGACCAAGGCTGACGACTTCGTGGTCGGCACCAAGCTGATCAGCCTGCTGATGACCCAGCTGTCGGAGAACCCGCACCTGGGCGGGGTGTTCCGCTACCTCTTCGACGCCGACGGCTCGGAGATCTACCTCAAGCCCGCCACCGACTACATCCACCCTGGGATGACGGTCAGTTTCGCCACCGTCATCGCCTCCGCCCGGGCCCGCGGCGAGACCGCCATCGGCTACCGGCTGACGGTCGAGGCCACCGCCCCGCCCAACTACGGCGTGGTGCTCAACCCCGGCAAGTCCGACCCGGTCACGCTCGGCCCCCGCGACCTGGTCATCGTCCTCGCCGAAGACTGACCTCGCGAAGTGCGGGCCGGGAAACCAGACGGCGGCCGAGGCGCTGCATGGGGCCTTCGATGAGGCGGTGACTGAGCCAGCTGGCCGGCATGAGCAGGCTCAGGAAGACCACGCTGATCCCGATCTGCAGGGGCAGCGGCGACCAGCGCATCTCACCGGCCACCCGCATGACGATCAGGAGCATCGGCAGGTGGACCAGGTAGAGGGAATAACTGATCGTGCCGAGCCAGGTGAGCACGGCAGGAAGGGGGCGAGCACGTAAGGCCATGCCACCGGCGAAGGTGAGGGCGGCGAGGAGGACGGTCAGCCCCCACACGTCCGGTCGCACCCACCACCAGCCGGCGTTGAGCGCCCAGAGCGGCGTCGCGGCCACGACCATCGCGGTGACGGCCACGGGCCAGAGCGGCGCCTGCCCGCGTTCCCAGCGACGGATCGCCGTGCCGGCGAACATCACCGCCAGGATCGCCGCCCCGAACCAGGGGACGCGGCTGCTCAGCAGTACCAGAGCCAGCCCCATCACACCCAACGCGCAGGCCGCGACCGTACGCCCGCGGCCGGAGACCACGCAGCCGAGCCCGGCCACGAAGAGGCCGGACGACACCCAGGCCAGCCAGCCACCCGACAGCGGCGGCCCGGTCAGGACCAGCCCGGCGACTGCGCCGATCAGCGCGAAGGTGGCCGGAAGCAGGTTCCGCCCGTCGCGTACACCGGCCACGAACAGCGCCGCGGCCAGCAGATAGAACACCATCTCGTACGACAGTGTCCACATGGTGTTCAGCACACCTGCCGCCCCCACCGCGTCCAGCAGCATCGTCAGGTGCGCGGCGACCGAGGACAGGTCCCTGGACACCTCCTGCCGCACGGGAATCCACCAGGCCAGAGCGAGGACCAGGGCGATGACCGCCAGGTAGAGCGGATAGAGGCGGAAGAACCGGCCGATCCAGAAAGCCCGCACGTCGCCGTGCCGTTCCAGCGAGGATGGGATGATGTAGCCGCTGACCAGGAAGAACACCAGCACGCCGTAGACGCCGAGGTTGAACGAGGTAGGCCGCAGCCACGGCATCGCCCAGGTCGTCAGATGCTCCCCCACTACGGCCAGAGCGCCGATGCCGCGCAACGCGTCCAGCCAGGCGAACCGGGACGGAACCTGTGACGCGTCAAGGGCGGGGAGCATACGCCCCAACGTATCGGAATCGTGATCCTTGGGACGCCACGTCTCACCCGACCAGCCTTCACACCCGGCCATCCCGTCCGGCGTGGACCCCCTGTCTCACCGGCCCCTCTTGACCAATTCTGTTGACCGACGTATGTACATCCCTATGCGCTTACACGAGCCAAGCGGGTCCCCCTACTCTCAATGAGCACACCAGCCGCCTCGACAGGTGGATGATCTCCCGGCAGATAACGCATTTCGCCTCGGATCATGAATCGCGCGTCATCACGTTCAGCCGTTCGCTGCCGCCTTCTTCGCGAAGGCTGTCAGCTCGATGACTATCTGACCATGTGTGAATAGTGGAGTGGAAATCCCCGATGTCTCACTCACCGGTTCCTCCCGACGCGTTCATCTCCACTTCCGGATCGATGTCGCGCCCGTCTCGCCGGGCCGTCCTGGCGGGCGGCGGTGCCGCCCTCGCCGCCGTGCTCACCCCGGCCGCACCGGCGAGAGCCGGCGTAGCGGGGAACACCGGTAAGACAGCCGTCGCCTCCGGCACCGACTTCGCCGTCGCGTCCTCGCCCGACGGCCGCCTGCTCGCCCTCGATCTGCTCGGTGTCCTGTGGGTCTGCTCCGCCTCCGGGGGCACCGCCCGCAGGCTCACCAGCGATCTGTACGACATCGCCCAGCCCGACTGGTCTCCGGACGGATCCACCATCGTGTTCCAGTCGTACCGGGACGGTGTCTTCAATCTGTGGACGATCCGGCCCGACGGGTCCGCGATCAAGCAGTTGACCACCGGCCCATTCGATCATCGCGAGCCCCGCTACAGCCCGGACGGGCGCACCATCGCCTACTCCTCCGATGCCGGGGGCAGCTACGGGATCCACCTGCTCGACGTCGCCACCGGAGCGACCCGCGTCCTGACCGACACCTCCGCCGAGGAGTACGAGCCGGCCTGGTCACCCGACGGGAGCAAGGTCGCGTTCGTCGTCGCCGACACCAGGATCGACGTCATCGAGGTCGCCACCGGCACGCGCGCCACCGCGGTCACGGTCCCCGCCGGTCAGGTCATTCACCAGCCGTCCTGGCTGCCGAACGGCACCGACCTCGCCTACCACCTCTTCCACTCGGGCGCCAATGATCTGGCCGGCACCGCGGGCACCCTCGTCACCGGCGAGGAGGTCTTCCCGTTCCGTGCCCGGTTCGCCCCGGACGGACGCTATTACTACACTTCCGCGGGCACCATCAAGGTCCGCCGCCTCAACTCCGCGTCCGTCGGCACCATCGGCTTCACCGCCGCGCTGACGACGACGACTCCGAAGTACAAGAAGAGGGTCCGCGTATTCGACGAGCCCGGGTCATTCCCCGTCGTCGGAATCGGCAGCCCGGCCGTGTCCCCGGACGGGTCCGCCATCGCTTTCCGCGCGCTCAACGACATCTATCTGATGCGCGACGCTGGCACGCCGGAACCGCTTTTCCGTGACCGCTGGTGGAAAAGCGACCCCGATTTCTCCCCGGACGGGCGGCAACTGGCCTTCGTCACCGATCGCACCGGCACTCTCAATATCTGGGTCCGCGACCTGAGCACCGGCGCCGACCGGCAGATGACCCATCTGACCGACTCCGCCGCCCTGTCGGTCCGATGGTCACCCGACGGGAGGGAGATCGCCTACCTGGACCAGGACGGCGCCCTGTGGGTGGTGAACGTCTCCACCGGCGACATCCAGAAGGTCTTCGACGCCACCTTCGAACCAGGTCGCCCGACCTGGTCGCCCGACGGCAAAACCCTCGCGCTGGCCGCGGTGGTGCCGTACTCACGACGCTACCGTGAGGGACTGTCCAAGATCCTGCTCATCGACCGGGCCACGGGTGCCGGCGCGTACATCGACCCCGCGCCACACCGGTCCTTGCAGACCCGTGGTGACGACGGCCCAGTCTGGTCACCTGACGGCACCATGCTCGCCTTCGCCATGGAATCGCTCCTGTGGGTCCTGCCCGTCGACAAGACCGGACGGCCCACCGGCAGCGCCCGCCAGGTCACCCGGGAGGTCTCCGACGCCCCTGTCTGGGCAGGCGGCTCGGCCGGCCTCCTCTACCTGAACGAGGGACGTCTCAAGAGCGTGCGCCTCGACGGCGAGCCCGCCCGGTCGATTCCGATGCGGCTGACCTGGCGCAACGACACCGGCCCCGATCAGGTGGTCATTCACGCCGGCCGCATGTGGGACGGCGTCTCCAAGAGCGTCGTCCGCGACGTCGACATCATCGTACGAGGCCAGCGCATCGCCGCGATCGAGCCGCACCGGGACGGAAGGCCCGGCGCCCGGATCGACGCCCGCGACAGGTTCGTCATGCCCGGCCTGATCGACATCCACCATCACCGTGAGATGCAGGGCTACGCCTATGGATCGCGACAGGGTCCGCTGTGGCTCGCCCTGGGCGTCACCACGACGCGCTCACCTGGCTCGCCCGCGTACCACATGGTCGAGGAGCGCGAGTCAGTGCAGTCCGGCGCCCGGCTCGCACCGCGCTACCTGGGCACGGGCGAAGCCATCGACGGGCCGCGCATCTACTACAACTTCATGCGCCCGACGTACTCCCACGACCAACTGCTCCTCGAACTGCGGCGGGCCGCCGCCCTCGACTACGACATGATGAAGTGCTACGTGCGGCTACCGGTCATCTGGCACAAAGAGGTCATCGACTGGGCCCACCGCCAGGGCAAGCCGGTCAGCTCGCACTACCACTATCCGGCGATCGCCATGGGTGGCGACCAGACCGAGCACGTCGGCGCCACCAACCGGTTCGGCTACTCACGCACCGTCACGAACGTCGGCTCCGCCTACTCCGACGTCATCGCCATGTTCAACGCCTCGAAGATGGCCAGAACCCCCACCCTGTTCACCTCCTCGGCCCTCTACAGGGACGACACCTCGCTGGTCACCGACGAACGGGTCCGCCGGCTCTACCCGAACTGGCGTATGGCGCAGCTCCAGGCGACGGTCACCACGGCTCAGACCGCCGACCCGACGGCGGTCCGGGTGATCCGGACGAACCTCGCCAACCAGGTCGCGCAGCTCACGGCGATGATCCGCGGCGGCGGCGTGGTCACCGCCGGCACCGACGCACCGATCGATCACCTAGGGATCAGCCTGCACATGAACCTGCGCGCCATGGTCAAGTACGGCCTGACCCCGCGGGAAACGCTCACCGCCGCGACCAGCACGTCCGGGGCCTACCTCGGCCTCCCGCTGGGCAGGATCGCCAAGGGCATGTACGCCGACCTGGCCATCATCGACGGCGACCCGCTGTCCCGCATCGAGGACGCCGCCAACGTCACGGCCGTCGTCGTCGGCGGGAGACACCACACCATCGAGCAGCTCCTCGCGCCTTACCCGTCCTCCACCACCACCGACCAGGCGACACCCGCGGCCTCCGCACCGTCCGGCAAGGTCAAGGACCGCGTCCCCGTTCACCAGAGCACAGCGAGCCACTGGTGGAACGACCCCACCGAGCTCGAGGGCGCCCGAGTCGCCTGCTGCCACGACCACTGAGCCCCCTTCTGAAATTTTCATCGGGTACGACCAGCGTGGGCGGGCGATCCGGCGGCCTTGACCACCGCCGTGCAAGCGAACCCACGCCGGTACGGGAACCGCGTTCGACCAAGACAATGGGTTGAACCCGGCTGAAATCTCACTGCACCAGCACCCCGAAGAGGCAATGCCCGGTAAGAAGACCTTCGCGATCGGCGGGGACAGCAGAGCTGACACCGCAATTGACAAGCCTCGGCGGCGTCATATTCGCTCTGTGGCATAACCGCCAGCCCTCAATGGTGCCCACGAGGGGATGACCCGTTGAATGTTAGCGCTAACGCTTTCGGCTGGAATCTCCGTCGGCACCGTCGATGCCCGCGCGGTCCTTTCGCCATTCGGGTGACAGGAGAAACCATGCGTAAGGTCCTCTTATCAATCGTCTCTGCCCTGGTGACATCCCTGTCGCTGGTCGCCCCGAGCCCCGCCTCGGCCACAGTGATCGGCGCGACCGGGTGCGACGCCCGGGCCGCCAATGTGGCCGCGACCGCCGCCGTGGCGACGACCACCGTCTGGATGGCCGGCGACTCGACCATGGCCGACCCCAGTGCCACCTGCCCCGTGGGCTGGGCCACCGAATTCGACTCGCTGTTCCACAGCAACATCGTGGTCGACAACCTCGCCGTCGCCGGGCGCAGCATCCAGACCTGGCTCTACGAGGGGAACGTGACCTCCACGATCGGCTCGAACGGCGAGTGCGTCCTCAGCTCCACCACCTACTCGCCCCGGTGGCAGCAGATGCTCGCGAACATGAAGGCCGGTGACTACCTGTTCATCCAGTTCGGCATCAACGACAGCTCGACGACCTGCCCGCGCCACGTCGGCACCGCCCGGTACCAGGCGCTGATGACGATGATGGCGCAGGCGGCGAAGGACCGTGGCGCCCACCCGATCCTGCTCACCGCCGTCGCGGCCATCACCTGCTCGGGCAGCAGCGCGGTCAAGAACCGCGGCTTCGTCTCCCAGACCACCGCGGCCGGCGCCGCCACCGGCTCACCGGTCATCGACCTGCAGACCCTCAGCGTCGACTACTACAACTCCCTGGGCTTGTGCCCCAACAACGGCGATTACGCCTCCGGGCCGCTCGGACAGTTCTTCTGCAACGACCACACCCACTTCGAGGCGTACGGCGCCCGGCGGATCGCCCGGCTGGTCACCGGCGCCCTGCGGACGCAGAACATCCCGCTCGCCGGATCCCTGCTGTAACACCTGCCGACACCCTGCCGAACCGTGGTGTCGCTCATCCGAGCTCGGTGACCCGCAATGTCGGCTCATCGATGTCCGCGTCCGTGCACGACCGGAGGACGACGTCCCATGCCTCCGGCCCGGAGCGCACGATGCTGTTGTCCCTGAAGCGAATGCCCCGGGTGCTCTTGGCGTCGAGCGCCGGGACGTCACGGAGCACGAAGCGATTTCCTTCGACGACGACGCCGCGGTGAACCGGGTACGCGGAGTCGGCCCGCGTGTTCTGGGGATCGATGAAGACCGCCGGTCCACCCGGTTCGACGAACTCGTTCCCGCGGACGATCAGATCGCGTACCGGCCCGGACTCCCACCATTCGGCGGCGTCGCCTGAGACGTAGACCGCGGCCATTCCCGGGCGCTCGAAGCGGTTGTCCTCGATGACCACCGGACGCCGCGTGGTCACGAGCACGGCGCGCGTGGGCACGTTCCGGAAGAGGTTGCGGGCGATGTGCACGGCCGGCGTCCGGGTCACGTTCTCCACCGCGGCCCGCCCGGTGAGGTCGCCGGGAAGCTCGGAGCCGACGGTCAGGACGATGACCCCGAGCGGGTGGGCGCGATCCCGCCCGCTCGGCTGCCGTACGCGCTCCACCGTCGCGGTCGCGATCGCCTGGAGCGTCTCCCGCTCGACGATCTCGATCAGGTCGCCGGGTGAGAACTGCGGGAGTCCGGCCGTCTCCGGATGCGCGTACTCGAGCACCAGCGTGCGGCGATCAGGCTGATCGGCGATGCGGAGGTAGGTGCCGTGCACATTGATCGGGTCGTCATGCGGCCCGTCAAAGAGGCACTCGCGAACGGCCGCGACTCCCGAGCATCCGGAGAACTGGATGAAGTCGGCGAAACCCGCCGTGTGCCGCCCGCTACCCGGTGGGCTTCGGAACTCGCAGCCCTCGATCGTGACGTCACGGCTCGCCTGTGCCACGACGCCGAAGCCGTGCAGGAACCGGAAACGCAGCCCGGACAACGTCACGCCGGAGCTGTCGAGCACGAGCGCGCCGGGATGATCACGTGTCGTCAGGCGCATCTCATAGACGACGCCGACGTCGGCCGGTTCCTCGCCGCGGTCGTAGTCGATCCGTATCTCGCGCTTCCCCACCGCCTTGATCGACCGGACGTCGTCGAAGAGCGGGTTCGGGCCGCGCCGCGTCCTGTGGCCGGACGGATCATGAATCTGCGTGTACTCGAGCGCGTCACGGCCCTCCCAGGCGACGGCGCCCGAGCCGAGGGCCTCACCGTGCCAGCGGATCGAGCGCCCTTCGACGGAGAACAGCGTGACCTCGGGCACCCGGATCACCCGGTACGCCCGCCCCGCCTCGACGCCCCCGTCCACGACCGTGGCGTCGACGACCGTCGGCACCGCGAAATCGAACTCGAGTCCCTCGACGCGCACCCGCCGCGAGTCGATGACGGCGAAGGTCGTCTGGAGCCCATGAAGGAGGATGCGGGCGCCTTCCCCCGAGATGACGAGATCGTCCATCGCCTCGACGAGTACGGCGATCGTCTTCTCGCGGTATCGCGGATCGTCCCCCACCGTGTTGGAGACGTAAAGCTCACGACGTTGAGCACCGTCCGGCCAGAAGTGATAGTCGCCCGGCGGGAATCGGAGGACCACCGGCCCCGCCACGGCGCCGGCGGCCCGGAGCGCCGCCGCGACCGCGGGCGCGGCATCGGAGCGGCTGCCGGGAGCCGCCCCGAAGTCGGTGACGTCCAGCGTCGCCGGCACCGGGCTAGAGATCGGCCCGGCAGGGAGGGCCGGGGGAATCGTCGGTGAACGTCGTCGCGGAGCCCTCCGTCATGTCGAGGGCATCGAGGAAAGGGCCCGGCGCAACCGGGCCAGCCCGCCGGAGGGAATGGCCAGCGCGTGGGGCCCGGACGCCAGAACGATGTCCCCGTCGGCGACCCGTCGTCCCCTGGCGTCCCAGATCTCCAGGCCGGCGCTGACCTCGTCCCCCTCGTTCAGCAGGATCGGGGAGCTGTCGTCGGCATTCGCGACCAGCAGTTCTGTCCAGTCGCCGGCCGGAATCGCGATGGCGTGCGGCGCGTACCTCGCGACGAAATGCCGGCCGCCGTCGTGAACGCGGGCCACCGGGTACATCAGTTCGGGGCGCTCGGGCACCAGCCGACCGTGCAGCAGCAGGTCGCGGTGCTCGCGCCAGACACTGAGCCAGAACGTGAGCGCCTCGGACTGGCCGGCGGGAAGCCGCGTCAGGTCGACGGAAACCTGCGGCACGCCCAGCAGTGAGTTGATCAGATGATGGGCGACCCGCTCCGGGCTGTCGCCCTCGGCCCACATGATCGGGTCGCTGTGGATCGGCGTGCCCGGCCGGCTCAGGCGCAGGTCGAGGATGCCGACGCGGTTCTGGACCGCGTTCAACGGGCAGTCGCCGACGCGGATCATCGAGGCGTGCCGGGAGGGCTCTGGATGAACGTACGGCTCCCGGAACTCGATCAACGGCTCGACTCCGAGCCCTCGTAGCCTGTCGACGATCTCGGACACGGTGTCGACGGCCGCGGCCACGGAACCCGGCGCCCCCTGGAACTCCTCCAGGAAGTCGAGCTTCAGGCCGTCGGCCCCCGTCCGCGCGATGATCTCCTCCATCCGCCCGACCAGGTAGGCGCGGGTGAGGGGGTCTCGCGGGTCGAGGACCTCCGCCTCCAGCTCGGGTTTGTCGCGCAGCGTCGTAAGCCCCAGGTCGCGGGCCTTCGCCCGATAGCCCAGGAACGGTGTGCCGATCCACCACACGGTGCGCAGCCCTCGGGCGCGCAACGCCTCGACCAGGCCGGCCGCATCGGGGAACTTGTCCTCCGTGACCTCCCAGTCGCCGCACGATCCGTATCCCCGGCCGTGCGAGCTCGTCTGCCACCCGTCATCGACGATCACGGTGCCGAACCCCATCGCGGCCGCGCGATCGGCCTGCGCGAGTACGGTGGCGGCCGAGACGTGCTGGTGCGCGAAATACCAGGTGCACAGGACCGCGTCCTCGGCCCCCGGCGCCCCGCGATGGCCTTCCTCCCCCTGGAGCCAGTGCCCCGCCTCGGGAACGGCTTGCGCGAAGGTGCCGCCGGACACGTCCAGGAGAAGCCGCACGTCCCCTGTCGTGCCAGAGCCGCCGACGGCGATCTTGATCACGAAGTCGGCGGTCTCCTCCACCAGGCCGGCCAGCACCTGGGTCTCGCTACAGCCGGTGTCGACCGCGTAGACCAGACGGGCGACGTCGCGCGAGCCGAGCAGGGCCCCGAGCGGAATGCCCCGCAGGGCGGTCTCGTCGACCGCCGCCCCCCACGATGGCGGGATCGTCGCGTGCGGCACAGTGCTGCCCGGCCGCCACCACGCGCTCGCATCGGTCGCCGGGATCGTCACGGTAAGACTGAGCGGCTCGCCCAGCGTGCTGAACACGACCTCGAAGACTCCGCCCCGCAGTTCGCGTACGTCACCCGGCCGCGTCGCCCGTAGCAGGAGCCCCGCGCCGGAGTGATCGCCGCCCAGCGGGACGGGCGCCTCAGGCTCCGAGTGGGTCCACCCCGGTAGCCAGGAGGCACCCGCGGCAGGCGTTTCGATTTCCGTCATTTGATCCCCGTGAATGATATTCCGCCGATGATGTGACGCTGCGCGAAGAAGAAAAGAAGAACGCACGGAAGGGTCACCACCAAGGTGGTGGCCATCAACAGTGGAGTGTTCGTGCCGTGGACGGACTGGAAACCCGCCAGGGCGAGCGGCAGCGTCTTCCACCGCTCCGTCGAAAGGTAGATCGCGGCCTGGAAGAAGTTGCTCCAGTAGGACATGAACTGCAGCACCGCGGTCGCGATGACGATGGGCCGGGAAAGCGGCAGATAAATAGAGAACCAGATACGGAACCAGCCCGCGCCGTCGATGAGGGCGGCATCCGTCAGCGCGTCCGGCAATCGCAGATAGAACTGCCGGTACAGGAAGATGAAGAACGAGGAGCCGAAAAAGGTCGGGACGATGATCGGCCACAGCGTGTCGATCATGTCGAGATTCTTGAAAAGAATGAACTGCGGAACGATCGTCACCTCCCCGGGAAGCAACATCGTCGACAGCACGATCGCGAACAGCACCCCGGAGCCCCGCACCCGGATCCGCGCGAACGCGAACCCGATGAGCGACGACGAGAAGACCACCGCGACGACCGGGACGAGCGTGCTCAGCACCGAGTTGCGCAGGTAGGTCCAGAAGGGAAACGACCCGAGACCGTCGGAGAAGTTGGACCACTGCCACTGGATGGGCCAGAGCGACACCCCTCCCTGCGACACACCCGCCTGCGTCCGCAGCGCGGTCGCGATCATCCAGAGAAAGGGGTAGACGAAGACGACGGAGCCGACCACGAGCAGTGTGAGCGCGAAGATCCTGGGCCCGAGCGGCCGGGGTCGCGTCCCCTCCGCACTCACCGCTCCCGCGCTAGCTGACATGGACACGCCGCCTCCGCTCCTTCGGCCGTTGCGATTCGTAGTAGACCCAGAAGGCGCTCCCCCGGAACACCAGCGCCGTGAGCACCATGATCATGCCGAACAGGATCCAAGCCAGGGCGGACGCGTATCCCATCTGGAAGAAGGAGAACGCGTTCTGGTACAGGTACAGGACGTAGAAAAGAAGCGAGTCGGACGGGCCGCCCCCGTTGTGCGTGACCACGTAGCCCTGGGTGAAGGTCTGCATCGCACCGATGAGACCCGTGACCACGTTGAAGAAGATGACGGGGCTCACCTGGGGAAGCGTGATGTGCCACAACGAGCGCCAGCGCCCGGCACCGTCGATCGAGGCCGCCTCATAGAGGCTCTTCGGCACGTCCTGCAAGCCCGCGAGATAGATGATCATGTTCCCGCCGACGGTCCAGAGGCTCATGAGAATCACCGCGGGCAGGGCCCAGTCGGCGTCGAAGAGCCACTTGGGTCCGTCGACGCCGAACAGGCCGAGCAGCCCGTTGACGAGGCCGTAACTGGGGTGGAAGACCCAGATGAACAGCACCGCCTGGGCCACTCCCGTCACGAGCGAAGGCAGGTACCAGATGGTCCGGAACACGTTGACCCCGCGGACCCGGACGTTCAGCAGGAGCGCGACACCCAGGGAGAGCACCGTCTGCAGGGGAACGCTCACGACGGCGTACGTCAGGGTGACCTTGATCGCCTGGCCGAGCTTGGGATCGGAGAGGGCTTCCTGGTAGTTGGCGAGCCCCGTGAACTTCGCCGGATCGATCAGGTCCCAGTCCATGAATGACAGGACCAGGGAGTACACCATCGGCCCACCTGTGAAGATCACGAAGCCGACGATCCACGGGGAGACGAAGAGCCAGAACGCGGCGGTGTTCCGCGAGATCCAGCGCGCCCGGAGGGCGCCCCACAGAGCGGCGCCGATGAGGCCGAACACGATGGCCAAGATGATGACCAGGGAGAGGATGGGCCGGAGCCCCTCGTCGACGTGCAGCCGTTCGAGGAGTCCCGCAAGCCCGTCCACGATGCCTGACATGCCGCGATCCCCCTCTACGCGATCCGCTCGGTGACCGTCACCGCGCCGCGTCCAGCAGCTTCTGGCACTCGGCTTGAAGCTGCGGCAGCACGGCGGCCGGATCCTCGGTGCCGGACCCGATCGCGGTGCGCGAGTTCAGGTCACCTGAGAAGGCGCTCTCGATCCGCACCTTGTCCTTGACGGCGGGCGTGGTCACCGCGTTCGTGACGGCGTCGATGAAGGCTTGCAGGTTCACCGTCGGGGCGATGGATTTGAAGGCGTCGAGCGATCCCTTGATGACGGGGATGCCGAGCGCGGACTTCGTCGTCGCCAGGAGGTTCTGCGCGTCGGGGGTCGAGCTCATGAACTTCGTGAAGGTCTTCGCCGCGGCGGTCTCCGCCTCACTCGCGTCCTTCGCGATGCCCAGGCTGTCGACCTCCATGGGCTCGCCCTTGCCGGGCGTCGGCACGAGGAGGAACTTCGAGGTGTCCAGCGCGGCGATCTTGGCGATGTTCCACGGGCCGAAGTCGGGCAGCATCGCGATCTTGCCGTCGGCGAGCCACTGGAACATGTCCTGCCCCTGGGCGTCGGCCTGGTTGGGCGCGAAGCCGTCGGTCTTCACGGCGTCCACCACGGTCCGGGCGGCGCGGATCCCATCGGGGTTGCCCATCGTGCACTGCTTGCCGTCCGCGCTGTAGTACGAGCCGCCCTCCGCGATCAGCCAGCCGTCGTACCAAAGGGGCGCGGAGCCATAGATCTTCTTCGAGCCCGATCCCGACGTCAGCTTCTTGGCAGCGGCCACGAAGTCCGCGGTCGTCATCGGCGTCGCGCCGGACGGGACGGCGACACCGGCCTTGTCGAAGGCGTCCTTGCCGAGGGCCAGGACCTTGCTCTTCGCGACGAAGGGCACCGCGTAGTCGGCCCCGCCGAACGTACCCGCCCTCTGGACGGCCGGCGAGTAGTAGACGCTCTTGTCGACCTCGACCTTCTTGAAAGCGTTGGCGAAGCTCGGCAGCGAGGTGTCGGAGATCTCCGCCACGGTCGGGGCGCCGCCGCCGGCGATCGACGTCTGGAGTTTCTGCTCGTAGTCGCTCTGGATCCAGTTGGGCTCGACCTTGATCGTCGGGTTGGCCTTCTCGAACGCCGCGATCATCGCCTTCATGGTGGCAGCCTCATCGGAGGTCCCCCAGAAGGCGAAGCTGATCGTGGTGGTCCCGGCCGAGCCTCCTCCGCCACTGGTCTCACTGCTGCACGCGGCGAGCGCGAGGACCGAGGCGGCGGTGACGGCGGCGAGTGCCTTTCGGTGCAAGGGGGTCTCCTTTGTCAGTGATCTATCGCTGCTCGCGAAGCACGACGACGCTGCCGTCGGCGCCTGCGCGTACGCGTGAACCGTTCGGCACGTCAACCGTGGTGACGTGCCCGTCGTCCCAGGTGGAGGTCCAGGTCACACCTGGTCCGCCGGTCACCTCGAACTCGGTGGCCTCCCTGGCCTCGTGCCGCAGCCCGACGACGGAACCACCGACTGCAACTTCTCCGACCTCGATCCACTCTCCGGCCGGAAGATGCGAGCGGGTGTGGACGACGCCCTCCTGGGCGCCCGGCTCCAGCCCGGTCAGGCCGACCGCGACGTGGGCGACGTGGGTGAAGGGGACCTCGGGATAGTCCGCCCTGGAGCCCGCGAGATAGCGCATCCACCGCAACGCCTCGTCGTCCCACCCGTACCGGAAGAAGGCCTCCGGAAGGTAGGTGAAAGCCTCGATGTTGGACGGCGGCGTCGCCGCGAGGCCGGATCTGAGGAAGCCGAGATGCGCGCTCGAGCGTTGGTCGTCGCGCATGATCCCCTTGAGCGCGGGGAACCAGGTGCTCTCCAGCCGGAACCCGCCGGCCGGTCCGTCGGCGGTGAAGCCCGCGGCGTAGTGCTGGTCGCCGGGCAACCACCATGATTGCGAGAAGTGCTCATCCAGTTGCTCGGCCCGCTCACGATTCCACGCGGCGAACTCCTCGTCGAGCACCGTACCGGTGACGGTGCCGAGCGCCAGGTGCGCCGCCCATTGGCTGGCGATCCCGTCGGCGGCGACCAGGAGGTGCGGTGGCCGCGCCCCTTCGTTGTAGGTCGCCGTTCCGCGGAAGATGTCCCCGCTGCCGCCTTCGCCCGCGACACCCGTCCCGAGGGGATCATGGGCGTCGACGAACGACGTCATCGTGTTGCGCACGAACGCCGCGATCTCCGGAGCGAGCAGGAATCGGTCGTCCGCCGTCCAGCGATATTGCTCGACCGCCTTCTCGACGAGTTCGAATGGCGCCGGGACCTCTCGTACGAAGTCGTCATCCGAGTGGTAGTCGATGGCGGCCGGCGTGCCGTCGAAGTCGAACGCCCACAACGGATACCAGCCGCGGGCGCCGTTCGACGATCCGGCGAAATGCCGGAGCATCGAAAGGTTCTCCGCGTCCAGTCCCAGCAGATGCGCGCCGAGCATTTGATGGGCGAGGTCCCTCGAATAGAACATCGGCCGGTCCGTCAAAGCGGCCCAGTAACTCGGGAGATATCCCGGGTCCCGTCCGGTCTGAACCCACTCACGCGAACGACGTGACGCCCAAATGAAAGATTCGACAAGATCGTGCATGCTCGAATCAACCCGAAGGTGCCATGATGGGTGATTTTGATCGCCCCGTGCGGCATGCGTCGCAGGTGGTGACTGCCTCGTCATGAAAAGCGAGTGTTACATACACGTCATAAACACGTCAACAGTAGGGCAAAACTGTGCGTTACAGGACGGCAACACTCTTCAGGAGCTGGCGTCCCGGGCGGCGGGTCGGGCCCATCGTGGGGCCGCCGGGAGTCACACAGCCTGCCGTGACGGCAGGCAGCCCCCATCGCCCGAGCAACCATCAGCGTCCGGGCAGGCATCAGCGGAGGACACACCCCGCGAGCAGCTACGATCGCCGCCAATGCCGTCACGCAGGCGACATCAGGCAAATCCGGTGAATCAGGCGATCAGGCGATCAGCAAGCGGCAGTGGCCAGCAGCAGGCCTGGCCATGGCGGCAGCGGGTCAGCCTGCTGAGCCGCGATCGGCGACCATCTATGCGCGTGGGGCGGCCGTCGAGCCGCGAATGATCAGCTCGGGGTCGAACATCAGCTCTCCCGCCGGCACCGGCCGCCTGTTGACCAGATGCACCATGGTGGCGGAGATCGCCTGCGCGATCCGCTCGATCGGCTGCCGGACCGTCGTCAGGGGCGGATCGACGAATCCCATGATCTGGGAGTCGTCGTAGCCGACGACGGACACGTCGCCCGGCACGGACAGACCGCGGCGCCCCGCCGTACGAATCGCACCCAGGGCCATGTAGTCGCTCGCGGCGACGATCGCGGTCGCACCCTGGTCGAGCAGGGTCTCGGCGGCCGACATTCCGCCCTCGACGCTGTAGACCTGGCGCGCGACGAGTCGCCGCGGGTCATCCACGCCATGTGAGCTCATCGCCTCGACGAACCCGTCGAGGCGCCGCTCGCTGGGCCGGTTGCCCACCGGGCCGACGATCATGCCGATGTCGCGGTGGCCGAGGTTCCACAGGTGGTCGACGGCCAGCGCCGCCGCCACTTTGTCATTGGTGGAGAAGCTGGGGGCCGGGACGCCCTCGATCGCGCCGTTCATCGAGACGAACGGGATCTGGCGTTCCTGCAGCAGCCGGTACGGCGCCGGGTCCACGCCGATCAGGGTGTTGCTCGCCGAGGCGAAGACCGCGCCCGCGATGCCCAGATCCATGGTGGAGGTGATGAAGTCGATCTCCTGCAACCCGCCCACCGTCGTGGAGCACACGACGGCCTTGAACCCCTGTGGCGCCAACGCCGACTCGATCAGCTCGCAGAGCCGTCCGAAGAAGGGCTGGGCGAGGCCCGGCGTCAGGACGATGACGAGCTGGCTCTGCCCGCCGCGGTCATATCCCAGCTCGCGGATCGCGTCCTCCACGACACGGCGCGTGCCGGCGGCGACCACACCCCGCCGGTTGAGCACACGGCTGACGGTCGCTTCGCTGACCCCGGCACGAGCGGCGACGTCACTGATTCCGACCTTGGCCATAGCTCCCTTTTGATCGATACGGACGACGCGTGATGTCACTATACGGCCAGACCTACTGCGCGGGCAGTTCAGTAACACCGCGGCGATGGTGTCAATCCTGGACCTGCCGTGACGAGGTGGTGGCCGACCTGACGGAGAGGGATGGGCGGACTGTCGGCCGGCCGATCTCCGCCATGGCGCGGCGACACTTTCGCCGGCGGCCGGGAGCCACATGAAGACCCTGTCCGCGATGCCGCGGCAGCCTCCGCGTCCGGCTGCTGGATCGGCTCCATCAGCCGGACACGCCCGCAGCCCTGTGCGGCGGTCAGTGCTTGCAGTCAGTACTTGCAGTCAGTGCTTGTATGCGGCGACGACCTCCACTTCGACGAGCCAGCCCGCGACCGGGAGGTTGGCGATCTCGATCGTCACGCGGGCCGGGCGGGCCGCGTTGACCTCCATGGGCGGGGCGGAGGGCGCGGTGCCGAGAGGGACGGGTACGGGCTGGCCGGTGGCCAGGTCCGTGTTGGCGAAGAACTGGCGGTAGGCGCGGTTCCAGCCGGTGAAGTCGGCCGAGTCAACTCCGGGAGGCTTCTCCAGGTAGGCGCGCATGGAGACGACGTCGGCCAGGCCCAGCCCAGCGGCGGAGAGGTTGGCCTTGATGCGCTTGAGCACGTTGAGCGCCTGGGCCTCGGTGATGGTGACGCCAGGGGGCAAAGTAGCGCCGGGGAAGTCGACGTAGCGCTCGGGAGAGTCGGCGGGAGCCTCGGCGTTGGCCGCCGCCGGGCCCAGGCCGCTGGCGGTGTAGGAGGCCACCTGCTTGCCGAGCGCCACGCCGTCGGCGATCGCGGGGTTGGTGGTGCCGGCCGGGAGGAAGGGCTTGACCTCCTGCGGCCGGGGCGACCAGGTGGGGTTGGCGGCGGCCGTACCGGTGCCGAGGACGAGGACGACGGCCGCGGAGAGGGCGATGGTGCGGATCTTCATGCGGAGGTGTCCTCTCAGGAGGTGCTCAAGACGCGCTGGTGCAGCTCGGCGACGACCTTGCGGGCGGACTCCAGGGCTCCCGCCTGCCAGGCGATCATGTAGCTCAGCCAGTCCCCCGCGAAGTACACGTGCCCGGCCGGTCTGTTGAGGAGCTGGTACGCGCCCTGCCGGGACGGCCAGCCCACCCAGGCGCCCTCGATGTGCGGCTGGAGTTTCCAGGCGACGGACACCGACGACGCCAGCTCGTCGCGATACTTCGCGCCATGGATCTTCACGCCCTGCTCGATCGCGCGGCGCTCGCGGTCCGTGTGCTTCAGCGCGGCGTACGCGTCGGCCTGGGCGCCGAAGTTGTAGTAGCCGACGACCATGCCACGCGAGGCGCCGTACCCGTAGGAGGGATACCAGATCGTGGCCAGGTCGAGGTCGGTGGCGGTGATGCCGCCGTAGATGTCCTCGTCGGTCTCCCACCAGCGGCGGCGGTACTCCAGACCGATCTTGCCCGCGTTCGTGACGGTCGGGGTGGCGAGGGCGGCCTGGACGTCCGGGCCGAGGTTGTGCGAGGTCTTGGCGAGGAGGTGCGGGGGCATCGCCGCGATGCACATGTCCGCTTTGATCTTCTGGGTACGGCCGTGGCGGTCCTCATACTCCACCTCCACGCCGTCCGGCAGGTCGGTGATCTTGGTCACCTTGGCGCGCAGCCGGATCCGCTGCCGCCCGATCTTGCCGGCGAAGGCCCGCGGGATCGCGTCCATGCCCCCCACCGGCTGGAACATCAGCATCGCCTGGTCGTAGCCGAACTCGAACGAGAACCGCTGCCCGACTCCGCTCGCCAGCACCTCCGACAGCGACGGCACCGGCCCGAGGAGCGTGCCCGGCTGCTCACCCGCGCCCGGGTTCACGCTGTGGCCGCGTCGGTCGCCTCCGGAGTACTTGAATCCGCTCGCCTTGTTTCCCACCGCCCCGAAGCTCGACAGGAAGGCGATCAGCCGCTCTTTGTCCTGCGCGGTGAGCGCGGCGTCCAGCGCCCCCGCGTCGGTCGCCCGCGACAGCAGCTCCGAGACGTACCCGTACACGTCGGCCTTGGCGGTACGCCAACGAACGGGGGCCTGCATGTTCTGGTGGTAGATGTAGGCCTGGGCGTTGGAGTTGGTGAAAACCTCCAGGTCCACGCCGAGCTCGCGGCAGTAGTCCATGGTGAGCATCCACTGCGCCAGCCGGGCCGGGCCCGCGTTGAGATAGACGCCGTCACTGAACTTCGCGACCTGCGTGGAGCCGTCCAGCTCGCTCACGCGGTCACCGCCGCGAATGGTCCAGTTCCGGCCGCCCACCCGGTCGAGCGCCTCCAGGATCGTGCAGTCGTAGCCCGCCTTGCCCAGCTCGTACGCCGTGGCAAGACCGGCTATCCCCGCGCCGAGGATCACCACCTTCTTCGCCGACCGCCCGGTGAGGGAGAAGTCAGACTGCTGCGGCGGGTCGAAAGTTTCCTTCGCGGACGCCTCCGCGGTCGGCGCGAGGCCGAGCGCGCCCATGGTCGCGAAGAGCGCGCCTGCACCGCCGGAAACACCGACGGCGGACAGGAAATCGCGTCTGCTGTACCCCAACACGTACCTCCAAGATTTGCTGGAGGCGAGTCTTGGGAGGTTTTGTTGCTGATAGTCCGACATTGTGTTGTTTGTGGGTTTCAAGCTCATCATCGTGTTTGTAGATGAATGTGAGGTTTCCGGGCCTCCCGTGCCGGGTGAGCGTCAGCCGCCGACTGTGGCCGACGACACCGCGCACTCGGTTGTGCGGACCGATATCGCCCACATCGCTCCCTGGGCCAGGCCGCTCCGCAGCGAGCCCTTCCTGACCCGGTCCAGGCCGATATCAAGGTCATCCGACGCGACCGCCTCGGCGGGCTGCTCTACGCGCTCGCACTTCGCGCCGGGATGGGGAACAAATAGCACATAGTGCCGATGGTCAAGAACGAATGGTTGCTCGTGTGTACGCGATGCAGCACGACACACACAGGAACATGCCGACGCTACAGCGGGAAGAACCCCGGCCACAACGGCACAATGCAACCCTCGGTGGCACTGAGCGGCATTAATCAAGCCAACTCATAATCCGTAGGTCGTGGGTTCAAGTCCCACCCGCCATACTTTTCAAGACCATGCTCGACCGCTTTACCTTGTCGAACAGCAGATGCGCGGTCGCCTCGTTCATGTCACCCACCGGGCTGTCCCACTCACGGGGTACTCCGCCCATGCTCAGGCTTTCAGAAACGGCTGGGGATGGGCTCAGAACCACAGAACCTCACGGCCTTGACCCCCGCGAAGGCGCGCCGTTCCCACCGCATGAAGAGACCGTGCGCGAAAAACGGACGACCCAAAAGCCACGGAACTGCGCGAGCATTTCCCGGAAGAACTCCAACGGCAGGTATGAGACCTCGGTGAGTACGCCAACCACTACACCGCTCATGCGTTTTCTGGGTTTACCCACATCTCCAGATTCCTTCAGCGAGGATGGTAATCCTGCACAGTGCGGCAAGTGCATCACAGAACGCGATGAAGAGGGGACGTCATGAGTTCTGGAGCAGCTTTGCCCAGCAGCGGCGGTCATGTGAGCAGGGCGGGGACGACCAGGGTGCGCGACGTCGTCCGCGATGTGGTGGCGGAGATCGCGCCGGAGGAGCTCCTGCTCGTGGACGGGCTGGCCAGGCTCGATGACGATGCCGTGATTCAGCGGCTAGGCCGACGGGGTGATCGACGTGAGCCGTTGGGGTTCGGTCTGGGTGAGATTGCAGCCCTGGTGACTCCGGTGGTGTGGCTCATGGTCGACGAGGCTGCGCGGCGGGTCGGTAATGTCGCTGTAGATGGCGCGGCCGCAAGAACGAGAGCCGTACTGCGCAAGATCTTCCGAAGGTCGGCGGCGGCCGTCTTCGTCCCTGATCTGACGCGTGAAGAGCTTGCCGAAGTCCACCAACGGGTGGTCGAGACCGCTGTGGAGCATGGGCTTGAGGAAAGCCGCGCACGGCTCATCGCCGACGCCGTAGTGGGCAGGCTCGCACTGGCCGCACCGGGCGATGACGCACAGGAACCGGACGGCCCGAACAACGGCGGCGCCCTGGCGTAGAACCAGTGATGCAGACCATGGCCCCCGCGCCACGAATCGACGAGCGGGCGATTGGCGCAGGCACGACCGTGCGTTTCATACTGCTGCTGACTCTGCTGCTGGTGAGTAGCGGTTCGATGATGCAGATCGTAGCCAGCAGGTTCTACGGCGGCTTCGGATACGGCTGTCTGCTCGCCGCCGGAGGTGATCCCAACCAGGGCACCAACCGAGCCGTCTCCGCGAGGATCATCGCGCACTACGACGCCTACCGGGCATGCGTGGATCGCTACGAGCCTACGGCGCCTTGGTGGCTACCCCTCCTGTGGCCGGTCTTGCTGGTGGCGGTGAGCGTGGCACTGTTCTGGTGCCTGCCGCTCTGGAAGGCCCGGCGCGGCCGGGTCATACCGCTGGAGGCGATCGACCACGACGGCGAGATCCGGCGCAGGCTGGAGGACTTCGCCGCGGCGGCCGGCCTGGCCCGCGTGCCCCGGACCGTTGTCGACCCGACGGCGGTCACGACCGACGCGTTGGTGTTCGGTAGCAATCGCCGGCCGATTGTGTGCCTGCACGGCGGGCTGCTGGCCCGCATGACCACCAACCCCAACGGCTTCCGGGCGACAGCGATGCATGAGTTCGCCCACATCCGTAACGGCGACGTCACCATCACCTACGCCACCATCGTCGTGTGGCGGGTGTTCATCGCCCTTGTGCTCCTCCCGTACGTCACCTGGTACCTCACCACGATTCCCGCTTCCGTGCGGTCGCCGTTCTGGCCTGGTGAGACGGCATTCGCAACGCGTGGCATGCTGCTTCCGGTCTTCATGATCCTGTTGGTCTATCTCGCCCGGTCGGACGTGCTGCGCAGCCGGGAGATCTACGCCGACCTTGCCGCAACGCGCTGGGGTGCGGACCTGCGCGGTTTGACGTTCACGGTATCTGCCCCGGCCAGGGGCAGGCTGCAGCAGGCACTCGGCTCCTTTTTCGAATTGTGGCGCACCCACCCGCGCTGGGCGCTGCGTCGGGACGCTGTCACCGACCCGGCGGCCTTGTTCGGTGTGCAGGCGCTGCCCATGTTCCTGACCGGGGCCGCCGCTCCGCTCATCGATACTCAGGCGGCGGATTACCTGCCTCCCGTCGCGAACGGTACCTGGATGGTCCAGGTGACTGCCCTGGTGGTGGCGGGTCTGGTCACTGGTGTCGCCGGGATCGCGCTGTGGCGTGCTGTGGCCCATGCGGTACTCACCGGGCGCCGTCCGCCATCTGGTGTGCGCGCGGGGCTGTGGCTGGGAGCCGGAGGAGCGGTTGGCGAGCTGGTTCTGAATCGGATCGCGGTCCAGCGGTGGCTGCCGGATCACCCGGTGGTTCTGGCGCTGGTGCTGTTCGCCGGAGTGGCGTTTGCCTGGTGGACCGCGCAGTGTGCCCAACTGTGGGTTAGGGCGTGGCCGGGGCGCACGATCCGGCCGGCCATGCTACTGGGGCTGGCGGCTGCGTGGCTGGTGCTGTTCTCATGGTTCGCGTGGTGGCAAAGCAATGGTGCGCCGCTGGCGAGCACAGGATCAGTCGACCTCGCCGGGATGCGCTGGATATTGCAGGACATATACGGCCCCTCGCCTGGGGACCATCCGGCCATGCAATCTGCGATCGGCGCAGTGTGGCCGCTCTTGACCAGCCTCGACCAACCTCTCGTCCTTTCCGCGGTCATGATCCTGTGGGTGGTGCCACTGCTCGCCTGGGCGCTCCGCCCGACCACCAGCCCACCCCGCTGGGCGCTTGGCTTCCTGGGCGAGGCCGGCAGGCGAGAGGCGCTGGACCAGGCGTTGCCGCTGCAGCGGCGGGTGCTGTTGGTCGCGCTGCTGGGGGTGCTGACGTGCTGGGCCACCGTCGCCGTCGTAATGGCATATATGCACACATGGCAGCCCCCGCCCGGGGACCGAGGAGGCTTCTATGGCCTGGTCTACCAGGCGTGGGTGCTCGTGGCACTGGTGGCCGTGGCCGCGGCGGCGGCCGTCGCCGCGAGCATCCTGGCGAGCCGTTACCGGCTGCTTGTCGCGCTGATCACCGCCGAGGTTGTGGCGTTGGGCGGCCTCGTCGGCCGTTTCGTGCTCGCCGGCGCGGACGGATGCTTCCAGCCGCTGAACACGATGGCGACTCGCTGCCACTGGCTTCCGAATGCGGCTTGGATACTCGTCCAAGCAATCACGGGCTACGTTCTCGTGCTCGCCGCAGTCGCCGCTTTCATGGCGGCCGCGACCGTATCGGCGGCCCAGAAGGTGCGGTCCAAGACGCAAAGTACGGCCCCCGAGCTGTATCCCGGCCAACCACATGGCGGGCTCGCCATGCGGCGCGCATGTACGGCTGTGCTGTGCGCTGCGGCAGTGGCGGCAACCGTTGCAACGGCCGAACAGCAAAGCTCGTCCGGACCCGACTTCAATTCCAAGGTTCAACAGGCGATAGGCGTCGACAATGTGGCCGTGTCCACCGAGATCAGGCACTTGCAGGTGAAGGCCTGGTGGGCACACGGCGGATGGGATCTGCACAAACGCTACAAAACCGACGCCGCGCGTCTCTCCACGAGCCTCAAGGATGCCGCCCAGGCCATGCACGGCGATATCGACCCGTCAATCATTGGTCCTCTGTGTGCCCACATGGGCCAGACCGCCCGAGACGCGGGCCGTTACTTCCAGGTCCCGGACCACGAGGCCCAAGTGTTCTGGCAGACATTCATCACCCAGGCGGACAACGGGGGCCGAAACTGCCAAAAGAGCCTAGACAAGGAGAACGCCGATCTCTTCATCGCGTCCATGACCGAGCTCATCAAGGCTGGGAGTGCGCTCGAGTCGGTCATAGCTCGGTTGCCGAGGTGAAGCGTGCCTCTCGGGCCTGTAGACCGGCGCCCCCTGGCAGTCACCGCATCGGCGTTGGCCCCACGCAGGGCCTTCAACGTCGCCCGATAGCCGCTTCCGGATCCGCCGCAGTGCGTTCTTGCTCGGCTTGGTCAGCAGCTTGCCCGGTAGCGGCGGATCTCGAACCCCAAGAAGGCCACCCCTTTGTCCAGGTGGGCGATCTGTCCGGATAGGGTCCAAGGCTTGTCGTTGTCCCAGGCTGATGGCCTAGGTAGCGACGAGCTGGCGGGTGATGCTGGGATCACTGATCCTGGTGTCGTCCGCCAGCAGGAACGCCTTCGACAGGATGACCGACAACATTCCGCCGTCCTCCTCGAACGGCAGGAACACCGATGGGGCGGAGCGGTCGCGGCCGGGGACGATGCACAGGTAGGCGTCGTTCGGCTCCATCAGGATGTTGCCCGACCCCAGATGAATCCGGTAGGTGCGCAGTTGCCCGCGCACGCGCAGGAACCGGTCGGTCAGCTCCGTCCGGTCGGCGATCTTCAGCCGGGGCAGCAACCGGGCCAGCGCGTCATGCCGCGTGCGAGCGGTCTCGCTCAGCTCGCCGAACCCGTACGACTGCCAGTAGCCGTCGTGCCCGGCCGCCGCCTGCTGGTCGAGGCCCAGGGACCCGACCCCCACGGCGAGGTCGGCGTCGCGCAGCAGTTCCGACAACACCATCGGCGGCACTTCGGTGAGCGGCGCGTCGCCGGGAAGATCCGCGTGGCGGAACCGGATCGCGTCGGTGGCCGCGCAGGAGGCAGTGCCCCAGTCGTCCTGCTGGGGGTCGGAGACAACCTGCATGCTCCAGCTCGCCTGCCAGCCACCGAGCGTCTTGACGGCCGCCCCTACGTCGCCGCCGCACTCGTAGTCCCAATGACCGATCGACAGCCCGCTCCAGCCGCGCTGCTCCAGCAGCGCCTTGGCCTGCCCGTAGCGCACGACGTGGCCCTTGAAACGGTCGGAGTGGGTGCGGGTGCGCTCCTCGGCCGGGGTGAGCAGGTAGACCTCGCGGAACGCCTGCTTGAACGGCTGCCTGATCCCCCGCTCCAGCAGGTGGTCGCGCCAGCCGCGCACCCCCTCGGCGCTCTCCTGGATAGGGTGCCACAACCGGACGGGCGTGTCGGCGCCCGGACGCACGGATTCGCCGCTCGCGCCGGCCAGCGCCCAGCCGCCGCCGCTCCTGACCGGCAGCCCGGCGAACCCGTCGGGGAGCCGCCAGATGAGGGCGCGGGTGTAGGGGCCGGTGACCGGATGGTCGAAGAAGTACTGCTCGACCTCTTGCCAGGACAGCTCCCGTTCGACGATGAGCATCTGCTCCAGGCGCAGCCGCTCGGCGGCCTGCGTGCGTTTGAGGTCTTTCAGCGTGGCCTTGAGATCGGCGAGCACCGGATCCTTGCGGATGGACTGGGGCGCCGACTTGACGACGCGCCCGGACGCGTTGACGAACCGCAGCACCGGCCCGTCGACGTCGAGCCGGACGACGCAGTCGCCGGCCTGCTCCTCCCGGACCCCGTCGGGGCCGAGCCCGAAGGCCGGGACCGTCCGGTCGACGAGCTGTTCGTGACTCAGCCCCTCTTTTACGGCCACCGCGTCGAGGGCATCGGACGCCTTCGCCAGCAGGGCCGGTCTGCGCAGCTTGGCTCGCACGCGCGCGAGCACGCCCACCGTGTCGAGGCCGCCCCGCTTGGCCAGCACGTTCAGTGCGGCGTTGGCCAGTCTCTCGTTGCGGCAGACTGCGGCGCCCCCGGTGCCGTTGCGCCCGATGCCGCAGTTGATGGCGACGTCGCCGAGCAGCGTGGCCACCCAGGGCGCGTCGATCACCTCACAGGTCCACAGCATGCCGCGCAGCGGGAGAGCGGTGTAGCGGGCAAGGAAGACCCTGCCGCCGGGCTCGCGGCTCTCACGATGGGTGGCCACGCGGGAGAGGATCTCGCGCAGCACCGCCACTCCGTCGTCGGTGAGCAGCGTGCGGACCTTGGCGAGCCAGGCTTCGCTGGGCCTGCCGGCCTTGGCCTTGCGCCAGTGTTTCAGCAGAGGCAGCACGGCGGGGTGAGCCAGCCGGGCGGCGTACTTCCCCGCCATGGCACGGGCGATGGGGTCGCCGTCCCAGACCAGGCTGCGCACGACCCCGGCCGGCCCGTGCTCCGGGGGCTCGGTCAGGACGCGCTCCAGGTCCTTGCGTAACGCGGCCCGGCCCGGGCTGCGGTGGGCCGGGTGCCACGGCGGCGCGTCACCAAGGATCTGACGGCGCTCGGAGTATCCGAGCGTCGCGATGGCGGCCAGCGGAATCCGGTACAGCTCGGCGTGGCCGGTGTGACCGCAACTCGACAGCGTGTCGGCGATCCCCCACAGAGAGCGCGTGTCCTCGAACGTCCAGGGGATGTCGCCGCCGGCCACCTCGCGCACCAGCCGGAGCACCTCCTCGGGGTACTCGTGGCCGCCCTTGTCGCCCAGGCTGAGCCGCAGTTGCGCCCATATGCCGAACGCCCTGCGCCCGGTCTCATCGGTGCCGGGCAGCCCACCCGCGTCGTAGCGGGCGAACAGCTCACGCGGCAGCCCCTCGATGTGGTAACTGAGCAGGTAGCCGTGGGACTGGGGAAAATTGTCGAGGACGCCCATGTCAGCCTCCGGCCCGCGGCACGAGGCGGACGAGCTCGCGCGCCGGGCTCACGTCGGGGCGAGCGGGAAGGGGGATCTCGACTGAGCACCTGCGGGTGGCGCTCTCGTCTCTGAAGGTGGCCGTGGCCATGGGGGGCTCCATCGTCGTCGGTCGGTCAACGTGATGGGCCATAGTTATCAACGGACACCGACATTCAGCCTCACTCGTGGAGCTGACCAAGGCATGCTTGGCAGTTTCGTAGCGGGTCCGGGTGGGTCCTTCCAGTCCGGCTTGGCGCCGGCGGTGGATCCTGCGCCGGACCTCACCAGCGAACTGACGTCAGCGCCCCTGTACGGCCTGGATGTCCAGCTCGACCTTCACCGTCGCCCCGACCAGATTGATCCCGGCCCGCACTACCTGGTTGTACGTCATCGCGAAGTCCTCGCGACGTAGCTCGGTCTCGGCGTGGAACGCCGCCCGCAGGCCGCCCCACGGGTCCGGGCCGGTGCCGAGGTAGGCCAGGTCCAGGTCCACGGGCCGCGACACCCCGGCGAGGGTCAGCGTTCCGTGGACGGTCCACCGGTCGGGGCCCGTGGGACTGAGCCCGGTGCCGCGGTAGGAGATCATCGGGTACGAGGCCACACCCAGGAAGTCGGCCGAGCGCAGGTGGTCGTCCCTGGTGGCGTTGCCCGTGTCGATCGAGGCGGCGGCGATGTCGGCGGCCACCGTCGAGTCCTCCGCGGTCGTGCCGACCTGGATCCGCCCGGCGAACTGCCGGAACCGCCCGCGTACGGTGCTGAGCCCGAGGTGCTGGGCGGTCGCCGCGACCGTGCAGTGGGCCGGGTCGAGCGTCCAGGGGCCGGGCGGCGGCAGGTCGGCGCCGCCCTGCCTGGCCAGCACCACAGTGCCCAACTCGGCCACGCCGGAGGCGGTCACGATGGCCGTCAGCGCGGCCGGCGCGTAGCCGATCGCGGTGGCGACGGCCGTGTACACGCCGGGCGGCAGCGGGCCGCTCGACACGATGCCGTCGGCATCGGCCTGGGCTCGGACGACCTGCTGCCCGGACGTGTCCGTCACCGTGACGACCGCGTGCTGCACGGCCCATCCGTCCTTGGTGCGGACCGCGGCACGCAGGCCCCGCCGGCCGGTCGAGAGGTCCTGCTGCCTGTGCTGCTGGCTGGTGTCCATGGTGCGTGCTCCTGCTCTCCCCCTGCTCGTACGTCCGGAGCAGTGCTTCGTTCGGAAATCCGGGACGGTCAGTCCTTGTGGGCCAGCCACAGATCGCGGTCGTCGTCGTCCCTGCCGTTGATGGTCACGGTGTCGGCGATGGGCGGGTAACCGGTGGCGATGAGGGTGTACTGGCCGCCGGTCAGGTCGGCGAAGGCGTACGCGCCGTCGTCCGCCGTGGTCGTGGTGCCGACCACGTTCCCGGCCGCGTCCAGCAGCGTCACCCGGGCGTCGGCCAGCGGGGCTCCGTCGCGTACCCGGACGGTGCCCCGGATCCGGGTGCCCGGCCGCAGCTCGACGTCCTGCCGGGTCTGGCCGGTGCCGTGGGCCTCGACGAAGACGGCGGTCGGGCGGTAGGACTCGGCGCTGACCGCCAGCGTGTAGCTGCCCGCGGTCACTGCGGAGAAGGAGTACGCGCCGTCCGGGTCGGTCGTGCTCGTGGACAGCACCTCGCCGCGGACGTCGGTGAGGACGAGCACCGCGCCGGCCACCGGCTTGCCCTCCAGGTCACGTACGGTGCCGATGAGCTTGCTCGATCCGGCGAGGATCAGGTTGAAGTCGAGCGGCTGTTCACCCACGACGAGCGTGGCGACCTGCGGATCGCGGTGGGCGGCGGACGCGATCAGGACATAGGTGCCGGTGCCCGGCGTCCAGATGCTGTAGCCGCCGTCGGCCAGGCTCATGGCCCTGCCGAGCTGGTGGCCGTGCAGGTCGATCAGGGTCAGCGTGGCGTGGCCGACCGTCTGGCCGTCGTCGCCGCTGACGAAGCCGCGGATCTCCACCGCGCCCTCCGGCCGGGCCGCGCCCGGGGCGGCGTACGCGAACTGGGGCTCGCCTTCCAGGACGGCAGTCCCCTGAGCGGCCGTGGCGGCGACCGGATGTGTGGCGGCGGCCGGATGCGTGGTGGGGGCCGGATGTGTGGCGGCGGCCGGATGTGTGGCGGGGGCGTGGTGCGGGGCCGGGGCCGGGGCCGCGGCGGCGGACGGGTTCCGGCGCGGCAGGAAGGCGGCGAGCAGGAAGGACAGCAGGGCGGCACCGGCGCCGATGGCGAGCACGACGCGGAAACCGTCTTGGGAGGGCAGCTCGGCGGGCCCGAACCGGGTGGTCATCTCGGCCAGGATGACCCCGGCCACGGCGCTGGACACGGAGGTGCCGATCGCGCGCATCAGGGTGTTGAGGCTGTTGGCGGCGGCCGTCTCGGAAATCGGCACCGCGCCCATGACGAGGGCGGGCATGGAGGCGTACGCGAATCCGATGCCGGCCCCGATGACGCAGGAGACCAGGACGAGCTGCCAGACCTCGGACATCAGCACGATGTTGAGGCCGTAACCGGCGGCCACGATGATCCCGCCGAGCATCAGCGTCACCTTCGGCCCGTAGGCCGCGGACACGCGGGCCGCGATCGGCGCCAGCAGCAACATGACCACGCCGGACGGGGCCATGACCAGGCCCGCGGCCAGCATCGACTGGCCGAGCCCGTACCCGGTGGCCTCGGGCAGCTGGAGGAGCTGCGGCAGCACCAGCGACATCGCGAACATCGAGAAGCCGAGCATGATCGAGGCGAGGTTCGTGAACAGCACCTGCCGCCGCGCGGTGGTGCGCAGGTCCACCATCGGCTCCCGGGTACGCAGCTCCCACCAGCCCCACAGCAGCAGCACCACGACCGCCGCGGCGAACAGGCTGATGGTGAGGGCGTCGCCCCAGCCCCAGTCGGCGCCCTTGGAGATGGCGAGGAGCAGGCATACCAGCGCGCCGGACAGCCCGATGGCGCCGACGAGGTCGAAGCGCCCGCCGCTGCGTACCGCGGATTCGGGCACGAGTGTGAGCACCAGGATGAACGCGACGGCCCCGAGCCCCGCCGCGGTCCAGAACAGTACGTGCCAGTCGAAGTTCTCGGCGATGAGCGCGGCGGCGGGCAGGCCGAGCGCGCCGCCCACGCCGAGCGAGGCGCTCATGGAGGCGATGGCGGAGCCGAGCCGTTCGGCGGGCAGTTCGTCGCGCATGATGCTGATGCCGAGCGGGATGACACCCGAGGCCAGGCCCTGCAGCGCCCGGCCCACGATCATGGACGTCAGGGAGTCGCTGAGGCCGCACAGGACGGAGCCGGCGATCAGCAGGAACAGGCTGAGCAGCAGCATGCGCCGCTTGCCGTACATGTCACCCAGCCGCCCCATCACCGGCGTGGCGGCGGCGCTGGCGAGCAGCGTGGCGGTGATCGCCCAGACGGCGTCGGCCGCCGAGGCGTTCAGCAGCGTGGGCAGCTCGGGCACCAGCGGGATCACCAGGGTCTGCATCAGCGACACCGCGATCCCGCTGAAGGCGAGCACCACCACGAAGGTGCTCGCCCGTTGCGGGCTTGCCGCGTGCGCGGCGCGGGCGGGGGTTTCGGTCATGCGGAAAGCCTCCGTTGCGGCGGGGGAGTCTACGTCCAAGGATTTAAATCAATCAGTTGAGTTAAGATTAGCAGCGGAGATTGGGTCACCAACGGCGGGGTCAGGGTTTGGCGAAGGTCACACTGTGGCGAGATCATGGTGAACGAACTGGACACCGGGCGACCCAGCACAGTTCAGGTGAGATGGTGATGATGACCGGCAGGACCGCACGTGCCGAGCGCGTCGAAGTGACCCGTGACCACATCCTGACGGCGGCGGAGCGGCTGTTCGCCGAGCACGGCGTGTTCTCCGTGTCCAACCGGCAGATCAGCGAGGCCGCCGGGCAGGGCAACACCGCCGCGGTCGGCTACCACTTCGGCACCAAGACGCATCTGGTCCGCGCGATCGTACGCAGGCACAGCGAGTCGATCGAACGGCGACGCGCGCAGATGGTGACCGCCATCGACGGCTCCGACGACGTACGCGACTGGGTCTCCTGCATGGTGCGCCCGGTCACCGAGCACCTCGCGCAGCTCGGCTCCGCCACCTGGTACGCCCGCTTCCTCGCGCAGGTGGGCACCGACCCCGCGTTCTACGCGATCATGGCCGAGGAGAACCGGACCTCCCCCGCGCTGCAACGGAACATCGAGGGCTTCAACCGCTGCCTGCCGGCACTGTCCCCCGCCGTGCGTGCCGAACGGGGCGAGATGATGCGCCAACTCGTCCTGCACACCTGCGGCGTCCGCGAACGGGCCCTCGCGGAAGGCGCCTCCACCCCCCGCAAGAGCTGGCACGACACCGCGACCGGGCTGATCGACGCCCTCGTCGGGCTGTGGCTGGCACCCGTCACGCGCGACTGACCTTCGCACAGGCCGACCTCGACGACCGTGCATTGACCCACTATCGGGTCAATGCGCGGCAACGGGCTCAGTCCAGCCAGCGGCCAACGCCACACACGGTGACTTCGAGCAGCTCTGCCGGATTCGCCGGGTCGGGGTAGTAGATGATCATTGTCGTGCCGGCCGGAAAGCAGCGGCCCCGAATCGGTCTGGTCACGGAATTGGCGCACGCAGGATGGGAGCACCGTTGTAATGGGCCTCCCAAGCGGTGGCGCAGTGCCGGTGGGAATGTGGAGCTGGTCGACCGGGCGTGGCGAGCACGTCAACGGGTGAACGCGTCTCCCCTGGGGGCGGCGTCCCCCGGCCCTCTCCGCCACACCGCTCGGCGTTCAGCTTCAGCGGGTGGCGGGCCCGCCGGAGAGCGAACTGCGGGCGTTGACGTTCGCGCCCTCGTCCACCCCGACGCCGAGGCGGTCCACCAGTTCCCCACCCATCCAGCCGGTCACCGCTCCCAGGAGCACCCCGGCGAAGCTCAGGACCAGGGCCGGGACGGTGGGAACCCAGTCGGTGCCGGTCCGCAGCAGCCAGCTGATGGCGAACAGCACCAGGACGAGCACGTTGCCGATCCCGTGCAGGGCGCCGATCCGTTTGGCCCGGCTGCCGGCCGGGATGGCGACCCAGTCGATGAGACCGAACACACCTGCTACGACGCCGCCGATGATCCCCGCGGCGATCGTGTAGGCGGCGGCCACCGGGAAGCCGGACCCGTTCGTGATCAGGTGAAGGATGTCGAAGATGACCGCTGTGACCAGCAGTCCCAGCGGGAAGACGATGAGCATGGGATGAACCGGGTGTCCCAAGGCCTTGGCCTTGCTGTCCATGACGTTCCTTACTCATCCAGAAGGTATGACAGCGGCTCCCCCGGCGATGCGGCCATGCCGTCGCAGGCCTGTCGGGAGCGGAACCGCGTGTCCTGCTCAGCCGGTACTTCGGCCCCTCGTTCGGGCCGCTAACCGCATTGTGATCCCCTGCGGCGGTGCCGCAGTGCGGGTTCGCCGGGGTGGTGCTGGTCAGCCGCCAGGAGGACGTCCATGGACGCGGCTCACCGGTCAGTCGTGCTGCTGACCACCACCGATGCCGAGTTCATGCGCGACGTCCTCGACGTTGGCAAAAGTCCGGTCCGGCAGGGAGCGGAGAGCGGACAGCACTCCGTCCGGGGCCAGCTGCAATGGTCACGGTCCTGAGTCATCTCTGCTTCCCTTCAGCCGAGCGGATGTGGATGGCGGCAGCGTGGGGCCACTGCTGTCTGGCCTGGCGGTGCCAGGTCCTGCTCTGGCAGGACGGCCCCCAGCACCAGCGCGGCCGGAGCACTGGGACAGACCAGCGTCAGGTTCCCGCCGAGCGAGCGGGTCAGCCGGCGTGCCCGCAGCACGGCGGCGGCGCCGCGCGAGTCCATGAAGGTCACGCGCCGCAGGTCCACGCTCAGCCGCGGGCCACGCTGGCGGATCATCGTGGCGAGGAACTCGTACAGATCATCGGCGGTGAGCAGATCGACCTCGCCATCTACTCCGACAACAGGTGCGCCTGCGGACAGGCTGACACTGAGATCCAGTCTCATGAAGGGTTCCTAGCCTGGTGCACGCTCAGCGCTCTGGTGCGCCAAATCCCCTCCCGTACCCTCAGCAAGTCGCCTAAACCGCTTTCTCAGAGCTCCCGCGGCTCCCGTAGTGAGGCCGGCCAGCCACGTTTGCCGCGAGCAGCGGCGGGCAGCCGCGAGGCATGGCAGCAGCCACCATGACAATGACGACGCGAGCCCGGCGGATGCTTCTCGCGCTCCTACGACGTCCCGCCGCACGAGCGAGGAGACGCAGGGCGCGCACGCTTCTGCTTGTGTGGGGGGCGGCAGCGGCCGGGGCAGGCGCGATGGCGGTGCGCAAGGCCCGCCGGGCCAGGCCGGGGCCTGAGGGGTGGTTCGCCGTGACGGTGCAGGCCGACGTGGCCGGCCTGAAGGGGGAGGACCGGCCCGACGTCCTGGCCCGGCTCGCCGAGCGGCACGAGGTTCGGATCACCTCCGCCCCCGGCGGGCGCGGCTGCGAGATCGCCGTCCGTGGCGCCGACGGCAGCGCGCGGGAAGAGGTACGGGCCCTCAAGCAACTCCTGGAGACCGGTGAGGTGCTTCTGGTGGAGGGTCAGCCGCACGGGCACCGCACGTTGCTGGGGAGAGCGGCCGGACCGGTGTTCCGGCAGGTCGCACGGAAGGGGCCACGATGAGGGCGCTGTGCTGGACGGGCGTGAACGAGGTGGCGGTCGAGGACGTCCCCGAGCCGCGGCTGCTCAACCGCCAGGACGCGCTGATCAAGGTCACTGCCAGCTCGGTGTGCGGCTCGGACCTGCACCTGCTGGACGGGTACGTCCCCACGGTCATGGCCGGCGACGTGCTCGGGCACGAGTTCGTGGGCGAGGTCGTCGAAGCCGGTCCGGACGTTCGCGAGCGGCGGGTCGGCGAGCGGGTGTCGGTGTGCTCGATCATCGGCTGCGGGCGCTGCCACTACTGCCGGGAGGGGCTGTGGTCGCTGTGCGACAACACCAACCCCAACCCCGGCTTCCTGGAGACGCTGAACGGGCATGCCACCGCCGGCATCTTCGGCTACTCCCACGCCATGGGCGGCTTCGCGGGCAGCCACGCCGAATACGTGCGCGTCCCGTACGCCGACGTCAATGCCTTTCCCGTCCCTGACGACGTCCCCGACTCCAATGCGGTGTTCGCCTCCGACGCCGTACCGACCGGCTGGATGGGTGCGGACCTGGGCGGAGTCGGCCCGGGTGACGTGGTGGCTGTCTGGGGATGCGGCGGCGTGGGCCAGATGGCCGCCCTGGCGTCGCTGCGCATGGGCGCCGACCGGGTGATCGCCATCGACCGTTTCCCCGAACGGCTGGCCATGGCCTCCGCCATCGGCGCGCAGACACTCGACTACGAGCAGGTGGACGTCCTGGACGCGCTCAGGGAGTTGACCGGCGGCCGGGGGCCCGACGTGTGCATCGAGGCGGTCGGCATGGAGAGCCACGGCACCGGCGCGCAGTACGCCTACGACCGTGCCAAGCAGGCGCTGCGCCTGCAGACCGACCGCGGCCTGTCGCTGCGCCAGGCCATCCACGCCTGCCGTAAGGGCGGGACGGTCTCCGTCCTGGGTGTCTACCTGGGTCTGGTGGACAAGTTCCCGATGGGCGCCGTGATGAACAAGGGCCTGACGCTGCGCAGCGGGCAGCAGCACGGCCACCGCTACATTCCGATGATCCTCGAGCGGATGAGCCAAGGCGACATCGACGCCTCCCACCTGCTCACCCATCCCCTGTCACTGGAGGACGGCCCGAAGGGATACGACCTGTTCAAGCAGAAGCGCAACGGTTGCGTCCGCGCCGTGTTCCATCCCGCGGGCACGACCATGCCAGGGCAATAGGGGGCGAACAGGATGCCGGCGCGCCGGCGGGGCCCGGCGGACGGGCGGGAAGCTTCGCCGTACCGTGCGGCGGGACGCCAGCCGGCACCGAGGGGCGGCGGGGCGCGGGTCCGGCCGGGTGAGGCACTGGAGCATGTGACCGCGGAAAGATGATGCGCCGCTCGGATCGCCACCAGCGGCAAGGCCGACCTGAACACCAACCGGCCGGTGCCGCGCGAGGCCCGCTTCCGCGTGGCCAGTCTGACCCAAACCATGGTGGCCACCGTCATCCTGCAGCCCGCCCCGGAGCGCGAGGCCCAGGGCTGTTGCTCGGTTTACCTGGCGCGGCTGTTGCCGTATGCGCACAATACCGAGCATGATCCTCCATCTGGTCCTCGCGCTCTCGCTGGTCGTTGCTCCTGACCCACAGTGGGAGAAGATCTCATCCGACAGCCCTGCCTTCCTGACGAAGGATCATGAAATCGACGGCGACCTGGCCATCGCCCTCGACTGGGAGAAGCGCCCCGTATGGCGCATGATGCGCTGGACCGGCCGGACATGGCGCACCATGGCCACCCCGGCTGCCTTCGCACATGCGAAGAACGCCGAGATCAGCCGCTCATGGGCATTCGCCGGCAAAGGCACCCGCGATACACGTCTGGCAGATTTCCGGGACGCGTTGGAGAGATCTTCCGATCAGGTCGGCGGGTCGGTTGGTGGACGCGGTCGTGGCCGCCAAGGATGAGGTGTGGATCGCGGGCGCGAGCAAGCGGGTCTGGCGCTGGAATGGCGCGACGTGGCACCGGCAGGACACGCCTCGCGCCGTCTCACAGATGCTCGCGGCGGGCAGCGACGACATCTGGGCGTTGAGCAACGACCGCCGCACTCCCATGCACTGGGACGGCGGCCAGTGGGTGGAGACGGCGCTCCCCGGCGACAAGCTGCCGCCTACCCCCAAGGGCGGCATTTCCGGATCCTGCGGCACCAGGTGGACCAAACCCGCCGTGGAGATCACCGACTGGGCCACCGACGCCACCGGTGACGTCTGGGCCTCGGCCGAGATCCGCTCGCACGCCGCCAAGTGTGCGGGTCATGTGTACAGCACGCTCAAGACCCTCGCTCTCCACTGGGACGGCGAGCAATGGCGGGAGGTGGATCCGCCAGTCAAGTTGGGCCGGCTGGAGCACGTGGCCATCGATGCTTCCGGTGCCGTGTGGTTCGGCTCCGCAGATCAGCCCGAGCTGGTATTCCGCGCAGGCGTATGGCAGCGAATCAAGGCGCCGCGCGGGTTCGAGACGTTGGAGGAGATCGGCCCCACAGCCGACGGACGCGGAGTCTGGGTGTGGTCCAACAGAATCTACCGCCTGTCGTAACCTGGGATTGATCCCGCGCAGGCATGCGCCCGGCTGAAGCCCCACCTGCGACGCGTGACCCTGTCACAGCAGGATTTCCGAAATGAGTCCGTGACGGACCGCAGCGCGACCGCATGCCTTGGTCGGCGTTCGCACCATGCAGCCCCGTTGCGGCGGGTTATGGACGGCGTCGAGCTATCATCGGAGTCACCACTTCTCGACCACCGATCGGATTCCTACCCGCAGCACACACACAACTGACACTCGACTGACTTCGCGCTGCAGGTACGCGGTCTTGACGGTCAGCGGCAGCGTGTCCGTCATGGGAATTACGCCGTTCCAGATCGCACGCCTTAGATCATGACGGCTTGCCGATGGCAAGCAACTGACGCAGCGCGACGGACTTCTGCGGGACAGCCGTCGTCTGGGAGCAGCAGTCGCTACCATCTTCGGGTGGCGCAAGCTCAGCGCAAGCACATCCCCAACGAGATCCGGCGCGCGCTCTTCGACGCGACCGACAGACGATGCACGATATGCCGCAGCCCCCTAGACATCGAGGGCGGCACCCACCACATCGGCGAGATGGGCCACATCGCGCCGCACTCCCCGGACGGGCCTCGCAGGGAGGCGGTCAGGCCGGCGGAGGTCGATGGCCTCGGCAACCTCATGTTGCTGTGCCCGAGCTGCCATCGAACCATCGACAAAGAGCCGGGCCTGTGGCCGGATGAGCATCTGCGCGCCATCAAGGCCGAGCATGAGGGGTGGGTGGTCGTCGAACGGGCCCGACCGGAGCCCAACAAGCCACTCGACGAAGAGCCGACGGGCCTCGGCGAGATCGTAGAGATCGGGGACGTCGCCTACCGGATCACGAGCGATCTCGAGGAGGAGAGGTCCGCGGACGGCACAGCGATCGTGTCCCGGGCGTTCGCATTCGCGCCAGACGGCCGTCACGTCTGGATCCGCAGGATCGCCACCAGATGGCCCGGTTCTGAGGCCCTGGAACGCCGCGTCGCCCTGGCCACCGAGGCCGGCCTGCTCACCGAAGCACTCCCCGGCCTGCCGCCGCCCGTCGCGGCATCCATGACGGCGAAGACTGCGATGCTGGTCACCGCTGTTCCCTCGTTCACCACCCTGGCCAGCTTCTACGGCGGCCGGGGCCGCGAGGCCGAGGCCGTACGTGTCCTGGCCGCTGGAGCCGCCGGGCTCTGCGAAGGGCTGGCCTCCCTGCATGCCAGAGGCCTCGCCCATGGTGCCCTCCACCGTGATTCGATCATGACTGACCGGGACGGAGCGCTCTTCCTGCGCGACGCTGGCCATGCGTTCCTGCGTCCCACCGAGCCCGCCGAGGACGTCCGCCGGCTGGCCGAGCTGATCCACGTGACGGTAACCGGGCGCTCACCTGTACCGCTCGTCTCGGCCGCAGTCCTGAACCCCGCCGTCCCGGAGCGCTTCGCCCGCGCCCTCAACCGCGCGCTCTCACCCGATCCGGCTGAGCGCGGCGACATCGCGGAGCTCGGCGCGGGACTGCGCATCTGAGGCGAAGGAGCAGATCGTGGAGAGAAGGGTCGTCGACCTCGGTCCCGAGGTCGGTCTGCTCTGGTCCAAGAACTTTCCCGGCAAGCTGGTCGGACAGCGCGAACGCCATCCGCTCCTACCAGGGCTGGAAGGGATCTGCCACGACCTGTGGGCGGCCGGGCCGCAGAATCTGATCCCCGCTCGCCTGGAACGCGGCCGCGAGGGCCGGGACGACTTCCTCAAAATCTACATCGACGGCCGATACGCGCTCATGCTCTTCCCCACCCAGAACTTGCGCGGCTACCGGATCGGCTGGATCCATCCGATGCACTTCAGCGACCACGACCAGATCGTGCGGGGCGGCCTGCTGCTGCGCGCCGGGCGATGGCGGGTCTTCGACCACCCCTACCAGCTGCATCACTCCTCCGGCTGGCCAGCCATCCAGACCGCCTGGGCCACCGGCGTCACCGCGCCGCCCGATCAAGAGCCCACGGTACGGGCCTCCCACACCGCCTATCTCGACCGGCTCGCCACTCTGGTGGATCAGGGACGGCGGATCGAATCTTCGGCGGGTGACGCCAGCCGGCTCGTCCCGTACCACCGCGTCACCCCGGTGGCCGCGACCCGCCGCTCCGCACGGTCGGTGCACGCCTTCCAGCTCCTCGACGCCAACCGGCTGACCGCCGGCACCCGCGTGCACATCGACGGCGAGCCCGACCTGCGCGGCCGGATCGAGCGGATCGACGAGGGCGTGGCAACAGTGCGGTTCGAACGGCCCGTGGACTTCGGCCGGATCCCCGAGAGCGGCGCCTTTGCCGAATCGCCCAACCTGATCGCCTACGACAAGAAGCGCGCGGCCATCGAGATCCTGCGGGAGGGACGCGCCCGCAATCCGCTGCTGCTGACCGCGCTGGTCGACCGCCGCTTCCAGCCCTTCGCCCCCGCCCTCGGGCGCCGTCCCCGCGAGCATCTGGACGCCAGCCAGCTCAGCGCCTTTTACAAGGCGCTGACCGTTCCCGACCTCGCCCTCATCCAGGGACCGCCCGGAACCGGCAAGACGCACACCATCCGCCAGGTCGTCCTGGCCTGCGCCGAGGAGCAGCGCAAGGTCCTCATCTCCTCCTACACCAACCGAGCGGTCGACAACGTGCTCCAGGACCTGCCGGAGGACCTGCTGGTCCTGCGGATCGGCCGGGAGGACGGCGTCACACCGGGCTGCGAGCACCTGATGCTGGAGGCGCGGGCGGTCGAGCTCCAGCAGCGTATCGCCGAGCGGACGGAGCCCGTCCTCGCCCGCTACGACGCCGCGGCTTCGGATGGCCCGGCGGACGCCCTGTTCCGGCAGCTCACCGAGGATCTGCGGCGTCTGGAGGAGGCCGGTGCGGACGTCCGGCGGAGCGCCGCCGCGCTGGCCGAGCGGGAAGATACCGTGACCGCCGATCTTCGACGGCGGACGAATGGCCTGGACGACGAGGGGCGCCGCCACGAGGAGCTGCTCGCCGGGCACGTCCAGGCCCTCGACCGGCTCGACCGCGCGCTGGGCAGGGCGCGGCGGGCCGCGGACCTCCCGCTGGTCGGCCGGTTCTTCCTGCGGCGGCTCACCCGCCTCCAAGGGGAGCGGTCCGCGACGGCCGCCGAGTCCGAGGGCATCCGCCGGATGCTGGCCGCGATCGCGCAGGACCGGGCACGATTGGCGGCCGAGCTCAACCAGGTTCGCGCCACGCATCCCGACCTCGTGGCCGCCCGCCAGGCTCACGAGCGTGACCTGGCCGGACAACGAGCCCGCGCCGAACGGGCCGCGCAGGTCGCCACGTCCCTGCGCGAATTACTCGACGGCGAGACGCCCGAGATCAGCCCGGATCCGGCGAGGCTGGCCGCGTTCCTGCCCGCCGCGGGCTCGGCACTCGGGCTAATGCGCAGGCGGCTCGATCTCCTGACGTCCTGGCGCGGACAACTCGAGCGGCGCACCGAGCAGTTGTACGGCGAGCTCGTCAGATACGCCGACGTGATCGGCGCGACCTGTATCGGCACCGCGACGAGCGAGCATCTCGACGACATCGACTTCGACGTGGCCATCGTCGACGAGGCGGGCCAGATCAGCACGGCCGACTTGCTCGTCCCGCTGGTCCGGGCACGCAGGGCGGTCCTCGTCGGCGACCACGTCCAGCTGCCGCCGCTGCCGGATCAGCGGCTCGTCGCCTGGGCCGAGGCGGAGCATCCCGGGGAGCCGGAGCTGGCCCGGCTCATCACCGACAGCGCCTTCGAGCTACTGTTCCCCTCGACACCCCCGGAGAACAAAGAGCTGTTGCGCTTCCAGCGCCGGATGCCCGAGAGCCTGGCCCGCTTCATCTCCCGCCACTTCTACGGCGGTCTCCTGGAGACCGACGTGAGACGGGTCCACCACGACGACCTGTTCGCCGCTCCCGTGGCGTTCATCAACACCGCGGAGCTCCCGGAGCGCTCGCGGCGCGACCGCAAACCCCGCGCGGACGAGCCCTGGCCCAAGGACAGCCGGCTGAACGAGTGCGAGGCCAGGCTGCTGACGCTCCTGGCAGCCCACTACCACGCGCAGTCCGATGACTGGGCGGTCATTCTCCCGTACTCGGCTCAGATCGGCTTGGTCACCTCCCTGCTCGCCCGGCGCATCGGCGACGAGAGCGTCGTCGCCCGCCGGGTGGCGACCGTCGACTCGTTCCAGGGCGGCCAGCACGACACGATCCTCTTCGGGTTCACGGTCAGCAACCCGTACCGCAACGTCGGCTTCCTCCGCGAGGTACGCCGCTCCAACGTGGCCTTCTCCCGTGCCAAGCAGCGGCTGATCCTCGTCGGTGATCTCACCACGCTCCTCAACGCCACCGACCCCGGCTTCCGCGACCTCGCACAGGCGCTGCACGACAACGTGCGAACCGCGGGGGACCTGCGCGGCGCCCGGGAGATCATGCGACGCCTCGGGGAGAGCCTATGAGCAGTACGTCGGCCGACACGATCCTGTACCCCCAGACCCGGGCCCTGGAGCACGCCGCCGACCTGCCCGGTATCCGGCCAGTACGGATCCACGCGCTCGCCTTCCCCCTGTACGCCGCGGAGCTTCAAGCGTTCATCGAGGAACGCGGCCCGTTCGACCTCCTCGATCGGTACGTCGGCCTCGCCATCGCCGAGGGCGGGTTCACCAGCCTCCAGGACATCGCCGTGTTCCTGGGCGTCTCCGAGCACATGGTCGACCGGGTGCTGCGATTCCTGGGCGGTATCGGCCACCTGCAGGGCAGCGCCGACGCCCTCTCCCTCACCGAGCGCGGCCTGCGGTCGGTCCGCGACGACCGCCGCTACACCGAGAAGCAGGAGCGGCTGCGCCTGTACTTCGACGGCGTGCGATGCGAGCCACTGCGTACCGCCCACTACGCCCGCGGCGTCCAGATCCTCGACCGGGACGCCGCATACGCCCAGCGGGCCTTCCGCCTCCTCCCCGAGGCGCGCGGCTTCCGTCCGGGCGCCGTCGGGGAGTTGGCCCGGCGTCCCGACCGGGGCGAGTACGACCTGCCGGACGAGCTCCTCAAACTCGAGGTGCTGGAGGTGGGCCGGGCATTCCTGCCCTGCTACGCCATCAGAGCGCACGACGGCCAGCGGCTCACGACGCTCGTCTACTCCGGCGTCGCTGAGCTGCGGGACCATCACTTGGAGGACATCCTCAACTCCTGGCCGACAGCCACGCACGTGATGGAGAGCGCCGACTCCGAGCAGCCGCGCGACCATTTCGCGGAGTGGATGCGCGAACGAGGGATCGCCGCGCAGGCACTCGCCTGGGTCGACCACTACAGCTTCCGGCTCGCCCTGCCGCCTTCCCGCTACTTGGGCCGCACGGTCGGGGCGCGGGAGAAGGGCACGTTCTCCCTGATGATGCTCGGCTCGTACGTGGCCCCACGCAGCCACGTCCTCCAGCTGTGGTGCGACGACGTCCCTACTCGCACCAAGGCCGTCCTCAACCGAGCCTTGGCCTACGCCACGGCGACCCGCCGCACCGTGCCAGAAGTGACGGCATTCCTCGAACGCGTCTGCCGCCAGCTCGAACCGGACGCCCACGTCACCATCGATGACCTGCAAAGGCACGCCCGTGAGGCCGGATACGGCACTCTCGACCTCGGCGAAGGGTGAAGATCCTTCCGTGTCTCTCAGGTATGCCCTTCTCTACTGCCGTCCTGGATCCATCAGATCCAGCGCCTCGGCCGGACTGCATAAGGTGGAGCAGCACCGAATCAAACGTGCTGGACAAGCACTCTCCGCAGCCTGCTGCCGCACTACGGGGCCTGCACCGAGGTGAGCTGGCCGGTCTGCGTTGGACGGACGTCGACCTGCACGCCGCGGAACTGACGGTGACGCAGCAGCGGGTGCACGCCAATGCTCAGGTCGTAGTCGGCCCGCCGAAAAGCGCCGCCAGTTGCCGGGCGGTAGCTCTGGACGCGGAGACCGTACGGGTGCTGATACGGCACCGCGAGCGGCAAGATGAGCTGAGCGCGACGGCGGGAACACGCTGGCAGACTCGGGATACGTGTTCACCACCATGGGGGTGCGCCACTGCGGGCTGAGGCGTCGGTCGCTCTGGTGCCTCGGGCGGTGGGGGCGTCCGAGACTGGCGGTCTCCCTCCGGTCTCCCCTATCCGGCCGGGTGGCCCATCGGATTCCAGGTCCGCGCGGAGCCGCAGGTCAAAGCCTCGTTGATGGCGCGCCCTGCAGGATTCGAACCTGCAACCGTCGGATTAGAAGCAAGATCCTTTAGTGCCACACCGTGCCGTTCGATGGCGACTCGGGCCGCTTCCGCGCACATTGCATGCCCGGCAGTGCCGGGTCCTGACGACGCGTGTCGGGGCGTACGAGCACGCACCGAGCACGCCCGCGACATCCTGCCGTCCACGGCGGGGCCATCATCTCCCCCATCTGGTCGGAAATTGCGAGAGACAGTCTCGACCGCAGCCTTCACCGACCACGCATATGCCGCTCGAACTGCATGAATGGAGCTTTCGGCCCGGTGGTCCGTCGAGTGGGCTGCATCTCTTTCATAGTCGAAACAGGACCACCCTTGAGGTAAGGCTCCCGCAACTCGCCACATGTAACCGTTGCTGGCTTTTCCGCGATCAAAAGATGTGACTTGTGATGCGGGCGCTACCCGGCCATCACATTGTTGCGGCGGGATGTCGGCACACCAAGGGGGTACGCCTCAGTGAGCGATCTCTCGACCGTGGGCGGGGCGGTGTTCGAGGAGTCGTTCGGGGATCGCGTGCGAGCGCTCCTGCGGGCCAGGCCGGTGGCCGACGCGGCGGACAACGCCGCACGGCAGATGTGGGGCGGATGCGAGTACGACGTCGTGACGTTCGCCTTGGCCGCCATCGATGCTGTGATCGCTAGGCAGGGATTCGATCACGAGGTCACCTACGACGAAGCGGTTGCGGGGCTGGCCGTGCTGGCCGCCGGTGCCCATCCGGAACGTTCCATCGATGAACACGGCGCGGTGGCGCGGTATGTGGTGGACGCGCTGCTCAACCGCAAGGAACGCGAGGCGCCGTTCAGCTATCAGGTCTCGATCTTCGGACGTGACAACGATGGCTCGGTCCGCCATCGAGTCGGGACGGCCGAGTTCCGGCTACTGACCGAGCATGAGGATCACCGCAGAGGCGTCAACGTCCTGCGTGCTTCGACCGACGCCATCAACGCCCTGGTGGGCGGGCTGGAGTTCGACGTCGAGGACGAGCAAGCTGCGATCGAGCTCATGCTCGCGCGGCAGCTCGAACGCGGAGCGTTCGGACAGGCGGAGAAGGCGGCCGAACGATCACTGCTCCTGTCCATCCGCTATGCCGATGAGCTGCGGACGCTGCTGGCGGACACGGTGCGGGACATTCGAACCGTGGTCCCCCAATGGGTCAGGGAGGTGCCGGAACAGTTGGAGCGCAACCGTACGCATCTGGAGGAACGTCTCGCGACAGAGTCCAGGTTGCTCGGCCACCTCCGAGGAGCCCTGGACGCTCCCGACACCGAACCGGAGGTCGCCAAGGCATCGGCGCGCATCGCGGAGCTGCTGGAGAGGTGCCGTCAACGGCACACCGAGCTCCACGGGAAGCTGCTCAACGCACGGACGATCTTTCTTGACGAGCAGGCCCGCCAGTCGTTCCGGCCGGTCGGCGGGTTACGGAACCCCGACATCATGGACGGCCTGTTCCTCCCACTGCTCGTCCTGCGCGCCGACGTGGCGGTGGAGCCTGCCGAGGCCTTCGCCGTCCTGGTCTCAGGCGGCCAGGCGCCGAGGGTCGTGCGCGTCGCCGACCTGGTCGATGACCTTCTCGCGCCACGACGCGCGCCTTCGCCGGAAGATCCGCCAGTTCCCGACGAGGAGCTCGGTGATCCCGATCCTCCCGCCATACCTCCGGAGGTGTTGGAGGCCGCCGCGCGCCTGGTGGACGAGGTCGGGCTGCCCGCTCGTCTGTCAGATCTCCTGCTCTCGGCCCGGGCGGCGGACCTGCCCGAAGAGGTCGAGCAGGTCATCGTTCTCGCCGCGCTGTGGAAGTACGCGCCCGAGACGGCGCAGGACGTGTCCACGGCGATGGACACGGCTGCCCGTGTCCTCGGCGCCGCGGCGGCGGTCGACGCCGATGGCGCGCGGATCGCCCTGCCCGGCTGGTCGGGCAATGATCTGATCGTCGCGCAGGACGAGGAGGCGCTCAGCCGGTGGGCGGCGGTGGCGGACCAGGAGGCCTCGTGACCCTCAGCCAGCGTGATCTCGCCGATGTGGGTGTACTCATCGGTTGCGCCCTGCGTCCGAAGATGCGGCCCGGCGCGGACTCTGACTATCGCACACTGCTGGGCCGCTACCGCGCCGACGTGGAGTTCCGCAACGCCGTGGACAGCGTCCTCGACGGATTCGACGCTCAGGTGCTGTCCGATTCGGATCTGGGACTCGTGCTCGGTGTGCGCCGCGAGTCGGTCTTCGCCTATCGCATCTCGGACCTGGCGAACGTCGGTGGTGTGACCGAACGGTTACTGGTGGGACTCGTCAGCGTCGCGATCGCCGCCTACGCGTTCCCGGCGCCGGCCGACTTCGACGACGACCGAGTTCGGTGGGTGTCGGTCGACGAGCTCGAACGCTTCCTCCGTGAGACGTGCGAACGGTTCAAGCGTGCGCCCGAGCAGGCACAGGGCTCGCTTGACGAGGCGTGGCGTACCTATGACCGTCTGTCGCCCGGCTACAAGGCGGACAGAGGAAAGGGCAAGGCGCGCCGGTCCCCCGCGTCCTCCACCTACTGGATAGCGCACGTGCTTACCTGGATGGTCGACCAGGCGCTCGCCCGATCGGCGCCCTCCCGCGGTCCCGAGGTCTTCCAACTGCTCGAACGCTTCCGGATCCAGGCCGCTGAACTCGCCGGCAACGCCGCATACGACGTATTGGCCGCCATCAGACGTGGCGACCACGACCGGAGGGTGGCACCGTGACCTATCAGCTGTCTCGTCTGCGGCTGGCGAACGTTGGCGACAGGGCTGCCCGGTTCACGGATCTCACGCTGGACGTGTCGTCAGGCGCAGACGGTTCGAGTGAGCCCGTTGACTCGATCCTCTGGCTGCGTAACGGAGGCGGCAAGTCGAGTCTGCTGTCGCTCTTCTTCGCCCTGCTCCTGCCCTTGCGGAAAGACTTCATGGGCAGGTCCGTCAAACGGTATCTGGAGGACTACGTCGCCTCCGGCGACACGAGCCACACGGTCGCTGAATGGGTCGCGCAATCCGACGACAGCTTGTTGCCCCCGCCGCGGCTCATCACCGGAGCCGTGTACGAATGGAGCGATCGCCGCAAACCCGTCGACCCCGATCGTGATCGTGAAAAGCTCAGAGGGTGGTACTACTCGTTCTTCGAGGTGCCTGGTGTGCTCGATCTCGATCGCCTTCCCGTTCACGATGAAACGGGCCGCACCCGGCCGATATCCGAGTTCGTTCGCCTGTTGCGGGAGGCTGCGGCGTCACGGCCGCAGCAGTTCTCGTTCGCGATCACCGATCAGCGCGGCCTGTGGACCGAAACACTCATCGCGCGAAATCTCGATCCGACCCTGTTCGGCTATCAGAAGGAGATGAACCACTCGGAGGGCGGGGTCGCCGAGCTGTTCAATTTCCCCTCCACGGACAAGTTCATCGACTTCCTGATCGATTTGACCGTGGACAGCACTCAGCCGGAGCTCGTCGCGGCCAATCTGCGGAAGGTCATCGACGTCCTTGGCCGGAAACCAGATCTGCTTGTGGATCGTGACTTCTGCGCTGAGATGTCCGGCAAACTTGACACGCTGGCCGAAAGACACGATCTCACAAAAGAAGCGGACCGAGAAGCAAGCGAGGCGAGGCAGGCGGCCGCGCTGCTGGCAGCCGCGTTCCAAAGCGCGGCTTCGGCGCAGGAAACCGACAGGGAATGGTTCTCCGGGGAGGCGAAGCGACTTCGCGGCGAGGCTCACAGGCTGGACAGCGAACGCGGCCGAGTCAACGACGTCGCGAATGAACTGCTCAGGATCGCGGCCACATATCGGCTCGCTGCCGTGACCAAGGCAGCCGATGAAGCGGAGTCGGCAGCCACCGCCACAAAGAATGACGACCTGGCCTGGGAAGCGGTCGGCCCCCTGGCCGAGCGGGCGGAGGCAGAGGATCAAGCGCGGTCGGTGCGCCGGCAGATGACCGAGGTGGAGCGAGAGACCGCTCCGCTGCGCAAGGCACGGGATGATGCCGCGGCCGTTCTAAAGGCCCGCTATGCCGCTCTTGCGGCTGACGAACGTACCGCCGAGGAGCAGAAAACCTCAGTGGCAGAGACCGCGAGGTCCAATGCCGCGACCGAAGAGGAGTGCGTGCGCGCCAACCGGGAACTCTCCGCCAAAGCGGAGGAACGCGCCGACAACCTCCGCCTGCAGATGGCAAGCATCGACGAAGCCATCGAAACCGCAACCAACCGAGGCGACCTTCCCGATCGAGAAGCGGGTCCCGCTGAGGTCCTCGGCGACTCGCGGGCAGCCAAGAACAAGGCGGACCAGCTGCTGGATGGGGTACGCGAGCGTCGCGCTAACCGGCCGGCGCTGCAAAAATCACTGAGTGAGCAACGGAGGTTCCTGGCGACCGAGCGGGCCGCCAGGAACGCCGAACGGGATCAACTCGTCGCCGACCACGAAAAGCTTTCCGCTCGCGTCGACGTGCTCGCCACCAACGCAAGGTTCGCCGAACTCATGGAGCTCGGCGAAGATGGGCGGCTCGATCTGTGGGCCGAAGCGGCCAATCTTCGAGCGGCGCTGACACATGCGGTCTCGACGGCCGAATCGGTCATCGTGGAAACCCGTGTCGATGCGGCCGACGACGATCGTGCGCTGGACGGGTTGCGCACCGACGCGTTCCTCCCGACCACACGTGATGCCCAGCGCGTTGCCGAGACGATCGCCAGCGAAGTGGCGGCGCGGCCGGGGTGGGAGCTGCTGCGTGACCTGGTGACCGAGCCCGCACGCGCCGGCGTGTTGCGGAACGCCATCGTTGCGGAATTCGCCGCGGGAGTGGTCGTCGCGGACGCCGACCTTGGCAACGCCCGCCTCGCCGTGGAAAAGCAGAGCTGCCGGTCGATCGCTCATGTCACCGTGTGCACCGCGACCCAGATGCAACAGGCGTTGAATGCGGCCGCCCCTGAATGGTCAGCGGTTCCCAGCGACCCGGCGTTGTACGATCCGGCCGCAGCGGAGCACGCGCGGGCAGAACGTGAACGGCGGCGCCATGAGCAGGAACAGCGGATCGCCGAACTTCACCAGCAGACGCAGGCGGACCGAACGCTGCTAGAGGTGCTGGAATCCCTGCTGCGCGACTGCCCAACCGGTTACCTGCACACCTTGGAGATCAGGGCCGAGGAATGCCGGCAGGCCATCGACATGATTGACGACACCGACGCGACACTTGGTTCTCAGATCGACGAACTTGAAGCCCATGACCTCACGGACGCGGCCACGGAGCAACGGCTGTCCGACAAGCTCAACCTTCTCGTCGGCACAATCGAGCGCCTGACAGCCCTTGTCGCCAAGGTCTCAACACTGCCGGAACTCGCGCGAGACATCGAACAACTGGACCGGGACCTCCGGGCGTACACGCGGGTCGCCGACGAAGCCACCACTCGCGCGAACGAGTGGCGCAAGACCGAGCGCGCCGCCGAGCGAGAAGCCGCCGAGCACAGATCCAACAAGGAACGATACGAACGCGAAGGCCGCGCGATCTCCATGCTCGACGCGGACCGCGAGGACGTCGCCACCCCGGTGGACGACCCTCTGTCCATGTTGACGAGCCGTTTCAACGATCTCGACACGCAATGGCATACGGTGGCGGCGCAATCCGTGCTCGCAGAACGGCTCGCAGGGCTCATCGAGCGTGGCGGACGCGCCGAACAGGCACTCGCGGGATATCCGGAGGCCATCCGCGAACGTGCGGCGTCGTTGCTCGAAACGGGCGATGGGCAGGACGTTGAACGGCGTGCCAGTGCGCGACGCCGATCCCGGGCGGAGGCCGACCAGGCCCAGCAGGGGCTGAGCCGTGCCATGCTCCAGCTCGAACAGGCGCGCAAAGAGGTCACTGAGCGGACACCGCGCGACAGGCTGCGGCACGCCCAGCTCGACGTCGAACCCGCAGGCGAAGCCGAGGCGCGGGAGCTCGCCGCGATACAGGCCGCGACTGCGACCGACATGAGTGGACAGGTGACCGCTCTGAACAGGGAGGCCGACGACGCGGGCTCAGCCGCGAGCGAGGCGGACACCTCGGCGCAGGTGCTCGCACAGCGCGCGCATCGTCTCACCGACGCTGCCGCGCCGACCGACGTGGTGGACGGAGTGGCAGCGTTCGACGGCGACGATGCACGAGCCGAGTCGGAGACACAGGCGGTACTCGGTCGCCTGGCCTCTACCACGGAGATCGTCACCGCAGCAAGGATCAGGACGAACGAAGCCATCGACGCTGTGCGCAGGCTGGCGTCGGAGAGCAGGTTCTCCGGAATCCCCGATGCGATCAGAGATCGATTCACCAGTGACGATCCCGTAACGCTCGGCGAGCGTGCCGCCGCCCGCGCCGAAGAGATGCGGGCGCGTCGCACCACCATAGACGGCCAGCTCGCCGACATCGGACGCGACCAGCGGCTCGTCGTGGTGGAGATCGCCGCACTGGTTCAGGACGTGCTCGCGAACCTGGAGTCCGCACACCGGCACTCGAAACTGCCGGGAACCCTGGGCGGATGGGCCGATCAGCACTTCCTCCGAATCCGGTTCGCCCGCCCCAGCAGCGAGGAGGACCTGCACGCACGAATTGACGCGGTCGTCGACCGGATCGTGGTCGAGAAATCGAAGCCCGAGGGTTTCGCCCTCCTCAAGCGATGTGTCCACGAAGCTGTGGCACCACGCGGGTTCACCGTCAAAGTACTCAAACCCAACAGCGATCTGGCGGTCGAACCGGTCGACGTGACCCGCCTCGGCAAATTCTCCGGCGGCGAGAAGCTGACCGTGTGCGTCGCGCTCTACTGCACACTCGCCCGGCTGCGCGCCGTCAACCGGGGCAGGGGCAGGGCAGCGCTCGGCGGCACCCTCGTGCTGGACAATCCGCTGGGCACCGCAAGCCACGTAGCGCTCCTGCGGCTACAGCGTGAGGTGGCGACCGCTCATGGCGTGCAACTCATCTACACCACCGGGGTGGAGGACCTCGGCGCCGTCGGCCAGTTCCCCAACGTGCTGCGAATGCGCAACGCGCCAGGAGCTCTCCGTACGCGGAGGTACGTCGTCCTGGAGGAACGCTTCGGATCCGCAGTGGAGGGCATCACCGGCGTCCGCCTGACACGTGATGAGACGACGGACGGCGCTGCGTCGTGAAGCTGAGCTCCCTGGCCCAACATCTCGCCGAACAGGTCGCGGCCTCGCCGCGACAGAAGATCGAGATCGAGACGCTGTACGACGCGGCGGTCGCATTCGATCGGCGCCTGGCGACGGCGCCGACCGCGCGTGCCGAGATCCGCGACGCGCTGAACGAGCTGGCCGTTGCCGAGTCGCTGATATTCCCGAGTACCTCCCGGTATTTCGACACGCGAGACGCACCTCCCATGCCGCTCTGGGTCCGCCGCCCTCCTCGCGAACGGGTAGTACGCGAGGCGAGGGCCGTACGGGTGTGGCCGCCCGCGCTCGAATCCGCCGGACGGATCGCAACCAGGCACGACGAGTTCAGCGTGCTCGAGACGGTGGCCGCCTTTCTTCGCGACGGAGGAGCGACGAGGCCGAGCGTGCCGATGAGAGAACGGTCCTTGGAACTGTTCGGCGATGAGAAACGGCTTGATGGGCTTGTGACGAGCCGGCTGTTCGCCTCAGGGGCGCTGACGCTCGAACTGCTGCGTTGTCACCCGGTGCCCATTCCGTTCGTCTCGCAATGGGTTCCGGGACGCCCCGACCCTCGTGGTACAGCACTGCTGATCGCGGAAAACCACCACACCTACACTTCGCTTCTGGAGGCCACGCGGCGGCACGCTGCCGCAGGTCCGGGACGGCATGTGGGCTATGGAACCGGTAACCAGTTCCCGTCGGCGGTGTTGTCGGTACCGCTGCTGTCCCCGAGACCCGACCGGATCGTCTACTTCGGCGACGTGGATCTGAAAGGGCTGCAGATCCCAGCAGCGGCGAGCGCCGTCGCCATCGCCGCTGGCCTTCCCGAGGTTGTGCCAGCACTTCCGCTCTACGAACTGCTCTTCGAGGCAGGCCTCGAACGGCCTGCCGTGCCCGTACCAGCGGATTCCGCTGCGCGCGTGTCGGCGTGGCTCGGCCCGCTCGCCGGACGAGCCAGGAAGGTGCTGATCAGTGGCATCCGGCTTCCGCAGGAAGCGGTTGGGTACGAGCTGCTGTCAACTAACCCGGACGTGATCGACAGGATTTAGGAGTGTCCTGAAGATCTTGGTGGTGGGTTGGTGTGAAGTGGCTCGTCCATCGTCGATGGAGTGGCGATGGAGGTGCGGGTACCGAATATTCATCTGTGCAATACATGGAGGTGATGCACTCTCTTGCGCTCCCGGCGCACACTCCGAGCGGCACGATGGCCGATCGTGTGTCGCTCGAATATTTAGTTGCATGGCGAGAGCGGTGGCACGCTGCGGGACTCAAGGTATGTATTCACCACGGCAGACGGGGCGCCGCTGCGGCCGGACCATCTCACCGGTCGGTTCCACCGACTGGTAGCGGCCTCTGGCCTGCCGCCGATCCGGCTGCATGACCTGCGGCGCGGCGCCGCGACGCTGGCACTGTCCGCGCACACCGATCTGAAGGTGGTAAAGGCGATGCTCGGGCACGCCAGCATCGTGCTCACCGCCGACACCTACGTCTCGGTGGTGCCTGCGGTGGCCCACGAGGCAGCACGGGAGACGGCCCGGCTGGTACTTTCCGCCGCGTCCGCCTTCGTGCATGAGCTCAGCGGCTGACTCACATCTGCCTCAGGCCGCCGTAGAGCGCGGCACGGGATGGAGGTTTCCGCTGGTGGGTAGGCGCGCCCTGCAGGATTCGAACCTGCGACCGTCGGATTAGAATCCGGGTACTGACGGCGCGTAACAGGGCGTACGAGCATGCACCGAGCACGGCCGATCCATCCGTTACGACAGACCAGCCACCACGTCCTGTTATTGAGCCACCACGATTGGATCCGTACCCGGATGCGCTGAACGACCAGCGGTTCGGCGTCGACCTGGCACATACGCGGCAACCCTCGGAATTTGTCGGTGGCGCGGCCTACGCTCTTCATGTTCAAGCAACTCCCCACGGCCCGAGGCGGGTGGTCTGATTGTCTGTAGGTGCGGTCTCTCCGGAGGCGACGGGCGGAGCAGGTGTGATCTTCGAGTACCGGCTCGCGGCCATGTTGTTCAGCCGGATGCTGCGTCGAGCGCACGTCCCAGTCGGCATTCAACAACCGATCGAGCGCGTCGCGTTGCAGCAGAGGATCGTCGGGAGCGCTTTCGACGACATCGTCCTGCAAACAGGCGATGCGCTTCAGGGCCCCTCCATCGAGATCCAGGTCAAGAAGCGCCTCGCGGTCAGCGGCAGTAACACCGAGTTCGTCAAGGTCATGGAGAGTGCCCTCACGGTTTGCCGTTCTCGCGAGAAAGATTTGACGAAAGGAGCTCTCCTTCTTGGGCTGGCCGTCGGGGACCCAGCAACTGACCTCGAAGCGCTAAGCGAGCTGACTGCGATGGCACGTGCTCATCCGGACGCCACGTCCCTGGGCCGTCTGCTCAGCGAGGGCGTAACTCGCAGCAGCCTACGCTCCCGTCACAGGCACGTCGTGACAGCGGTCGCAACCGCGGCAACGACCACCGACATAACCAAAGCCGAGACCTTGACTCATCAGATTCTCTCCGCGCTGCACGTCTGGCACGTGCAGATCGCCCCTGATGGCCGCGACTGGCGTGCGGAGCTGGATCAAGTCTCAGACCTAGCATCAAGTGCGGGCCAGTCGGCAGACAGCGTCATGGGTCGCCTGTACGATCTCGCCCAGGAGGCTGGCCCAAAGGCGGGCAGCCTAGACATCCACATGGTCTGCGCTGCGCTGCTGCGGAGATTCGGTCTCGACCTTTCGACGACCATCCGCGACCTCGCCTCCTCCAGGTCGAAAATGATCAACATAATCAACACCGGTTCTGGAACGTTCTTTTCCGCAGAAAGCCAGGTTTTCAACGGGCTACGGATCGGCCGATGACGACGCTGGCGGTCGCTGTCAACGGTTCGGCCGTAGCGTTTGTGGCCGAGACGCAGACCTTCAACTATGGTGACGACCTTGTCGAGGTCCGTCCGATAACGCCCGAGGAGTTCCTGGTCTGCGATGAAAGCCGCTTCGTCGCTCCAGAAGGCGAGGAGTGGATCCGATGTGACCGCGTGCTCCGTGAGCACAAGGTCCTGGTCCTACGCGGTGACGCAGGAACGGGACGCCACACCGCCGCCCTGCGGCAACTGCTGAACCATGTGAAGCCAGAGCGAATCCACGAGCTCGAGCCCACGTGGACGCAGCCACAACGCCGATTTCTTCCTCCGGCCGTAGCGGGTCACGGCTACATCATCGACCTCTCAGATACGGCCAAAGAGCCGTCGGAGGACTTCGGCAAAGCTCTGCTCTCCTGGCCGAAGGAGGGTCAGGCTCTTCTCGTCGTTCTGGTGACTGGAGATATCTGGGCCGGGCAATGGACTCATCAGCTCAGGGACCAACTCGTCTCACTACCCTCTCCCAACGCCCGCCGCCTCGTTGCCCGACAACTCAACGCCCGCGGCGCAAGCAATCGCACCTTCCTGCTCAGCCATGAGGCCCTCGCGCCCATCTGGACTTCCTCCCCTCGAGCCGAGGATGCCTCACGGCTGGCCGAAATCATCAGAAAATCCTCCAGCCTCAACGTCGGAGACATCGCCGCCGAATACGGCGGGTGGGAAGCCTGGCTGGACAAGAAGTTCCCAGCGCAGCTTGGAAGCCGAACGCTCCTATGGTCCGCGGCGCTGTGTGACGGCGGACGCAGGCTGTCGATTCTCCAGATGTCCGAGGCCCTTCGCCGCAAGCTCGGTGAGGACCGAGGCCCAGCGGCCGTCCTGGCCGACGCCCCGGCGTCGAAACGGCTGGACGATGCGCACATCAAAAGGGTCGGCGACCGAGTCCAGTTGGCCCCCGAGTGCCACGGACTGCCTGCGGCGGCGCGCCGGCATCTATGGGACGAATGTCAGCTCCACCGTGACCTGCTAACTGATTGGGCCGTAAACCAGGCCGCCAATCTGCCGGCCGACGACGCCGAAAAAGTCGTCGAGGCACTACTGGAGCTGACGCTTCACTTCCGAGACAAGGCAATCATTAACAAGCTTCGAGATGCCCTCCTCACGAAGCGGCGATCAACTCTCGCCCAGGCTCTGTCCAAGGCAGCGATCGATTCACGATTCGGTCCATACATCCGCGGACGTCTCTACAACTGGCTCGCGAACAGTCCCTCGCAGGAGCGCGTCGACCTGGTCGCGGAGGTGTGCGGCGGCGCCTTCGGTAGGCAAGCCCCGGAAAGGGCACTGGTCCGTCTCCACCTTGCCGCCCTAAAGACCACGAATGCCCTCAGTATCCCCCTTGCGGCCGCCTTCACATCCTTGGCTATATCCCACCGCCAAACCGTTCTACAGACCCTGTTCAAATGGCTGGACACCCCTGAATCCGAGCGAGCCGGCATCGTGGCCTTTCTAGGACTTGCGTCCACACACAAAGGCATGGTCCTGCTCTGTGGTTCCCACCTACAAGAGTTGTCGCGCCCCGAAGACCAGGAAGCCTTCTCCTTCACCATCCGGCAGGGCCTCGCCCGCCCGGAGACGCAGGAGGCGACCTACAAGATCATGACCGGCTGGAAGTCCATGGTGGAACGCGACCAGCTCCCAGAAAGCCTCGTCATCGAGATCCTCGCGAGCTCCCTGGCCCCCTCGATAAAGGACAATGTCATAACACGCCTCATGATGCCCGACGAAGTCCTGGACATGAACACCTTCTGGGGCAAGGTCCTGCTCCGAGCAGCCCAGCAGCTCCCGCAGACGCCTGAACCCATGTCCAGCCCTTCACTAGTGATCCACCGCTCGGAGAGCTTTTAAACCGCACGCCTCCCCTCACAGGCAACGCAGGTAGCCTGCGAGATTGCAACAACGAGTACCAGTGCTGGCCGCAAGATGAAGCACAGCGGCCAGCATCCGCCTCTCAGGCTCGATAGCACCAGGAGCCCACCGACCTCATGCCGCCGTGGACGGAGGTCGAGCATCCGGTCGAGTCCCTCGCGGGGCTGGCCAAGGGGGCGCCAATCCGCAGCTGGCACTTTCGTGGCGGGAGTTACTGACATCCCGCGGCGATGCTCGCTGACACTCTCGTGGCACCTGGCAGCACACCTGTGCTGAGCTGCTAAAAGTCCTTTGCGTTGTTCGCTGAGGAAATAGTCCCAGCATCCCGTGATGGAACGTGCGGTGAGTGGCCCTGATGCGCACAGGTTCAGGCACGTGACGGGCGGCCTGCTCGCGGGCATAGAGACGGATCAGGTCGTGCATCCGGTAGCGGCCTGGCCCTGCGGGTTCGAGAAGGCGAGCGTCCAAGAGGTGGTTGAGCGCCGTTTCCGCGCGGTGTTCCGGCCAGTCGGCGAGAGCGGACGCGGCAGCGGCAGTGTGGGTGGGGGTTTCCAGGAGGCCGAGCAGGAGGAACGCGTGTGCGGCGTCGTGGCCCACGGGTTCTCCGGGGAGGTGCTGCAGGCTGACCGCGATGCTGTCGCGGATCGCCAGGTCAGCGTGTTCGAGGGCGTCAAGGCGGCGGTCGGGGTCGGCGAGCTGATCGGCCAGATGGGTCAGCGTACGATCGGGCTGGGCAGCCAGGCGCGCCGCCGCGATACGCAGCGCGAGAGGAAGGCCGCTGCACTGCCGGACGATCTGCTGAGCCGCCTCCGGCTCGGCCCGGACCCGGCCGGAATCCGCGATGCCGGCGAACAGGGCGGCGGCGTCGGCGTCGTCGAGGCCGGTCAGCCGCAGATGGCTGGTGTTGTCGAGCGAGGCCATGACCACGCGGCCGGTGACGATGACCGCGCACGAGGGCCCGGCGGGAATGAGCGGCCGGACCTGGCTCGCGTCGAGGGCGTCATCGAGGACGACGAGCAGTTTGCGCGCCGAGGTAAGTGATCGATAGCGGGCGGCGGCCTCGTCCAGGGTGGTCGGTACGGCTGTACCGTCCAGCCCGAGCGAGCGCAGCAGCCGGCTCAGGGCCTCCAACGGCGACAGCGGCTGGCTCCCGGCGGTGGCGGCGCACAGGTCGAGGTAGAGAACACCGTCGGTGAAGCGATCGGCGACGGCGTGCGCGACGTGGATGGCCAGCGCGGACTTGCCGATCCCGCCGGGACCGTGGATCGCGGCGACGGTCGGCAGTCCGGGCACGGTGTCGGTGAGCGTCTGGTGCAGCCAGGCGATTTCCGCGGTACGGGCGGTGAACGCCCGCGTGTCGGCGGGGAGCTCGATCGGGACGATGGGCTTGGCGAGCGTGGTTCGCTGCGCCGGCGAGGTGAGGTGAAGTGCGGGATCCCGCCGCAGCACCGCCTGCTGCATCCGGCGCAACGCCGCTCCTGGTTCGATGCCCAGTTCCTCGACCACGACGCGGCGAGTCTCCTGGTACACCGCAAGGGCTTCGGACGACCGGGCCGCCCGGTACAACGCCAGCATCAGCTGGGCGCGGGGACGTTCCCGCAGCGGGTGGGCCTCGGCATGGGCGGTGAGCACCGGCACCACCGCGTGATGATCACCAGCTGCGAGGCGCAGGTCGATGTGGTCCTCCAGTGTGGCCAGGTGCTCCTCCTCCAGCCGGGCGGACTCGACCTGGGCCCACAAGGCGGTCATGCCGACCAGCGCGTTGCCCCGCCACAGCGCCAGGGCCCGTTGGAACAGCGCGTCGGCCGTCGCGACCTCGCCGCGATCTCGCGCGGCTCGTGCCTGGCGGGCCAGGAGCGTGAACAGGTGGGCGTCGACGCGCTCACACGCGAGGTTCAGCTGATACCCGCCGGAGACGGTCGCGATGATTTCGTCGTCTTCGTGTGGCGAGAGCAAGCTCCGCAGCTTGGACACCACGATGTGCAGTTGCTTGCCGGCTGTCGTCGCCGTGCTCTGACCCCACACCTGGGCGAGGAGTTCGTCCGCGGAGACCGGCTGCCCAGCGCTCAGTGCCAGCCTGGTCAGAACCCCGACTCGCCGCTCGCCGGAAACTCGCACCGGCGCACCGTCCGCCGTGGCCTCCCACGGTCCCAGGATTTTGATCTCCAGTCCCATCAGGGCTCTCCTTGTCATATTGGATAGCCGACGCGAGTGGAAGGTGACACCGGCACGCGGGAGCAGGACAGCCAGGCCGGGGCCGCGGCTGTTCTGCCCGGTGGGTGGACGCGAGGCGCGAACGCTCAAGCGCCGCGCACCGTCCCGACGATCAGGCCGGCCCGTAGCGTCTGGCGGACGGCTCAGGCCGGAACGGCGTCATAGCCAGGTGCCGGCGCGGTCGTCGTCAACGCCGCCGCCGGCCCCCGTTTGAGTGCTGGTGTACGTCCCCGCACGTACGAATCCTCACTGGATGCATGAGCAGTCGTGCGCACGCCCGTCGCACAAGGTCGACGGCAAGACAGGAAACTCTTCCATTGCTTTCACATTCGTTCCTGATCACCCCGCTGCCAACCGCAGGGGATGTTCGCGCGGCCTTCCCGCGACTGATCATCACTCTACGAAGGCCCAGGACGCGCCGGTGTCGGGTGAACGCCCTACAACGAGGTCACCGTTTGGTTGAGCTCGGCGAGCGTGATGAGCCCGTCGTCGAGCGCGCGGCCGACGAGCTCGCTCTTGGTACGAGCGGCCCGCCCCACGTTGGCGTACTTCACCCGCACCCGCGCGATATAGGTGTCGACGGTCTTGATCGTGATGTTGAGCTTCGCGGCGACGAGTTCCTTGGACGAGGACACGAACCACGCCCGTAGCACCTCGGTTTCGCGCTGGGACAGGCGCGGCCGACCAGGATCGTCATTGGCGATGAGCGCCCCGGACAGCGACGGCGCGGTGTAGGACTCACCCCCCGCGGCCGCGCGGATGGCGGGCACCAGGTGATCGGGCCCCTCACGCTTGGTGAGATAGGCGAGGGCGCCAAGGTCGATGCATTTGATCGCGGTCGCATTGTCGGTGTGCTGGGAGTACACGATCACGCGCCTGCCGTTGTCGACCAGCCTGCGAAGCTCACCGAAGTCCGGCCGGCGCGGCACCAGCTCCAGATCGAAGATCACCACGTCGGCGACGGCGCCGGGTCCGGTCCAGACATCGGCGAGCCGTTCCCCGGCGTCGATGAGATCGATCGGTGGCACGGCTTGGGAGCACCAGGAACGCACACCCGCGGCGATGGCCGCATGATCGTCCACGATCACCGCAGTGATCAGCTCGTCCGCTGCCATCGGGCCTCCACCCAGACTGTGTCGTCGTTGTTCAATGCCTCGACCTGCACACCGGGTGTGGCCGGGCTCGGCATGTTCATCTCACCGCAGTCCGCGACCACGCTCACCGACACCAGGTCAGCACTGCCGATGACGGTGACCCGCGCCCGGGAGAAGGCGGTGGCCAGGACGATGAGCACCGCCTCGGTGAGATCACGCCGTACGGCCAGGGGCGGCTCGGGCCACTGGCCGCGGGTGTCCAGCTCCACCACGACGCCCTTGCGGTCTGCCACGTCGATGCAGTGGCGCAGCTCGTGCAGCAGGGGATTCGCGACATTGTCGGTCTCGGCGAACAGTCTGCGCATCCGGGCCGCCTCGATGGCGCAGCGCCGCTGGACCACCGGGTCCTCGGGGCGCAACGAGCCTTCCGCGAGCCCTTCCAGGAGCGGGACCGTGGTGGCCGACAGCTCGGCGAACCGCTGCTGCCTGCGACGGTGGGACTCCACGGCGACAGCCTCGGCGATGCGCATCTGCTCGATCTCCCTCCGGGAGTTCGCCGCCACCGCGCTGAGACGAAGCAGAACGGCCGCCACCACGGCCAAGCACAGCGGAAAGCCGATCACGGACACCGAGCCGGTGGCGAACCTGGCCAGCGCCCGCCGGCTGAGGTCGTCGAACAGGACCAGGTGGAGCAGGGCAACGAGCTCGTGGGCCAGCAAGAACGCCGCCGCCGCTCGCAGCGGACGGTCGAGCAGCACGACGATGCCCACCCAGTTGGCCGCGCCGAAAATCCAGTCCACCTCCGTCGACGTGCGTCCCTCCGGCAGGGCCGGGTACGACAGTATGGACGCGCCGAGCACGACGGCGATGGCGGGCCCACGCAGCCGGCCCCACGAACGTCCCCGGACCAGCAGTACGGCCTCGCCGACGAGCACGGTCCCCAGCGCCGCGAAGGCGGCCAACTGCGTACTCAGTGACTCGTGGACATCCCGGTGGCCGAGCAGGTTGGCCAGCCCGAGCCCGAACACGATCGCCATGGCGACGATCAACGTCGCGATCCGCAGGCCGTGCCGCAACTGCGCTCGCGTCGCCTCCTCGACGGCGTCAGTCATGGCCGGCCCGCCATTCCAGCCGTACGAGGGTGCCCTCTCCCTCGGCGGAGGTGATCGTGGCCGTGCCGCCGACGCGACTCATCCTGCCGCGTACGGACTCGCGTATGCCGCGCCGGGTGGCCGGCACGTCCGTCGGCGAAAATCCCTTCCCCTGGTCGGCGATGTCGAGGCACAGCGTTCTCTCGTCCCCGCGCAGCCGGACGGTCGCACGCGTCGTGCCCGCGTGGCGGCGTACGTTGGTGAGGGTTTCCCGCGCCGAGTCGGCGATCGCCCTGGCGACGTCGAACGTAAGCGGTAACCGCGCGGGGGCGTCGAACTCCACGGTCAGATGCGTGGCTTCGAGGTCGGCGCGCAGCAGATCGACGAGGTCCGCGTGCTGCGGGGTCCGCCTGCTGTCGGAGTGGAGTCTGTCCAGGTCGCGGCGCGCCTGCGGCGCCAGCCAGTCCGCGTCCGAATGCACCTGTCCGATGCCGACCATCAGCAGGGTCGTCGCCGCCGTGTCGTGCAACGAGTTGCCGAGTTCGCGTTCCTCCGCCCGGACTGCCGCGGCCACCAGCGACTCGCCGCGCGCCCGTACGGCCTCGGCCGCCATGCGGTCGGCCCGTTGCGCCGCGCGCTGAACGAGCACCCAAGCCGCTCTGGACAGCGCGGCCGCCACGATCGCCCACATCGTCCCCCTGACCAGGGTCGCGTCCATGTCCGCCGCTCCCGCCGCGGTGAGGAAAGCCGCCGCCCCACCCCCGGCCGCCAGCGCCGCCGCGCCGCCCGCCAGCGGCAGAGTGTGCCACTGGCAGGTCACACAGGCGAAAGTGACCAGAAGCCGCAGCCACCCGGTGTTCCTGTCCTCGACGGCGCCGGTCCAGAAGACGCTCGCGAACAGTCCCAGCAGGACGACCACGTCGAGGACGACCGGCATGCGTCCCTGGCCGAAGCGCAGCCACCACGCGTACCCGCAGGTCCAGGCGGCTGCGACCCCGACCACGTACGCGGTGCTCGTCAAGTGCTCGGGAGGGGCGCGGAACAGGGCGATCGCGCAGATCGGAACGAGCGTCGCCAGGCGCACGGCGGCCGCGTACCGGCGGCCGAAGCGCACCAGCAGTCGCGCTGCTTCCCCAGGCAACCGTCACCTCTCAGCTCACTGCTAGCGATCTCACTGTGACGCAGCCTAACGAACGCGCCGTCCAGCCAAGGACGAAGGCGATCACCAGGGCATGTCGCCCTGATCTGGATTCCACCCGTTTGTGGTCAGCGGGCGGGTCGCTGCAGTGGTCCTCAATTCAGTCGATCGTGGCGGCGGTCTCCTCGCCTAGGACTCGGGTCAGCCAAGCGCGGCCGGTGCCGGCAGGACGGAGGATCCAGGAGACCAGGTATGGGCATGATGTCCGTTTCACCAGATCGCGATGCCAGCGCAGGACGGTATCGGGCGGACGATCTTCGCGATGAGGTGTAGAAACCAGCAGCTCATTCTGCTCGCCATCAAGGTTCCACGGAGCGCACTCGCGCTCCGACCCGGATTCCCGGCGCCGGCTCCACGCTCGCACCGCAGGGGCATAGCCGGGCACCTAACCTCCAACCTCGCTGTGTCGCGCGACTTCGTCGCCACCCAGATCGGTTTCAGCAAGTCCACCACGGTGACGGTGACGTCCCAGTGCAACTCCCGGCCGTTCACTAATTCCCGGCAGTGTTTCGGGCTTACCCGATCGGTGTTAGGAAGCGCTACAACATCATCAGGAAGATCTACCTGGACGGCAAGGTCATCAAGACGGCGACCTCCAGCGGTGAGGCCTTCAGCCCCACGGGCGTCTCCTGCACTTTGAGCTGACCCAGGATCCCAGGGCGGGGGCGTTCCCGGGCTGAGGTCACAGCGGGTTCAGCAGGCAGTTCGATCCCCCGCAAGAGCTGGCACGGCACCGCGACCGGGCTGGTGGCCAACTCGGCCGCGTTGACGGCGCTGCCCGCGTGCTACGCCGCGCTCGCCGCGGCGAGCTGACGGATGAGCGGCAGGAGGATGTCGTCGACGATGGAGGCGATCGCGTCGTCGGCGGGCGGGCGACCGTGGAGCACCACCTCATTGCGGATCAGGTCGAAGGGGAGCCGGAGCACCCGTGGTGGAAGGTCCACCGCGCGGATCTCGTGCCGGTCCGCCGCTCTGGCGAGGACGGTCGCCGCCGCGTCCTCGCGGGTGGAGCGCGCGATCCAGGCGTGCAGGGCGGCGGCGGCGTCCGGGTCACGGGCCGTTTCCGCGGCCAACCCCGCCAGCACCTCGCCGCGTACGGTGCCTAGCCCGTTCACCCCCTGCCGCAGCAGCTCGACCAGATCTGAGCGCAGGCCGCCGGTGTCAGGGACCTCGACACCAGGCGGGGCGCTCCGCTCCATGGCCGCGAGCGCGAGCTCGGCCCGGGTGGGCCATCTGCGGCTGAGCACCGGGCGGCTGGTGCCGGCCAGCGCGGCGACCGCTTCGAACGTCAGCCGGGGATAGCCGACCTCCCGCAGGATCTGCCAGGTCGCGTCGAGGATGGCGTGTTCCAGTTGCTCGCCCCGTCGCCGTGTGGCCGTCATCGAATCACTCCTTAAGATGCGCTCCGCATCTTACGTGTGTTAGCGTGCGAGGCGAAATCAGATACAGCCCGCATCTTAAGGAGAGTTCGTGGTCACTACAGCCAGCGTGCACAGTGAGGGCGCGCAGATCGTCTACGACCACCAGGGCAGCGGCCCGCTACTGCTGCTGATCTCCGGCGGTGGCGGCGACGCGGCCCGCCACCGGGGCCTCGCCAGCCTGCTCGCCGAGGAATACACGGTGGTCAGCTATGACCGGCGGTGCAACTCCCGCAGCACCGGCGACCTCACCCGGGACATGGACATGGCCCAGCAGGCCCGCGACGCCGTCGCCGTGATCCACGCCATGGGCCACGAGCGGGCCTACGTCTTCGGCAACAGTTGCGGCGCCTCCATCGGCCTCGAACTGGCCGCTCACCACCCGGAAGCGATCACGAAACTGATCGCCCACGAGGCTCCGGTCATGTCCATCCTGCCCGACGGCCGCGCCTGGCAGACGTTCATGGACGGCGCCCACGACACATTCCTCAAAGAGGGCAAGGTCGCGGCCATGAAGGTGTTCCACTCCTCTTTCGTGGGCTTCGAGGAGTCCACGATCGCCCGCATCTCGGCGGAGAACATCACGCCCAACAGCGAGTTCTTCTTGTCGCGGGAGTTCCTGCCGATCACGTATTACGTGCCGGACCTCGACCGGATCCGCGCCAACGGGGTGGCGATGGTCAGCGCGGCCGGGAGCGCGAGCGCCGGCGCGTTCTACGCCCGTACCGCGCCCCTCGTCGCCGAACGCACCGGCTGCCCGTACGTCGAGTTCCCGGGCAACCACATCGCCTTCATCAACGATCCCGGGCCCTTCGCCGAAGCACTTCGCGACACCCTGCGCTGACGGCTTCTCATTCGACTGGAGGTCAACCTTGACGGAGCACACCACCGAGGCCCTGCCCGAGCTGCCGACGGTCAGATCCTGCCCGTACCGCCCGGCAGACGGCTACGAGCCGTCGCGCTGGAACGGCGGCGCCGTGACGAAGGTGCGCCTGCCCGGGGGGCGAAAGGCGTGGGCGGTGACCGGATACGCCGAGGGCCGCGCCCTGCTGGCCGACCCGCGGCTGACCGCCGACCGCGCGCACCCTGGCTCTCCCCTGCCGATACCTGCCGCGCCCGGCCCGCGCGCCCGGCCGATGCTGCTCGGCGTCGAGGGCCAAGAACACCGGCGGCAGCGTAAAGCGCTGATGCCCACCTTCACCCTCAAGCGTGTCACGGCGCTGCGGCCCCGGCTCGAACACCTCGTCAACGAGCGGCTCGACGCCTTGCTCGCCGCCGGGCCACCCGCCGACCTGGTGTCCGGCTTCGCGCTGCCGGTGCCCTCGCTGGCGATCTGTGAGCTGCTCGGCGTCCCGTACGAGGACCACGCGTTCTTCGAACGGCAGGCCAGGCTCCGGCACGACCCCGAGCGGGGCGCGCAGGCGATGGCGGAACTCGGCCGATACCTCGACGCGCTGGTACGAACCAAGCAGACGGACCCGGGTGACGGGCTGATCGACGAACTGCTCACCAGCCAGGTCCCGCTGGGCACGATCGACCGGGACGAGGTCGTCGGCCTGGCCCTGGTGCTGCTGATCGCTGGGCATGCCACCACCTCCGGCATGATCTCGATGGGCACTCTCGCGCTGCTCGAACATCCCGGGCAATTCGCCGCCATACGCAGCGGCGCGGTCGCGCTGCTGGGCGTGGTGGATGAACTGCTGCGCTATGTGTCCGGCGAGGGGGCACTGCCCCGGGTGGCGCTCGAGGACATCGAGATCGACGGTCAGCTCATCCGCGCGGGCGACGGTGTGCTGATCGTCACCTCCGTCGCCAACCGCGACAAGGCTCTGCTCGACCGCCCCCTGGAGCTGGACGTGCACCGGCCCCCCGGCTCGCACCTCACCTTCGGGTACGGCACCCACCAGTGCCTCGGGCAGAACCTCGCCCGCCTCGAGCTGGAGATCGCCTTCCGCGCCCTGGTCACCCGCATCCCGTCTCTCCGCCTCGCCGTGCCCGCCGGCGAACTGACCACCACCCGTGGATCAGGCCTGAACGCGCTGCCCGTCACCTGGTGACCAACAAGGTGATCATGACGCCGGAAGCAGTACGCCCTGCCAGGGAGAAGACCGCGTCAACGCGCGAACCAAGGAGCCGCAAAGGGAATGTGCCGGATTCCACCGCGCTGCCTGGCTGTAAGGCTCAGCCCGTTATCTCGCACGACAAGGACAGGAGATCGGTGGATGCGAAGGCGCTCCTTCTTGAAGGCTGGGCTGGTCAGTGTGTCTGCGCTGGTAGCCGCGGGTGGCGGCGCGTTCGGCTGGGCTTGGCTGTCCTCCACCGCCGGCAACGTGGGTGAGCTTCCGTTCGACCGTCCCTTGCGCATCCCGCCTCTGCTGGAGGGCGGCTCGTTCGACCTGAAGCTCCAGGCGGGCGTCAGCGAGTTGCGGCCGGGCGTGAAGACCGGCACGTGGGGCGTCAACGGTCCCCATCTGGGGCCGACGTTGCGCGTACGGCGGGGCGAGACCGTGGCTCCGCAGGTGCACAATGCCCTGCCCGAGGCCACCTCAGTGCACTGGCACGGCATGCGTCTGCCGGCCGTCATGGACGGTGGCCCGCATCAGATGATCGCCCCGGGCGCGACGTGGAAACCGACCTGGAAGATCGACCAACCGGCGGCCACCCTCTGGTATCACCCGCATCTGCACGGCACCACCGCCCGGCACGTCTACCAAGGGCTGGCGGGGCTGTTCCTCATCGACGACGAGCACATGGCGAAACTGCCCCATGAGTACGGCGTCGACGACATCCCGCTCATCATCCAGGACGCCACCTTCGACGGCGACGGCTCGCTCACGCTGGACAACTTCGGCATGTCCATGCTGCCGGGCATGGACCTGATGGGCTTTCTCGGCAAGGAGGTCCTGGTCAACGGCACGCTCGGACCGGCGTTCAAGGTCACCACCACGCGGGTGCGGCTGCGGCTGCTCAACGCCTCGGTGGGCCGGGTCTACCACATCGGCTTCGCCGACGATCGGGAGTTCGCGCTGGTCGCCACGGACAGCGGCCTGGTCGGCGAGCCCGTACGGCTGAAAAGGGTGCTGCTCGCCTCCGGCGAACGCGTCGAGATCGTGGTGGACTTCCGCCCCGGCGACCAGGTCGTGCTCCGCAGCTACACCGCGGAACTGGGCGGCGGCACCGCACTCGACCGGTTCACCGGCGGCGCCGACGTCTTCGACCTGATGAAGTTCACCGCGCCGGGCCCGCTCGCCGAGTCGGTGGCCGTGCCCGCCCGACTCACCGACGTCCCGGCCCTGGTCGTCCCTCCGAACGCCAGGACGCGGACCTTCCGCTTCAGCAGCACCTCCATCAACGGCAAGGAGATGGACCTCGCCCGCATCGACGAGGTGGTCCCGGCCGGAGCCGTCGAGGTTTGGGAGCTCACCAACCCGAGCACCAACCATTCCTTCCACATCCACGAGGTCAGTTTCCGGGTCCTCGACGTCAATGGGAATCCGCCCGCCGCGTACGAGGCGGGCCGCAAGGACACGGTGTACGTGCCGCCGGAAGGCCACGTACGGCTGCTGGTGGAGTTCGGCGACTACACCGACCCGAAAGCTCCCTACATGTACCACTGCCACATGCTCGTCCACGAGGACAAGGGCATGATGGGCCAGTTCGTAATCGTCGAACCGGGCCAGGAGTCCCACGTGAACCCCCGACTGAACCTGAAGGACTCCCATGGGGGCCATTGAGATCCGCGACCTGCGTCGATCAGCCCCATAACCGACCTTCCTGCCGGCTCGCGTTCACCGGAAACCAGAAACACGCCGTCACCGGAGGCGGCGTGCGCGGTTCACGGGACAGGGACCTGGCGAGCCGACTCTCGCATCTCAGTGCCTCGCGGGGCCGGCGGCAGTGCCATGGCGAGCAGGAGTGCCACCAAGAAGACCGCCGCGTTGTACCAGAGGGTCGTGGAAGCGGCGAAATAGAGGCTGGTGGTGTCCTGCCCGTTGGCGAGGCTGACGAAGATGACGCCGACTATGGCGATGCCGGCGGCCGTGCCGAGCTGGAGCATGGCGTTGAGCACACCGGATCCCGCGCCGGCGCTGTCGGCAGGCACGCCAGTGAGGATCACGTTGGTCAGGATGGACACGCACAGGCCGAAGCCGAGCCCCATGACGAGCACCGGTGGCGCGATCACCCAGTAGGAGATGTCGGTCGCGTACGCCGCCAAAAGCACGATCAGCGCGACGACTGCCACCGTCATGATGAGCAACCCGGTCCTGATCAGAAGCCTGCCGTGAGTCGTGGCATACCGTTGCGCGAGTCCCGAGGTGACCAGGATGCCGACCGGCCAGCCGATACCGGTCAGCGCGGTGGCGAGCAGCGACCAGCCGAGCCCGAGCTGGAGTGCGTAGTTGATCACCAGGAAGAACGATGCCAATCCGGTGAAAAGGGTGAGCAGCATGATCAGCCCGACCACGAACGACCGTTCCTTGAACAAGCCTGGCGGGACGAGCGGAGATGCGCTGCGGCGTTGAGCGAGAGCGAACAGGCCCAGCAGGGGCAGGGTCGCGATCATCAGGAGGATCATCCACAGCGGCCAGCCGGACTCGCGACCCTGGATGAGCGGGAGCATGAGCGCGAAGGAGGCCAGCGTGATCAGGACAGTGCCCGGCACGTCCATCTTGAGCGCCTGTTCGGAACGCGACTCGGGCATGTAGCGGGCGGCTCCGACGAACGCGAGGAGGCCAACGGGGACGTTGACAAGGAAGATCGCCCGCCACTGCAGTCCGAAGACGTCGTATTCGGTCAGCAGGGCGCCCAGTAGCGGGCCGCTGACGTTGGCCAGACTCAGCACGATGCCGTACACGGCGAACGGCTTGGCCCTGCGCTCGGGCATGAACATGACCATGATGATCGATATGACCTGTGGCACCATCAGCGCCGCCATGAACCCCTGGAGGAGCCGGCCGCCCACGAGCAGGCCTGGCCCGGTGGCCGCGCCACAGACGATGGAGGCGAGGGTGAAGCCTGCCACACCGATGAGGAAGATCCGTTTACGTCCGTAGACGTCGCCCAGGCGTCCGCCAGGGATGAGCATCAGCGCGAACGTGAGCGAGTAGCCGGCCAGTACCCACTGCGCTGCCGCGAATCCGGCCTCAAGGTCGGACTGGATATGAGGGAGCACGATGCTCACGATGGTCCCGTCGACCAGATCCATGAACGCGGCGGTGAGGACCACGCTCAGGACGAGCCACGGATGCTTCTGTGCGGCGCGTGGCTGTGCAGGTGACGCCATGGTTCTCCTTTGGATAGACTGAGCACCAGCTCGAAATGTGAGCTTAACGGAATCTGAATATCTCTATTTTAGAGAGAGTAGCATGTCGACTCAGCGTGCTCAGGCCATTGCGGCTCTCTACGACGCGAACCGCATCGCGGCCAACCGGGCAGTCTTCTTCCACTCCGCGGTGGCCGCCCAGGCCGGGCTCAACGTCACCGACGTCAACTGCCTCGCGCTCCTGGACAAGGAGGGGCCGATGACGGCCGGCGAGCTCGCCCAGTGGATGGGCCTGTCCAAGGGAGGTGCCGTCACCGCGGTCATCGACCGGCTAGAGAAGTCCGGGTTCGTCCGCCGCCGTCGCGACACGGCCGATCGGCGGCAGGTCATCATCGAACTCGACCGTGACGGCGCCTACGCCGGCCTCCGAGAGATCATGGAGCGCTTCAGCCGGGCGTACATCGCGCTGATTGAGAAATATGACGATGCTGAGCTCGCGCTGCTGCTCGACTTCGCGAACTGCGCGAACGAGGTCGTCTACAACGAGACAATGGAGATCAGAAACGTCTGACTCACGGCAAGGCCCTTCTGCCTTGTCCGCGCCTATCGCAGCGTTCCACGTCAGACAGTGGCGAGTCGAGTGCGCCGCGACGGCCAGACCCGAAGGCGGGTCGGCGGTGGCGGAGAGTGGATGCGGCGATGTGATCTTGGTGCGCCTCGGAGACCTTGGTCCAGCGTCGCTTCACCAGCTCGGCGTGCCAGCGCAGGAGCGTCCGCGGTGTGACGAACAAGTGACATCGGCGGCGTCAGGGCAGGAGTCGCGCAAGCGCGGAGAGGATCGCCCGGTCCGCCCAGGATGGCCGGGGAGCGGCGACCTGGCGTCGGAGGACAGCCAGCTGATGGCGCAGTATCAGGATCTCCGCGTCCTTGGACGCCTGTGATCGGACGAGTAGCGCGACCAGCCGAATATCCGTAAGACGATCACGTACAACAGCCGAAGCGCCATCCTGCGATCCAGCCGGAGCTGGGCCATCGAACGCAGCAAAACCCCAGACCAAACCCTGTGACACAATCTTCGGCACCCACAAGAACCTGAGCGTTGCCCGGAAAGGCTCAGGACTCGATGAACTTGTCCGCCAGACCTTGTTCCAGGTAGTCGTCCGGCAGGTCCTGGATGATCAACTCGGCTTCGGTGCGCCCGGTGTGCAGCCGCCAGTAGGCGTCGGCGATCGTCTGAGGCTGGGAGTCGTGGCCGCCTTGGCCGATGAAGGCGGCGATCGCCACGTGCGCGGCGTAGACGCCGGTACCGGAAAGCGCGGCATGCAGATTGAGGATCCAGTTGCGCATCCCACCGGTGGCGATCTGAACGTTCGCCACGTGTGGGGCGATCATCGGTCCGGAACCCGCGCCACTGCTGATCAGGACCGTCCCCGTGCCGCGCTCCAGCATGCCGGGCAGGACGTGCTGCACCGCCGCGACACCGCCGAGCAGGTAGAGATCCAGTTGGGCCAGGACCGAGTCGACGGTGACCTTCGTGGCCTCGACGATCGGCGCTCGGCGCAGGTCGGCCGGGGACGGCGCGGGCGAGTACTCGAGTACGTCGATCGGCCCCAGCCGCTCCTCGACGGCGGTCAGCGCCGCGTGCAGAGTGGGACGGTCGGTCACGTCGGCGGGGAACACCTCGGCCCGGACGCCCGTACCGGACAGGTCATCGGCCACCGCCTGGAGCATCGTACGGTTGCGGGCGATCAGCGCCACGCCGAACCCCTCGGCGCCGAACCGCCTGCCGATCGCCCGACCCAACTGCGGGCCCGCGCCGACGATCGCGATCGTGCTCAATTCGCCACCTCGTTATTATCGTTCCGGTTCACGTCGAAAACATAGGAAGGCATGGGTCGCGGGGACTTGGATCGGCGCGACAGCCTGAACGGAAGATTCGCGACAACGATGAACGACACTTTCTCGGTGAGCCTGAGCGGTGCGAACGCCTTCAGCGACTTCGCACGCGAGTGGCGGACCCGGATGGGCGAGACCTTCGCACTGGCGCCCTTCAGCCGGGCGACCGTCGCCGGCTTCGGGGCACGCTCCCGCGGGTTCCGGCTGCGGGACGTGATGTTCAACCGCTTCGAGAGCACGGCCACCCTCCGGACGGCGGGCCCGCGGGTCGGGGCCGACGACCACGTACGCCTGTGGATCATCCACCAGGGCGCCTGGCGGTTCGCGGAACCGGGGGGAGCCGAGCACACGGCACCGGCCGGCCGCTTCCTGGTACAGACAGGGAAGCTGTCCCACTTCGCCACGACGCCGCGCACCACCGTCCAGGTGCTCGTGCTGCCCGCCGCCGAGATCCGGCGCGGACGGGGCATGACGGCCTCCGGCCCGGTCGACACCGCCGAGATGCGGCTGCTGACCGCGCACGCCACCATGGTGCGCCGAACGTTGGTCGACCTCGGGCCGGCCGGGGTCGACGCCGCCCGCGACACCCTGGCCGAGCTGGCCCGGGCCGCGGTCCGAGGCGGCGTCGACGACGTGGAGCCCCGGCTGTCGCCGGCGCTGGCCCAGGCCGCGCGGGACCTGGCAGACCAGCGGCTCACCGACCCCGCCCTCTCCCCTGCGGCACTCGCGCGGAAACTGAACATCTCCGTGCGTACCCTGCAACGGGCCTTCGCCCATGAAGGGCAGTCAGTGAGCGCCTACATCCGGGATCGCCGCCTCGATGAGGCGCGCCGCGCGCTCATCGCACCGCACCGGCGTATGACCATCACGGACATAGCCGCCCGCTGGCAGTTCTCCGACAGCGGCCACTTCGCCCGCGCCTTCCGCAACCGCTACGACCAGACCCCGACCGACTACGCCGCGACCGCCGCTCGTGAAGCAGACGTCACCTGAGTGTGCCGGGCCGGCGCTGAAGGCGCTTGAGCCGGTTGCGAACGAAGGCTTCGAGCCGGTCGAGGGCGACGATCGCCAGGCGTATGCCTGATCGCCGGGCATCGCCGGCGATGAGAGCGCAACCGCGCGTGCAGGAGCAGGTCAACGCCGACCTGCCGTCCGCCCGCGGAATCGACGGACCGCTCGCCCACTTGCCCTCCGGGAAGTTCCCGGCCAACGCCGCCTGGCTCGCCTTTCCCATGAACAAGCCGCGACCGAGCACGCCAGGTCCCTCACGCCCCGAAACCTGCCTCTACCTGCGGGAGCTGTCCTCGTCGAGGAATTGGAACGAGAAATGATCAACAAAAATCAAGCCCTGGATCCAGGCTGAGGCAGCCTTCGCGCCCTTGTGACGTCCATCGGAACGAAAAGGGGAACGGCGGTTGAACTGCCGGACTACCGAACCAATGGCCGACGGCCCGCTCCAACGCTTCACGGTCAGGGGCGCGATCACCTGCCCAGGAGGGCTGGTTACTCACCATGCGCTTGACGGGCGGCCTGCGCGGCGACGCGCTCGATGGCCTGGACGGCGACATCGGGCCGGTCGAGGTAGATGTAGTGGCCGCTGTTCTCGGCCGTGCTCAGCTTGCTCCTGCTGGACAGCGCGAGCCACTTGCGCTGGCCCGCAGTCCACGCCTGCTCCAGGCGCGGCCCGTACTCGGGGACGGCCGCGAGGTACGGCTTGCCGTGCTGGATCACCTCCACCGGGATGTTCCCGGCTGAGGTGACCTTGCTGTCGGTGATGACGAGCTTCTCCGGGTTCCGCCCCTTGAATATCGCGAGGTTCTGCGCGCGCGATTCGGCCGCCGGTCCCTTGGCGGATTCGGGGATCGACTTGGTGATATCGGCCAGCATCGAGGACGGTGTGGCGTCCATCAGGACCAGCCCCTTGACCCGGTCCTGGTGGTCGGGTGTGTACCTGGCGGCGATGAGCCCGCCCAGGGAGTGCCCGGCCAGGACGACCGGACCGTCATCGGCGACGCGGGCGAGCACGCCGGTCAGGATGTTGCCCGTGCTGGAGGAGTCCTGTGGGCCGTCCGGCTGGTCGCTGGCGCCCGCTCCAAGCCGGTCGTAGGAGCAGACCCGGTTCTCGGTCGTACAGGCGGGTCGCCGCTTATGGCCAGTCCAAGCTGGCCAACCTGATGTTCACGTACGAGCTGCAGCGCCGGCTCGCCCCACACGGCACCACCGTCTCGGTGGCCGCGCACCCCGGCATGTCCAGCACCGAGCTCGCCCGCAACACCCCCGCGGCCCTCCGGCTTCCGCTCACGTGGCTCGCGCCGCTGATCACCCAGACGCCCGCGATGGGCGCGCTGCCAACCTTGCGCGCCGCCACCGACCCCGCCGTGCTCGGCGGTCAGTACTACGGTCCCGGCGGACGCAACGAGGTCATGGGCCATCCCCGGCTGGTCACCTCCAGCCCGGAGTCCTACGAGATGGCCGTCCAGCAGCGGCTGTGGGCCGACTCCGAAGACCTCACCAGGGTGGCCTTCCCCGTCGTTCAGTCCAGGCGGACCTCGCTCTCCTCTCCTAGAGGTCGATGACGACCTTCCCGTGCACGTGCCGCCCCGCCTGAAGCTCGACCGCAGCACGGATCTGCTCAACCGGAAAGCGGGCCGCGATCGGCACCCGGAGCCGACCCGCCGCAACCAGGCCAGCGATCTCCTCGATGGCGCCCGGGGCCGCGTTGGCGCCGTTCGCCGGCGTGATCCCGTCGACCTGGGCGGCGATGGTGGTGATGCGCTCGTCAGGCACGCCAAGTTCGCGTGCCGCCTGCGCCGTGTCCGTCCCGTGCAGGTCCATGGCCGCAGTGACGCCAGTGGGAGCCAGCGCACGGACCCGTTCGACCAGACCATCGCCATAGGCGACCGGCTCGGCCCCCAGGGCTCGCAGGGCATCGGCCGAGGTCGCCGACCCCGTCCCGATCACTCGCGCGCCCGCGAGGCGCGCGAGCTGGACAGCGAACACGCCCACCCCGCCTCCCGCCCCGCCGATGAGCACCGTGTCGCCCGGGCCCGGGTTGACCACGGCCAGGGCCGCGGCCGCCGTGCAGCCCGCAATGGCAAGGGTGGCAGCGGTGGGGTCGTCGACGCCGTCAGGGGTACGGTGCGCCTGGCCGCCCACCGCGATGGTCCCCGCCTCGTCCACGACGACATAGTCGGCGACCGCGCGGGACAGGGCGCCGCCGAACACCCGGTCACCGACCACGAACTCGCTCACGCCGTCACCGACCTCATCCACCACCCCGGCATAGTCGGTGCCGAACCCGCACGGCAGGCTCAAGCCGAATCGCGCGGCGGTCTCCGCATCAGAGGTCATGAACCAGTCCATCGGGTTCAGGCCGGCCGCGGTGACCCGCACGCGGATCTGCCCCGAGCCGGCGTGCGGCACGGGTACCTCGCGGACGCTCAAGGCATCCGGTCCGCCGAACGACTCGAACTGGACCGCCCGGCTCGTGGTCGCCAACGTGTTGAGGCTCGGTTCTTTCATGCTCACCTGTCTCCTGTCTCCTGTCGCGGCTCGTGAAGCAACGTAAACGGATTATGCTCCGTTTGAGTGACCCAAGCGAGCACAAATGGAGCGTGATCCGTTTTGGCCGCCGCAGAGATCCGTAGACCACGGGCGGACGCGACCCGCAACCGCGAACAGCTGCTGGCCGTGGCGACCCGCTTGTTCGCTTCGGCCGAGGCCGAGCCGTCGATGCGCGCGATCGCCAACGAAGCCGACGTCGGCATCGCCACGCTCTACCGGCACTTTCCCACCCGCGAGGCGCTGGTCGACGCGGTCTACCGCGACCAGGTCTCGCGGCTCACCACCGGTGCCCGTGAACTACTCACCCAGCTCGACCCGCCAGCGGCGCTGCGACGCTGGATGGACCTGTTCGGGGAGTGGATCGCAACCAAGAACGGGATGCTCCACACGCTGCTCGCGATGATCGAATCGGGCGAGATCGCCCATGCCCACACCCGGACCGAGCTGCTCAGGGCCATCGACAACATCCTCGCAGCCGGCCGCACGAGCGCGGAACTCCGCACCGACGTCCCCGCCGAAGACATCGCTGCCGCTCTCATCGGTATCTTCACCGTGGCTAGCCCGCCCGAGCACGAAGCGATGGCGGCTCGCCTGCTGGACCTCCTGATGGACGGACTCCGGCCTTGCGCTTGCGATCAACCCAAGGCGGCTGAGTGAGAGTAAAGAGGTGGTGGGCGCCGTCGGTCCGGGGACAGGCGTCGACGTCTCGGTGCGCCGTCCGATGATCGCGCGGCCCGTTTCGATGTGTGTCGACGACGGGTGAATACTGACCCCAATCGACGGGCGGGTTCTAGGGGAATTCCAGCGGTCGTCGCCTCCTCATGACTTCTCGGTCGTTGCTCGCCCCTGTTCGGCTGCCGAGAGGCTGAGGCCTCGTCACGGCGCATAGCCGTGTCGAGAATGGAGCAAACGGCACATAATGGTGATCGGCCGTTGACAGCCCGTTTCCAGACGAAGCCGCCAGCCTGCTACCGGGCCTCCTGGCAGCTACCCGAACCGGACTTCCACCGGCAAGCGACGACGAGCTTACGAACAGCAAGATCAGCCGCTACGTCACGGCTTCACCTCCGTTCTGCTGGGCGCACGAATAGCCGAGGTTGGACGACGAACCTGACGGCGCGGCACGGCGACCTCGTGCCGCAGTACGAGGATCTCCATGTTCTTGGACGCGTCGCTACGAGCCAGCAGCGTCAGTCAGCCCACGATGCGGCAGAAGACCAGATCGAAGAGACGGAGCGTCACGAGCCTCGAGCATGCCGGACCCAGGCCGCTGCTCCGACCAGGAAGACGAGACAAACCCGCAGCTCACGGCCGTGAACGCGGAGTATTGACACCCTTCAGGGTGGCAGAACCGGTCGACGGTCTCTGTTGGTGCGAACGGGGTGAGGGGAGTGCACGACGTGTACCTGACGTTCAAAAGCGGCCAGCTCTGGGACTTCATTAACATCAACTGGTTCCGCTTCGGCCACTGACGTCGGGCCCGTGGTGAGGGAATCGGCCGGTCCCGAGGAAGCTCCTTACCTCTCTCTGTGGCGGCTGTCAGCTGCGCAGACGGGCCGCGAGCCCGTCGAGGACGATGCCGAGCTGCCGTTCGAACCGCAGGTCACCGTCGTCGCGGAGGTGCCCGGCGGCCTTGACCAGATCGGCGCCTTCGCCCAGCCACGCGTCGCGCCCGGCGAGCGAGTACCGGGCCGGGTCGGCGCCGGTGGACTGGCTGCGCTCCTGCTCCTCGATCACGAAGCCGACCACGAACGCGGTGACCAGGTCGATGGCGTCGTCCGCCTCGGCCAGGGAGAATCCGGCCGCGGTCAAGCGCGCGAGCCAGGACTCCTTCGCCTTTACCACGTCGGGGTCGGAGAAGCGCGCACCGCTGAAGATGCGCGCTCCGTCCCGGTGGCGCAGGTACTCCGAGCGCAGGACGCGGGCGTTGGCGGCTACGTCGTCACGCCAGCCGGCGCTGGGAGCGATCGCTGAGAGGGCGTCGGTGACGCGGCGCATGACGGACGTGCTCATCTCGTCGAGCAGTTCCTGCTTGTTGCGGACGTGCCAGTACAGCGCGGGGGCTCCCACGCCGAGCCGGGAAGCGAGCGCACGGACGGTGAGAGCGTCCATGCCCTTGTCATCGAGCAGCTCGAGTGCCACCGCGACGATCCGCTCTCGCGTGATGCCCTTCGCCACGATTGACAGCTTAACAAAGTTCAGGCATGGTGGGCGACACCCAAAAACGAACTTAGTTCAGGAGCGTGTCATGCGTGCTGCGGTCGTCAACACTCCAGAATCGACACCCGTCTGCGCGGACTTCCCCGACCCGGAACAACGGCCGGGCCGGGCACCGCTGAGACTCGTGGGCGCGGGTCTGCACCACGTCGTCCGCGGGCTGGCTTCTGGCCGCCACTACGGCAGCCACCAGGCCTACCCCCTCGTGCCGGGCGTCGACGCCGTGGCCCGGACCGATGACGGGCGGCTGGTCTACACGGGCCTTGCCCGGTCGCCGTGGGGAACGATGGCCGAATGGCTGGTCACCCCGTTCGAGGTGGAGCTGCCCGCCGGGGCCGATCCGCTCGCGGTCGCCGCCGGCATGAACCCCGCCATGGCGGGCTGGATGCCGCTGATCACCCACCACAAGGAGGTGGGCGAGCTCGGCACCGTGCTGGTGCTCGGGGCGACCGGCATGTCGGGCAGCCTGGCCGTGCGGGCGGCACTGTCCCTCGGCGCGAAACAGGTGATCGCGGCCGGGCGCGATCACGAGGCGCTGGAGCGGCTGCGCGGCCTCGGCGCCGTCACCGTTCCGCTCGCGGCCGCGGCACCCGACGCCAGGGCGACCGCCCTCGCCGCCACCGTCGCCGAGGCGCAGCCTACGCTCGTGCTCGACTTCGTGTGGGGCCCCGTCGCCGAGGCCACCTTCGCCGCACTGGGAAAGACCGGCACGGACGACGACAGCGCGGCCATCGACTACGTGCAGATCGGCTCACTCGCCGGAACCGAGGCGGCGCTGCCCGCGGCACTGCTGCGCAGCCGGCGGATCCGGATCAGCGGTAGTGGCAAGGGTTCGGTCTCCAAGGCCGAGATGATCGCCGAGTTCCCCGAGATCATCGCCCGGTTCGCCGACGGCACCTTCCACGCGCCATACACCGACTACCCGCTCAGCCGCGTCGGCGAGGCCTGGGCGCACCAGGGCCGCACCCGCGCCGTCATCGTCCCGGACTGATCGGACCGACTCGAGGAGAACGGAGGACGGCATCGTGCAGAAGCGCGCATTGGTCGTCGGGCTGGGGATCGCGGGCATGTCTGCGGCGATCGGGCTGCGGCAGTTGAGTTATTTCGAGGAGGCCGACGCGTCGGCGCGCTTCCGGCTGCTCTGCACCTCGGTGCTCACGCCGTTCCTGACCACGACACCACGGCCGTTCCCGGCCGGACCACGACAAGAGACAGGCGAAAGGGAAACGACATGACCACCACCCCGTTCACTGGCGGCTTCACCCCCGTCACCGAGGAGATCACGGCCTTCGACCTGGAGGTCACCGGTCGCATTCCGGCCGAGCTGACCGGCCGCTATCTGCGTAACGGCCCCAACCCGCTCGGCCTCGACGACCCCACCGCCAGCCACCTGCTCACCGGCGAAGGCATGGTGCATGGCCTGCGGCTGCGCGACGGCCGCGCCGAGTGGTACCGCAACCGGTGGGTGCGCAGCGCGGCCGTCGCGCGGCGGCTCGGCGAGGAACCGCGTCCCGGGCCGGTGCACGCCGACATGGACTTCCCCCCCAACACCCATGTGATTGGGCTGGCCGGGCGCACCTTCGCGACGCAGGAAGGGGGAGCGCGTCCGTACGAGCTGAGCTACGAGCTCGACACGATCGGCCCGTGCGACTTCGGCGGCGCACTGCCCGGGGGGTACACCGGCCACGCCCACCTCGACCCGGTCAGCGGCGAGCTGCACGCGATCGCGAACTTCTGGGGCTGGGACTATCACCAGCACATCGTCATCGACCCCAAGGGCGTGGTGACGCAGGTGACGAACATCCCGGTCCCCGACGGGCCGATGGTGCACGACTTCGCGCTCACCGAGCGGTACGTGGTGATCTATGACCTGCCGGTGACGTTCAGCATGGCGCACGCGCAGAAGGGCTCGCCGCTGCCGGTCGCGTGGAACGAGGCACATACGCCGCGGCTCGGCCTTCTGTCGCGCAGCACCGGCGAAGTGCGCTGGTTTGAGGTGGAGCCGTGCTGGGTGTTCCACACGCTCAACGCCTACGAGGACGGCGACGAGGTGGTCGTGGATGTGGTGCGCTACCCCAAGCGGTTCGTGGAGGGCCGGCTGGACCTCGGGGGCACGCCCACGCTCGACCGCTGGCGCGTTAACTTGCGTACCGGCCGCGTCGCGCAGACCCGGCTGGACGACCGGGCGCAGGAGTTCCCGCGCATGGACGAGCGCCGCACCGGCCGGCCGTACCGCTACGGCTACACCACCGCCACCCTCGACGTGGAAAACGTCTTTTACCCCGGCGACGCCCAGCTGGAGGACATGTCCGACGAGGCGTTCGACAACACCTTGATCAAGCACGACCTTGAGCGCGGCACGCACGAGACCCGGCGGATGGGGCGCAAGGCGTACGTGGGCGAACCGCTCTTCATCGCCGCCGGCGAGGAAGAGGACGACGGCTACGTGTTCTCCTACGTCAACAACCCCGACCGGGGAGCGGCTGACCTGGTGATCCTCTCCGCGCAGGACTTCACCGGCGAGCCTCTCGCCACCGTGCACCTGCCCGTCCGCATCCCGCTCGGCTTCCACGGAAGCTGGATAGCCGACTGAACCGGAATGCTGTGAGCTGGTCACGTGTGTTCGAGGGGGCGGGTCGCCTGCACGAAGGTGACCCGGCCGAATCTGTGATCGGCGTGCGCGACCTCTCGGGCGTCGCCGAACCCGGCCTCGGCTAGCAGCGCGACGATGCCGTCGCCATGGTTGCGGGCCATGACTGGGCTGTGCGCCACGCGGGAACGGATGAGGCGGGGCAGGTGCTGGAGGGCGTGGGCCAGGCCGTGGCCATGGCTGTGCGTGGGGTGGCCGGCGTCCGCGATGTTGGACGCTGGGCCGCCGAAGTCGACGACGGTGACTCTCCCTCCGGGCCGAAGGGCATGCAGTGCGTCGCGCGCCGTGATGCTCACGATGGAGAACGCGTCGTCACGCTGGTGAGGCTTACGGTCATGCGGAAGATTCGTGGACATGCTGTCGCCGGCTTGCGGGCAGGCGGCAGCGACGGGTGGCGGGTTGATCAGCTTCCGCGAGGGGCGATGCGGAGATGACCGCCCGCGATCATGGCCATGATCGACCCGATCAGCCTCGCCCGGAGACTCGGCCGGGCGACAGGGGGAACCGGTGTTGCGGCCGGCCCGGCCCTACCCGCCGCTCATGATCGATGTGGAACGCCACGTAATTCCTCTGGGGTCGCTTCACGTTATTCCCCCAGGTCCCAGCCTTGATCCTTTTCTAGTCGCTGTCGGGTTCGTCTGTCGAGGCGACGCGCCCAGGGCGCTTGTTCGGACGGTAGCTGGGTCCGTTCATGAATACTTGATGGCTCGTGTTGATCAGCCGGTCCAGTAGCGATTCGGCGACGACGGGGTTCGGGAACAGTGGATACCAGTCCATCGGCGCCCGGTTGGAGGTCAAGATCATCGACGTGCCGGTGCGTTCACCAAGATCACGAACAACTTCCCAGCTAACCAGCCGGTGACATTCACTCAGACGGACAACTGACAACCCATAAACACCGTCAGAGCAATCCTTGCGAAAACCATTGGTGCCCGGCTTGCTCCGCTGATGGACTGACGTCCTACCGTGAGTCTGCCGCGTGACGGAGGTAGTGGTTGTGGCAGGTTATGACGTGCTTGCCGAGGTGTACGAATGGCTCATCTCGGATGCAAAGTTGCCTCCAGCCGAGTTCGCTGCGTCGTTCGACGACGTCCTCAATCTCCTGCCGTCGAACGCTCACGTCCTCGACTGTTCGTGCGGAACCGGACAGTTGGCGGTTGGCCTCGCCGGTCGTGGCATGCAGGTTGTCGCAACTGACGCCAGCGAGGCGATGGTTCGTCGGACTGCAGAGTTGTCTGAGGAGTTCGGGGCATCCGTCCGGGCCGTACGGGCGAACTGGGAAGAGTTGCCCGACCATTTCCAGGACAACACGTTCGACATGGTGTTCTGCGTTGGCAACTCGCTTCACCATGCCACGGGCGCGACAGGCAGGAGTGCTGCTCTGGAGTCGATGTCACGGCTTCTGCGCCCCGGCGGGCGCTTGGTACTCACATCCCGCACTTGGGAACTCGTGAGGGCCAGAGGTTCCCGGCTGGAGATCAGTGACCGACTCGTCCGCCGGAACGGTCGCGATGCCGTCGTGGTTTACCGCTGGGAGATTGCGCCGCATTGGGAGGAGGAGCACCACATCGAGATTGCGATCGCGCAAGTTGATGCGACCGGGTTGGTTCTTGTCCGCTCGGAACTGCTGTCCTGCTGGCCCTACCGGTACGAGGAACTCGAAGTCGAGTTGCACCGGGTCGGACTCCAGACGGAACTGAGCACGTTCGATCTTGAGGCCGAGAACTACATGGTGGTCGCGAGCAAGGTATAAACACCGGACTCTCAGTCCCTGGCCGGACCGCGCGGTTGCTCGCAGGACGCTTGCGCCCTCTCATCGGTGCGGGTTCAAGTGGTCAACGCAACGCCTCGGACGAGGAGTGCTCGTCGATCAGACGGCGGTAGATCCGGGGTGACGGTGTGGCGCTGTTTCCTGGTCGCGTCCAGATCAATGAGCAGGATCTCGTCGATCAGCGGCGTGAACGGATCCAGCTTCGACGGCCGCGCCGAAGCGGTTGTCGTGCGTGGCTGCGGCCAAGCCGAGGTCAGGCCTTGTTGACCGTGCTCCAGGTGACGCCGTACTTGCACTGCAACGCCCGGTTCGACATGCCATCGCGGGAGTCGCGCCGCAGCGCGGCGTACAACTCGACCTTCGACTGGCCAGGCAGCATCGGGGGTGCTCCTTTACCGAGCACATCCAGCTTGACACCGCAACCCCGATGGTGACGTCGGAATTCGCGAACATCTTTCTGGGCCATCACCTGGTGCCGTCAGCTTTCACGAACAACTGACGTCACCAACTACCGACAGAACCACGTCACGCACGACTGGGTAGGGCGCGGTCCAGCATGCAAGTGCTGCTCAGGATCTATGCCACCTGCATGGTCCGGCAGCCAAGCGACGAATCGTCGAGGCGCTCAAGTTCAGCGACTCATGATCTGGACCACCCACGGAATCGTGGGCAAGCATTGGGCGAAGATGCCCGCAAACGATCACTGACTGCCGTAGACAGCCGGACACATGAAGAGAGCCTCTGTCCTGCTTCACCGCAGGTCAGAGGCCCTCTTGTGCTGCTAGGAGGTCGCGCGCCCTGCAGGATTCGAACCTGCGACCGTCGGATTAGGAGCAAGATCCTTTAGTGCCGCGCGGTGCCGCCTGGTGGTGGTTCGTGCCGCCTTCACACATTTTGCGTGTCAGGCAGTGCCGCGTCCTGACGACGCATGTCGGGGCGTACGAGCACGCACGGAGCACGGCCGCCGCCCTGTTCGGCGGTTGCATCCTAGCTCCGCGGAAGTGGATTTCGCGCTCCAGTCATGCAGGCACCGTCTGTAGAGGTCGCTCGCAGTGCTCGGCACGTGCTCTGACCCGTACAGCACTCCCGTGGACGCAACCGAGTACGAACGGTTCTACAACCAGCACCGAGCCCATCAAGCTCTGGCCCAAGCCGCCCCGCTGCGCACCGTCCCGAACCCGATCACGGATCCAGAGCGAATCATCGACCTGAACATACGCCGACGAGACCGGCTTGGCGGCGTCCTCCACGAGTACTCACATGCTGCTTGACCTGCATGGATGGAATTTCGGCAGGCGCAGAGTCGATCGCCACTGCGCGGGCGGCGGGCTGCTCGGGCACGCTGGTCCTGCACGGCGACTCGGCCTTCTACAGCGAGCAGGTGGTGGCCGCCTGCCGCCGGGATGTCCGCTTCTCGGTCACCGCCAAGCTGGATGCGAAGATCAAAGCCGCCATCGCCGCTATCGGCGAGGACGCCTGGACGCCGATCAAGTACCCTCGGGCGATCTTCGATGAGCAGGCCGGCGGCTGGATCTCCGACGCCGAGGTCGCCGAGGCCACCTACACCGCGTTCACGAGCAAGAAGAGCAAGCAGGTCACCGCTCGGCTGATCGTGCGCCGGGTCAAGAAGCTGAATGAGCAGGCCGAACGCGGCCAAGACGAGTTGTTTCCCGCCTGGCGGTACTACCCGATTTTCACCGACAGCCCCTATGCGCTGGTGCAGGCCGAGGAACAGCACCGTGATCACGCGGTGCAGGAGCAGATCAACGCGGATTTGATCGACGGGCCGCTTGCGCACCTGCCCTCTGGCCATTTCGCGGCCAACGCCGCGTGGCTGACCTGTGCGGCGATCACCCACAACCTGCTGCGGGCCCTGGGCTGCCTGGCCTCGACCTTCCACGCCAAGGCGCGCGGGGCGACCCTGCGCCGTCACCTCATCAGCGTGCCCGCCCGGGTGGCCCGGCACGGACGATCCGGTGGGCAAGGTCATCTCACCCTGCATCTGCCCGCCGGATGGCGCTGGCAGTCTGCCTGGCTGAACGCCTTCACCGCCATCCACGACCCACCCACCGCACGAAGGGCCTGACCAGCCGATACCTCGGGTCATGCACCGCCGACGACCTTCACGGTCACCCACGCCACCGCGCGCCCGGATCCCCCAGACGCACACCGGACAAGCCGTGACCCGAGCACGGCGGCCCTCCCACGCCCTGAAACAGCCCCTCCACCTGCGGAATCTGTCCTCGTGGAGGAATTGGGCCGGAAAATGATCATCTGGAATCACACTGCGGATTCAGGCTGAGAGTTATGCGCGATGCGCGGCGGAACTAATGGACACGCCACTCACAAGTGAACCTGACCAAGCCCTACTAGCTACCCGGCCTTGGGCCAAGGCCCGCACGCGGGTGGCCCAGACCGCTGAGCGGGCGTTGTCTCCCGTTGTTCCAGCGGGGCGACGGTAGTCAGAGCGTGGGCTGTGGGGCGCCAGTTCTTCGCGGCACCCCCTGCACCCCTACGTCGCCATGACCATTAGGGACCGTCGCGAAACGTCGCTTCAGCCGGTACACGGACTGCGCCCGAGTCCTTCGGCTTCCCTACGCCACCGCCGCGGCCAGGTGGGTCAACGACCCGTCGAGCTCGTCGGCGGAGACGACCGGCAGGCGAGGCACCTCTGCCGGGTGGGTGACCGCCGTCCAGTCGTAGGTCTGGGTCACCTCGGTGTGGCCGTCGTCGGTCGGGGTGAGCTTCCAGGTGAAGCGGTGACCGGTCGGGCGCTGACCCGGTTGGCCGGGCGCCCAGGCGATGACCCGGTTCTCGGTGAAGGCCACGACGTGGTTCTCGATCCGGTAGTCGCCCATCTCGTCGTTGTGCATGGCCATGACGAAGGTGTCGCCGACGGCGTCGACCGGGTGGGAGGTTTCGGCGTGCCGCAGGAGGCCGGTGGCGTCGAATTCGGGGTGGCGGCGGGGGTCGCGGAGCGCCGCGAAGATCCGTTCGGCCGGGGCGTCCAGCACCCGGGAGACGGTGGTGTGGGTTGGGCCGACCATGGTGACCGGGTCGGGGTAGAACCGGGCCCATGCGATCCGTCCGTCGCGGGTGGTGAGCACCACCGGGCCGCGCAGCACGACCGTCGCCCCGGTCGGGGCGGTGCCCCGGTATTCCCACTCCGACCACAGCTCGTCGCCGTTCTGGGCGTGGCGCAGGATCTCGGCCTGCAGGTCGGGGAGGCCGGCCAAGATCTTCATCCAGTTCGCGGCGACCTGGTGGGAACCGATGAACCCCTCGGCCGGTCGCAGCGGTCGTTCGGCGACGTAGTCGTCGGTGAAGCAGCCGGCGATCCGCTCCGGGACGTGGGAGTTGATCGCCTCGCGCAGTGCGTGGAGGGCTTGGGGGAGCATGCCGTCGATCTCCTAGCTATCTGGTTCGTTCTGTCACCGTCGAGCATGAACATCGGGGGTACTGCCCGGCAACCGGACACCGCCCGGACACCGCCCGGACACCGCCTCTGCCCTGCTGGGCATAATCGAGCTTGTGAACGACTCGTTGGGACCAGCGCGGAGGACGAGCAGCTTCGCGGCCATGCTGCGTGAACTACGGGAGGCCAGGTCGCTGACCCAGCAGGAGCTGGCCGCCGCCGCCGGACTGTCCGTCGACGCGGTCAGCGCGTTGGAACGCGGGCGGCGGACCCAGCCCCAGCCGCACACCGTGCGATCGCTGGCCTCGGCGCTGCAGCTCCGCGACGCCGACCGCATGGCGCTGCTGTCCACCCTGGGCCGGGCCGGGGACGGGGCCCTCGAAATGCCGCCCCGCACGTTGACGACCCGCCCGCCGTCGCCTCCGGCCGTCCCGGTGGTCGGGCGGGACGATGAGGTCGCCGAGATCGTGGCCGCCCTGCGCGCCACGCCGGGCCGGCTGGTGACGCTCACCGGCCCGGGCGGGGTGGGCAAGACCACCGTCGCGCTGGTGGCTGCGGATGTGGTGGCCGCCGATCACCCGGGCGGCGTGTACTTCGCCGACCTTACCGACGTCACCGACCCCGACGACGCCGTCGCCGTCGTGGCCCGCGCCGCGGGATCCCACGCCGACACGGTGACCGGCCTCGCCGCGCACCTCGCCGGGACGTCGGCCCTGCTCGTGCTCGACAACCTGGAGCGCGTGACGGCCTGCGGCCCGCAGCTGGTCGAGTTGCTGGCGGCAGCCCCGGCCGCGGTGGTCCTGGCCACCAGCCGCGTCCCGCTGCGGGTGCGCCGGGAACGTGAGGTGCGCATCGCCCCGCTCGGCCCGGCTGCGGCCGTGCGGCTCTTCGGCGAGCGGCTGGCCGCCGCCGGCGCGCCACCGCCCGCCGGGAGTGGGGACGACGGTGCCGTCGCGCAGCTGTGCCGGCGGGCCGACGGGCTGCCACTGGCCATCGAGCTCCTGGCCGCCGCGGCCGCCCGACTCGGGCCACGGGAACTGCTCAAGCGGGTCGATCAGCTGACGGATCTGCCCGTGGCCGGCCCGCGGGACCTGCCGGCGCGGCAACGCACCATGGCGGCCACCATCGAGTGGAGCTGCCGGATGCTCGGCCCCGCGGCCCGGCGACTGCTCCCCCGGCTCGCCATGGTCCCGGGCAGCTTCTCCCTCGACACCGTCGACGCGATCGCTGCGCCGGACGCGGCAGGTGCGGTGGGTGCGCTCGCCGAGCTGATCGAGCACTCACTGGTCACCCGCGGCGACGACGCAGGGCTGGTCGCGCGGTTCCGGCTGCTGGAACCGGTCCGCCGGTACGCGCTCGAGACGCTCGAACCGACCGACCGGGAACAGGTCCGTCGGGGCGTGGCCCAATGGGCCTTGCGGGCGGCGCGCGAACATGGTGCGCGGATCCGGGGCCGCGGCGACATGACGGCGGTCGAGCAGGTCGAGGTCGATCGCCACGTGCTGCGGCTCGGCTTCGACCAACTCGTCGACGCCCGCCGGCACGACGACGCCGCCGAGCTGCTGTGGTCGGTGTGGCTGCCGCTGTGGATGACCGGGCACACCCACGAAGGCCTCGCCTGGACCGACCGCCTGCACGAGGACGACCTGAGCGAGGGGGGCCGGGCCCGCTGGTTGGTGGCGCGCGCCGGGTTCAACCGCGTCGCCGCGGACCTGTTCGCCACCGCGGAGCGGGCAATGCGGCTGGCCGAGCGGATCGACGACGTCTCGCTGGCCACGGAGGCGGCGATCTTCGCGTCGGCGGCGGCGCTGCGCCTGGAGGACTTCGATGGTTCGGGGGTTCTGCTGGCCAGGGCAGAGGCCCACATGAAGGAGCGCCTCGACGTTGAACGCGACGTGTGGGCGGCCGTGCACGTGCCCATCGGCCGTGGGGACGGCGCGCTGCTGCGCGGTGATCGGTCCGCGGCGGCGCGGCACTGGCGGGGGGCCGCAGCCACGGCGCAGGAGCTGGGCAGCGGATTCTCGGTGGCCGCAGTCCTTGCGGAGTGCGCGCAGGCCGCCCGCGGCGAAGGACGCCTGGACGACGCGGCCGTGATGCTCGCCGTCGCCGGCGGGCTGGCCCCCCAGCGGGACGGGCACCGGCCGCGGGCACACCTGGCGGGCGTGGCCGCGGCCGTGGCGGCCGACCTCGGTGATGTGGCGTCGGCACAGTGGTGGGAGGGCGTGGCGGAGTCGGACGCAGCCCCGTTGGACACCGATGAGCTCGGTGAGCGGTTCTGGGAGCTTGTCCGGCGTGCCGACACCGTCTCTGGACGGGACTGAGCTCGGCCGTCCGCCCGTACCGGCGGTGTCCGGTCGGTGTCCGGTGGTCTTCAGCGAGCGGGGGTGGCGAGAATCGGGTTCATCGGGTCGGCCGCCTCCGCGGGCCGCCCTCCGTCGACCCCGAGGAAGCCCTCCCATGACAGCCGCACCCATCGTGCTCGCCGCGACCCCGCTCACCGGTCACATCCGGCCGGTGCTGAACCTCGCCCGCCACTTCGTCGCCGCCGGACGGCGGGTCACAGTCGTCAGCGGCAGTCGGTTCGCGTCGCAGGCCGAAGCGGCGGGAGCGGCGTTCGTCCCGCTGGCCGGACCGGCCGACTTCGACGACCGCCGCCTCGGTGAGCTGCAGCCGTGGCTGCACAAGCTGGCGCCGGGCCCGGCGTTCCTGCAGGCCATGTTCGGCTGGTTCACCGATATGGCGCCGGCGCAGAACGCCGTGCTGCAGGAGGTATTGGCGGAGCAGCCGGACGCCGCCGTCGTCCACGAGGCCGCCTTCTACGGGACGTGGCCGCAGCTGCTGGGCGCGCCCGGGATCCGGCCGCGGCGCACCGTCGGCCTCGGGGTGTTCCCCCTGACTCTCAGCGGGGCCGAGCTGACCATGATGGGGCCTCCTCCCCCGCGCGCCGGGCTCGACGTGCGGGGAGCGGCTGCGGCGTTCAACGCCGAACTCGCCGCGCAGCTCGCCGGCGCCACCGCGCACGCCCAGCAGGTCATGGCAGGGCTGGGCGCGACGGACACGCTGCCGGTGATCAGCGACGCGCAGGTCCTGCTGCCCGACGTGTTCGCTCAGCTCACCGTGCCGTCCTTCGAGTACCCCCGGGTCGATGCGCCGCCGACGCTGCGGCTGGTCGGGGCCCTGCCGCCCGAACCGCCCACCGCATGGGAGCCGCCCTCGTGGTGGCCCGAGCTGTCGCAGCGCCGGGTCGTCGCGCTCACCCAAGGTACGGTGGCCAACCACGACCTGACCGATCTTGTCCAACCCACGCTCGACGCGCTGGCCGACGAGGACGTGCTCGTCGTGGCCGGGCTCGGCGGCCGCGAGCTCGCCCCCGGCGACCTACGCGTGCCGTCGAACGCACGCGTCGAGTCGTTCATCCCGTTCGACGCGCTCTTCCCGCTGGTCGACGTCGTGGTCACCAACGGCGGGTACGGCGGCGTGCAGCTCGCCCTGCACCACGGCGTGCCGCTCGTCGTAGCGGGCGGCAGCGAGGACAAGCCCGCGGTGGCCGCCCGGGTCGCGGACTTCGGCGTCGGCGTCGACCTGCGCACCGGCCGACCGGAGACCGCCGCGGTCGGGCAGGCCGTCCGACGGGTACTGGACGAGCCGACGTTCCGACGCCGGGCGCGGGACCTGAGCGCGGACTACCGGGCCGCCGACCCGGTGCGCGCCGTCCTCGACATCATCGACGGCGCGTGACATCTCCGTTCACGACCGTCTGCCGTGGCTCGTCCGGCCTCGTCGACGGTGACCCACACCCCGCCCGTCACGGTCCCGGCGGTGTGGGCGCGGGCGAGCACTGCGTACCCGAGCTCTGGCTTCGGAGCGCCCCTGGCTCTCCAAAGTCCTTGACCGTTCCCCGGCCGCGCCGAGCCACGTTGCTTGGATGATGACCAGAACCGGTGCACCGCCTTCCTGTCAGTTACTTGGAATCAGACCTCTCGGACGCTCAGCTTCGGTACGGTCTCGCCGGTAACTGAGGAGACCCGTTGGGAACCGTTGTCCCTGAGGAGAAATGGCCGATCCTGTGCCGCGTCAAAACCCAGCCACGATGGCGCTGGCCTGCGGCTTGATGGGACCCGTCCCTGCAGACAAGATCGCGTCTTGTGCTTGTCCGCCTGCTCTACCTCATCACGCTGCGGGTGTTCGGCCGGCTGATGTTACTGGGCCGCAGCCAGGTCGCAGCACCATGATTAAGCGCCACGAGGCACTCGGAGGAGCGATCAACGAGTACCGTCGAGCCGCCTGACTCAACTGGAGAAACCCCAGATCAGACCCCACACGCGAGTTCTGACGCCCTACAGGTCGGGTTCCACCTGCTGCTGTCGGTCGGACTGGCGTTCGTGTTCACGGCGCTGTTCGCCGCGGGCCTGGGGGCGGTGCCGCCGAAGTTGTACTCCTACGGCAGCGCGATCTTCAGCACCGCCCAGCAACTGGCCGGGGCTGCCGGGTGGCGCTGCTGGTCAGTGTGCTGTCGGCGCGCTCGGCGGCGCTCACCGCCGAAGGCGTGCCGCTCGTGGAGCAGACGGCGGGCGGCATGCACGCGGCGTTCCTGGTAGCGGCCACGCTGTCGTTGTTCACGATCGTCGGGGCGTTCCTCGTCCGGGGCCCGGCGCCCGGCGGAACACCCACGGCGCACTGACCGCAGCGCCTCTTACCGGATTCCGAACCGCATCGTGATCGCGATTCACCCAGGATCGAGATCGTGGTGCGGTACCTCTCCCCGACCATCCAGGAGTATCCGTGCCCACGGGAACGACCGCGACCCGCCCGCTGCGTGTCCTGATCGGCGCCGAGCACGTACCCACCCTGCGGGACAACCTCGCCTGCCACGGCGTCACCGCCGAGGTGCCACTGCGCTTGCAGCTCGAGGGCTTCAGCGAAACCCGCGTGGCGTTCACAGCGCCCAGCGAGCTGAGCCGCAAGACGTTCGACGTCAGCATCGGCCTGCCACTGGACGGCGGCGGCCCAGTGACCGGCGACAGGATCTCCGTCGCGCTGGCGATCCAGGCGACCCTGGACTGACAACCGCGCGCCCTTGACACCTTAACTAAGTTCAGGCATCGTCGACAGAGTACTTGAACTTAGTTAAGGTGCCGACCGAGAACCTGTCCGGCCGACCGACACGTGGAGTCACGCCATGTCGTTCCTCGTCGCCATCGCCATCTACGTCGTCCGCATCCTGCGCCAGCCGATGGACGTCCGGCTGAAGCTGCGGCACGCCGGCCCACTGGGGGTGGTTTCCGGCGCCGGGGCGGTGGTGGCGGCCTGGAGCAAGCTCCGGCCGGACGGGATCGCCACTTCTTACCTGCTGGGCGAAGTCCTCGGCGTGCTCGCGGTCTACCTGATGACCTGGACGACGGTCCTGGCCAGCCGCTTGTCCACACTGGAACGCTGCTTCGGCGGCCTGGACCGCGTGTACTTCTGGCACCGGCTGTGCGGGATCTGGTCCCTGCTGCTGTTCGTCCCGCACACGCTGATCACCGGCGGCGGTCAGACGGCACCCGAGGGGGAACTCGCCTTCTCCGGCGTGGCGGGGCGGGTGCTGGGCATTTCCGCCGCGGTTGGCTTGATCGCGCTGATCCTGGTGTCACTGGCCCGGGTGAGCCGGCTGCTGCGGGTCGGTTACCGGCTTTGGCAGGTGACGCACCGCTTCATCGGCCTGTTGCTGATTGCGGCACTGGTACACGGCTGGCTACTCGACGAAGTACTGGCGGGATCGGCCGTATTGCGTGTCATCTATCTGATCATCAGCGCGGTCGGAGTCATCGCGTACGGCTACGACGAACTGCTGCTCCGGCGCAGAGCGCCGAAAGCCGGCTACGTGATCAAGGAGGTGCTCCGCCCGGGACCGCACATCACCGACGTCCTGCTGACGCCGACCGGTGCCGGTTCGCCGTTGCGGGGCGGGCAGTTCGTCTACCTGAGCGTGGGCGAGGAACACCGCTGGCGCGAACACCCGTTCAGCGTGGCCGGGACGTCGCCGGACGGCTCGGTCCGGCTCACTATCCGCGCCCGCGGCCGGGGCACTCGGCGGCTGCGCGAAAACCTGCGTCCGGGGCTGCCGGCCGTGGTCAACGGCCCGTACGGCATGTTCGACCACACCCTCGGCGGCGCTCGCCAGATCTGGATCGCCGGCGGTATCGGAGTCGCGCCGTTCCTGGGCTGGCTGACCACCGAGCGGGTCGGCGAGCCGAGCCGCATCGATCTGTTCTACTGCGTCGGCACCGAGGCCGACGCGGTGTTCCTGGCCGACCTCGTCGCGGCCGCCGACCGATTGCCGAACCTCGAGGTGCACCCGGTCTTCTCCCAGGAGCACGGCAGGCTCACCATCGACCGCATCGAGGCCGCGGCCGGTCCGGTGACGACTGACACGCACGTGTTCCTGTGCGGTCCGGCGGCGATGGTCGCGGGGCTCAGCGCCGGCCTGCGGCGGAACGGCATCCCGCGCGATTACGTTCACGCCGAGCACTTCGAGTTCCGCTAGGAACCGCCCAGCGTTGCCGTCGTACCCAGGTACTACGGGCGGCACCGATTCCCTCCCCCGGTACCACGTTTCGTCTCGGCCCCGGCCCTAGCGTGAAGAGCGAACGGACCGGGCTGTCCGGACCGGAAATCCCAGGGGACAAGCAATGATCGAAGCACGACAGCTGACGAAGCGATACGGGGTGAAAACCGCCGTGGACGGCTTGGACTTCACCGTCCGCCCGGCGTGGTCACCGGATTCCTCGGCCCCAACGGCGCGGGCAAGTCGACCACGATGCGGATGATCGTCGGGCTCGACGCCCCGACCGCCGGCTCGGTCACGTCAACGGCCGCCGCTACGCCGAGCACCGGGCACCGCTGCAGGAGGTCGGGGTCCTGCTCGAGGCGAAGTCGGTGCACCCGGGCCGGTCGGCCCACGACCACCTGCTCGCGCAAGCCCAGACCCACGGCATTTCGCGCCGGCGCGTCGATGAGGTGATCGAGCTGGCCGGGCTGCAGTCCGTGGCGAAGAAACGCGTCGGGAACTTCTCGCTCGGCATGGGTCAGCGGCTGGGGATCGCCGCCGCCCTGCTGGGCGACCCCGCGACGATCATGCTCGACGAGCCGGTCAACGGCCTGGATCCGGAGGGGGTGCTCTGGATCCGCACCTTGCTCACCGAGCTCGCCGCCGACGGCCGGACGGTGTTCGTGTCCTCGCACCTCATGAGCGAGATGGCGCTCGTCGCCGAGCACCTGATCGTCGTCGGCCGGGGGCGGCTGCTCGCCGACACGACCGTGCACGACCTCGTCCGGAGCGCCGGCGGCGACGCCGTACATGTGGCCACGGCCGAGCCGGGCCGGCTGCGCGACGTCCTGGCCGGACCCGGTGTCGAGATCGTCGGTCGCACCGGATCCGAAGAACTGCAAGTCAGCGGCCTCTCGGCCCGCACCATCGGGCTGAAGGCCGCCGAACACGGCATCGCCCTGTTCGAGCTTTCCGCACGGACGGTCTCCCTGGAGAACGCTTTCATGGACCTGACCCGCGACGCCGTCGAGTACCACGGCGCCACCGCCGGGCTCGACACTATGGGGAGGGTGGCATGAGCACCCTGACGACGCCGGCCGTCCGCACTCGCGCGGCCCGCCCGGCCTACCGCGTGACCGGGCTCCGTGTCCTGCGTTCGGAGTGGACGAAGCTCTGGTCGCTGCGCTCCACGTGGATCACCCTCGGCCTCGGCTTGGTGTTCCTGGTGGCCTTCGGGCTGATCTCCGCCGCGCGGTACCAGTCCAGCGTCGGCTCCGGCCAGCCGCTCGACGAAGACTTCGCCAACGCCACCGCACTCAGCCTGTCCCTCTTCGGCACGAACTTCGCGCAACTGGCGCTGGGCGTGCTGGGGGTGCTCGTCACCGCCGGCGAGTACTCGACCGGCATGATCCGCTCCACCCTGACCGGCGTTCTGCGCCGGCTGCCCGTGCTGTGGTCCAAGTCGGCGGTGTACGGCGCCGTCGCGCTGCTCGTCGGCGTGGCCGGCGTGGCCGGCGTGTTCGCCGCCTTCGTCGTCGGCAGCGGCATCGTGTCCGCGACGCCCGCGGCGATGACGCCGTCGCACGACGGTGTCGTGCGCAGCCTGCTGGGCGCCGGTCCCTACCTGGGCCTGATCGGCGTGCTCGGGGTCGCGCTGGGAGCGCTGCTGCGTTCGGTCGCCGGCGGTACCTCGGTCCTCGTGGCGGCGCTCATGCTGATTCCCGGCCTGATCTCGCTGCTGCCGGCTTCCTGGCAGGACACCATCGGCCCGTACCTGCCGAGCAACGCGGGCCAGTCGATGTTCGCCCTGACCCATGACGCCACCAGCCTGTCGCCGACCGCCGGGTTGCTGGTGTTCCTCGGCTGGACCGTGCTGCTCCTGGGCGGAGCCGCGTACCGGCTGGCGCGGTCGGACGCCTGAGCCGGGTCGCCGGTGAGGTACTCCGGTACCGCACCGGCGCTCTTCCGCCACGATGGACAAGTGAGGCACGTGCGCAAGGACGATCAGGCCGCGACGCTCCTGTCGTGGACCGCCGCGCTGCCGGCGAGCGCGACCGGCACCGGGCCGACGCGTGACTGGGCGCTGCAGCGCCTCGAATCGCCGCTGTCGCTGAACGAACTGGCCACCCACGCGGCGATGAGCACCCGTACTTTCGCCCGGCGCTTCCTAGAGGAGACCGGCATGAGTCCCGGTCGCTGGCTGACGCAGCACCGCCTGCGGCGGGCGCGGCACCTGCTGGAGTCCAGCGACCTGCCGGTGGACCGAGTCGCCCACGAGGTCGGCTTCACCACCGCCACGTCGCTACGTCGACACCTGGCGGCGGAAGCGGGGGTCGCCCCGTCGACCTACCGGCGCACCTTCCGTGCGTCGGCCCCGGTTCCGGGGGCGGCCGAGTAAAACCAAGCCCGGCACCCGCGACATCGAGCCGCACCAACGGTTACGACGGGACTGAACGTGTTGATCAGGGCTTCGTTCATGGCAATTTCCTAACGAGTGAACGAGTCCAAACGGAGAGCGAGCAAATCAGGGAGGAGGTGTTCACCGGTTACGTTTCGTCGTTCTGTCGGTCACTTATTCGACTTCGTGGTGTTGGTGATGGCCTGCGCCGTCGCCGTGAGAGGCTGGCGGGCGTGCGTTCGTAGACCGCCAGGTCTGGCTCGATGAACATCGTCTCCGAACGACGCAGCGTGTCACGAACTCGACCGGCCACACCCGGCCGGGACGCCCGGATCGGGGAGCATACCCTGCGGGTGCCGAGCATTCATCCGTGCAGGTCATGGAGGTAATGCGTTCTCTCCCGCTCCCGTCGCGCGCGCCGCGCACGGCATGATGGTCGATCGTGTTATTGCGCTTGGCCTACCTCACGGTGACGACCACCTTCTCGTTCCTGGGGCTGCTTTCCCGAACCGACCGGGACAAAGAGATCGAAATCCTGGCGTTACGGCACCAGTTGATGGTGCTGCAGCGGCAGGTGACCAAGCCTGCCTTCACGCCGACTGATCGGTACCTCTTCGCTGGGCTGCTTCACCGCCTGCCCACGGAGAGACTCCGGCACCTTGTGTTGCTGGTCCGCCCGGACACCGTCCTACGCTGGCACCGCGATCTGCTGCGGCACCGTCACGCCGCTGCCAGCGCGCCTCGCGGGCGCGGACGTCCGCGTACCATCCGGTCCATACAGTTGCTGGTGTTGCGACTGGCACGTGAAAACGCCTCGTGGGGCTACCGGCGCATTCACGGTGAACTGGCCGCGCTCAGCATCAAGGTCGCTGCCTCCACCGTGTGGGAGATCCTCAAAGCACACGGCATCGACCCGGCTCCCGAACGGACCACCACAACCTGGGCCACCTTCCTGCGCAGCCAGGCAAATGCCTTGCTGGCGTGCGACTTCTTCGAAGTCCGCACCCTCACCGGCGCCCGCCTGTACGTTCTAGCGGTCATCGAGCACGCCACCCGCCGCATCCGCGTCCTCGGCGTCACCGCGCACCCTACCGGCCAGTGGGTCACCCAACTCGGCCGCAACCTCGCCATGGACCTGCAAGACGTGGGTAGCTCGGCCAAGCTCCTCATCCGTGACCGGGACGCCAAGTTCGCCGCGGCCTTCGACGCGGTGCTGGCCGATGCCGGAATACGCATCGTCAAAAGCGGTGTCCGGATACCGCGAATGAACTCCATCATGGAGCGCTGGATTCAGACCTGCCGACGCGAACTGCTGGACCGGACGTTGATCTGGAACCAGCACCACCTTCTGCACGCGCTGCGCGAGTTCGAAACCTTCTACAACGGACACCGGGCGCATCGGGCTCTCCGCCAGGCAGCTCCGCTCCGGCCGCTTCCCATTCCCAACGCCGCCCCAGCCCAGATCACGGCGCTCGACATCCATCGACGTGATCGACTTGGAGGCATCCTGAAGGAGTATCGGCATGCAGCTTGACCTGGCCGGATGATTAATCGGCACCCGCAAGTGCAGGAGACCCTGGGCCACACCTCCAGCGCATTCACCGCCGACACCTACACATCCGTCTACCCGCAGGTCGCCACGGCCGCGGCCGAGAAGACCGCGGCTCTGCTGTTCGGCAAGGAAGACCAGGCCCAGCCCGGGCAAGTCATCTCGCTGAGGAGCTGACAGTCGGATTAAGCATTCGGCCCCGCGTTCGCCGCCTGCTCGCGGCGAGGCGGGGCCGCTGCTCTCACCGCAGCAGCCGGAGATGGCGAATGGATCATGGTGTGTGCGGGGTTGGTGCGGGCGAGCACGCAGGGAGCACGCAACCGCTAGACGAAAATTCTAGAACGAGTCCGATCCCACAAAACCGCAGGTCAGAGCATGATCAAAGCGCGCCCTGCAGGATTCGAACCTGCGACCGTCGGATTAGAAGTCCGATGCTCTATCCAGCTGAGCTAAGGGCGCTCGAATTAGCCTCTGACCAGCACGTCAGCCGACCAGGAGAGACGGTAGCATAATCATACGCCGATCGAACAGTATCGGATTTGGAGAGGCCATGGCGCGATCCCGAAGACAGATGCCCCCTTCGCCTCCCCTGCTCGACATGGTGTCCTCCTGGGAATTGTCCCTACAGGCGGCTGACAAGTCACCCGGAACGATCCGGAGTTACCTCGACAGCGTACGCGTCCTGGCCCGGTTTCTCTCCGAGCGCGGGTTGCCCGTGGAGGTGGAGGCGGTCGACGCCGCGAACGTGCGCGCGTTTCTCGATGCCAGTACGGCCGCGACCAGTTCGGGGAACGCGCGCAAGCATTTTCGCAACCTGCGGGTGTTCTTCAACTGGCTGATCGCGGAAGAGGAGCGGATCGCGGGGACGCCCATGGACGGGATCGATCCGCCGAAGGGGGCCAGTCGGACGGTCGAGTTGCTGGCTGATCGGGAGCTTGAGGCGTTGCTGGAGGTGTGTTCCGGGGGGTCTTGGGTGGATCGTCGGGATAACGCGATCGTGCGGGTGCTCATGGACAACGGGATGCGGCTGTCCTGGCTGGCCGGGCTCCGGCACGGTCCTACCGATGATCAGCGGGACAGTACTCAAACCGGGCGGGTCGGGGATGTGTGGTTGGATCGGCGGCTGCTGCGGATCGTCCGTAAGGGCGACGACGCGCATCTGGTGCCGATCGGGCCGAAGACCGCCGCGGCGATCGATCGGTATCTGCGGGCCCGTGCGCGGCATCCGCACGCGGCGTCGCCCTGGCTCTGGCTTCCGGTACGCGGCATCACAGCCGAGGGTGGGCAGCGGCGGCTGACCGCGACGGGCATACAGCAGATGCTGGAACGGCGGGGTCGGGAGGCGGGGATCCCGGGGCGGCTGCATCCGCACCGGTTCCGGCAGACGATGGCCGACGGCTACCTGGAGAAGGGCGGCGACCCGCTCGACCTGATGCGGATCACCGGGTGGAAGAGCGTGGAGATGGTACGCCGGTACCTCAGCACCGCCGAACGTCACTAAATCTCAGCACCGCCGAACGCCACCAGACCTCGATGCCGCCGAACGCCACCAGACCTCGATGCCGCCGAACGCCACCAGACCTCGGTGCCGACTGCCGGTAGCTGCCATGCCGCCCGTAGCGGACCACAAACGGCGCGAGCGCGTCAGTCCGTCAGTGCGATCACCACCCACATGAACGCCGCCCCCGCCACCGTGGCCAGCAGCGTCGGACCCGCCGCGCGGCTGGTGGTGTGGGCCTCGGGCAGGATGTCCGACGTCGCCAAGTACAGCAGAAACCCGGCGAACATCCCCAGATACGCCCCCAGCACCCCCGCCGGTATCGCGATCAGAGACGTCAAGGTAGCCCCCGTCACCGGCGCCAGAGCATCCAGACCCAGCAGAATCAGCGCCCGGCGGCGCGCGTTCCCGTACAGGGAAGTGATCGTGTACGTGTTGAACCCGTCCGTGAAGTCGTGCGCGATGACGCCGATCGCGACCGCGACCGCGAGCGTGGTGTCAGTCTGGAAGGCGGCGCCGATCGCGGCGCCGTCGAGGAAGCTGTGGACGACGAGCGCGGCGCCGGCGACGAGGCCGACGCCCGCGTGCGAGTGGCGGTGTGAGGCGTAGTCGCCTTCGTGGGCGTCGTGGATGCCCATGGAGCGTTCGACGCTGTGGATGCCCAGGAACGCCAGCGCGAACATGAGCATCGGCACCGGCACCCCACCGAGCTGGGCCGGGTCGCGGGAGAGCGCCTCCGGCAGCAGGTCGAACGCCACCACGCCCAGCATGACGCCGGCGGCGGCGCCGAGGACGAGGTGACGGCGTTCCCTGACCCGATGCGCGACCAGCCCGCCGAGCAGCGTCATCAGGAATGCCGCGAACGACAGCATGATCGGCATGAGGCTTCAGGCTAGGGGGCGCGTGCGCGTCACAGAGTCGCGACACGGTAAAACGCCAGGCAGTAGGCACGCTAAACGCCAGGCGGGAGGGGTGCAAAAGGGTCTAAGCTTTCTGGGCATGGTCGCGACGCTCCTGCACGAGATCCCCTTGCAGGGCGGGGACGTGACAGACGGGGTGGTCCGGGTCGGTGACACCGTCCGTAGACCGGCAGGCCCGTCGACGCCCGCCGTGCACGCCCTGCTCCGCCACCTGGAAGCCGCCGGGTTCGAGGGCGCGCCGCGCGTCGTGGGCATGGACGGGCTCGGGCGCGAGGTCCTCACCTATGTTCCGGGTACGACCGGGCTCGGCCTGGTGACGGTCACCGACGAGGCCCTGGTACGGCTGGCCGAGCTGCTGCGCGACTTCCACGACGCGACGGAGGGCTTCCCGCTCACCCGCGACGGATGGGAGGGCGGTTCGAACGACGACGCCGCCCCAGAGGTCATCGGGCACTGCGATTTAACCGTTCAAAACGTGATATTTCGCGACGGAAGGCCCCGGGCGCTGATCGACTTCGATCTGGCTCGGCCGACGACCCGGCTGTTCGACGTCGTCACGACGCTCAGGCACTGGGCGCCCATAGGCGACCCGGTCGACCTGGCGCCGCTCCAGCGTGGGCTGGATGTGGGGGCGCGGCTGCGCCTGTTCTGCGACGCGTACGGGGTGCCGCCGCGCGATCGCCGCCGGCTGCTGGAGCTGTCCAGGCTCCGGTTCCAGCGCTCGTACACGGTCATGCGCGACCGGGCGGCGACGGGCGGGAGCTGGGCCAGGATGTGGGCGGGCGGCGCGGGCGAGCGCATCCGCCGGGCGGCCGCCTGGCTGGACAAGCACGAAGATAAGCTCCATGCGCATTTGGTCAGCTAAGTCCCACCCAACCGAAGACACCTCCAGGCCGGTGGGCATCGCGTTGGGAGTGGCGCTCGACGCCGTCATCGGCGACCCGCGCGCGGCCCACCCGGTCGCGCTGTTCGGCCGCGCCGCCACCAGGCTGGAGCGGGCCCTCTACGGCGACGCCAGGCCGAACGGCGTCGTCCACGTCGCCCTCTGCGCGGGCGCGGCCACGGGCCTGGGCGTGCTCGCCGAGCGCGTCGCGAACCCCGTCGTCCGTACGGCGTTGACGGCCGTCGCCACCTGGGCGGTGCTCGGCGGCACCACGCTGGCCCGCGAGGGCGCCTACCTGGCCGTGGCGCTGGAGGAGGACGACCTGACCAGGGCCCGCGCCCGCCTCCCCCACCTGTGCGGCCGCGACCCCGCCGCGCTGGAGGCGCCCGAGATCGCCAGGGCCACCGTCGAGTCGCTGGCCGAGAACGCCTCCGACGCCGTCGTGGCCCCGCTCTTCTGGGGCGCCGTGGCGGGCGTGCCGGGGCTGCTGGCCTACCGGGCGATCAACACGCTGGATGCGATGATCGGCCACCACTCCCCCCGCTACGAACGTTTCGGGTGGGCGGCGGCCAGGCTCGACGACGTGGCCAACTACCTGCCGGCCCGGCTCACGGGGCTGATCACCGTACTCGTCGCCCCGAACCGGGCTCAGGCGCTGGCCGTACTGCGAAGAGACGGGCACCGCCATCCCAGCCCCAACGCGGGCAGGTGCGAGGCCGCGTTCGCCGGTGCGCTCGACCTCACGCTGGGCGGCACGAACGTCTACGGCGGCAGAACCGAGCACCGGCCGACCATGGGCGACGGCCCCAAGCCCGAGCCCGCGGACGTCTGGCGGGCAGTACGCCTCACCCGCGCGGTGAGCCTGACCGCCGCCGGAATCGCGGTGCTGGCCGCATGGGGCCTGCGCCGCCGCCGCTGAAAGCCGTCCGACCCGGGTCCGGCGGGTCCGGCGGGTCCGGCTCAGTCGCGCGGCAGGAGCAGGAGGAGAGCGGGCAGCCCGGCCAGAGCGGCCATGAGGACGGCGGTCAGCGTGAGGTTCCCGCCGGCCAGGAGAGGGGCCACTGCGGCGGCGCCGACCGGCGGTGTGGCCTGCATCAGCGTACGGAGCACGCTGAACGCGCGGCCGCGCAGGGCGGGCGGGATCAGCTCCATGCGCAGCGACTGGGCCCAGATGGTCATCACCACGCCCGCCGCCCCGATCAGCAGGAACCCGGCCGCGAGCACCCACCGATCGGGTACGGCCAGCAGCGCCAGGAATCCGGCCGCCGCCACGAGCTGCGCCAGCCCGATCGCCCGCATCCGGCTGACACTCGGCTTCATCGCCCGTATCCGGCTGACGCCCGGCTTCATCGCCCGCATCCGGCTGACGCCCGGCTTCCACGACCCGGCCAGGAAACCGCCCGCCAGCTCACCCGCCGACAGGGCGCTCAGCAGCAGCGCCAGCGTGGCCGGGCCGCCGGGCAACTGATCCTTGGCCAGCCACGGCCCGGCGACCAGCACCAGGGCGCCCTCGGCGATGTTGAACGCCATGAACGCCAGCGTCGTGCGCACCAGCGCCCGATCGCGCAGGAGGTGGCCCAGGCGCGGCCGGCCTGTCTCCGGCGTCGCGTGCGGCCGCAGTGGCGTGCGGACCAGCAGCGCGGCAACGGCGAAGCACAGGTAGCTGGCCGCGTCGAGAGCGAGGACGTTCACCGCGCCGATGGCCTCGATCAACGTCCCGGCCAGGGCGTAGCCCACGATTCCGGACACGGCGTACGCCAGGGACTCCAGCGCGTTGGCCTTGTCGAGCGCGTCCGGCTCGACGAGGTCCGGGATGGCGGCGGGCACACCGGCCATGGGCACCATCTTGAGCAGGCCGTGCAGGGCCGCCACGACGAACGGCAGCCAGCCCGATACGCCGCCCAGCACGGCCGTCAGCGGCACGGTGGCCACCGCGACACCCCTGATCAGGCTGTCGGCGGCCAGCACGTGCCGCTTGTCGAAGCGGTCGAGCAGCGGGCCCACGGCCAGCCCGCCGGCCAGCACCGGAGCGGTGTAGCAGGCGGCCAGCAGGCTGAGCGCGCCGACACCGCCCGGCCCGTTGAGCACCAGCCAGGACAGGGCCACGAGCGTCATGCCGTCGCCGATCAGCGAGATGGACGAGCCGATCCACAGCCTGCGGAAGTCCCGCGCGGCCAGAACGGTGAGCGTCACGCCGCGGCCCACAGGTGGTGCAGGGCGTAGGAGCGCCAGGGGCGCCAGCTCGCGGGCGCCTGCCGTACCTGCGGGGTGGGCAGGAAGACGTCGGGGTCGGCGAGGGCGCGCATGCGGATGTAGGCGGCGGTCCGCTCGTCCACGCCGGGTACGGCGCGCAGCTGTCGCTCGGCCTCGTCCCGATCGGCGCCAGGATCGAGCGTGAGCCGCCCGGTGACCAGCGCCTCGGCGATCGGGGCGACCTCGGCCAGCGCCGCCGTCGGCGGGAACAGGTGGGTCACCGCTCCGGCCGGGCTGCCGAGCGGCTCACCGAAGCGCTCGACCAGTGCCGCCAGCTCCCCCCCCTGGCCCGCACACCGCGCGTACGGCCAGCTCGGCCGGGTCCACGTGGCCCGGCGCGCGCAGCCCCGGACGGGCCGTGACCAGCGGGGCGAGCACCGGATCCGCGCCGAGCACCTCCTCGATCTCGCGCGGGTCGGCGTCGAGGTCGAGCAGCACCCGGCACCGCCGCACCGCGACGGCCAGGTCCCTGACGTCCGCCAGCAGCAGCTCGCACCGCATGTGATCGCCGCCGTCCGTCACGCCCACCACGGCTGTCCCGTACGGCAGGCGCAGCGATCTTCGGTAGAACCCGGCCCCGCCCTCCTCGACGCCGGGCACGGCCCGCGCGGCCAGGTAGCCGAACAGCGCCTCCGCGTCCAGCGGCGGCCGGTAGGCCAGCCGCACCTCGACCCGGACAGCCCGCGAGCCTTCCCCGGAGCCCCGCTCGGTCGAAGGGTGCCCAAAAGTGCGCGACCGCAGCTCGGTCGGCGTCAGCCCGTACAGCTGCCTGATCGTCTGGTTGAACTGCCTGATGCTCGCGAACCCCGCCGCGAACGCCACCTCCCCCGCCCCCAGCCCCGTCGACTCCAGCAGGACCCGCGCGGTCTGCGCCCGCTGCGCCCTGGCCAGCGCCTGCGGCCCGGCGCCCAGCTCGGCCAGCAGGAGCCGGTGCAACTGCCGCTCGCTGTAGCCGAGCCGGGCGGCCAGCCCCGAGACGCCCTCCCGGTCCACCAGCCCGTCGGCGATCAGCCGCATCGCCCGGCCGGCCACGTCGGCCCGCAGGTTCCAGTCGGGCGAGCCGGGCGCCGCGTCGGGACGGCAGCGCTTGCAGGCCCGGTGGCCCGCCTGCTGGGCGGCCGCCGCCGAGGGGTAGAGCCGCAGGTTCTCCTGCTTGGGCATGACCGCCGGGCAGCTCGGCCGGCAGTAGACGCCCGTGGTGGCGACCCCGACGAAGAACCGCCCGTCGAAGCGCCGGTCGCGGCTCCTGAGCACCGCGTACAGATTGTCAGCATTCATCACCGACCCACTGTGACGTGGCCCGGAGCGCGGCGGCTAGCCACGATCGGACGCCGACGACAAGGCTAAAGGAGCCCGGTACGGCGGGCCAGTGCCGCCGCCTCGACCCGGGAGGCCACGCCGAGCTTGGCCATGATGTTGGACACATGGACGCCCGAGGTCCTGGCCGAGATGAACAGCCGCTCGGCGATCTGCCTGTTGCTCAGCCCCTCGGCCACCAGCTCCAGCACCTCCAGCTCCCGCGCCGACAACCCCGGATCGGCCGTCAGACGCACCTTGCCGCTGGCCGCCGCCGCCTCCACCTCCTGCCGCAACGGCGCCGAGCCCAGCCGCTCGGCGATGGCGGCGGCCTCACGCAACAGCTCGCGTGCCGTCCCCGGATCCTGCTCGGCCGCCCTGACCAGGGCCTGTCCCAGCGCGTACGGCTGGCCGACCGTCCGCCAGGCGGCCACGGCGGCCACCCACGAGCCACCGCACTCGGCCTCGAACGTCGCCCGGTACGCCTCCTGAACCCGCCCCGTCGTCTCCATGCCCGCGGGCGCCCGGCGCACCCGGCCCGTACGCGCGGCGATCACCAGCAGCGGCCAGGCGTAGCGGCGGCTGAGCGTCAGGTCGTGCGCGGACAGCACGTGGTCGGCCAGCCGCCCGGCCCGCTCCACGTCACCGGCGGCGACGGCGAGCCTGCCTTCGAGCAGGTCCGGCTCCAGGCACGAGTCGTAGCCGCGCGAGCGCCCGCGCATCAGCGGCCTGGCCCGATCCAGAACGTCGGCCGCCTCCCCCAGCGAGCCCTCCCACACCGCGACCGTGCCGAGCACCATCAGCAGCCAGGCCCGGTGGATCGGCGGCGGGTCGAGCGCCAGGGCCGCGTCGATGACCTCGCGCGCCTCCTTCCAGCGGCCGAGCGAGGCCAGGGGTTCGGCCAGGTTCGCGGCGATGTGGGCGCCGCGCGAGCGGGCCATGCCCAGGCGCTTGGCCTGCGCCATTCCCCGGCGCGCGACCGCCTCCGCTCGGGCGTGCTCGCCCGCCGCCTCCAGCACGTCGGCCTCGCCGGCGTACGCGGCCAGCACCGTGTCGTCGTCGGGCGCGGCGGCCCGCGCCTCGGCGTGCAGTCTCGACGCGGTCGCCAGGTCGCCTTCGAGCGCGGTGAGTGCGGCCAGCGTGACGAGGGACCTGGCGTCGCCGAGCGCCAGCGCGTCCTCGGCGTGGGCACGGGCCTCGGCGTCCTGGCCGTTCCAGGCCAGCGTGTTGGCCAGGGCGCCGATCAGCCGGGCCTCGCGCGGCGCCAGCCGGATCGCCTCACGCAGGTCCGCCAGCCCCTCCTCGCCGAGCAGGTCGCGGATCGCCACCCGCAGCTCCAGCAGGTGGGCGGCGCGCAGCGGGTCGCGCACCTCGTCGAGCGCCCGGCTCGCGAGCTCCTCTGCCCGCTCGGCGTCACCGGCGTGCAGCGCGTCCTTGGCGGCCAGCTCCAGCACCGCCGCGTGATCCATACCGCCATCGGACGGGTCGAACTGTTCCACAGCGTCATCAGGCGAGTCGGACCGACCCCGCAGTTCCACACCGCCGTCGGGCAGGCCGGGCCGATCCCACAGCTCCAGTACGCGCTCCCACCGGCCCGCCCGCCAGGCCGCCTCGAAGGCGCGGCGCCGGTCGCCCGCCGCGTACCAGTGGTCGGCGGCCAGCTCGGGCCGCGCCTCGGCACAGCGGGTGTGCAGCCGGATGCGCTCTCCCGGCAGTAGGTCGTCGTAGACGGCGTCCCGGATCAAGGTGTGCCTGAACACGTAGCCGTCCCCGTCCACCAGCAGCAGCCGAGCCCGGACGACCGGCCGCAGCGCCTCGTCGAGCGCCAGGTCGTCCAGCCCCGCCACGGCCCGCAGCACCTCGTGCGGCGTCCTGCTCCCTCCATATGAGGGCGACACCGACGACGACACGGCGGCGATCCGCAACACGTCCAAGCTGGCCCGGCCGAGCCGCTCGGCTCCGGCGAGCAGTAGCTCGCGCAGCGACGCGGGCGTGGCGGCGGTGCCCGCGTCGGCCAGCGCCTCCACGAACAGCGGGTTGCCCTCACTACGCGCCACGATCCGGTCGATGTCGGCACGTCCGAGCGGCGCGGGCCGCCCTCCGTCAGTACGCCCGAGCGATGCTGCCTGCTCGCCGTCAGTACGCCCGAGCGGCGCGACCTGCTCACCCTCGCTGCCGCCGAGCATGCGCGCCACCTCGTCGCGGCCCAGCGGCGGAACCTTGAGAACCTCGGCCATGGGCAGGCGCAGCGGCTCGCGCGAAGTCGCGATCACCAGCACACCGGGCCGCGTCAGGTTACGCAGCAGGAACACCAGCAGGTCGCGAGTGGCCTGGTCGGCCCAGTGCAGATCTTCCAGTACGAGGACCACGGGCCGCCGCTCGGCCGCCCGCTCGACCAGCAACAGCACCTCCTCGAACAGCCGGGCCCGCCCCAGCTCCGGGTGTTCCTCCAGCTCGCCGAGCTCGGGCAGCAGCCGAGCCAGCCCCTTCCGGCCACCGCCGGGAACGAGCTCAGCACCGTACTCCCGGACCAGGCGGCGCAGCACCGGCACGAACACCGCATACGGCATACCGCCCTGAACGCCCTGAACGCCATGCACGGCCGCCTGAACACCATGCCCGCCCACCCGAACATCGTGCGCGGCCGTCTGAAGGCCGTGCGCGGCCGCCGTCTGAAGGGCCGTCCCCGGGTCGGCGCCGCCCTCGGCCACCAGCGCGTCGACGCCGCGCGCGAACTCGCGAACCAGGGCCGATTTGCCGATGCCCGCCTCTCCGACGACGAGCACCGCGCCCGGTGTGCGCTCCAGGGCGGCCGCCAGCGCGGCGAGCTGCTTCTGGCGTCCGACGAACACACCGCTCATCTTGTCAACTACCACCTGTTGACGCTGGTGGTTTGCTCTCACGGTCCCGTCTGGCTGAAGGGAGGCCGGTAGCGTGTGGCTGGTTGATGGCAGCCCAGCCCGCTACGCCGCGTGTGGCGATGTTGCGGGCCGCGATGTGGTCGGCGTGCCCAGCGAGGCCACACCTGGTGCAGACGAACCGGCCCCGCGCCGGCCGATTCGCCCTACTGATGTGCCCGCAGTCCGGACACGCCTGCGACGTATACGCGGGGTCGACCAGCAGGAAGGCGACTCCGGCTCGGGCGGCCTTGTAGCGGGTGAAGGTGATCTGCTGGGCGAAGGCCCAGTTGTGCAGGGTGCGCCGCTGGAACCGATGAGCCCTTACCCGCCCGCGGATGCCCTGCAGATCCTCCAGTGCGATGCCGCGGCCGGTGCGTTCGGCTTCGCGCACCACGAACTTCGAGATTTGGTGGTTGAGGTCGGTCATCATCCGGTGTTCACGCCCGGACAGGCGGCGCAGCACCCGCCGCGCCGCGGACGTCCCCTTCTTCTGCAGGCGCCGGCGTTGGCGATGCCGCCGCTCCCGCAAGGTGCGGACGTGGCCGTTACCGCCGACCGGCCCCGGCAGAGCCGGGCCGGGCAACACCGCGCCGTCGCTGGTGACTGCCAGGTTGGCTACTCCTTGATCCACCCCGACGAAGCCGCCGACCGGCTCACACACCACCGGCTTCGGCAGAGTGAGCGCGACGTGCAGCAACCACACGCCGCGCCGGCAGATCAGGTCCGCCTCGCCGAGCGGCAGCGCATCCACGGCCTTGAGGTCTTCCGGCCGACCAGCGTAGGAGACGGTGACGCGGCCGGTGGGGGTCCACAACGACACCGTCCGGGCGTCACGATTCCAGCTCATCAACCGGGCGTCGTAGGGGATGGCGCCGTGCGGGCGGAACACATGAGCGCGTTTCTTGGTGGCGCGCCGGTTGGCGTAAGCGGCGGCGACCCGGGCGATCGCCCGCACCGCCGCTTGCGCGCCCAGCCCGGCCACCTGCGCCCGCACCTCGTAGTAGGCCACCCGGTGCAACTCCACCGCCGCGAAGACGCGGCGCTGCCACGCCAGGCGGGAGACAATGGTGGCCGCCTGATTACACAACAGCACCGCCCCAGCCAGCGCCTCGGCCTGGGCCGGGGTGGGCGTGAGCCGCAGTTGCACGATCGCGGGCAGGCCGTTGCGTTTGACGGCGGAGCGGCGGATCGCCATCGCGCACCTCCTGTCACAGCACCCTCACCCACCGCACATATTACCGAACGCGACCGAGCCTTTCCATACTGTTTTCGAAAGGAAGATCGACACTTCCTCCCTGCCCCGAAGGACCGGGTCTCCGCGCCACCATTCAGATGAAGAGGCGGCTACGCATCATGCCGGATGTGCCTAGGACGCGCCTCCGGCACCGTTTACGTCATGTTGACCCGCCCCGTCCCTTCTGGCTCGCTGCTCACCCGCCCATTGCTCATGACCATGGCCGCCGCGGCCGGTGGGCTGCTCGGGTTCTACCTGCTGTTCGCGACCATGCCGCTCTACGCCGCCTCAGGCGGCGCGGGCGAGTCCGGTGTGGGGCTGACGACCGGCGTCATGATGCTGTCCACGGTCCTGCTGGAGCTGGCCGTCCCGTGGCTGCTGGCGAGGTACGGCTACCGCGCCGTGCTGGCGCTCGGTCTGGTGCTGCTCGGCCTGCCCGCCTTGCTGCTCCCCCTGTCCGCGGGGTTGCCGTTGGTCCTCGGCGTGGCGCTGCTGCGCGGCGGCGGGCTCGGCATCCTGGTCGTCGCGGGCACCGCGCTGGCCGCCGAGCTGGTGCCCACCGAACGGCGTGGCGAGGGACTGGGCCTGTACGGCGTGGCGGTGGGCGTACCGTCGGTCATCGGGCTGCCGTTGGGCCTGTGGGCGGCCGGAGCGCTCGGCTTCACCCCGGTGCTCGTCGTGGGCGGCCTGATCCCGCTGGCCGGACTGGTCGCGGTACTCGGACTGCCCGCCCTCAGACCCGCCACAGAACCCGACGCCGCGCCCACCACCGGGCCCGACACGGCGCCCACTACCGGCCCTGCCACCGGGCCCGCCGGGACGTTCGATCTGCGCAGTCAGGTGCGGCCCACGTTGATCTTCGCCGCCGTCACGCTGGCCGTCGGCGTGCTGGTGACGTTCCTGCCGCTGGCCGGGTCGCCGGAGCTGGCCTCGGGCGCGCTGCTCGCCCAGTCGATCGGCACGCCGCTGGCCCGCTGGTGGGCGGGCAAGATCGGGGACGGGCACGGCTCGCAGCGGCTGCTGGTGCCCGGCGTCCTCGTCACCGCTGTCGGCGTCGCCCTCCAGGTCTGGGCCGCCGAGCCGGTCGCGGTGGTGGCCGGGATGGCGCTGTTCGGCGTCGGGTTCGGGGTGCTGCAGAACGCCACGCTGGCGCTGATGCTCGAACGCGGCCCCGCCGGCCCGGTCAGCGCCCTGTGGAACCTCGCCTACGACGCGGGGATGGGTGTCGGCGCGATGGGATTCGGCCTGTTCATCGGTTACACAGGCTACCCCGTGGGCTTCGCCGTGACCGCGGCACTGGTCGCCGCCACCCTGCCACTGGCACTGCGACGCACCCGCGCCACACCGCACAGCTGAACGCCGCTCTGCGGCAAACCAGCGCTACAACGCACCGCTGAACACGCGGGTCAGCCGGCCCGCTCGACGCCCACCGTGATCTCGTTGCCCAGCTTGTGCTCGCCCACGAGGTCGAGAGAGTCGCCGCTCCAGAACCTGCCCGGGTCGTACCAGTTGGGCCGGCGCCCGCCGGGCAGCAGCCCCATCTCCTCGTACGTGATCGCGACGATCTCGGCGCAGTAGGCGCTCTCCAGCGTGCTCTCCCCCAGCCGGCGCCGCAGCTGCGGGACCCGTCCCCTGGCCCAGCGGGCCGCCAATCTCGCGGTGGAGGGGAACGGGGTGCCGTCGAGCCGGGCCACCGCGCGCAGGGCCGCGTCCTCCATCTCGGGACTCGCCTCGGGTTCGAGCTGGCGGAGCCAGGCGCGCTGGCCGTACCTGTTGGCCCAGACGGTGACCGCCTCGCGCAGGTCGTGCAGCTGCACCCCGCGCTGGTGGGTGCCCGACCAGAGGTCGGGCAGCGACCTGCCGAGCTCGGCGTGCCACATCATGGGCGGCAGGTCCTCGACGACGATCGCCATGCCGACGTGGTTGATCGGGCTGTTGGTCATCGTCTGGATGGCGCGGTCCGGCACCGAGCGCCCGCGGAAGACCCACAGATCGCCGGTCCTGGTCAGGCTCACGGCCTCGTCGAGAGTCAGCACACCGCTAGCCTAGGCACATGCGCTGGTGGAAGGTACTCGGATTGGCCGGGGTCGCGGGAGTCGCGGCCACCGGGGTGGCGATCGCGCGGGCCGAACGACGCCGCCGCGCCTACACCCCCGACGAGATCAAGCAACGACTGCGCGACCGCGTGCAAGCGGCAGCATCGCCTGACGAAGTGAAGCCATGAACACAACTCAGCCCGCCGGCCGCAGGTCGTAGACGAACACCACGTCGGGATACGCCGGGTTGTCGTCATAGTTCTGGATGCCGCCAAGATAAGCCCGCTGGTAGTTGACCACCCACGGCAGCGCCCCGGCGACCCGCTGGTCCAGTACGCGGCTCGTGGCCTGCTCGAAGCCTCGCTGGGCGGCGGCCTTGTCGGTCACCGTGAGCTCGGGCAGCGTGTCGAGCAGCGTGTCCGTCCGCTTGTCCTTCAGATAGGCCAGGTTGAAGACCGGCGGCTCGGCGCTGTGGAAGACGTTGCCGAACCACGAGTAGCCGTCGGCGTAGTCGGGCCACCAGTACATGACGAAGATGTCCTGGCCGCGCTTCTTGCCCTGCTCCCATTGGGCGTTCCACGGCATCGCCCGCGCGTCCAGCGTGACGTTGAGCGCCTTGAGCGTGGCCTGCAACCTGGTCACGAGCAGTCGCTCGTCGTTGTCGCCCTCGGCGTAGGTGAGCCGCAGCCGCAGGGGCCGGCCGGTGGGGCCGTAGCCCGCCAGCTGGAGCTGCCGCGCGGCCTCCACGAGGTCCTGCTTCGGCACCCGTCCCGGGGTGTGGCCGGGCAGTCCTTCCGGAACGATGCCGCTGGAGGGTGAGGCGGCGCCCTTGAGCGCCCGGATGATGCCCTGGTAGTCGATGGCCTTCTGCACCGCGCGCCGCACCCGTACATCGGCCATGGGGCCCGCGGCCGTGTTGAACAGCAGCATCATCGTCTGGAACGACGCCCGCTCGGACGTACGCAGGCCCGGCGTGACCGACGCCCTGGCGAACAGGCGCGGGTTGAGGCGGTCCACGAAGCTCACGTCGCCGCGGACCAGCATCTTCCAGGACCGCTCGGGGTCGGGTATGACGCGGAACTCGACCGTGCGGTAGTGGGGCTGGCTCCAGCCGCCCCAGTAGCCGTCGTAGGACTTGAGCGTGAGCTCCTTCTCCTTGCCCTTGCGCCAGCTCGCGACCGTGTACGGCCCCGAGCCCGCGTCCCGGCCCTCCTGGAACCACTTGCCGAGATCGGGCGCGGCCTGGGTGTCGTAGATGTAGGCCGCGTAGCCGGAGGAGGCGACCAGGTCCAGCGGAACCGGGTACTTGAGGGTGAACGTCACGGTCTCCGGGTCGTCGGCCCGGATGCCGGACACCGCGTCCCAGATGTAGGACGCCCCGGTCGCGCTCTTGATGGTCCGCTCGATCGACGCCTTCACCGCCGGCGCGTCCAGGGGCCGGCCGGTGTGGAAGGTGACTCCCGACCGCAGCGTGAACGTCCACGTCTTGCCGTCCGGCGACGAGCGCCACGCGGTGGCCAGCCGGGGGCTGGACTTCTTGGTCACCGGGTTCCAGACGGTCAGCGTCTCGTAGATGTTCTGCAGGGCGATGATCTCGTTGGAGTACGAGCGGCTGGGGTCCCAGTCGGTGATGATGTCCAGATTCTGGACGTAGACGAACGGCGACTCTCCGGCCGGTGCCTGCCGTACCTCTGTAGGGGTCGAACACGCGGCGATGGAGAGCACCAGCGCGGCGACCGCTGCGAGACGACGGCGCAACGCATCTCCCTCTGTGACGGATGTACGCCGAAACCTACTGCACGAATGCCCGCCAAAAGTCCAAAAGTCCCGAAAAATTAGGTAATCCAGAGATCGAATTGCTATTCTCTGGGCTTGTCCCGTCCGGGGTTGCCAGCAGGGGACCGACCGGAATGAGGTGCCATGGGTCGTAGCCGAACGATCCGCATGAAGATCATCGGCCTACTGCTGGTTCCGCTTGCCTCGATGGTGGTGCTGTGGGGAGTCATCACCGCCGTCAGCGCCAGCCAGAGCTTGGAACTGCGCCAGTACAAGACGCTCTGGACCAACCTGCGGCTGCCCGCGTACAAGCTCATCAACGAGATCCAGCGCGAGCGCCTGGCCTCGGTGAAGCTGCTGCGTACGGGGAGTTCGGCCGACCGGTCGGCCACCGCGGCGCAGCGCACCAAGACCGACGTGGCCGACGCGGACTTCAAGAAACTTTCCAGCCTGTCCATGAACGCCTCGGAGACGATCCGGACCCAGGTCGACTCGGTGCTCACGCAGATGGACCGGCTGGACGCGATCAGGGCCGAGATCGACGCGGGCCTGTCCGACCGCCTGCGCGCGGTCGAGTCCTACAACGCGATGACCGACTCGCTCTTCGGGCTGCACCGGCGGGTGGCGTTCATCGACGACATCCCCATCTACGAGCAGTCGCGCATCGTCATCGACATGGGGTACGCCAAGGAGCTGCTCACCAGGGAGCAGGCCATCGCGGTCGGGCCGACCTCGGTCGCCGAGCGCAGGCTGTTCACCCAGTGGGTCGGCAACCGGCGCTTCCTCATCGACCAGGCGCTCGGCGAGCTCGACCCGCGCCTGCGCGACACGCAGGTGTCGCTGATCACCTCGGCCGCCTACCAGCGGATGCGGCTCATGGAGGACCAGATCATCGCGGGCGGCGCCCCGAAGTCCTGGCTGACCACGGCCGACACGCTGGCCAAGTCGTTCCAGGAAGCCCAGATGCAGGCGAGCACGATGCTCTCCGCGCGGTCGGAGCCGGTGGCGGACTCGGTGCTCTACCAGTCGTTCGTGCTGGCGGGGACGTGTTTCGTCCTGGTGATCATGTCGATCGCCTTCTCACTGCGGATGGGCACGCGGCTGTCCAAGGAGCTGCTCGCGCTGCGGCAGGCCGCACTCGAAGTGGCCCAGGAACGGCTGCCGCAGGTGGTGGCCAAGCTGCGCAAGGGTGAGACGGTCGAGGTGCCCGAGCTGTCGGTGGCGAGCACGACCGTCGAGATCGCCGACGTCGGCCAGGCGTTCTCCACCGTCCAGCAGACGGCCGTGGAGGCCGCGGTCGGGCAGTCGCAGCTGCGCGACGGTGTCGGCCACGTCTTCCGCAACCTGGCCAGGCGCAGCCAGACGCTGCTGCACCGCCAGCGGATCCAGCTCGAGGGCATGCAGCACCGTACGACCGATCCGCACGCCCTCGACGACCTGTTCCGCCTCGACCACCTGACCACTCGCATGCGCCGCCACGCCGAGGGCCTGATCATCCTGTCGGGCGCCACCCCCGGCCGCGGCTGGAGCAAGCCCGTGCCGCTGCTCGACGTGGCGCGCGGCGCGGCGGCCGAGGTCGAGGACTACCAGCGCGTCACCGTCGAGCCGATGCCCGGACAGCGCCTGGCCGGCCCGGTCGTCGGAGATGTGATTCACTTGATCGCCGAGCTCATCGAGAACGCCACCGTCAGCTCCCCGCCGCACACCACGGTCGTCGTGCGCGGCGAGGCGGCGGCCCGCGGCTTCGTCTTCGAGGTGGAGGACCGCGGTCTCGGGATGAGCGAAGAGAAGCTGGCCGAGTGCAACGAGCGCCTGGCCAGCCCACCGGAGTTCGACCTGGCCGACAGTGACGAGCTCGGCCTTTTCGTCGTCTCCCGCCTGGCCGCCAGGCATGACATCCGCGTCACGTTACGCGGTTCACCATATGGAGGGACCACCGCGATCGTGTTGATCCCGGCAGAACACGTGAGCGACCCGCCGGCCGAGCCGGAGAGCCGCGCCAAGGAGCCCGCCGCCCGGCCCATGCGGGTGGTGCCCAGTGAATGACGAGCGGTGGCTGGACGAGGACGCTGGTCCTATCGTCCCCGCCTACTTACTGACCAGGGGCCGGACCGTCCCCGCGAGCAAGGCCATCGACCTCATCGCGGTGATCATCACGGCCGGCGGCCTGACGCCGCCGGCGGGTCTCGGCCCCGAGCATCTGATCATCATGCAGAAGTGCACGAAACCGACCCGGCTCGTGGACGTGGCCGCCGAGCTGAACCTGCCCATCGGTGTGGTCAGGGTGCTCGTCGGCGACCTGCACGCGCAGCAGCTCGTCCAGGTCGAGCCGCCGCGCCCCGCGCCCGACGCCACGGTGCTGCTGGAGGTGATCAGCGGCCTGAAGGCGCTCTGAGCGCCCCCAGGCCGCGTCACCCCACGGCGCCGCACTTACGAGCGCCGCGCTCACGGCGCCGCGATTGCGCCGCCGCGCTCAGGCCGTCGCGACCGCCACGCGGCGGTTGAGCAGGCCGAACACGGCGGCGAAGGCCGCCGCCACCCCGCCCGCGACGGCGGCGACCCCGAAGATCCACTGATATCCGAGTACGCCCGGCTGGGCGGCCAGGACGGCGGCGATGACCGCGCCCGCTGTGCTGCCGCCCACGATGCGTACCAGCGCGTTGACCCCGGCGGCCAGAGCCGTCTTGTCCGGGGCGACGTGCTCGACCGCCATGGTGCCGAGGGCCGCGTAGCCCACCCCGAGCCCGATGCCCAGCAGGGACGTCGCCACGTAGATGTCACCCCCGGTCCGGTGCGCGAAGACCAGCCAGACCGCCGCGAGCGCGACGACCCCGGCACCGGCCGCCACCATCGACGAGGCCGAGAACCTGCGCATGAACCGCCCGGCGAACAGCGAGATCACCAGCATGAACAGCGTGCTGGGCAACAGGTAGAACCCCACGTCCAAAGTGGAGGCACCCAACCCAGAGGCCGGCGCCTGGGTGAACCCCGAGATGCCCGTCATGACGGTGAAGAAGGCGAACCCGAGCAGCATCGAGGCCACCGTCGCGCCGACCGTGCCGCGCTGCACCAGCATCGACATCTGCACCAGCGGCTCGGCCACCCGCCGCTCGACGGCAACCCAGACCACCGCGACCACCACCGCGACCGCGAACAGCCCGAGCACCCCCGGCGAGCCCCATCCCCACGATCCGCCCTCACTGATGGCCAGCAGCAGCGCGACGAGCCACACGGTCAGCAGGAACGCCCCGGCCAGGTCCGGCCGCCCGCCGCGACCCGGCGCCTGGTCGCGGACCAGGAAGGCGACGATCGTCGCGGCGACCACCGTAATCGCGGCGGTGATCCAGAACACGGCGTGGTAGTCGCCCGAGGCGAGCCCCGCGAGGATCATCCCGCCCCCGCTGCCGAACCCCATCGTGGCGCTGAGCACCCCGATGCCGGTGGCCAGCTGCTGCCTGGGCAGCATGTCACGGACCACCCCGATGGCCAGAGGCACCAGCGCCGCCACGAATCCCTGCAGGACCCGGCCCACGAGCAACCATGGCAACGAGGTGGCCAGTCCCCCGATGACAGAGCCGATCACCAGGAGGGCCAGCGCGCCGAGGATCATCGGCCGCCTGCCGTACATGTCGCCGAACCTGGACAGCAGCGGCGTGGACACCGCGCCGACCAGCAGGCTCAGCGTGAGCGTCCAGCTGACGGCGGACAGCGAGGTGTGCAGCTCGCGCTGGAGCACGGGAAGCAAGGGGACCACGGCCGTGTTCTGCAAGGCGGCGATGGAGGCCGCGAACGCGAGCGCGACCACCGCGGGCCACGGGCTCTTGACCGGCGTCTCGCGCGTTGGAGGAGCGACAACTGTCGCCATGACGGCTCCTTTAGATAACTTGGGTAAGTAACCAAGCGACGATAATACATACCTAAGTTAGGTAAGCAAACAGATGGACGAAGATCTCAGCAAGACCGTGGCGGCCTTCAGGCAGTTGGTGACCACGATCAACCGCGCCAAGACCCACGGCATGCTGACCGAGGCGGCGGGTGTCCAGCTCGACCGGCCCGACGTGCAGATCCTCGTCCACCTGCTCGACGCGGGCGGGCCGCGCAGGGTCGGCGCGATCGCCGAGGGCCTGCAGGTGGAGAGCCCGCACGTGACCCGGCACGTCTCGTCGCTGGAGCGGCGCGGGCTGCTCACCCGGGTCAAGGACCCCGAAGACGGCCGCGCCTGGCAGATCGCGCTCACGGAGGAGGGCGCCGACGCGGCCGCCAGGTGCCGGCGCGTCACCGTCGAGTGGTTCGGCGCCGCGATCTCCGACTGGCCCGTGGCGGACCGGGCCGAGCTGCAGCGGCTGCTGTCGAAACTCTCCGACGACCTGTGCGTACACCTGCAGAGCCGCTTGGCGGACAGCTCCGTCAGGTAAGCGCTCTCAGCTCAGCACGTCTTCGGCGCGGTGACAGGCCACCTGGCGGCCCTCGACCGCCCTGAGCGCGGGCGCCGTCGCACACTGCGGCGCGGCCAGCGGGCAGCGCAGCCGGAACGCGCAGCCCGTCTCCGCAGGCCGCGCCTCCGTCCTGCCCCTGGTCACGGGCGGCTCTCCGCCGAGCTTCGGCACGGCGTCGCGCAGCGCCAGCGTGTACGGGTGCGCGGGCCGGGCCAGAATGTCGGCCGTCGGGCCCGACTCCACGACGCGGCCGGCGAACAGCACGTGCGAGGTGCGGCAGAGCCGGCCGACCACGGCCAGGTTGTGCGTGATGAGCAGGTGTTCCGTGTCGAGGCCGGCCAGCAGGTCGAGGATCCTGGCCTGGACGGTCACGTCGAGGGCGCTGGTGGGCTCGTCGAGGATGAGCAGCCGTGGGCCCACCGCGAGCGCTCTGGCGATGACCACGCGCTGCCGCTGGCCGCCGGAGAGCTGGTGCGGACGCCTGGTGGCCAGGTCCGGGGAGAGGCCGACCTGGTCCAGGAGCTCGGGGACACGGTGTCTGGCGTTCCTGGGCAGGGCTTCGGCTATGGAGGCGCCGACGCGCATCCTGGGGTCGAGGGCTTCGGCTTGGAAGACCGGTTGGACGTCTCTGCGGAACGCCCTCATGTCCGCTTTTTTCAGGGTTTGCTGGCCGTACAAGATATTTCCGGACATGGGGGCTAGCAGGCCCAGGAAGGCCCGCGCCAGCGTGGTCTTGCCCGAGCCGCTCTCCCCGATCAGGCCGACGCCGCCGTCAGTGAGGTCGAGCGTGACGTCGTGCACGACGGGCGTCCGGCCGTACCCGAGGGTCACCCCCTCCGCCCTGAGCATCGTCACGGCAGCGCCTCCAGCAGCTCACGGGTGTACGGATGCGACGGCTCGGCGAGTACCTCGGCGGCGAGGCCGCTCTCCACGACCGCGCCGTCCTTCATGACCAGCACCCGGTCGGCGATCGTGGAGACCAGAGCCAGGTCGTGGGAGACGAGCAGCAGGGCCAGGCCGCGCTCCGCGCGCAGCCGCCGCAGCACGCCGACGACCTCGGCCTGCACGGTGACGTCGAGCGCGCTGGTGGGCTCGTCGGCCAGGATCACCTCGGCGCCGAGCGCGATGGCCAGCGCGATCGCGAACCGCTGCGCCTGACCGCCGGAGATCTCGTGCGGATAGCGGCGCAGGATGCCGGGGTCGAGCATGACCGCCTCGACGGCCTCCGCCATGACCCGGCCGTCGGCGCCCAGGCCGTGCAGCCTCAGCGCGCGGCGCATCAGGGTGCCCAGGCGGGTCGTGGGGCTGAGCGCGGCCTGGGGTGACTGCATCACGAGCGCCACCCTGGCGCCCCTGATCTCGCGGAGCCGTCGTTCCGGCGCCTGGAGCACCTCGACCCCACAGACCCGGATATTTCCTGACACGTGGGCGCCCTCGGTGAGGCCCAGCAGCGCGAGCAGCGTGGTCGACTTGCCCGACCCGCTCTCCCCCACGATCGCCACGCACTCCCCTGCGCGCACCTCCAGCTCCGGCACGTGGGCGACCACCCGCTCGCCATACCGCACCTGAAGACCCCTGACCTCGATCATTTGACGCCCCCCGTGCTCATGGTCGCGGCCGCTTCGGCACTCGTTGGCTCCTTCGTCGCTCTCTCCTGCCGAGCTCCTCCGCTCCGGGGGTCCAGGGCGTTGCGCAACCCTTCCCCCAGCACATTGAAGGCGAACGCCGTCACCAGGATCGCCAGCCCAGGGAAGGTCACGACCCACCAGTTCGTGGTGAACAGCGTCTGGCCCTGCTCCACCATCAGCCCCCACTCCGCCGTCGGCTCCTGCGCGCCGAGCCCCAGGTACGACAGCGCGGCGGCGGTGAGGATCACCCCGCCCGCGTCGAGGGAGATCTGGACCAGGACGGGGGTCAGCGAGTTCGGCAGGACGTGCCTCAGAACGATCATGGGCGCGGGCACACCCAGGCAGCGGGCCGCGTCCACGTAGCCACGCGTCGAGATGGAGGCCGCCACGGAGGCGGCCAGCCGGGCGTACCAGGGCCACCAGGTGGCCGCGATGGCCACGATCGCGGTCGTCACGCTGGGCTGCAGCACCACGGCCAGCGCCAGCGACAGCAGCAGCGCGGGAAAGGCCAGGAAGACGTCGGTGACCCGCATGATGACGTCCCGCACCCAGCCGCCCGCGTAGCCCGCCACCACGCCCAGCGTGACGCCCACGACCGCCGAGACCGCCAGCACGGCCACGGCGATGGTCAAGGAGGTTCGGCCGCCGTACAGGACCTGGGTGAGCACGTCGCGCCCGACCTTGTCGGTCCCGAACCAGTGCGCGCCGCTCGGCGGGAGCAGCGCGTCGACGGGAGCGAGCCGGTCCACGGGGTACGGCGCGAGCCACGGCGCCAGGATCGTGGCCAGCAGGACCAGCGCGATGAGCACCGCCCCTGCGGCGGCGAACCGGTCGGTGATCTTCGGCAGCGTACGACGCAACCGCACCGGCTCAGGGGCGACCTCGGGTTGCGCGCTCATCGGGCCCTCGCTCTCGGGTCCACCACGCCTTGGAGGAGGTCCACGAGCAGGTTGGCCAGCACATAGACCATCGCGACCAGCAGCGTGACACCCGCGATGGCCGGGGTGTCGAGGCTGTGGATCGACTCGACGGCGTACCGGCCCAGCCCCGGCCAGTTGAACACCGCCTCGACCAGGAACCCGTTCACGATCGCGTACGCGAAGACCAGGGCGATCAGGGACAGCACCGGGTTCAACGCGGGCCGCAGCGCGAACCTGGTCAGGATCGACGTCTCCCCGAAGCCGAGCGCCCGCTCCAGCCGGGCGTGGTCCTGGCCGGACTCCTCGATGAGCGCCGCCCTGGTCATCTGCGCGATCACGCCCGCCGGGTAGGCCGCCACGACCAGGGCGGGCAGCACCAGGTGTTCGAGCGTGCTGGTGAAGATCGGCCAGTTGCCGGTGATGAGCGCGTCGACGACGGTGATGTTGGTCCAGAGCGTCAGCGGACTGGTGGTGTCGAGCGCGGAGTCGTACTCGCCGGCGACCGGGAACCAGCCGAGGTTGCTGGCGAACACCGTCTGCAGGGCCAGGGCCAGCCAGAACACCGGGACCGAGACGGCCAGCATGCTCGCGACCCGCACCCCAAAGTCCGGAAATTTCGTCTTATAGCGGGCTGCGAGCACGCCGACCGGAATGCCCACCGCGATCGCGATGAGCAGCGCCGTACCGACCAGCTCCAGAGAGGCGGGGAACGCCAGCAGCAGGTCGTCGCGGACCGGCTGCCGGGTCCGCAGGCTGGTGCCCCAGTCGCCCGTGACCAGGTCCCTGACGTAGTTCCAGAGCTGCACCGGGATCGCGTCGTCCAGCCCGAACCGCAGCCGGGCCGCGGCGAGCTCCTCGGGCGTCGCCTTCGGCCCGGCGAAGGCGACGGCCGGATCGCCGGGCACCAGCCGCATGATAGCGAACGTCAGCACGACCACCCCGGCCACGACCAGGACGGCCTGGCCGAGGCGGCGGGCCAGATAGCGCGGCATGGGTCAGCTTGCGGGCTTGAGGTCGTAGAAGAAGACCACGTTGGGATAGGCCGGGTTGTCGACGTACCCCTGCACGTCCGCCGTCAGCGCGCGCTGGTAGGTCTGCACGTACGGCACCGCCACCGCGGCCTGGTCCTGGATGATCTGCTTCTGGATGGTCGCGTACGACTGCTCGGCGGCGAACTTGTCGGTGGCCGTGAGCTGCGGCAGCGCGTCGATCTCCTTGTCGATCTCGGCGTTCTTCAGGTAGGAGAGGTTGAACTGCGGCTTGTCCGCGCTCCTGAACACGTTGAGGAACCACGAGTAGGCGTCGGCGTAGTCGGGATACCAGTACATGACGAAGATGTCCTGACCCTGCTTCTTGCCCTGCTCCCACTGCGCGTTCCAGGCCATCGGCTTGGCCTCCAGGCTCACGTTGAGCTCCTTCAGCGCCGAGCTGAGCAGCGTCACCAGGAGCTTCTGGTCCTCGTCGCCCTGGGCGTAGGTCATCTTCAGCTTCAGCTCGGGCAGGTCGCGGCCGTAGCCCGCCTCGGCCAGCAGCGCCTGCGCCTTGGGCAGGTCCTGCTTGGGCTCCAGGTTGGCGGTGTAGCCGATGAGGCCCTGCGGCACCAGGCCGGTGCTCTTCTTGCCCGCGCCCTTCAGCGCCGCCACGAGACCGTCATAGTCGAGCGCGAGCTGGAGCGCCTGCCGGATCCTGACGTCCTTCATCGGGCCGGTGGCGGTGTTGAACAGCAGCAGGAGGTTCTGGAAGGACGGCGTCTGCGAGGTCTGCACGCCCTGGGTCGCGCCCGCGTGCTCGAAGAGCTGCGGGTTGAGGCGCTGGACGAAGTTCACCTCACCCTTCTGCAGCAGCTGCCAGGCGGTGGTGATCTCGGGGGTGACCCGGAAGGCGATCTTCTTGTACTGCTCGGGCTTCCAGCCGCCCCAGTAGTCCTCGTACGCCTTCAGCGTGAGCTCGGTCTCCTTGCCCTTCTGCCAGGTGTCGATGGTGTACGGGCCGGTGCCGGCGTCGGTCTTGCCGTCCTTGAGCTTGTCGGCGGCGGCCGTGTCATAGATGTAGGCGGCGTAGCCGGAGGAGGCGATCAGGTCGAGCGGAGCCGCGTACTTGAGCGTGAACGTCAGCGTCGCCGGGTCGGGAGCCTCGATCGTCTTGACCGAGCCCCAGATGTAGGCGGCGCCCGCGTTCATCTTGATCGTGCGCTCGATGGCCTTCTTGGCCGCCCCGGCGTCCATGGGGGCGCCGGTGTGGAACTTCACGCCCTGGCGCAGCTTGAACGTCCACTGCTTGCCCCCGTCGGCCGACGTCCACTCGGTGGCCAGCCGCGGCTCGGGCTTCTGCGACTGGGTGTTGTACCTGGTCAACCCCTCGTAGATGTTCGACATGGCGATGATCTCGTTGGAGTACGAGGTCGCCGGGTCCCAGTCGGTGACCACGTCGAGGTTGGGCGCGTAGACGAAGGTGGCGTCGTTGGCCTTGGTGGCGGCGGCGGACTCGCTCGTCGCGGCACTCGGCTTCGGGGTCCGATCAGCACCGCGCACCTGGCCGCCCGCGCAAGCGGTTGCAGTCATGGCCACGGCCCCGGCGACCCCGGCTACGAGCAGACGCTTGTGCCAGCGCATGGGTGGGGAGTCCTTTCGATCTGTCACCGGGACAGAGGTCCGGCGGCTTTGACGTGTACCCGCACCGCGGGTTCTGAGAGATAGCTCAGCGGCACCTCGAGCAGGTCGACGATCTCCACCCTGGCCGGGTCCGCGCCCGCCGCCACGGCACGAGCCGCCGCCTCCTCTTTGACTCTTTCGATCGCTTTTGCCCGGCTTTCGCCCGCAGGCAAGATCGTATCGACTCTGCCGCTCGCGAGGGCGATGGCCGCACCGACGGCGTTGGCCACCTCGGCGTGCTCGGGCCGGATGACGCCGCTCACGCCGGGGATCACGGCGGGCAGCAGGAACGCGCCGCCACCCACCGCGACCAGCGGACGGTCGGCCCGGCCGAGCGCCATCCGGTCCACGGCGTCGATCACCATGGCGTCGGCGACGGCCAGCGCGCTTTGCAGAGTGTCGCTGAATGTTTCCGACATGTAGGTGGCGGCTTCCAGCCGTTCGCGCCAGTCGGCGGCGTTCGCCGGGACGCGGCCGCCCGCCACGGCGGCGTCGGTGACCGTCGTCGTGGAGCCGCCGAAGACCAGCGCCTCCTCCGCGATCCGGTACCCCACCGAGTCCGGCCCCACCCGCACGCCGGCCCCGCCCGGCCCCACCCGCACGCCGGCCCCGCCCGGCCTCACGACAGTGCCGCCGCCGAGCGCGATGGCCAGGATGTCCGGCATCCGGAAGTTCGTCAGCACCCCGCCGATCTCCACCGCCGCCGCCGACTCCCTCGGGAAGCCACCGACGAGCACGCCCAGGTCCGTGGAGGTGCCGCCCACGTCGGCCACGATCGCGTCGCCTACCCCCGACAGGAACGCCGCCCCGCGCAGCGAGTTCGCCGGTCCGGAGCCGATCGTGGACACCGGCAGCCGCGCGGCGTGCGCCACCGTCATGAGCGTGCCGTCGTTCTGGGCGAGGTACGGCCGCGCCCCCAGCCCCCGTTCGGCCAGCGCCCTCACCAGGGCTTCAGTCACCTGCGCCGCCACGCCGTACAGGGCGGCGTTGAGCACGGTCGCGTTCTCCCGCTCCAGCAGCCCGAGGGAGCCGATCTCATGGCTCATCGAGACGGGCAGCCCGTACTCGTCCCGGACCAGTTCCTCGACCGCCCGCTCGTGGTCGGCGCTGGCCGGGCTGAACACGCCGGTCACCGCCACGGCGTCGGCCCGCACACCGTCCAGGAAGCGGCGGATCGCGCCGAGGTCGAGCGGGCCGATCTCGCGGCCGTCGACGTAGTGACCGCCCGGCACGATGACCTCACCGGCGGACACGGCCTCGCGCAGGTCGTCCGGCCAGTCGGAGAGCGGCGGCACGGCGGTGGTCGCGGGCGCGCCGAGCCGGAGCACGGCCACCCGGCCGAGGTTCGCGCGCTCCAGGATCGCGTTGGTCGCGTGCGTGGTGCCCAGCATGACCCGGGTGATCCGCTCCCAGGCGGCCACGTCGGCCAGCACCGCGTCCAAGGCCGCCCGTAACCCCTCGGTCACGTCCGGCGTCGTCGGGCGCTTGGCCTTCGCCACCACCCGGTCGGACGCGTCCAGCACGACGGCGTCCGTGTTCGTGCCGCCGACGTCGATCCCGACCCGCAACGCGCCCTCAGCCACGCGGTTCCCCCTTCGCCAGCTCCTCGATCGGCACGTACTCCAGGTCGTAGCCGAACGCGCGCGGCCCGGCGGTCTCCAGCCCCTTGGGCGTCCGCCAGAGCGGGTCGCACGGCCAGGCGAGCACCGTGACGCGCTGGCCGTAGCGCAGGCCCTCGGTCTGTACGGCGGCGGCCGTCTCGGTGTCGACCAAGGTGATCAGGTCGGGCACCATGGCCCTGGGGCGGCCGTTCTCGAGGGCGACGAGGTTCTCGTTCTGGAGCTCAAGCATGAGCGTGCGCCCCCGGTCTTCACCGGTGCCCTCGATCGTGGCCGTGCCCCTGACGAACCCGCCGGTGGTCCGCCGTTCGACGTCCGTCAGCTTGCCGGTGATCAGCCGGGCCGCGCCGAGCCGTTCCGTCAGGGCGCGCAGCGGCTCCGCCGTGCCCTCGGTGGCCCGGCCGACGGCCAGCGCGCGGGTGACCGTGCCCTCGATGATCGCGCCGCGCGCCTGTGCGGCGGTGAGCACGTAGTCGGCCATCAGCGCGTGCGAGCCCGCCGCCACGCAGACGGCGCGCGCCAGACGCTCGGACCAGAGGCCGTCGATGGGGCGGATCGTCACGATGTTCCCCACGATGTCGGACATGATGACGAGGTCGGCAGGCAGCCCCGCCACGTACATCGACACCATCTGCACCTCGGGAAACGCCCGCCCCATGCCGTCGGCGTCGAGCAGCGGCAGGCCGAGCTGGGCGGCCCAGGCGACGGGTGCGACGCCGTTCGCCCCGCCGATCTCCGACGACATGACCGCGGCCGGCGGGCGGCCGAAGATCCGCTCGATCTCCTCCGCGATCCGCTTGGGCTCGTCCTCGCCGTGGATCATCTCGTGGCTGACGGTCGGCGCGCCGATGCCGGACAGCGGCACGACCAGCGCGTCTGCGGGCAGGTCCGCCAGCTCGATGAGCGGCACCGGCCCGTACGTCTGGATCGCCCAGATCGCCGCCAACGATCCGGTACGGACGTCTCCTCCGCCTCCGGTGCCCAGGACGGCACATCCTCGGGCGAGGGCGGGAATGTCACTGATATCGATGGTCATATGGCGACACAACCAAGCACATAGCCACTCATTGCGCCAGTCAGGACCGTCAGCTCTGTGAACCGGCAAACCGGTTGCGCCACCCGGTCCGCGCGGCGAGGCTCGGGTGAGGGCAAGCTTCGGTGTAGTGGCCTCTGCGGAAAGGTGAGCGTGAGCATGCGGATTTCGGTGGCGACCGACAGCCTGGACGGCGTGGCCGAGCACGTCGTGAAGCTGCTGCGCACGCGCGGGCACGAGGTGGTCACGCACGGCGCTCTCAACCCGGACGAACGCGACGACTGGGCCTGGGCGTCCGAACTCGCCGCGCGCGACGTGAGCGAGGGACGCGCCGACCAGGCCGTCGTGTGCTGCTGGACCGGCACGGGCGCCTCGATCGCGGCGAACAAGGTGCCGGGCGTACGGGCGGCGCTCTGCGTCGACGCCTACACGGCCGACGGGGCCCGCAAGTGGAACGACGCCAACGTGCTGGCGCTGAGCCTGCGGCTGACGTCCGAGGTGGTGCTCAACGAGATCCTCGACGCCTGGCTGGCCGGTGTGCCGAGCACGGACGCCACGGACCAGGCGAACGTCTCCCACCTCGACACGATCTGACGGCGACCCGCCATGACACCGCCGCGCGGGAAATGACCTTCGGCGGAACCGCGGAAACGTCGGTGCCGCCCTTTAGGGTGCTGGGCATGACGGATGTGCTCCCCCACGGCGGGCGGCCGTGGGGTCATGAGGCGCACTGCCATCTCGACATCCACCTCCCCGACAGCGGCTCTCTCGGCGCCTGGGAAGCGCGGCCGAGACGGCGATCGTGCACCCGGCGCGCACTCTGGTCATGAAAGACGGCACCGTCCTGCACAATTGACCGGCGGGACCATCGAAAGGCAGGCAAGTGCTCTCTATTCACCAGCGGATCGCGGAAGAGCTCGGCGTACGCGACGGGCAGGTGCTGTCGGCCGTCGAGCTGCTCGACGGCGGCGCGACGGTGCCGTTCATCGCCCGCTACCGCAAGGAGGTCACCGGCGCCCTCGACGACGCCCAGTTGCGCACGCTCGAAGAGCGGCTGCGCTACCTGCGCGAGCTGGAGGAGCGCAGGACGGCGATCCTGGAGTCGATCGAATCCCAGGGCAAGCTCGACGACGAGCTGCGCGCCCAGATCATGGCGGCCGACACCAAGGCCCGGCTCGAGGACATCTACCTCCCCTACAAGCCCAAGCGGCGCACCAAGGCGCAGATCGCCCGCGAGCTGGGTCTGGAGCCGCTGGCCGACCAGTTGCTCGCCGATCCCTCGCTCGAACCCGCCGTGCTGGCCGAGACGTTCGTGACAGAGGGCGTCGCCGACGCGGCCGCCGCGCTGGAGGGCGCGCGGGCGATCCTCATCGAGCGCTTCGCCGAGGACGCCGACCTCATCGGCGGCCTGCGCGAACAGCTCTGGGGCCGCGGCCGGCTGCTGTCCAAGGTCCGTGAGGGCAAGGAGGAGGCGGGGGCGAAGTTCTCCGACTACTTCGAGTTCGGGGAGCCGTTCACCAAGCTGCCCTCGCACCGGATCCTGGCCATGTTCCGGGGTGAGAAGGAGGAGATCCTCTCCGTCACGCTGGAGCCCGACGACAGCCCCGAATACGAGATGCGCATCGCCTCCCGCTTCGGCGTCTCCGACCAGGGCCGCCCGGCCGACCGCTGGCTCAACGAGACCGTGCGCTGGGCCTGGCGCACCCGCATCCTCGTGCACCTGGGCATCGACATCCGGATGCGGCTGTGGCAGGCGGCCGAGGACGAGGCGGTGCGGGTGTTCGCCACCAACCTGCGCGACCTGCTGCTGGCCGCCCCGGCCGGCACCCGCACGACCATGGGCCTCGACCCGGGCCTGCGCACCGGCGTGAAGGTGGCCGTGGTCGACGCCACCGGCAAGGTCGTCGACACCGCCACCATCTACCCGCACGAGCCGAAGCGGCAGTGGGACCAGTCGCTGGCCGTCCTGGGCGCGCTGGCGCAGAAGCACGGCGTCGAGCTGATCGCCATCGGCAACGGCACCGCCTCGCGCGAGACCGACAAGCTGGCCGGTGAGCTGGTCCAGCACATGCCGTCGGTGACCAAGGTCGTGGTCTCGGAGGCGGGCGCGTCCGTCTACTCCGCCTCGGCCTATGCCTCCGCGGAGCTGCCCGACCTCGACGTGTCGATCCGCGGCGCGGTCTCCATCGCGCGCCGCCTCCAGGACCCGCTGGCCGAGCTGGTCAAGATCGATCCCAAGTCGATCGGCGTCGGCCAATATCAGCACGACCTCGCCGAGACCAAGCTGTCCCGCTCGCTCGACGCGGTGGTCGAAGACTGCGTCAACGCCGTGGGCGTCGACGTCAACACCGCGTCGCCGCCGCTGCTCACCCGCGTGTCGGGCATCGGCTCCACGCTGGCCGAGAGCATCGTGCGCCACCGCGACTCCAACGGCCCCTTCAAGACCCGCGCGGCCCTGAAGGACGTGGCCCGGCTCGGCCCCAAGGCGTTCGAGCAGTGCGCGGGCTTCCTGCGCATCGCGGGCGGCGACGACCCGCTCGACGCCTCCAGCGTGCACCCCGAGGCCTACCCGGTGGTCCGGCGCATCCTCGGCTCGGTCCAGACCGACCTCAAGACGCTGATCGGCAACACGGCGACGCTGCGGGCGATCAAGCCGCAGGAGTTCACGGACGACACGTTCGGCCTGCCCACGGTCACCGACATCCTGCGCGAGCTGGAGAAGCCCGGCCGTGACCCTCGACCGGCGTTCAAGACCGCGACCTTCAAGGAGGGCGTGGAGAAGATCTCCGACCTGCTGCCCGGCATGATCCTGGAGGGCGTGGTGACGAACGTGGCGGCCTTCGGCGCGTTCGTGGACGTCGGCGTACACCAGGACGGCCTGGTCCACGTCTCCGCCATGTCCCGAAATTACGTGAAGGATCCGCGCGAGGTCGCCAAGCCCGGCGACATCGTCCGCGTCAAGGTCCTCGAGGTCGACATCCCCCGCAAGCGCATCTCCCTGACCTTGCGCCTGGACGACGAGACCACCTCCGAAGGCCGCGCCTCCCGCGGCACGGGCGGCGCGGGCCGCGGCTCAGCCACAGACGGCGGCCGGGGCTCAGCCGGGGACGGCGGCCGGGGCTCAGGCGGTGCCCGCGGCGGCTCGTCGGCCGGAAACGGCGGGCGCGGCGCGGCAGGCCGTGGGGCTGCCGGCGCCGGAGACGGTGGCCGTGGAGCGACGGCGGGCCGTGGCGACGGCGGGCCCCGCGGCGGTACGCGGGGTGACGGCGGACGCGGTGACGGGTCCGGCGGCCGCGGTGACGGCGGTCAGCGCGGGCGAGGCGATGCCGGTCAGCGCGGCGACGGCGGCCAGCGGGGTCGTGGAGAGGGCGGACAGCGCGGCGGTGGCGCACGCCGCCCGGCCCCCTCAGGCGCCATGGCCGAAGCCCTCCGCAAGGCCGGCCTCACCGGCGACGACAAGTAACTCCCGCACTCGACCTGCGCCTTGGGCAGCGGGCACGGCGTCACCGCACGCCGTGCCCGCCCCTTGGCCCGCGTCGTGGTCGGACACCACGGCGTCGGCGCGCACCGTGCCCACACCCTCCCCATGACCTTCACCTTTCGCATATAGCGCGACGTCGGCACATGCCGCCCCACCCTCGGCCGGTGTGCTTCTGTCGCCAGGGGCCGCCCACCGTCGGGATGGTCCGCTGCCAGCGGAACCTCGGCGAGTCGGCCGTACCCCACTGGGGCGATACGGTCGGAGGGTGAGCACAACTGCGTTTACCACCGCGATCACCCAGGCCCGCGACCTGCTCAGGTGGCGCTCACCACTGCGCACCGAGCTCTGGGCGGCCCGGCTCACGGCCACACTGCGCCCAGAGGAGGTCCAGCCGCTCATCCGGCGGTTGACCGAAGACGGCAGCCAGGAGGCCCGCCTCACCCTCGCTGCCCTGGCCACCGTGGAGACCGCAGCTCTGGAAGCCGTGGAGACCGCCGCCCTGGACGACGTGGAGCCCGTACCTCTGAACGACGAGGCGGAGCGGGCGGCCGGGCAGGCGATCGCGCGGGAGCCGGGAGGAGACAAGACGCTCCGGGAGACTCTGCGGGAGGCCGGGACGGAGGCCGCGCGGGGGCTGCCCGAGTGGGTCGGGCGGATGGGGCAGGTGGTGTGCGAGCAGGCGTGGTACGGCAAGGCCGACCGCTACGGCGAGCAGACCCTGGCCGCCCTGCGCTTCCGCTATCCCGACGACAAGGAACCGCACATCCTGATCGTAGGCATCGACCAGGTCAACGGCGGACTGGCGGTCGATGCGACGGTCGAGGAGCCGAAGTTCCTCGACGACCTGGACCTGCGGCCGGCGGATCCGGCGGTGGTGGCGGGGCGGGTGCTGGACGCGTTCGAGATGACCGACCTCGTCATGGGGGCACCGATCGCCGAGAGCCTGCCCGCCGTCCGCCCGCTGGCGCTCGCCCGCGCGCAGGCCGTCCCCGATCCGGTACGACAAGCGCCCGACGACACCTTGTCCCGGTTCCTGGATCTGCCGGACCTGCCCGGAGCGCAGGAGGCGTTCGGGAAGCTGGTCGAGTTCGTGGGTGATCGGCCCCTTTGGTGGAGCCCGGCCCGGGTCTCACGATTCCTCACTTCATGGCTGCCCCGCGAGGCGATCCTGACGGACGCGGCCGTCTCGGCCATGCCCGAGGTGGTCCGCGCCTGGAGCCGCTTCCACGGCGCCGAGCCGGAGGTGCTCCGGCAGATCGAGGCCGACGCGCCGCACCTGCCCGCGCTGATGGCCGACGAGTCGCTGGCGGGCCTCCGCAAGCGCATGGCCCAGAACGACCGATAACCACGCAAGCCCGCTACCAGCGGCGAGTCGCACCAGCAGCCACGAACCTCACGATCTACAACTGGAGTAGTAGGTGTGGGCGGCTATGCTGCGCACTGAACGTTTTACCGCCGCCCCCGCACGGGCGTCACAAGGGAGATCAACGTAATGTACAAGGAGTTCGCCGCAGAGGCCGTGGTCTGGCTCGTCCCGGTCGTGGTCCTCATCGGCCTCGCTCTGATGGTCACCTCCTGACGGTCAGAGGCCGGACCGGGTGCGACCCCTGGCGTCCTGGTCAGCGGTAATACTCGGAGTGCACGACCGTGGTGACGTCAAGGTCGAAGCGGATCCCGCCGTCGAGCCACCGGTTCCACATGTTCGAGAGCGTACGAGTTCTGACGGTGCACGACCCCCAGCGGGTGCGCTTGGCACGGATGGTGCCGACGTAGTCGTAGCAGGACCCGACCTTCTTGCCGTTGACCTTGAGCCGGGCGTTCAGGCTGACGGCATAGAGGGTTCTGCGGGAGATGTTGGTGATCCGCACCTTGACCAGGCACGTGTCCTTGCATCGGCCAAAGTAGATCTTGTACTTGACCAGGTGTGGCTTGGCGTTGCTGGAGAGGGTGGCCGTCGGACCCGCGGCCACCCCCACGAAAGCGGAAGCCCCCGTGAAGGCGGAAGCCCCCGTGAAGGCGGAAGCTCCCATGACAGCGCGAGCTGGAGAAGCGGCGTCCGCCGCGGCCGGCGCCGCGAGCACCGCCGCCACCGTGGCCGCTAAGAAGAAGACGAAACGTTTGACCATGTTGTTGCCCCCATAGCGTCAACATGCCGCCGCTTCCGCCCGTCGAAAACCGTCGAAAGCCCTTGAAAGCGACATCCGGCTCCCGATTAACCGTCAGGAAAATGCCCGAGTCAATCGGCCTTCCGACCACACCCCTATTACCCGGTCACGAAGCCCAGGCGAGCAATGGGCTGAGCTGGCGCAGGCGTTTCAACGCCTGTTTCTCCAGTTGCCTGATGCGCTCTCTGGTGAGGCCGAGCCGTTCCGCGATTTCGGTATAGCTACGGGCTTCCTGGCCCGCCAGGCCGTACCTGAGACTGAGGACGAATGCCTCTCGCGGCGGGAGTGAGGTGAGCACCTGGTGCAGTTCGGCGTTGAGCGCGCGGCGCTCCGTGAGCTCCTGTACCTGGAGACCGTCCTCGTCGGAGATCATGTCGCCGATGCTTCCCTCGCCGTTCTCGCCGACGGGCACGTCCAGGCTGACCGTCTCCTGGGCGAGCCGCCGTAGCACGGCGACGTGGCGGAGCGAGCGTTCGGCGGCCTTGGCGAGTTCCGCCTCTCGGGGCTCGCGCCCCAGGGCGACGGCGAGTTGCCGGGCGATCCTGCTCAGTCGCGCCAGCTCTTCGGCGACGTGCGTGGGCAGCCGTACGGTGCGGCTCTTGTCGTGGATGCCGCGTTCGATGGCCTGGCGGATCCACCACATCCCGTAGGTGGAGAACTTGTAGCCACGTTTGTAGTCGAACTTCTCCACGGCCCTGATCAACCCGAGATTGCCCTCCTGGATGACGTCGAGGAGCGGGAGCCCACGAAAGGCGTAGCGTCTGGCGGCGGCCACCACCAGCCGGAGATTGGACCTGATGAGCAGGTCCTTAGCACGCTGCCCGTCGCGGCGGACGTGTTCGAGCTCCGGTGTTCCCTCGCCACGACTGATCAGGTAGCCCGAGTAGAGCCCCGCCTCGATCCGTCGTGCCAGGTCCACTTCGTCCGCGGCGCAGAGCAATGGTGTCTTTCCGATCTGCTCCAGATACATGCCGAGCAGGTCGGGCTCTTCGGCCGACATACCAAAGCGACTACCCGGTAAACGGCGGCGAACTCCCCGGTTCATTGAGTTCCGCGATGGCGAGTTCGGCGGTGGTGCGGATGTCGAAGAACTTGTCGAGGGCGGTGATCGCGAAAAGGTGCTTACACCTGCCGTTCAGTCCAGAAAGCAACAGCCGGCCGCCGGAGGCGGTCACCGCCTTGTGCAGATAAACGAGCACGGAAAGCCCGGAAGAATCGCAGACGCTGACCGCCTGCATGTCGATGACGAGTAAGGGTGGCTGGGTCAGGTCGAGCGCCTTGGTGACGCGATCACGCACCTCGGCCGCGGATCCGAAGTCGAAGTCTCCCGTGAGCCTGGCGATGACACACGGTCCCTGGAGCCCGAGGCTGATCGACAAGGCCTGCTCCGAAGTCACCCAGTTCCACCTACCCGCATTGCTTGCCCGAAGCCACCACTTTACGAGAAGTAGCGTCTCGGGTTGGACACCAGCATCTGCTCGATCTGATCGCCGGTCACACCCGAGTCCAGCAGTGCGGCCAAGACCTCGTCGTGGATGTGATCGTAGCGCCAGTTGGGCGCCATCGTGCGAAGTGCGTCATCCCAAGACTCCACAAAGTAGTCCATAAAGCAGGCGGTGTCGTGGCTGAGGACCATCCGATCAGCGTATCCCCGCTGGCAGAGGGCGGCGATGGTGGCTACCCGGTCAGACGTCGCATTGTAGACATCCAACCCGAATCTATCCATCCCCAGCGTGGCGCCCGTGTCGGCGAGACGCATCAGGTAGTCGAGATCGTTGGTGTCGCCCGCGTGCCCGACGACGACCTTCGCCAGGTCGACGCCCTCCTTGGCGAAGAAGTCGAGCGCGGTCAGCCCGCTCTGCGTGAAGGAGTTCGTGTGGACGGTGATCGGCGCGCCGGTACGCGCGTGAGCCCGCGCCACGGCCCGGCAGATCCGCTCGACCCCGGGCGTCAGGCCCTTCTGCTCGACCACGCACTTGAGGAACGCCGCCTTGACCCCGGTGTCGGCGATGCCCTCGGTGAGGTCGCGCACGAAGTCGTCGATCATCGGATCGGGCATGTCCAGGAGCAGGCCGGGGCCGCGGTAGTCGTACTGGTGGGGCAGCTCTTCGAAGCTGTAGATGCCGGTCGCGGCAATGATGTGCAGATCCGGCACTTCGGCGGCGATGCGCTGGATGCGGGGGATGTACCGCCCAAGCCCCCACACCGTCGGGTCCACGATCGTCCGCACGCCCTTCGCCGCCACCGCCTGGAGCTTGCCGATCGCGTCCGCGACCCGGAACTCCTCGTCCCACCAGGCACCTTTGCCGTAGTTGTCGAGAAACTCCGTGGACAGGATGAAGACGTGCTCGTGCATCAGGGTCTGACCGAGCTCATCGACGTCGACAGGACCGCGAACGGTGTTGACGGTGGGCATAAGCGCCTCCATACCGGCTGGTCGGTGCCGCCAACCTAGGCCGCCCCCTACCCCCCGTCAACCAGCCGGCCGCGGGACCAACGGCTCGGGCCGGGGCAGCCGTTCCCCGCTCACCGCCGCCGCCAGAACTACTCCGGCGCGGGCACCACCAGTACCGGCCGGCGCGCGTGATGCAGCACCCGGTCGGACGTGCTGCCGAGCAGCAATGACTTCACTCCGCCCTGCCCCCGAGTCCCGGTGACGATCAACGTGGCGCCGATATCCTCCGCCACGTCCACGATGGACGACCACACGGCGACCGCGTCCAGATCGCACCGCGGCGAGGCGTCGAGCCCCGCCTGTCCGGCCAGCTCCGCGCCCTGCGCCGCGAGCTCCCTCATGGCCTGCCCAACGGCCTCGTCCTCGGCGGGAGAATCGCCGATGGTCATCATCATCCCGGCCGACGCCCGCGCCGAGGCCATCGCCAGACGTTCCCACACGGTCAGTACGACGGCGCGCGCGCCGGGCATCAGCGTGCCGACGAAGGCGATGGCCGCCTTGGCGTCGTCCGAGCCGTCGTACGCGATCAGAATGGTGTTCTCAGTTGCTCCCATAGGCGAGCTCTTTTCCAGACCAGGCCGTTTCACGCCCCGGAGCGGGGTAGCCAGCGGTTATGACTGTCACACAGTTCCACGATCTGCCTCTCGCCGACCGTGACCGCGAGTGGGACGCGGCGGCGGCCGAGAAACGGGTGCGGAGATGGGCGGACGCCGAGAACGGGCCCAACGGGAAGTACCGGGGCGCCTTCCTCTGGTACGACAGCGACGACGCCGACGAGTTCGGCGCCTACAAGCTGCCGATCGCCGACGTCGTCGGTGGTGAGCTGAAAGTCGTCCCGCGGGCCGTGATCGCCGCCGCCGGGGTCGTGGACGGTGCCAGGGGCGGGGTCAAGATCCCGCAGGGCGACATCGAGCGGGTCAAGAAGAACCTGGCCAAGTACTACGCCAAGATGGGCGACACGCCGCCCTGGGAGCGCTGAACCGAGGGCTTGAGCATCGACATCCCGGCCAGGGCCAGCACCCCGATCTCGGTGAGGACCACGACCCGCTGGGTGAGCCCGGCGGGGATGTCGTCGTTGGACAGCTCGATGCCGAACATCCGCACGACGTACGGAACCACGACGAGCAGCAGCGCGCCCAGCGCCACCGCGCTCAGGACCCGTACGGCCCTGGCGTACCGGACTCGCGCGTTGGCCAGCAGCATCCCCGCGGCCGGCATCACCAGGAAGGCGGCGAAGGCGGCATATCTGTGGATGCCGCCCGACAGCGAAAGCGGCACCCCGGGGCGGTCCGTGGGGAAGGCACCGATCAGGAACATGCTCCCGCCCCACGCCAGCAGCAGCAACACGACCCAGACGCTCGCGCCCGTCCGGCGCAGCGCCTCGGCGATCAGTGCCGAGCCGACCGCGAACAGCGTCAGCGAGGTCGGCAGCAACCATCCCAAGGGCTGAAAAGCGTACTCACTGATCACGCTGTGCATGGGGTCCAGCCCCGACTCCGCGTGCAAGGTGAGCATGGCGCCGGCCCCGGTGCCGATGGCCGCGAATCCACTGACAAGCAATGCCTTCATGCTTCAAAGGTCGTGGAATACGGGCTTCCGGAGTATCGGAGATCGACCCGAACGGGCCCTGAACCGCCCCTTAATACCTAGGTCGTAGCACTTCGGATACCTGCCCGCTGACCTGGGGGAAGCCACCCCTGGGTCGAGCCCGCCGCCTCAGGGTAGGTAGGGCCAGCCATACCATCGCGGGTCACAGACGGCGGCATGAGGCGACCGAGACCGCCTCACGAAGTGAGGCCATGAACACGAGGGAGCGCCGTCGTCTGGAGGAGGAGCCGGCGAGGGAGCGCCGTCGTCTGGAGGAGGAGCGCCGGGAGCGTAGCGACCAGAGCGACGGGGGAAGACGGCGGCATTGGGCGACCGAGCCCGCCTCACGAAGTGAGGCCATGAACAGGGCCCGGCAGGTCGAAGTAGACCCTGATCACGGTGGCGCCCGCTCGCGTGTGCACGCGGACCAGGTCGCTGAGCAGGTTGACGATCAGCAGGCCGCGCGAACCGGGAGCGCGCGGATCGACCGGCGTCCGGCCGGCCAGCGGGTCGATGATGTGGCCCGAGTCGCTGACCTCGCACACCAGCCGGTCGGCTTCGGCCCAGACCCTGATCAGCCCGGCGCCGCCGCCGTGATCGAGGCTGTTGGCGCCCAGTTCGGCGACCGTCAGGCGGATGTCGTCGAGCCTGGCCCGGCTGAACCCGAGGTCTGCGGCCAGCCCGGCGGCCAGCCCGCGCGCGGCGGCCAGGTTGGTGTGGTCGAAGCGGAGCGAGAGGAAGTCGGCGGGCTCGTCCAGCGGCTGGTTGTGCCCGTCGACGACCTTCTGGGGCGCGTAGTCGCCACTGTGCCACTCGCCGGAGCCGTCGCGCAGCACGGGATGGGTCTGCTCGGCCTCGCGGATGACCTCGGGGTCGAGCCCGTCGAGGTCGTACGGGCACAGGATCGTGACGTGCCGGCCGGTGAAGGCGTAGTTGATCAGGGCTTCGTGCTGGGCGCAGGCGGGATATTCCGTCACCGTGCGGCCGGGCCAGATGGGCTCGCCGATGATCCGTACATGACCGACGGGGTGGCGGTCGGCGAACTCGCGGAGCACGGCGGGGATGATGCGTCCAGGGTTGCGCCCGGCGCTGGTCATGTCGAGCAGGAGCACCTCGTCGGCGTCACGCCCCAGACCGGCCTCGATCAGGGCGAGATTCCGGGGCGGAACCGCGACGGCGACAGGCTCTCCCGAGCTGAGCCCTTCGCGGACGAAAGCCGTGGTGGCAGCCACATATTCCCGATCGCCTCGGTAGAAGAGGGCCGGGTGCACGAAAGGGTCTGCCACCATCACACTTCAAGCTACCCCGCGATGAGGTCTTTACGGCAATCCGTTGGGTATCCATGTGTTATGAAGAGACTCCAGATCGTGCGGCCGACGAAGCCCGCCCCCCGGCCGCTCCCTCTCGATCTGCGTACGCCCTCCGGCCGACGCCTCCCGTTCTGAACCGGGCGAACCTATGCTCGGAACATGTCGGATTTACAGATGCGCGTCTCAGATGCCGACCGTGAGCGTGGCGCGCGAAAGCTCCAAGAAGCGTTCATGGAAGGCCGTCTCACCCAGTTGGAGCTGGAGGACCGGCTCGAACTTGCCCTCACCGCGCGAACCTACGGCGATCTGGCCGGCCTGACCGCCGACCTGCCGGCTGACGGGCCCGCGGTGGACGGGCCCGTGGTCGACGAGGTGGTGGAACTGGAGTCCAAGAACGGCCACATCAAGCGATCAGGAGATTGGGCGGTCCCCCGCCGGCTCCGGGTCGCCTCCAAGTACGGCAGCGTCGAACTCGACCTGTCGGAGGCGGTCATCTCCCATCCGGTCGTCGAGATCCACCTCGACCTCAAGTACGGTTCGGCCAAGATCGTCCTGCCGGACGGCGCCGCGGCCGACATCGACAGGTTCCGCACGGAGTGGGGCAACACCGTGACCTCGGAGGTGCCGGGCCGGCCTCAGCCGGGAGCCCTCTATCTGGTGGTGAGCGGCGAGGCGAAGTACGGGAGTCTGGCGATCCGCTATCCGCGTAAGCGCTGGTTCACCCACTGATGGAAGATCGAGATGTGGTGCTCGCTCGGCACCAGCACCCCACCCGCCCGGTAGGCGCGTGACGACATACCGGGCTGGGTCCGCTCGCAGGCGGCGAAGTCCTGCTCGTTGACCCGGTGGAACAGCTCGACCGAGAGCGACAGGTCCGCGCCGGAGGCGACCACGTCGGGGTGGTAGAGCCAGTCGCACTCCACGATCGTCCGGTCGGCGGCCAGCGGCACCATGCGGTGAAGGATCACGTGGTCGGGCACCAGGTTGACGAACACCTGCGGCTTGACGGTGATCGCGTAGTAGCGCCGGTCCTGCTCGGCCGACACGTCGGGCAGCTTGCCGAACCCCGGGCTCCCGTCCACGGTGAACCCCTCGGCCCGCTCGGCGAACTCCGCCCCGTGGCCCACGTAGTACTGCGCGGCGAAGCCGCCGGCGAACTCGGGCAGCACGGCCGTCAGCTCCGGGTGGATCGTGGCGCAGTGGTAGCACTCCATGAAGTTCTCGACGATGAGCTTCCAGTTGGCCTTGACGTCATAGACGATGCGGCGCCCCAGGGCGAGCTTGTCGACGTGGTAGTGCTCGATCGCGGCCGGATCGCCCAGGCGCTCGGTGGCCGCGCTCGTGACCGTCTGCTCGAACGAGGGCGGCTCGTCGGCCAGGCAGACCCAGGCGTAGCCGAGCCACTCGCGCAGGCTCACCGGGATCAGCCCGTACTCCACCCGGTCGATGTCGGGCATCTTCGCCAGGTTCGGCGCGGCGGCGAGGCGGCCGTCCAGGTCGTACGACCAGGCGTGGTAGGCGCACCTGATGGTCCGCTTGACCTCGCCCGCGTCCTCCAGGCAGAGGCGGGCGCCGCGGTGCCGGCAGACGTTGAGGAAGGCGCGCAGCTCGCCGTCACGGCCGCGGACCACGAGCACGCTCTCTCTTCCGACCTGGACCGTCCTGAACGTCCCCGGCCGGGCCAGCTCGCCGGACCGGACCGCGCAGAACCAGAGGCTCTCGAAGATCTTGGCCTGCTCTTCGGCGAACGTCGCGGGGTCGGTGTAGGCATGACCGGGCAACGTGGAGATCAAGCTCGATGTGGTCAACCGGCACCCCTTGTTGCGCATTACGCACCGAGTTGCTCTATATGCGACATCGTCTGGTCGGCCCCAGAGGCTGTCAAGAGCTGATCGCCCGCTTTACAACGACTTGATACAGATGGTGCTAGTGGGGTGCAAGCACCTGTCAAGGATCACTCCATAATGTCGATTCGTCGCTAAACGCAACGAAGGGCACGGAAAATGACACCCCCTCGTCGTCGCATCGCTATCGCGATCGCGACGCTTTCTCTTGCCGGCCTCACCACCGCCTGTGGTGCCATCGGCAACGCCGTCGACTGCAACCAGGTGGGCACCGACGTAAGCAAGATCACTCAGGAGTACAGCGCCTCCCTGTCCACCGCGGCCACCGATGCCAAGGCATTCGAGAAGGCCAGCCAGGAGACGGCTGGCAAGCTCAAGACGCTCGCCTCGAAGTACGACGGCGACCTGGCCGGGGCTCTGAACGACATGGCCTCGGTGTTCGAGAGCATGAAGATCGACACCAAGAACCCGGCCGCCGCCACCGAGGGGCTGTCGAAGATCCCGGCCATCGAGGCCAAGATCAAGAGCGCCTGCGGCTGATGAACCGTGGCCGCCGCGCCGCCCGCGGGGGGCGGCGCGGCGCGGCGGCCTTGTCGCGTACGCGGTCCAGGGGGAACTTCTCCGCGAACGCGATCCAGGGGGAATCGGTCTACGCTTGCTGCCCGTGACGGGGGAAGCTCTGGCAGCCGGCGCTGCCCGTTGGACGGCCCGGATCACGCCGAACCGCCTGCGCATCGGGCTGATCGCCGTGATCTCGGCCGCCGTCTACGCCGTGCTCGGCCTGGTCAAGCTGGCCACCTATCGCGCCAGCACGTTCGATCTGGTGATCGTGGACCAGGCCGTGCGCAACTACGCGCACTTCCGGCCGCCGTACATCCCGATGGTCGGCGCCTTCCACGACCGGGGGCTGGACTACCTCCAGCTCGCCGACCACTTCTCGCCCATCTACGCACTGCTGGCGCCCTTCTACTGGATCCATGACGGGCCGGCCTCGCTGATCGTGGCGCAGGCGCTGCTGTTCGCCGCCGCGATCCCGTTCATCTGGCTGTTCACCAGGCGGATGCTGGGCACCACCCCGGCCTACCTGGTCGCCGTGGCCTACGCGCTGTCGTGGCCCGTCGCGCAGGCGATCGCGTTCGACGCGCACGAGGTGATGTTCGTCCCGCTGCTCACCGCGATCATGATCGAGCGCTACCACGCGGGACGACTGCTGCCCGCGTTCGCGGCGATGGGCATGCTCCTCCTGGTCAAGGAGGACATGGGGCTCACGGTGATCGGCTTCGGCCTCTACCTCTTCCTCACCGGCGACAGGTTCCGCGGGATGTGCTGCGCCGCGATCGGCCTCGGCGGGGTCATGCTCACCCGGGGCGCGCTCATTTCGCTGCTCGGCGGCGAGAGCGCGGACTTCTGGGCCTACGGTCACCTGGGGCCCGACGCGCCGAGCGCGATCCTGACGCTGCTGCGCGACCCGCTGGCCGCGCTGCTGCTGCCCTTCAGCGAGGAGACCAAGGTCGACACGCTGTTCCTGCTGGCCTGGCCGACGCTGCTGCTCTGCCTGCTGTCGCCGCTGTCGCTGGTCGCGCTGCCGCACGTGCTCGAACGCATGCTGTCGGACCGCGAGCCGTGGTGGCGGGCGGACTTCCAGTACAACGCCTTCACCGTGGTGATCCTGCTCCTGGCGGGGGTCGACGGGCTGTCCAGGCTGCTGCGCCGGATCAAGCGCGCCGACGACCGCTCACTCAAGCTGGCCTGGTCGGCGGGCGCGCTCGTGGTCGCGCTCACCCTGGTGCCGAAGTTCGCCCTGGACCAGCTCTACCATCCGGCCTTCTACAAGGCGGAGGAGATCAGCACCGAATCGGCCACGGCGGCGGTGGCCACGGTTCCCACGGGCGTCACCGTGGAGGCCGCCAACTCGCTCGGCCCGGCACTGACCTCCCGCACCACCGTCCTGCTCTGGAGCGGGCAGCCGCGCGGCGCCGAGTGGGTGGCGGCCGACACGGCCCGCTGGCAGTACCCGTTCGGCTCCCCCGACGATCAGCGCGCCCAGGTGGACCGGCTGGTGACCGAGGGATATACGAAGGTGTTCGACCGCGATGGGTATGTGGTGCTCCGCCGTACGTGATGGCCTATCGAGTGCCCGCTGGCCCGAACCGGTCGGCGATGTCCCGCTCCCACGACGCCAGGAAGGCCGGATATCCGTCGGCGAACTCCCGCAACTCCCGCTCCCCTTCCGGCGAGAGCGCGGTCAGCTCGTAGGTGACCCGCACGGCGCTGCCGCCGCCGTCGCCCTCGCCGACGGCCACGCTCACCGTCCCGGCCCGCGAACCCGGCGTCACCCGTGCGTACGAGATGCGCCTTCCCTTCTCCCTGCCGAGCACCACCCACGTGGTCCGCTCACCATGGGCGTCGGTCTCGAACACGGTGCCCGGCTCGCTGTCGTCGTCGGTGGCGACGGGGAACCCGGGCCGCCAGCCCGGCACCCACTCCTCTTCCCCACGCGGCGTGAACAGCCGGAACGCCTCGGCGGGCGGCATCGCCACCGCTACCTCCCCGCTGAGCCGGAACTGGGCCCCGCTCACTTCTCCACCAGCCGGTGCGCGTCGGCGACGGTCAGCGTCAGCCCGTAGACGGCCTTGAGCTGCTCGATCTTGCCCAGCGTCTCGGGCGTGAAGGGCGCCTGCCCCTCGAAGGCATGCAACGCGATCCCCTCCACCAGGTCTCCCAGCGACATGTCCAGATATTCGGCCAGGCCCTTGAGCACCTTGAGCAGATTCCGCTCGACCCGCAATCCGGTCTGCGTGCGTTCCACTGTTACCATGGTAACAATGTACGCCATAGGATGACCCTATGGGAACCATCGTTCTGACCGGCGCCGCCGGACTCGTCGCCACAGCCGTCCGCGAGCCCCTGCGCCGCGCCGCGACCCGCCTGATCCTGGTCGACCGCGCACCCCTGACCGCCGAGGCCCCCCAAGAGGAGGTACGGCAGGCCGACCTGTCCAGCGTGGAAGCCGTGGCGTCGATCATCAAGGGCGCCGACGCGGTCGTCCATCTGGCCGGAGTACCAGACGAGGCCCCGCTGCCCGCCCTCCTGGAGGCGAACGTCCTCGGCGCCCACCACGTCCTCGAAGCGGCCCGGCGCACCGGTGTGCCCCGCGTGGTGCTGGCCAGCAGCAACCGCCTGACGGGCCTCTACCCCGCCACCCGGACGGTGTCACCGGACGAGCCGCCGCGCCCCGACGGCTTGTACGGGGTCAGCAAGGTCGCCGTCGAGGCCCTGGGCCGCCTGTATGCCGACAAGTTCGGGCTTCAGGTTGTCTGCCTCCGCATCGGCAGCCTGGAACCCCGGCCCTCCGAGGCCCGCCACCTGGCCACCTGGCTCAGCCCCCGGGACTGCGCCGGCTTCGTCCTGGCCGCGGTCTCCCAGCCCGGCATCCACTTCGCCACGGTTTATGCCGTCTCGGCCAACACGCGCGGCTTCTGGCGACTCTCGGACGAGCTCGGCTACACGCCTCAGGACGACGCGGAGTCGTACGGGATCTCGGGCGCCGACGCCTTCTTCACGGACGACATGCCCCAGGGCGGCGACTTCGCCACCCCCGCCTACACCATCACCCACGGCGGCCTCGACACCTGACCCCGCGGCCGGTGAGTGGCGCGCGGTGAGGTCGCGGCAGTAGCGGTGGCGGGCGGCAGGGGGCAGGCGCGGCGATCTATCCGATGGCCTCCGCGTACGCCCGGTCGAAGCCCGCCAGGACGGTCGGCCAGGTACCTGCCGACGGCGGGACGGCGCGGTTGTGGGCGATCATGCGCTGCCGCAGTTCGGGATCCGTGGCCAGGCGGGCCACGGCGCCGGCCAGGTCGCCCAGGCTGCGGCCGAGCAGCCCCTCCGTGCCGTGCCGGACGAAGTCGGCCACCCCGCTCTGGGCCCGCGCCACCACGGGAAGCCCGGCGGCGCGGGCCTCCAGCGCGGCGATCCCGAACGACTCGCGTGGCGCCGGCGCCACGAACACGTCGGCCGACTCCAGCACCTTGGCGATCTGCTCGCGGGTGTAGCGTCCGGGCAACGAGACCCAGCCCGTCATGCCGTGCCTGGCCAGGTAGCGCTCCATCTGGGCGCGGGCCGGGCCGTCGCCGATCACGGTGGCGCGCAGCGGAATGCCGTCGGGGACCCGGGAGCGCACCATGTCGAGCAGCTTGAGCAGCCGGACCGGCTGCTTGCGCGGCGCCAGACGGCCCACGGCCACGATGTGCACCTCCTCGCGCGGCTCCGGCGGCGACCCGGAGAACAGCCGCCAGCCCGACAGGTCGAGGCCGTTGGACACCACGTGCACGGGCACCCCCTCCCCCGCGACCGACCGGATCGGGGCCGCCGCCGCGTTGCTGACCGTGGTGGCCACCAGCCCCCAGCTCTGCCAGCCGTAGACCAGGCGCAGCAACCGGTAGACGCCGCGCGTGACGGGGTCCCACATGCTGTGCACGGTCACGACGCAGGGAATTCCGGCCCGTTTCGCGGCCCGCACCCCCATCCAGGCGAAGGGCGAGACCGCGCCCATGTGGACGTGCACCACGTCGGGCCGCGAGGAGGTCAGCCGCCGCGTGAGATGTCCCACTCCGAACGGGTGGACCGGCAGGTCGAAGGGCATCCTGGCGACGATCCTGTGCACGCCGGGCAGCGTCTCCCCTTTGGTCGCGGTCGCCACATCGACGGCGTGGCCGGCCTCGCGCTGCGTACGCACGAGGTCGGCGACCTGAACCTCGATCCCCCCGAGTCGCGGCAGGTAACAGTCACTCACGTGAAAGATCCGCACCCCTCCCAGACTAATCTGGGCGTTGTGCCTCCACGTACCGCTGTGTTCTTCCACGCCCATCCCGACGACGAGGCCCTGCTGACGGCCGGCACGATGGCGATGCTCGCGGCCGAGGGACACCGCGTGGTCCTCGTGGTGGCGACCGCCGGCGAGCGCGGCCTGGCCGAGATGGGGCCGGGCGAGGAGTTGCGCGCGACCCGCCTGAAGGAGCTGTACGAGTCGGCGGCCCTGCTCGGCTGCGCCCGCGTCGAGTGTCTCGGCTACGGCGACTCGGGCCTGAGCCCGCAGGGCGGCCGCGCCGAGGAACGGCCCGACGACGCCTTCATCGACGCCGACTCCGAGAAGGCCGCCGGAAAGCTGGCCGCCATCCTGGAGGAGGAGCGGGCCGACCTGCTGTCGATCTACGACCCGGCGGGCGGCTACGGCCATCCCGACCACGTCCAGGTGCACCGGGTAGGGCGGCGGGCGGCGGAGATCGCCGGCACGGCGGTCGTGCTGGAGGCGACGGTCAACCGCGACCCGCTGGTCAGGCTGCTGAAGCTGGCGGGGAAGTTCTACCGGTTCCCGCCCGAGTTCGACGTACGGACCTTCGAAAGCGCCTACTCGGCGAGTGAGACGATCACCCACCGGGTAAATGTCCGGAAATATGCGAAACAGAAGCGGGCGTCCATGTCCGCGCACGCCTCCCAGGCGACCGGCGGCGAGACCGACCGCACGCTGGCCGTGATGCTCAAGGTGCCCGGCCCGCTCTATCGGCTCGTCTTCGGCACCGAGTGGTACGTACGGCGTGATCTTCCACCCGGCACCCGCCTCAGTCATCCTCTGGACCAGTGGCCAAAATGAGCCCTGAGTATGATCCGGGCCGCCCCCGCGAGCGGCAGACTGTACCGCGATGAAGAACAGATGGCTCCAGATCACGCTGTCGGCGCTCTCCCTCGCGCTGGCTCTGGCCCTCGTGGTCTACCTGCCGCAGATCGTCCACTCGCTGACCGGCAAGCCCGTGTCCTGGCGCGAGATCGGCGCGCTCTTCCACAGCCTCAGCTTCGGCACCATCGCCCTGATGACCGCGGTCTGGCTGCTGAGCCTGCTGGCCTACACCTTCGTGCTCACCAACTCGCTGCCGGGTCTCAACAACCTGCAGGCGCTCTCTCTCAACGCGGCGGGCAGCGCGGTGAGCAACCTGCTGCCGTTCGGCGGCGCGGCCGGGGTGGCGCTGACGTTCGCGATGACCAGGGGCTGGGGGTTCGCCAACCGCTCGATCGTGGTGATGACGCTGGTCAGCGGCATCTGGAACACTCTGTTTAGATTCATCCTGCCCGCCGTCGGCATCATCGCGCTGCTGGCGGCCGGCAAGGCGCCCAACCCGACGGTGGCCAGAGCCGGCTGGGTGGGCGCGGTGTCGATCCTCGCGCTCTGCCTGATCGTGGCCGCCGCCCTCTACTGGGACCGCGCCGCCGCCCTCCTGGGCAAGGGCCTCGACTTCCTCGTACGCCTGTTCAGGCTGAAGTTCCACGCCTCCGAGGCGCTGGAGCGGCTGCGCAAGGACACCGCCGAGATCGTGAAGTCGCGCTCGATCGGCCTGTCGCTGGCCATGGTCTTCTTCCTGGGCTTCCAGTGGGCGATCATGGTCGTCTGCATGCACGCCACCGGCGCCTATCCGGGGCTGGCCCAGTCGATCGCCGTCTTCGCCCTGTCCCGCGTGCTGACCAGCGCGCTGGTCACGCCGAGCGGCGCGGGGATCATGGAGAGCGGCGTGGCCGCGCTGCTCTTCGCCTTCGGCGTGGCACCCGCCCCGGCGACGGCGACCGCACTGCTTTTCGGCTTCTGGACTTACACTATCGAGATCCCGTTCGGCGGCCTCGCTCTAGGCGCGTGGGCGCTACTGCGCAGGCGCAACGCCAGGAACGCCGACGCGGAGCCCCCGTCCGCGATCTCGAAGGCCCCCTAGTGACAATCCCAAACCGAACAGGCGTTAATCAATCACGGCCCTTGTGCCTGATTCGGAAGCCCGCATAGCGTGGCGGCTGACATGGTGGCGTTCCGAGTTCTGGGGCCAGTCGAGGCGTACGAACACGACGACGAACTCGACCTCGGCGGGTTGCGGCAGCGGGCCGTCCTCGCCCGACTTCTCGTGGCCAGAGGTCAGGTCGTGCCGGTTGACACCCTCCTTTACGACTTGTGGGATGACGACACGGCCAAGGGAGCCCAGTCGGGGCTCCAGGTTTACATCTCCCGGCTGCGCCGGGTGCTGGAGCCGGGCCGTCCGCGTGGCGGGCCCAACCGCCTGCTGGTGACCGTCGCCTCCGGCTATGCGCTGCGGGTGGCGCCCGACCAGGTCGACGCGCTCAAGTTCGAGCAGTTGGTCAGGGCGGCGGGCGAGCACCTCGAAGAAGGCGATCCGCAGTCCGCGCGCGCCCGCCTGGAGAAGGCGCTCGGCCTGTGGCGGGGCACCCCCTACTCCGACTTCGCCGACCAGCAGTGGGCGGAGGCCGAGGTCAACAGGCTGACCGAGCTGCGGCTGGTGGCGCGCGAGCGGCACGCCGACACCGGGCTGCGCCTCGGCCTGCCCGCCGAGACCGTGCCCGACCTGGAGGCGCTCACCACCGAGCACCCGCTGCGCGAGGAGGGCTGGCGGCTGCTCGGCCTCGGCCTCTACCGCTGCGGCCGGCAGGGCGACGCGCTGGCGGCGCTGCGCCGGGCCAGGGGCATCCTGGCCGACGAGCTGGGCATCGACCCGGGGCCGGCGCTGCGCAAGCTGGAGTCCGACATCCTGGCCCAGGCGCCCGAGCTGGAGCTGAGCCTCGCGCCGCGGCCGTCCAGGCCCGTGCAGGCGCCCACCGACACCTGGCCGCCCCGGCCGGCCGTCCCGGTCGAGCCGCCGCCGCTGGAGCCCGAGCCGTTCGTCGGCCGCGACGCCGAGCTGGCCAGGCTGACCACGGCCGCCGCCCGCACCGGCAGGTTCCAGGTGGCGATCGTCGCGGGCGTCGCGGGCGCGGGCAAGACCACGCTGCTGCGTCAGCTCGACGGCAAGCTCACCGGCGACGGCTGGATCACCGCCTCCGGCGCCTGCCCCGACTCCAGCGCGACACCGCCGGGCTGGGCGTGGGTGGAGATCCTGCGCGCCCTGGTGGGGATGACCGGCGCGGGCGAATACGCCCAGCTGCTGGCGCCGCTGCTCGACGACGCCGACCCCGATCCCGACGACGACGAGGTGTCCGGCGGCTTCCGGCTGCACCGGGCGGTCGGCGGCTACCTGGCGGGGGTGGCGCGGCGCGCGCCGGTGCTGCTCACGCTCGAAGACCTCCACTGGGCCGACGACCAGACGCTGGCGCTGCTGCGCGCGCTGCCCAGCCTGCTGGCCACCAGCCGGGTGCTGCTCGTGGTCACCTGCAGGGAGAGCGAGCTCGACGACCGCCAGTCCGACGTGCTGGCCGCGCTCGCCCGGCTCGGCCCGGTGCGGGTCGGGCTGTCCGGCCTCGATCCCAAGGCCGTGGGCGAGCTGGTCAGGGCCACCTGCGTGCGCGAGATCGACGAGGACGCGGTCGAATCCATCGTCGAGCGCACCGGTGGCAACCCGTTCTTCGTGCGCGAGACCGTACGCCTGCTCGACTCCGAGGGCGCGGCCGACCGGGCCAGCGCGGTCGAGGTGCTGTCGCGGGTGCCCTCCGGGGTGCGCGACGTGCTGCGGCGGCGCATCTCCCGGCTGCCCGCCGGGGCCCAGCAGATCCTGTTGCAGGCGGCGGTGATCGGCCGCGACGTCGACGTCGACGTGCTGGTCGACGTGGCGGGCGACGAGGACGCCGTGGTGGAGGCGGTCGAGGCGGCGCTGCTGGCCGGGCTGGTGACCGAGCCGGGGCCGGGGCTGCTCAGGTTCGATCACGACCTGGTGCGCGACACGATCTACTCCGACGCGTCGCGGCTGCGCCGCACCCGGCTGCACGCGGCGGTCGCGTCGGTCATCGAGCGGCGCACGCCGTCCGACGTGGCGGCGCTGGCGCACCACTACTTCCTCGCCGACGCCGCCGAGAAGGCCGTCCACTACGCCGGGCTGGCCGCCGAGCAGGCCGAGCGCAGGTTCGCGCACCGCGAGGCCGCCACGCTGTGGGAGCAGGCCATCGCGGCGTTCGACCGCACCGCCGGCGACACCAAGGACCGGCTGCAGCTCATGCTCCGCCAGATCAGGGCCCTGGCGCTGTGCGGCGACATGACCGCGGCGCGGCTGCTGCGCCGCCAGGCCATGGACTCCGCGCTGCCGCTGGGCGACCTGGAGATCACCGCGCGGGTGGCGGCCTCGCTCGCCGTACCGCACAAGGGGATGGCCCGCGACTTCACCCGCACCGCGTGGGAGATCGTCGACGTCACCGAGAAGGCGCTGATGGAGCTCCCCGAAGGGGAGCAGACGCTGCGCGCGAGCCTGCTCACCACGCTGGCGCTGGAGCTGGAGGGCTCCTCCTCGCCCGAGCGCGGGCGGCAGGCGTCGCTGGAGGCGCTGGAGCTGGCCAGGCAGAGCGGCGATCCGACGCTGCTCGCGGCGGCCCTCAGCGGGCGGCTGCGCCAGTCCTACGACATCCCTGCGGTCGACACCCGCGAGAGCATCGGCCGCGAGCTGCTGGAGGTCGCCCAGCGCTCGGGGCAGATGGCCACGCAGGCGCTGGCCCACCTGGTGCTGCTCGAATGCGCGGCGGCCCGCGGCGAGTTCGCCATCGCCGACGAGCACGCCGCCGCGGCCGACCGGCTGGCCAGACAGTACGACCTGTCGGCGCCGGCGGCCGTCTGCGCCTGGTACTCCGGTCAGCGGCTGATGATCGCCGGCGACTACCGCGGCGCCGAGCGGGCCTACGGCGACGCGGCCAGGATGACCGAGCGGGCGGGCATGCTGGAGGGCCGCCAGGACCTGCCGCTGATCACCACGTTCTGCCTGCACCTGGTCGACGGCCGGGCAGCCGAGACGGTCGGGCAGATCGCCGCGGCCCACCAGCGCGGCGCGAAGTGGACCCTCGACGCCTACGCGCTGGCGCTCGCCTCCGCGGGTCGCGTGGGCGACGCCAAGGCCGTGGCCGCCGTACGCCCGCCGGTGCGGCCCGACTTCCTGTACGAGCTGGCGATGACCTGGCGGGCGCTGGCCGGGATGCTGCTCGACGACCGCGAACGGATGATCGACTGCTACGACAAGCTCAAGCCGTTCGCCGACCGCATCGCGGGCGCCGGCACCGGGGTCGTGGCGCTCTGGCCGGTGGCCCTGACGCTCGGCGACCTGGCGGTGCGGCTGGGCCAGCCGGACGCGTCGCGGGCCCACTATGAGAAGGCGCTGGAGGTGGCCGAGCGGGTCGGCGTGCCGCGCTGGGTGGAAGCGGCGCGGCGGTCGGTCAGCAACTCACCTGGAAGCGGTCGCTCTTGATGGTCTTGGCGCCCTCGACGGTGAGCTCGATGCGATACCAGCCGGGGTTGGCCGTGATGCTGGGGTTCCAGCGCACGGTCTTCCTCTCGCCGGCGAAGCCGTCGTAGTCGACGAAGTAGGAGTGCCAGGTGTTGGTGCCTGGGCTCCAGCGGGCCAGCTGCCAGCCGTACAGAACGGTGTGGTCAGGCTCGGGGTTGACCACCACGCTGCGGGCCATGTACGTCCTGACGCACCCGGCGTCGCCGCCCGGCAGCGCGCTGATGCTGATCTTGCCCGGCTTGGCGGCCTGGGGCGTCCAGGTGGTGGCCGGGTAGGTGATGGGCAGCTCGCGGGCCGACAGGGTGACCGTCTGCGCCGGGCGCGGCGCGGAGTTGGCGGTGTCGTAGGCCGAGAAACCGACATAGGCTCCGGTGAAGGCGAGGGCCGCCACGAAGAGCTTGGCCGTGCTGGCCGTGCCGGAGGCCAGAACCGCGGTGCTTCTCGTTGCCATGATCAACACTCCTTCTTCCTCACCTACAGTGGTACGCGAAGGTGGTTGAACGCTGGTTGTCGGCGAGTTGCACCCTGCTGTGGCGACGGCTTGCCCCTTGAAATAAGGTAAGGCTGACCTAAATCACGACGGGGGTGTGGGTCCTTGATGCGACGTCTGGCGATCACCATCGAACCCGTGGGGCCGATCTGGCTGGGAGTCGTGCTGATCATCGCCCTGTTCGGCGCGTTCCAGGCGTACTACTGGATCGGCCGCAGGCTCGGCGAGAAGCTGTACGACTCGCGCATCGGCGTCAACCTCGGCCGTGAGCGGATCGCTAAGGTCGAGCGGGTCGTCGAGAAGTGGGGCGCGTTCGCGGTCTATGGATGCTTCTGGGTGCCCATGCTCCGGCACACGCTGCCGTGGGTCGCCGGGGCCCTGCGGGTCTCCTACCCCTGGTACCTCGTGGCCAGCGCGCTGGGCTGTCTGACCTGGGCGCCCATCTGGTGGTTCGGCCTGAACGCGCTGGTCTGGGCCTGGCTCCAGGTAGCCGCGCGGTCGCCGATCACGGCGGCGGTCCTGGCGGTGCTGTTCGTCGGCGGGGTGATCGCGTTCGTCGTGTGGCGCCGGAAGAAGCGGGCGGACAAGGTGCTGGCCGCCTGAGTGTCCCCAAGTTGGGACAGAGTTCGGCATATTAAGCGGTGATCACCTGCGACCATGTCGGCATGCATATTGGGGGTTTCATCGGCGGCGCCGCACTCGCCGTGGTCGTGGGGATCTCGTCGCCCGCAGCGGCCGCGCAGGCGGCGGATCCGCCCGTTGTGGCGGCAAAGTCAGCGTATGTGGTCGATTCAGCGGGGACGATCCACTTCAACAAGCGGGAGACGAGCCGCGTCCCGGTCGCCAGCCTCGTCAAGGTGATGACGGCCTACGTGGTGCTCCGCGAGGCCAAACTGGGCGATACCATCACGATCACCGCGGCTGACGTCAAGCACGCGACCAAGTACGGAGGCACCACCGCCTCGCTGAAGAAGGGCGAGCGGCTCACGGTCAGGGACCTGCTGTACGGGCTCATGCTCCCGTCGGGGGCAGACGCCGCCAACGCGCTGGCCAGGACGTACGGGCCGGGCAACACGGCATTCGTCGCCAAGATGAACGCCGCGGCCAATCGCCTGCACCTGGCCGACACCCGCTACACCAACGCGGACGGCCTGCCCGTACCCAACAACGGCGGGTACTCCACGGCCGTCGACCAGACCAAGCTGGCGCAGGCGGCGCTCCGCGACACGACGTTCAAGACGGTCGTCGGGCGCGAGGTGCACAAGGTGACCAAGACGTCCGCGCACCGGGCGCACACCTGGCGCAACTCCAACAAACTGCTCACGCAGGCTGACGGGGTGCTTGGGGTCAAGACCGGCTACACGAACGCGGCGGGGTTCTGCCTGCTGTTCGCGGGAGAGCGCGGCGGCAGGCAGGTGGTGGGCGTGCTCCTCGGAGACCAGGACGCGCGCCGCTTCAGCACGGCTGAGAAGCTGCTCGACTACGCGGGAGAGCAGATCGCGGGTAGCTGATCCGGGCATCGATGATGACCTGGTGAGCGGCCAGGTCATCACCGACTCACGGCCGCTCCCGGCGAGGCGGCGGGGCTGCGGGGCTGCGGGGCTGCGGGGACCAGCCTGGTGGCCGGGCCAGACGGGCGGGCCGGGCCAGACGGGCCGGGCCAGACGGGCGGCCGGGCCAGACGGGCCGGGCCAGACGGGCCGGGCCAGACGGGCCGGGCCAGACGGGCCGGGCCAGACGGGCCGGGCCAGACGGGCCGGGCCAGACGGGCCGGGCCAGACGGGCCGGGCGGGCCAGACGGCTCCTCAGCTGCGGAGAAATCCCTGGTAGTCCTTGGCAGCCACCTCGCTGCATTTATCCCGATATACGCCAACACCGCCGACATAAGGCATGAAAACCCGAGGCTTCCCAGGGACGTTCGCCCCCATGTACCAGGAGTCGGCCCGCGGAAACAGCGTCAGCCCCGCGATCTCGTTCACCTGCTCCACCCACGCGTCCTCGGCCTGCGGATCCGCGTCGATGGCGCGCCCGCCCAGCCGATCCAGGCACTCGGCGATCCAGTCCACATGCTGCTCAATCGAGACGATCATGTTGCTCAGCACCGACGGACTCCCCGGCCCGGTGATCGTGAACAGGTTGGGAAAACCGGCGCTCATCAGCCCGAGATAGCTCCTGGGCCCAGCCCGCCATTTCTCCCGCAGCGACAGCCCGCCCTCACCCCGGATGTCGATGGCCAGCAGCGGCCCGGTCATCGCGTCGAACCCCGTCGCGTACACGATCACGTCCACCGGGTGCTCCCGCTCGGCCGTACGCACGCCGCCAAGGGTGAGCTCCCTGATGGGCGCGGTCCTGAGGTCGGCGAGGGTGATGTTCGGGTGGTTGTACGTGGCGTAGTAGCCCGTGTCGACGCAGAGGCGCTTGCTTCCTATGGGGTGGCCGCCGGGAAGGAGCAGCTCGGCCACCGCCGGGTTCCGTACCGTGGCCCGGATCTTGTCGTGGACGAAGCCGGCGGCCGTCCTGTTCGCCTCCTCGTTGATCATCAGGTCGGAGAACGAGCCGAGGAAGCCCAGGCCGCCACGCTCCCAGCGCGCCTCGAACTCGCGCCCCCGCGCCTCGTCCGTCACCGCCAGGGCGGAGTCGGGGTTCGGGTTGGCCAGGAGACCGCTGTGGGAGGTACGCAGCTGACGGCGGAGGTCCTGGTGGTTGGCCTTGAACCACTGCTCGTACTCCGGCGACAGCGGCCCGTTGCGCGCGGGGACGCTGAAGTTGGGCGTCCGCTGGAACACCGTCACGTGCTCGGCGCTCTCCGCGATGACCGGAATGGACTGGATGCCCGACGAGCCGGTGCCGATGACCGCCACCCGCCGCCCGGACAGGTCCACGCCCTCGGCCGGCCACCGTCCCGTGTGATAGCTCGGCCCCCGGAAGGAACAGGGCAGACCGGGCAGGTTGACCACGGACAGGCAGCCGACCGCGGTGACGAGGTAGCGGGCCGACAGACGCTCGCCGCCGCCGGTCTCGACCCGCCATGTTCCTGGCGCCTCCCAGGAGGCGGCCGTGACGCGGGTGTCCAGCTGGATGTCGGGGCGCAGGTCGAAGCGGTCGGCGACGTAATCGAGGTAGCGGAGAATCTCGGGCTGGGCGGCGTACCGCTCGGTCCAGCTCCATTCGCGCTGGAGGTCCTCGGCGAAGGAGTAGGAGTACTGCAGGCTCTCGACGTCGCAGCGGGCTCCGGGGTAGCGGTTCCAGTACCAGGTGCCGCCGACACCGCGGCCCGCCTCCAGGACGCGGGCCGCCATGCCCAGGCCGCGCAGGCGGTGGAGCATGTACAGGCCGGCGAATCCGGCGCCGATGATGATCACGTCGTGGTCGGTCGATCCTGCGGTCATCGCGCCTCCATCGGCGATCGAGATGGACCTCCCCTCTAGGAGAACACGGCCCGTACAGGGGAGCACGGCCCACCGAAACGCCCTGAGGCGGTGCCGTCTTAGGGCTATCCCCTGGCCGGGCCCTGAGGTGCCCGGCCCGTCAGCCGATCTAGGCTGGATCCCACCTGCGGCCCGAGGCGCGCGTGGTGGCTTCCTCCATCGAAAGCGGGGGGGTTCGATGGTTCAAGCGCCATTCGCCCAAGGAGCTGACGGCAGGTGGGCGATTACCGGCTCTGCGGACGGCTCGGCTCCGGCGGACAGGAAGCCGTCTGAAGCCGGCCACCTGATCCGGAGCCAGGCCCGACCCGGAGCGAGAATCGACCCGGGGACAGGCCCGGACCGGAGCCAGGCCCGACTCGGGGACAGGCCCGGACCGGAGCCAGGCCCGAGCAGGGATTTCTCACGTCCGGATCGATTTCGGCGTGGTGCCCGTCGGCGGGCGCAGCTTCAGGCGTCCAGGTGGCCCGGTCGGCGGCGCGGGCGGCTCGGCCGAGGGTCGTCCCGTAGGTGCCGGTGGCGGCTCCGTCGCCGCCAGGCACCCCCGGCACGGCGCCCAGAGGAAGCCCGACCAGGCCGAGGAGCCGTCCCACGCCGACCCGGTCCACTGCCACGACCAGGCGGTCGTCGCGTAGTAGCGGTTCTCGCCGCAGGCACCGCCCCAGCCCCAGGTCGGGGCGAACGTGAAGGAGGACGAGCCCGACACCTGCCCGGTGCCGCCGCACTGCACCCAGGTGCCGCCGTCCCAGTAGTAGAGGAGGTTCTCGCTGACCTGCGTGGTACGCCACCGGCTGCCGTCGCGGTAGGAGAAGCCGTCGGCCCCGGTGTGCACGCCGTCCGGCAGGAACTCCACTCGTGACCGGGTGCCGTGCTCATAGCCGCCCGTGCTGGACGTGGCCCAGTCGTAGCTGAAGATCCAGTAGTCGGGTGTCCCTGTTCCTCGAACGTGGGCTTCCAGATGTAGTCGTCGATGTCCTCGTCGTAGGCGCATTCCCAGGTCTCGCCGCTGACGGTGACGATGTCGTCCTGCGCCGCCTCAGTGCACAGATCGCCGGGGTAGTCGGCGTACGCGGCGCCCTGGCCTATGGCCAGGGTCGCCGCCATGAGTAAGAGGGTGGTGAGCACGTGCCGCCAGCTGCGGAACGGCCCTCTCATAACGTATGCTTCCGTTTTTTCTTCCTGATCATCCGCACAAAGTAACTTCGGCCCAGGAAACCGTCAAGGCACCTATCGTTTCCCAATAAGCCGGGAACTTACCGACTCGAAGCCATGCTGCCCGCAGCGTGAACTGCACGGTCGCGTGCTCTTCTGAATCGCCGTTGATATCGACCCGGAAGGCCGGATCGGTGCCGTCGACGTCATAGGACGTGGCGGCGAAGGGCGAGATGAACCAGTTAACGCGCACATTTCGCGCGTTCAGCCGCCCGTCCAGGCAGTCGCCGGGTCTGGTATTCGGCCGACTCGACCGATCGTTCGCCAGCTTGACGTCGACGGACAGGTGGCGAAAACCCTGCGGCCGATCGTCTTCCTGGCCATGACTCTCTCTCCTGCTCATCGGTGGTGGGCTCATCGGCGGTAGGCGGTGGGTGCGGGGAATCCCGCACCCACCGCTCGGCGAATCCGCTGGTAGTTCGACTGCCGCCTGGGTTACTCAGGCAGGAAGTAGGTGAACTGCCCGCCCGCGTGGTTACCGCCGCCGATCACGACATTGGTATGGAAGACGGGGTCCGTTCCGCTGGCATCGCCGGAATTGCCACCAGAGAACGGGTTGTCCCAGTGCGCATGGATCCGCTTGGTGTTGTTGCTCGCGGGATCGCAGTTCTCGGTGATGTAGTCGGCTTCTCCTTCGGTTCCGGTGCCGACCCCGTTCGACTCGGATTCCCAGCTGACGAGCCGGCCCGACTTGATCCGCTCCGGCGGCTTCCTGCTCCACTCGCCGTGGTCGAGCCGGAACGTGACGATCTTCAGGTCGCAACCCGTGTTGTTGCTCAAGAAGACCTCGAAGCTGATGAACGAACGGGCGGAACCGGCGCTCGCACTCGCTCCGGCCGCGGATGCGATCAGGCCGGCCGACAACAACCCCGTGGCGATGACGGCGCTGCCGAGCCTGCGCATCCCGCGCCTGGTGATGCCTTTACTGTGCATTTCCGTTCCCCTTTTTAGGGCGATGAGCTCCTGACTCCTTAAAGTTAGGAGGGATTCGACCGCGCCCACATACCCAGCCTTGGGGATTGCCCCGGCACCGCGCATGACACTATGATTCCGAGTGCCGCTGAAATATGGGGCATCGCGCATAAGAGAAATACAGCCGCCACGCACCCAAATCGCCCGGCGCCCTTTATCGGCCACCTGAACATCCGGGGACAGCGGCAGAAACTTGGGACATATCCGTGGATCGCCACTCCGCCGAGGTTCGGCCGAGAGAGCGGCTCGGGCTCATCGGGATGCGCACAGCCTCGTCAGCGCGCTGACAGCCCCGAGCCAAGCGTCGGCGCCCCGTCCGCTTTATAGGGTTGTGGGAGGATATGCCAGTAAAGCGAGGGTTGACCGTAGATGACTGGTAGTAGATAACGGTATTCCGGCACGGGCACCAAAACCCGGACCCTCGGAGACGCCGATGACGAGTGTCGCCAGTCCCGCGATGGTCGGACGCGAAGCGCCGTTGCGAGCACTCCTCGGCGCGATCACCCGACCGCCCGCCGTGGCCCTGGTGGAGGGCGAAGCGGGGATCGGCAAGACTCGGCTGGTCCGGGCGGCCATCGACGTCCTGCGCGACGGCGGGCGCACCGTGCTGCTCGGCCACTGCCACCAGCTCAGGGAGCCGTTCCCGTACGGCCCGGTGTTCGACGCCCTGCGCCACCTCGCCGCCGCCCTGCCCGGGACCGAGGCGCTCAACCCGGTGGCCGGGGCGTTGCGCGGCTACCTCCCCGAGCTCGCCGGACACCTGCCGCCCTCACTACCGCCGGTCGGCGACCCGCGGGCCGAGCGGCACCGCCTGTTCCGCGCGGTCCACGCGCTGCTGGACGCCGCGGCGCCGGTCGTCCTGGTGGTGGAGGACCTGCACTGGGCCGACGACGGCACCCGGGACCTGCTGCGGTTCCTCACCCAGCAACCGCCCGAGGGCCTGGCGCTGGTGGTGACCTTCCGGCGGGAGGACCTGCCCGGGTCCGGACTGCCGCTGGGCCACGCCTACCGGCATCCGCCGGGCGCCAACAGCGTGGTGATCTCGCTCAAGCCGCTGGACGTCGAGGCCGTCAGGACCCTGACCAGCACGCTGCTCGGCCGCTCCCAGGTGACGTCGTGCTTCGCCGCCAGGCTGCGCGAACGGACGGCCGGTGTCCCGTTCCTCATCGAGGAGGTCGTCCGCTCGCTGCTCGACGGTGACGGCCAGTTCCCCGGAGGTGTGGAGGAGCCGGAGGCGCTCGACCGCATCGCGGTGCCGCTGCTGCTCCGCGAGGCGATGGCGGAGCGGCTCGCGGACCTGTCGCCGCCCGCGCTGCGCGCAGTGCACGCCGCCGCCGTACTCAAGCTACCCGCCGACGAACCGCTGATCGCCGCCGTCTCCAGCACCGCCGGCGACCCCCCGATCGCCGACAAGAGCGGCACCCCCGAACAACCGCCGATCGCCCCCGCCGGGGCCGCCCTGCGCGAGGCGCTCAAGGCCGGCGTCCTGCTGGAGCACCCCGACGGCCAGTACGGCTTCCGCCACGCGCTCGCCCAGCAGGCCGTCTACGACGCGATCCCCGGCCCCGACAGGCAGCTCACCCACAGACGGGCCATGGCGGCCCTGGCCGCCCTGGACCCGCCGCCGCTCGTACAGCTCGCCTACCATGCCAGACGCGCGGGCGAATACGAGGCGTGGCGCAGGCACGGCGTCGCCGCCGCGGACCAGGCGGCGGCGCTGGGCGACGTACCGCTCGTGGTCGAGCTGCTGGAGGGCATGCTGGCGGACCCCAAACTGCCGCGCGAGGCCCGCGGCCCGCTGGCCCTCCAGCTCAGCCGGCTCGCGACGATCGGGCTCTCGCATCGGCGCGCCGTGCGGATGCTCCGCCGCCTGCTGTCGGACGACTTTCTGGCCGGGGCCGTTCGCGGCGAGGCCCGGCTGAACCTGGGCGTACTGCTGGCCAACCAGGCGGGCGACATAGCGGCGGGACGCCAGGAGGTCCTCGCCGCGCTCCCCGACCTGGCGGGCCGGCCCGGCATCGCCGCCAGAGGGCTGGCCCTGCTGGCGATGCCCGCCTGGGGCGGCGAGCCGATCGCCACCCACAAGAAGTGGATGGACCAGGCCGAGAGCCTCCTCGTCGCAGTCGCCGATGAGGACCCCGAGCTGACGGCGACGGTGTACGTCAACAAGGTCACCTTCGCCATGCTCGTGGGCGCGCCCGACGCCTTCGCGCTGGCCGACACGCTGCCCGTGAGTGATCCGTCGGCGGCGGTACGCAGGCAGGCCGCGCGCGGCTACTCCAACCTGTGCGACGCGGCGACCGCGCTCGGCCACTACGGCCCGGCCGGCCGGTTCGCACGCGAGGGCAGGCGGATCGCCGGGGAGACCGGCGCCCTGTACCCCGCCTACCTGGTGGAAGTGTCGTCGATCAAGCTCGACTGGCTGACCGGACGCTGGGACGGCCTGCGGGAGCGGGCGCTCGCGGCGGTCGAGATGACCCCCGATACGCCGCTGCTCAGTGTGGACGCCCGCCTGGTACTGGGCATGCTGGCGCTGGCCAGGGGCGAGTGGCAGGAGGCCGGCGAGCACCTGGAGGCGGCCGGTCCGCGCGAGCCGGACTCGGCCTTCCTCCCGGTCGCGGCCGCCGCGTCCGGCGGGCTGGTCGAGCTGCACCTGACCCACGACTGCGTGGACGACGCGCTGTCGGAGGCCGACAGCGCGGTGACCAGGCTGCGGCACAAGGGCGTGTGGGTGTGGGGCGAGCAGGTGGTGCCGGTGGCCGTCACCGCGCTGCTCAGGGCAGAGCAGCCCGCCCAGGCCGCCGAGCTGGTGGCCGAGTTCGCGGCGGGCGTCGAGGGCACGACCGCGCCGGCGGCCGAGGCGGCGCTGGAGTCGGCGCGCGGCGCGCTGGCCGGGGCGGGCGGCCGGTTCGAGGAGGCCGCCCGCTACTACGGCCGGGCACGGGCCGCCTACGAGGCGATGCCCAGGCCGTACGGGGCGGCTCGGGCGGCGGAGGCCGAGGCGGGCGCGCGGCTCGCGCTCGGCGACAGGGCGGCCGCCGCGGAGGTCCTCGCGCACGCGGACGAGCACTACACCGCGCTCGGCGCCACCCACGACGCGGCGCGCTGCCGCCATCTGCTGCGGGAGATCGGCATGGGCGGTCGGCCACGCCGGGGACGGAAGGCGGCCGGCGGGGTGCTGTCGCCCAGGGAGAGCGAGGTGGCCAGGCTGGTCGTGCTCGGCCGGACCAACAGGGAGATCGCCGAAGTGCTGTTCCTGTCACGTCGCACGGTCGACACCCATGTGGCGCGGGTGCTGCAGAAACTCGGCGTCCGCACCCGTAACGAGGTGGCTCTCCCTCCATGAGCCAAGCCCCGGCCGGATGACCGGCCGGGGCTGTGGTGTGGTGCCGTGCGTCAGAGGGTGATGCTCCAGGTGTCCAGGCGCCCGGTGTCAAGGAAGTAGTCGTCGGTGACTTCGAGCACCCAGGTGCCCGCCGCCTGCTGGCTCACCGGGATCGAGTACGTCCTGGTGCCGTACGAGGTGCAGCTGGTGCCGCCGGAACCGTCGACCGAGTACCACGTACCGTTCGGCCCGCGGAGCCGGATGTCGAGATCCTCCGCGCAGGTGTGCGCGATGGTGACCGACAGCTTGACCGGCGAGACCGCCGTGCCCGTCGCCGTGGAGGTGATCGGGCTCTGTATGGTGGCGAAGTCGTTGATGGCGTAGTCGGTGCCGTTGGTGAACGTCCTGCCGCCCGAGGTGCCCTGCACCGTGAGCGCGTAGGTCGTGGTGTGCGTCGCCGTCACGCCGGTGCCGGTCACGGTCACCGTGTACGAGCCGGCGGGCGTGGTCGGCGCGGTCGAGATCGTCAGGGTGGACGACCCGCCCGAGGTCACCGAGGCCGGGTCGAAGGCGGCCGAGGCGCCCGTGGGGAGACCGCTCGCGGCCAGGTTGACGGCCTGCGCGGTGCCGGCCGTCGTGGTGGTGCCGATCGTGGTCGTGGCCGAGGAGCCGGCCTGCACCGTGCCAGACGCCGGGTTGGCCGAGATCGAGAAGTCGCGCGTCGCGGTGCCGACCTGGAGGGTGTAGACAGCGGTGTGCGTGGCCGACCCCGCGCCGGTGACGGTGATCGGGTACGAGCCCTGAGCCACCGAGGAGCCGACGGACAGGGTCAGTGTCGAGGAGTTGCCGGAGGTGACCGACGACGGGCTGAAGCTCGCCGTCACGCCACTGGGCTGCCCGGAGGCGGTCAGGTTGACCGTCTGGGCGCTGCCGGACGTGGTCTGGGTGTTGACCGTGGCGGTCACCTGCTGGCCGGGCTGCGCGCTGCCGGTCGACGGGTTGAGCGAGAGCGAGAAGTCGTTGCCGGGAGTGCCGCAGGCGGGCTCGCCTGACGCCGCCGCCACGCTCACCGCGCTCCACGCCGCCTTGGTGGTGTTGCACTCGGCGCTGTTGGCGCCGAACAGCTCGATCGCGGCCGCGACGGAGGCCGCGCGGGCGTTGGTGTAGCGCCAGCTGGAGGTCTTGCGGTTCAGGGCGCCCAGGTAGATCTGGCCGGCCTTCTGCACGCCGACGCCGGTCACCGATGACGGGCCACCGGAGCAGATCGGGCTGGTCGGCTTGCCGCCGCCGGGGTTGTTGCCCTCGGCCAGCAGGTAGAACCAGTGGTTCAGCGGACCGGCCGCCGCGTGCACCTCGGTGCTGGGGATCGAGGAGGAGTAGCAGTTCGGGTCGCCGAGCGCGCTCGGGTTGTACATGTTGCGGATCGGCCCGTCGCCGACGAGGTCCACCTCTTCGCCGACCAGGTAGTCCGGCGGGTCGTTGGGGTTGTTGGCGTAGTGCTCGGTCAGGGCGCCGAAGATGTCACCGGTACCCTCGTTGATGCCGCCGTTCTCGTTTCCGGAACCGGCCCCGCCGGGCGTGGTCTGGAAGATGGCGTGCCCGAACTCGTGCGCCACCACATCGATGTTGGTGGCCTGCCGGGCGTTGTCCTGGCTGTGGCCGAAGTTGGTGTAGCTGCCGTTCCAGTAGGCGTTGACGTCGGCCAGGCCGACGCGGGCGGGGAAGCCCCTGCCGCTGCCGTTGATGCCGTCGCGGCCGAGCCAGTCACGCAGCATGTCCCACTCGCGCTGGACGGAGTAGAGCGCGTCGACGCAGCCGGTCTCCAGGTTGGTGCCGCTGCCGGTGCCCCACGCGTCGTCGGTGCCGGTGTAGGCGGTGCCGCCCTGCCCGCCGCACTGGAGGCCGGGCCTGGTCGTGTCGGTCATCGAGTACGAGCTGCCGGAGCCGCTCGTGTTGATGGTGACCTGGCCGTAGTAGTAGCCGTTGCCACTGCCCTCACGCACCAGGTCGTAGGAGTCGGCGATCTTGCCGGTCCGGGCGTCCACGAACACGTGCTGGATGCTCGGGCGGCCCTTGACCAGGCCGCTGACGACGGCTTCCCAGCTCAGCGTGGGCTTGCCGGTCCAGGCGAGCACCACCAGGCGCGGGGCGGCGGAGTCGTCGACGCGCGAGAGCCGGGTCTTCGCCACCTCCGTCGCCCGCTCCGCGCTGATCGTGGCCGTGGTCCGCACCTTCTGGGCGCTTGGCCCGGCCGCCGCGACGGTGTCGCGGACGTGCCCCGCCGAGTCGGTGACGACGACCGCGTCCCCGCCGACCACCGGCAGTCCCTTGTAGGAGCGTTCGTAGCCGACGAAGTACATGTCGCTGGTGCCGCGGGTGACCGACACGCGGCTGTACGCCTCGTCAGGTCCCTTGGCCAGTTTGTCGAGGCCGCTGGAGACGGCCTTGTCGGCGACCGCCGCCGCGAGCGAGGCCGGGTCGGCCGCCGCTCGTGCCTGCGCGCCGGAGTCTTCCTTGCCGGCTCCGGGTGGGGCGGCGTACGCGGTGGGGACGGCGAGAGCCATGGACGCGGCTGTGGCGAGTCCCACGGCCGCGGCGGCTAAGGCAGTGCGTTTCACGCGTGATGCTCCTTTCGGCGTTTCCCGGCCGCCGCGGCGTGCGCGCGCACGCCGACCACGCCGCCTCAGGGATCGCCTGGGCCGCGGAACCGACCGGGAAAGGGGGGTGGGTGAGGGAGCGGTTTGAGCGCCGAACCGTTGACCTTGCTGCCGCCAGACGCTAAGCGCTGCGATCAGGCGTGCAAATACGTATGTGCATCGGTAGCCATACCGATCTTTCGATCAGCCCTGGTCAGAGCGCCCGAGAGGGCCAGTCCCTAGAGCCGGGCGCCGCTGCGCATGAGGCCGTGGCAGGCGATGGCGGCCGCCGCCACCACGTTCAGCGAGTCCACGCCGGCCGCCATGGCCGCGGGACTCATGGGAATGCACACGGGCTCATCAGCCTCTTGCGACCACCGCGAGGACAGGCCGTCGCCTTCCGAGCCCAGCAGCAACGCCACCCGATCCGTCATCTTGACCGCGTCCAGAGGCGTGGCGCTCTGATCAGGGGTCAGCGCGAGCAGCTGATAGCCCGCGTCACGCATCTGCTCCAGCCCGGTGTACCAGTTGTCCATCCGCGCGTACGGGATGGAGAACACCGCGCCCATCGAGACCTTCACCGACCGCCGATACAGCGGATCAGCGCACCGAGGGGACAGGATGACCCCATCCACTCCCAGCGCGGCGGCGCACCTGAAGATCGCGCCGACGTTCGAGTGGTCCACGAGGTCCTCCAGGACCACCGTGCGTGAGGTGCCCGCCAGCACCCGCTCCACCGAAGGCAGCGGCAGGCGCTCCATCGACGCCAGCGCTCCCCGGTGCACCTGGAACCCGGCGACGCCCAGCATGGTCTCGTCGCTCACCACGTACACCGTCGCGTCCCCGAGCACGTCCGCCAGCGGTTCCAGCCAGCGCGCGGTCGTCAGGACCGATCTGATCGGGTAGCCGGCGCCGATCGCGCGTCTGATCACCTTCTCGCCCTCGGCCACGAACAGGCCGCGCTCCGCCTCCAGGCTCTTGCGCAGGTCCACGTCCCTGAGCCGGGTGTAGTCGGTCAGGCGTGGGTCGGCGGGGTCCGTTACGTAGTCAGGCACCTTCAGATACTGCCACGAGGCGCTTGACCTGCCAGACCGCCGCATAGCAGCTGAGCACCAGGCAGAGACCCACGAGGGTGCCCGCGCCCACCTTGGTGATGACGCTGGCCATGCCGAGTTTGGGTACGGGCTCGTCGACCATGGGCCATAGGAAGGCGCCCGCGACGGTGCCGGCCGTGCACAGGGCCAGGACCGCCCGTCGTACGCCCGCGTGGAGCCGCAGCCGGTCGGGGACGGTCGCGGCGCCCATCCGGGTGAGGCCGCGCCAGGCCCACCACACGACGATGGCCAGGCCCACCACCGAGGAGGTGTACTGGAGCAGACGGAACAGCCGGATCACCCCGAACACCGACACCTCCAGCCATGCGCCCCACTCGGCGGGGCCGGTGGAGTGGGTGAAGGAGTCCCACAGGACGTGGGAGCCGGCGCCGATCAGGGCGCCGGCCAGGACGGCCGGCAGGTCGCGGAGGCGCGGCGGGAGCAGGGTCGCGGCGCGGCCCGCGAGGGCGGGTGGGAGCAGGGAGATCAGCGGCTCACGGAAGAAGAGGTGGAACGTGGCCAGCAGGATGAGGACGGCGGCCAGGTCGATGGTGACGACGCCGTGCCAGGAGTGCCAGTTGGTGTAGTCGGGCAGGAACGGCAGGAAGATCGGCAGGTCGGGGACCATCGCGCCGATCGCCAGCGCCCACGGGTTGGCCAGCCTGCGGAACAGGGGCGACGACACCAGGGGAAGCACCGCCGCGATGTGACTGGGCGTGAACGGCATCGGCCCCAACCCCTCCCCCGTAGCTGATCTTCGAAGATTACCTCGCGAACCTTGAACAAGCTTTGCTCGTACGCCCTAAAGTCACCATTAGTAATGGGTAGCTTACTTATCGCTGTCGACGGCCGGAGTCGGGATTCGGAGGTTCAAGGTGCCTGAACAGCGAGTTCACGCTCATCCGGCCGCGTCAGCCGAGTGGTTGCGCGCTGCGCGCGTGGCTCGCTCCCTTTCGGTGTTCACCCTCGTGTGGCTGGCAGTGGAGAGCACGCTCGGCCTGGCCGCGGGCTTGGCGGCGGATTCGGTGGCGCTGATCGGCTGGGGGCTGTCGGCTCTCGTGGAGGCGGCGGCGAGCCTGATCGTGGTGTGGCGGTTCACCGGCTCGCGCACCCTGTCGCCGAGCGCGGAGCGCCGGGCGGGGCGGGCGGTCGCGGTGAGCTTCTGGTTGCTGGCGCCCTATCTGGTCGTCCACGTCGCCCACGATCTCGACGCCGGCCACCGGGCCGTGCCGACCGCGCTCGGCATCGTGGTGACCGCGGTCAGCCTGGCCGGCATGCCGGCGCTGGGGTTGGTCAAGCGGCGGCTCGGCCGGCGGCTCGGGTCCGCCGCGACCTCGGGAGAAGGCACCCAGAACCTCATCTGCGCCGCGACGGCCGCGGGCGTTCTGATGGGGTTGTGGCTGAACACGCTCGGCTGGTGGTGGGTCGACCCGGCGGTGGCGGTGGCTCTGGCGGCGGTCGCGACAAGGGAGGGAACTCGGGCCTGGCGCGGTCACTCATGCTGCCATTGACCGTCACACCAGGTAATCGTCGCACCAAAAGGGCTGTTTTGCCACAGTAAGCGCACCGAGTATCGTTCCGGAAGTATTGCGGAGCATCTCCCGCTAGGGTCTCCGAAAGGTCCCGACACACCGAAGAGGACATCGTGGGGCGACACCGCACAGACGAGCTCGACGGCGGCTACCAGGCTCAGGAACCGACTCCCCGTAAGCGTGGGAACGGTGGTGGCCGCGGCAAGGTGTTCGTCCCGCTCGCCGGGGCGGTCGCACTCGCTGTGCTGCTGGGCGTCGCGGCGTTCGTGATCTTCAACCGCGACCACGACTGCTCGAACGGCAAGTTGCCGCTGCGCGTCGTCGCGAGCCCGGACATCCAGCCCGCGCTGAACAAGATCGCCGGCAACTACAACAAGGCCATGCACTCGATCGACAGCCGCTGCGTCGAGGTGACGGTGGCCAAGGAGTCCGCGGCGCGGACCGCGAACGCGCTGGCCGCCGGCAAGATCAACGCTGATCTGTGGGTGGCCGACTCCAGCCTCGTCGTGTCCAGGCTCCGCGGCCAGGCCGCGGGCGCCGCCCTGCCGGAGTCCGCCGGCTCGGTCGCCAACTCGCCGGTCGTGCTGGTGGCCGCCAAGGCCGCGGCGGCCAAGCTGGCCAGCAGCCTCCAGCCGAGCTGGGCGGGCGTCATCGCGGCGGCGAACGTCGCCAATCCGGACGGACCCGGCAAGAAGGTCCGCGTACTGGCCCTCGACCCGCAGAAGAACTCGGCCGGGATGGCCGCGCTGCTAGCCGCCGCCGGCTCAGCCCAGCAGGCCGGTCAGAGCAAGGCGCTGGTGGGCGCGCTCAAGGAGCTGTCGGGTCAGCTCGTCGCCGACCCGACCGCGCTGCTGGCCAGCCTGACCGTGAAGTCCGGGAGCAAGGTCCCGATCGGCGTCACCTCCGAACAGACCATCTACCTCCACAACACGAAAAAGCCTGACAGCCCGGTGGTGCCGCTCTACCCGGCCGAAGGCACGCTCAGCCTCGACTACCCGCTCGTGATCGTCACCAAGGACGCGGCGGCGCAGAAGGCCGCCGCGGCGTTCAAGCAGGAGCTCGGCACCGAGTCGGCCCACCGGACGCTGCGCGAGCAGGGCTTTCGTACGCCCGACGGCAAGGCCGGCGACGCCCTGTCCAAGGACAAGGGCTTCACCCCGGCCCCGCCCACGCCGCTGCCCGCCCCGGACGACAAGACGGTGGTGAGCATGGCGCAGACCTGGTCCCGGTTGAACCTCGGCACCCGCCTGCTCACCCTGCTCGACGTCTCGGGCACGATGGCGCTGCCCGTCCCCGGTACGAAGCTGACCCGCATGCAGACCATCGGCAAGATCGCCGTCGAGGGGCTCGGACTGTTCCCCGCCGACGCGGAGATCGGGGTTTGGGCGTTCTCCACCCACCTCGACGGGCAGGGCAAGGACTGGCGCGAGGTGGTCTCGGTCGGGCCGCTCAGCGAGAGCGTCAATGGCGTGCTCCGCAAGGACGCCTTGAGCCGGCAGCTGGGGACCGCCCAGGCCAAGGCCACGGGTGACACGGGGTTGAACGACACGCTCAAGGCCGCTTATGCGGAGATGACGAAGTCGTACCAGGAAGACAAGATCAACACGATCGTGATCCTCACCGACGGCGCCGGCAACGACGATCCGGACGGCGGCCTCAACAACAAGCAGATCCTGAACTATCTCAAGAAGACGTATAACCCCAAGCGCCCGGTCAGCATCCTCCTCATCGCCTTCGGCCCGGACGCTCCCAAGGGCAAGCAGCAGATGGACGCGCTCGCGCAGGCGACCGGTGGCGAGGCCTACATCGCCAAGAACGTGCTGCAGGTACGCGACTTCTTCCTCCAGGGCATGCAGCGCCGCCTCTGCGCGCCGCGCTGCGATGGCTGACCCCATTAGTCACATCTGGCACTGTTTTCCCAGCTCATGCCAGTTAGGCATGAGCTGAGCCGCTGTGGTAACCCCGCCCGAACGGGGAGGCGTCCTACCCGCCGTGGAGGCTTTCGCCTTCGACCAGCGGGGGAGGAAACGTGTCTGGATGGCCGACTGTTGACCGCGGTGACGATCAGCAGATCGTCGACGCGCTTCGGACGGGTGCCGTCGAAGGCGCGGCCAAGCTCTATGACGCTTATGCCGAGCGGTTGCACGACTACGCCTGCTCTCTCACCGGGGAGCGCGATGCCGCGGCCGACTCCGTACATGACGCGCTGGTCACCGCGCACGGGTGTGTCTCGCGCTTGAAGGAGACCGGCCGGCTGAGAGCCTGGTTGTACGCGCTGACCAGATTCCAGGCTGTCGCCCGGCTGGCCCACAGGAGCGGCTCGGCCAAGTCCGGCAGCCTGCCGTTGCCGGTCTTCGACGAGCCGGCGGATCCCGAGCTCGCCGCGCTGGTGCACGAGGCGCTCGGGGAGCTGCGCGGGAACGAGCGCGAGGTCCTGGAGCTGTCGCTGCGTCACGGGCTCACTCCGGCCGAGGTCGGGGCGGTGCTCGGGCTGACCTCCCGCCAGGCCGCCGCCCGGCTCGGCCGGGCCCGTGATCATTTGGAGAACGCCGCCGCCGCCGTGATCCTGGCCAGGACCGGACGGGCGCACTGTCCTGACCTGTCGGCGATGCTGGACTCGTGGGAAGGGCCGCTCACCCCGTTGCTGCGGCGGCGGTTGTCGGGACACATCTCAGGGTGCGAGGTGTGTACCGAGGGGCGGCATCGGCAGGTGGCGGCCACCCGGCTGCTCGACATGGTGCCGGTGGCCTATCCCCCCATTTCGCTGCGCCGCAGGGTGGTCGACACCTGCCTCGACCCGGAGCGGGACCAGACCCGGACGCTGATCACCGACCGGGGCGACAGCTTCGACCGTACGGGATTTCCGGTGGCGGTCGAGCGGCGCTCGCGCCGCCGCCGGCCGCGCCGCCTCGGGCCCGTGCTGCTGGCCGGCGCGGCGGTGCTCGCGGCGACCGGCGCCATGGTCGCGATCAACGGTGGGGACCCCGCCAAGACCGCGCTGCACGTAGCCCCCGCCCCCTCGGCCTCCCTCTCCCCTGACGACAGCTCTCCTGACGACAGCTCTCCTGACGACGCCTCTCCTGACGACCTGACCGGCACCACGCCGGAGCCCGCGCCGGAGGACGACACCACGCCCACGCCTGATCCGTCCCCCACGTCGTCCCGTAGCGGTGTGCCGAGCACCAGGCCCGCCACCACCAAGCCCGCGGCCGCCCCGACGGCCACCCGACGGCAGACCGTGCGCGGCGCCCGGTTCGCCACCTCCTGTCCGGACGGTGTCGAGGGCGCGGCGAAGATCGGGCTGAGCGCGCGCAACGCCACTGTCGCCTGGCGCGCGACCGCGTCGGCGGGGCTGGAGGTGTACCCCGCGAGCGGGTCGATCAAGGCGGGCGGCTCGATGGCGATCTGGGTCACGGTCGACGACCCCACCAGCGGTGGCAGCGGGTCGGTGTCCTTCAGCTCCAACGGCGGCGGCGCCAAATGCTCGCTGTCGTGGCACGGTGGCACGCAGCAGACCCCGGAGCCGCCCACGGACCAGCCGACGAGCGGTCCCGAGCCGAGCGAGACGCCCAGCGGGCCGACACAGAGCACATCCGTGGACAACTTCCAGGTGGACCCGCCCCACGACTCCTGACGTGTGACATGGTTACCCTGGATGACATTCCGCCTGATAAGGCGAGAAATTCTGACCCCCGGTCGTCAAATGGACCTCCCCCACGCCAGTGGCCTCTGAGCCCGGAGTACACTTACGTGACAAGTGGGGATAAAACGGGCCATTGCTCGAAGATCTTGCCGCAAGTAGGGCATCCTTGTGGTTTGGGGACCGCAACGGAGGCCGGAGTCTGACCGTGTGTTCAAAAACACACGAAGAATATCTGCCTGCCGGTAAACCGGAGCGCGTCGCCAAGCGTCGGCATTGACGTGTCCACGGGTGCATTGGTCCCATGAAATGCGATCAATCGCGCCTTTACCCAGCTAGGCCCCAGGAGAGAAGACAGTAGATGCTCAAGCACCGCAGAGCGCTGACGTGGCTCCTCGCGCTCGCCTGCATCGCGGGAGCGGTGATCGCGCTGTTCGACATCCAGACACCGCTGCGCCCGCTCCTCATCTCTCTGTTCCTTCTGGTGGTGCCAGGAGCCGCAGTCGTAGGACTGTTGCGTGATCGTGACCCGCTTGCCGCACTATCAGTAGGAGCTGCGGCAAGTCTCGTGCTTAACGTGCTCCTCGCCCAAGCCATGCTGCAGTTCAACGCATGGTCGCCTCGGGCCGGTGTGGCAACGGTCGCCGTGCTCGGAGGCTTCATGTACGTGCTTCGCGTGTTGTACCGGGGGAAGAACATGCAGACCGAACAGGGGGCCAGGGCAAGGTGAACATCACAGTAGTTCGCCCCGGAGATCTCGGAGAGCCCGAGCGGGCCCGGTGGCGCGCGCTCCAGAAGGCGGACCCGAGCCTGGACAATCCATTCCTCTCCGTCGAGTTCGCCTTGGCCATGGACCGCCTGCGGGATCGGGTGCGGGTCGCGGTCATCCAGGACGAGAGCGGCATCGCCGGCTTCTTCCCCTACGAGCGCCACAGCTTCGGCATCGGCAAGCCGCTCGGCGGCTTCCTCACCACGTGCCATGGCCTGATCTCCGAGCCGAACCTGAAGTTAGAGGCTCGCGCGCTGCTGAGGGCCTGCAAGCTCAGCGTCTTCGACTTCGACCACCTGGTCGCGGGGCAGCCGACGTTCGCGCCTTACGAGAGCGACGTGCGCCCGGCGCCGGTCATGGACTTCACCCAGGGCTTCGACGCCTGGCTCCAGCAGGTGAAGACCAACTCCCCCAAGAACCTGAAGACCGTGCGCTACAAGGAGCGCAAGTTCGGCAGGGAGCACGGTGGGCTGCGCTTCGAATGGGCTTCGGCCGATCCGGAGGAGCTGCGCACCCTGCTCGCGTGGAAGTCCGACCAGTACAGACGGACGGGCCGGGTCGACCGGTTCGCCCAGCCCTGGATCGTCGAGCTGATCGACCTGATGTTCGCCGAGAAGTCGGCTGACTTCTCGGGCGTCCTTACCATGCTGTACGCGGGAGACGTGCCAGTCGCCGGCCATTTCGGACTGCGCACGGCCACCACGCTCGTCGGGTGGTTCCCCGCTTACGACACCGAGTTCGCCCGGTACTCACCGGGCATCGTGCACCATCTGCAAATGGCAGAGGCCGCCGCCGCGGCCGGGCTGCACATGGTGGACATGGGTAAGGGCGGCAAGGAATACAAGGACTGGCTCAAGAGCGGGGAGCTGTATGTCGCCGAGGGCCGGGTCTCCAGACCCTCCGCGTCGGCGGCGGTGCACTGGATGGGCAGAACTCCTTTCAACAAAGCCCGAACAATTGTCATGGACCGGCCGTCTCTCTATAGGGCAGCCGACAGAGTCCTGAAGGGTTTCGGTCGGGTGCGCAGCTCCTTGCACCAGGAGTCATCCAACGCAGTCGTCAAGGAACCAACGGGAGCGCGCTAGCGCTCCCACCCCGTAACGCCAGCAAGCCCCGCGCAACCCTCGCTCCCACTGGACCCTTCATGCACCGTTCGCAGCACCGCCATTCCTCCTGCACCCAGGAGTGGCTGCGTCCGGCCAGTGTGCTGGGTCTCGGAAGGAATTCCCTCACCATGAGTCCCGACATCACCAAGCACAACGGCAAAGTGCAGATCGCGCCCCTGCGATCGATGCCACCTATTGAGCGGTTCACACCGGTTACACCTCACCTGGCCATCTCTCCCACGGTGAGCGTCGTGGTTCCGGCCATGAACGAGGCGGACAACCTGCCCCATGTCTTCGCCACGCTGCCCCAGTGGATCGACGAGATCATCCTGGTCGACGGCAACTCCGTCGACGACACCGTGGCGGTGGCCAGACGCCTGCGGCCCAACCTGAAGGTGGTCACCCAGACCGGCAAGGGCAAGGGCGACGCCTTGGCCGCCGGCTTCGCCGCTGCCAGCGGCGACATCATCGTGATGATCGACGCCGACGGCTCCACCGACGGCCACGAGATCATCACGTTCGTCGGTGCGCTGGTGACCGGCGCCGACTTCGTCAAGGGCTCCCGCTACGCCGCCGGTGGCGGCAGCGACGACCTGACTTTCGGCCGCAGGTTGGGCAACAAGGTCCTCACCGGCATAGTCAATCTGATGTACGGCACGCAGTACACCGACTTGTGCTACGGCTACAACGCCTTCTGGGCCCGCCACCTCGAGGTGCTCGACCTCGATTGCGACGGTTTCGAGGTGGAGACGCTGCTGAACGTCCGCGCCGCCAAGGCCGGACTGAAGGTGCACGAGGTGCCGAGCCATGAGCACAACCGGATCCACGGCGAGAGCAACCTGCGCGTCGTGCGTGACGGCATGCGTGTGCTGAAGACGATCCTGCGAGAGTGGCGCCGCCAGCCCGCACCTCCGCTGCCCAAGCCAGCCACTGCTCCGGCCGCGGACCGGGGTGTCGCGTAAGAAGGTCCGTTGTGAAGACGTCTGTTGTCATCTGCGTATACACCGACGAGCGGTGGGAGGACATCAGGCAAGCCGTCGAGTCGGTCGAGAATCAGCGGCGCCGGCCCTACGAGCTGATCCTGGTCGTGGACTACAACCCGGACCTGCACCTGAAGCTCAAGCGTGCTTACCCACAGGCCATTGTGGTGGAGAACACGCACGAGAAGGGGCTGTCCGGCGGCAAGAACACCGGCGTGGCCACGGCCACCGGTGACATCGTCGCGTACCTCGACGACGACGCGGTCGCCGACCCCGGCTGGCTGGAGGCTTTGGAGGAGGGCTTCCAGGAACCGGGTGTCGTCGGCGTGGGCGGTCGTACCGAGCCACTGTGGGCGTCCCAGCGCCGGCCGCGCTGGTTCCCCTACGAGTTCGACTGGACGGTCGGCTGCTCCTACCGCGGCATGCCCGCGGTCAGGTCGCCGATCCGCAACGTGATGGGCGGCAACGCCGCCTTCCTGCGCGAGGTCGTCTCCGAGGTGGGCGGCTTCCACAGCGGCATCGGGCGCAGCGTGCAGGGCCGCAAGAGCCGGCCGCTGGGCTGCGAGGAGACCGAGTTCTGCATCAGGCTGAGCCAGCGCAAGCCCGGCTCGGTCATGCTGTTCGAGCCGCGCGCGCTGATCGGGCACAAGGTGTCGCGGCAGCGCGAGCGGTTCGCCTACTTCAGATCCAGGTGTTACGCGGAGGGACTGTCCAAGGCCCTGGTCACGCAGGAGGTGGGCACCCAGGACGGGCTGGCCAGCGAGCGGGCGCACGCGCTGAAGACGCTGCCGCTCGGCGCGCTGCGGGGCGTCGGGGAGGCGTTCCGGGGCGACGTCGGCGGGCTCGGCCGGGCCGCCGCGATCGTGGTCGGCCTGGCCTGGACCACCTGGGGTTACCTGATCGGCTCGGCACGACTGAAGGCAGTGCGCTGATGATCCGCGTACCGATATTGATGTACCACTCTGTGGCCGACGATCCGAACGAGGAGACACTTCCTCACTCGGTACGGCCGTCGGACCTGGACGAGCAGCTCGCCTACCTGTCGGAGAGCGGGTTCACCCCGCTCACGCTGGGCGATCTGGTGGCCTCACTGAACAAGAACAACGGCAGGTGCATGCCGGACAAACCCATCGTCCTGACCTTCGACGACGGCTACGCCGACTTCCACAGCCGCGCGCTGCCGCTGCTCGACCGCTACAAGTTCCCGGCCACGGTCTTCCTGACCAGTGGCTGGGTGGCGGACGCCGGCGACGACGCCGCCGGCCGGCCGCTGGACGACATGCTGACCTGGGGCCAGGCCCGCGAAACCGCCCAGGCCGGCATGGAGATCGGTGGCCACAGCCACAGCCACCCGCAGCTCGACCAGCTCCACATCGACGAGCTGCGCCAGGAACTGCGCAAGAACAAGGGCCTGCTGGAGGAGAAGATCGGCGCACCGGTCGCGACCATGGCCTACCCCTATGGCTACTCCAGCGCCCGCGTGCGCCGCGAGGTACGCAAGGCCGGCTACTTCGCCGCCTGCGCGGTGAACAACTCGATCGCCGCCGACCGTCACGACATGCTGGCCATCCCCCGGCTGACCGTGGCGCGGCACACGTCCATCAGCATGTTCAAGCGCGCCGTCGAGGGCACCGGCGTGCCTCTGATCTACCTGAAGGAGCGGGTCCTCACCAAGGGCTACGCGATCGTCAGACGCACGAAGTACGGCCTGCAGCGGGTGCGTGGAAATGTCTAGCCTCTGGGGGAGGGTGCTGCACGATCTTCGTAGCCCTCTGTTCCGCAACGGCTACGCGCTGATGGCCAACACGGCGATCACCGCGACGCTCGGCATGGGCTACTGGCTGCTGGCCGCCCACTTCTACACGCCCGAGGAGTTCGGCCGCGGCCAGGCGATGATCACCGCGATGCGGCTGTTCGCGTCGCTGACCGCACTGGGCCTGGTGGGCGCGCTTTCCCGCTTCCTCCCGCTGGCGGGCCGCCGCATCCCCGAGCTCATCCTGCGGGGGTACGGCCTGGCGGCGGCGACCGGCGGCGTGGCGGCGCTCGGCTTCCTGCTGACCCTGCCGCTGTGGGGGCGGACCTACTCGGTGCTCGGCGCGTTCGGGCCCGGCCTGTTCTTCCTCGGCTCGGTGCTGGTCTGGTCGGTGTTCACGTTGCAGGACGTGGTGCTGACCGGACTGCGCAAGGCCACCTGGGTGCCGCTCAACAACCTGGTCTTCGGCCTGGCCAAGATGGGGTTGCTGGTCGCGATGGCCGGCGCGCTGCCCGACGGCGGCATCTTCACCTCCTGGATGGTGCCGACGGCGCTCGCGCTGATCCCGGTCAACTGGCTGATCTTCGGCGTCGTCGTACCCCGGCACATGAAGCGGACCGAGACCGTCCAGCAGCCGCCGCGGCTGCGCGAGATCGGCAGGTTCCTGGCCGGCGACTTCCCCGGCACGCTGTCCATCCTCGCCATCGTCTATCTCGTGCCCACCGTCGTCGCGACCCGGGTGGGCGAGGCCACGTTCGGGCGCTTCTCGATGGCGCACACGCTGGCCAGCATGATCGAGCTGCTGGCCATGAACATGGCCGTGTCGCTGACCGTCGAGGGCTCCTTCGACCGGTCGCAGCTGGCCGCGAACTGCCGCCGGGCGCTGCAGCGAGCCTTCATGATCATCGTGCCGATCATCGTCGTGGTGATCGCGGGCGCACCCCTCATCCTGAGCATCTTCGGGGAAGGCTTCGCGGCGGAGGGTACGACGCTGCTGCGGCTCATGGCGCTGGCCGTGCTGCCCCGAGTACTGATCGAGGTCTATCTGAGCGTGCTGCGGGCACAGAGTGACGCGCGGCGGCTGGCCATCGTGCAGATCGGGCTCGCGGTGCTCGTTCTCGTGTCGATCCTGGCGCTCTTCCCGTTCGCCGGAGTCAACGCCGTTGGGTACGGCTTGTTGCTCAGCGAGACTTTGATGGCACTTTTGATCTTCAAATCTCTTCGCAAAATACTCATTCTTGGCGATACACGGCGGACTCCCGTCACTCAGGGGTCGTCCGGGGCCGCATGATGGTCAACGTGAGGCAACGCGACGGCGATGGCATGACAACGGGGATCACGGGCTCCTCCGAGCACGTGGGCGACTCCACGGACGGCACCGAGGCAGAGGGGGAAACAGGCGTGCCCTTCGATCCGGACGCCACGGGCGTCATCCCCCGACTGCCGGTCCGGGAGGGCCCGGCCGCCCCCTCGCCGGACGTCACCGCGCCGGACGTCACCGACGCTTACGACGACGGTGACGGTGACGACGAGGCGGAGACGGGCACCCTGCCCGCCATCCGCCTGCCCGCCACCCTCCACATCGGCACGCCGCCACAAGCCCCCGAGAAGACCCAGGACACAGAGGGCACCAAGGCCCCGGCGGAGCCCAAAAACCCGACGGAGCCCGACCCGGAGAAACCCAAGGACCCGGAGGAGCCCAAGGCCCCGAAGGAGCCGAAGGGCACCAAGGAACCGAAGGGCACCAAGGAACCGAAGGGGACCAAGGGTCCGGGCACGGACGAGGCGGCGTCCGCCGCGGACGACGACGCCGCCGGGACCGTGCCGACAAAGGTGGCGGACGCCCCGGTCGCGAGCCTGGCCGTGGAAGCACCCCCGGCTCCGGCTCCCGCGAAAGCGCCCGTCGAGCCCCCCATCGAGACCCCCGCCACAACCCCCACCAAGACCCCGGCCAAAGCACCCGCCGCCGCCAAGCCCGCCGCTACCGAACCCGCCCCCGCCAAGGCCGCCCCCGCCAAGGCGACGGGCCTGGGCGAGCGGATGCGGCGGCTGGGGCGCAGCGCGCCCATGTGGCTGCCCGCGCTGCTCACGGTCGAGGGCCTGATCATGTACGTCCTCGCCCTGCGCGTCGCCCCGGGCCCGCTGCGCGGCGTGAACCCGGCCGACATCAACGGTCTCGGCCTGATCGCCGCCCTCCCGGCCAGCGCGTTCGCCGCGATCCTGATCATGCTGGTGTCGTTCTTCGTCACCGTCGCCCAGAGCACGGACCGTAAGTTCCTCCTGCTGTTCCAGATCGCCGTCATCACCTTCGCCCTGCACGGCGCCGGTTCGCTGGTGGCCAGCGAGCCCAGGTTCCCCACGGCGTACATCCACGCGGGCTTCGTCGACTTCATCGGCCGCACCGGTGAGACCGCGATCAGCATCGACGCCCGTATGGGCTGGCCGGGCTACTTCGCGCTGTTCGCGTTCGTGACGAAGGCCGCCGGCATCAGCGACATGACCACGATCCTCCAGTGGACACCGCTGCTGACCAACCTGCTCTACCTGCTGCCGTTCGTGCTGATCCTGCGCCAGGTGGTGGCCACCACGCGGGCGCGCTGGTACGCGGCGCTGCTGTTCGTGCTGGTGCAGTGGATCGGGCAGGACTACTTCTCGCCGCAGGGCTTTACCTTCGCGCTCTATCTGGCCTTCGTCGCGATCCTGTTGCGCTGGTTCGGGCGGGTGGAGCCGCGCACCAAGCCGATCGCGCCGAAGGGGCTGCGCAAGCTGCTCGGCCGCCTCGACGCGATGACGCCGGGCGAGATCGCCAACACCGGCACGTTCCGGGCCGACCGGCTGCTGATGCTGTTGATGCTGCTCGCGCTGTTCTTCGCGGCGACGGCCTCGCACCAGATCACGCCGTTCATGATGCTCGGCGTGGTGACGGCCTTCCTCATCTTCAAGCGGACCAAGCTGACCTGGGCGCTGCCGTTCTTCCTCGGCCTGGCCGTGCTGGCCTGGATCAGCTACGAGACCGTGGGCTTCTGGGCGGGCCAGATCGACGCGATCTTCGGCGGCCTGGGCCGGATCCTGACGAACCTGCAGCGCAACACCGGCGACCGCATCGCGGGCAGCGACCCGGCGCACGCGATGGTGCTGCAGGCGCGGCTGGGCATCCTGGTCGTGATCCTCGCCCTGGCGGCGACCGGCCTGCTCAGGCGGCTGCGGCGCGGGGTGGTCGACCGGGCGGCGCTGATCCTGCTCTGTGTGCCGGTGCTGGCGCTGGGGCTGCAGAGCTACGGCGGCGAGATCGGGCTGCGCATCTACATGTTCGCGCTGCCCGGCGCCTGCCTGCTGGCCGCGTACGCGTTCTTCCCGAACCTGCCGGCCGACAGCGCGGACGTGCGCGAAGAGACCGTGCCCATGCGCAAGCGGAATGTCCGCTTCAACCCCGAGCTGACCAGGAAGCTGTCGGTCGTGCTCGCGGCCTGCTTCGCGGTGGTGTTCGCGGGGGCGTTCCTGATCGCCCGCTACGGCAACGAGAAGTTCGAGCGGGTGACGACCGGCGAGGTCGCCGCGATGCACTACATCTACGCGCACGACAAGCCGAGCGCCAAGGTCATCTACCTGACGGCCAAGGAGGGCCCCGAGGTCACGCCGACGCTGCCGTGGGGCGAGAAGGACATCGAGCTGGTCAACTTCGACCGCCAGGCGCTCGTCTACCCGGATCCGACGAACATCGCCAAGGCGGTCGCGAAACTCAAGGAGAGCCCGCGCAACACCTATCTCGCCGTCAGCACCGGCCAGGTCGCCTACCTGCAGCTCAATGAGGGCTTCCCGGCAGACTGGGGCCCCAGGTTCAGGGCCGCGCTGGACGCCTCGCCGGACATCAAGCGGGTCTACTCCAACAACGACGCCGCCCTGTACACCTGGAAGAAGTTCGTCAAGGGCACCGAGATCCCGGAGCCCCGGTCGTACATGGGACCCGGCGACCCCACCTCGCCCTGGACGCCGGTCGGCCTCGCGGCCCTGGCTCTGACCTGGGTGACCCTGTTCGGCTACGAGGTGATCCGGCTCAACGGGCCGAACCGGGCGGTCAAGGCGCGCCGGCGGTTGCTGTGGGTGGCCATACCGGCCTTCGCCGTGGCCGTGGGCGTGATCATCGAGCGATTTATCTATATCGCATCAAATACCTAGATTCACAGGCAACTCTCAGGTTTTGCGGAATGATGTTCGCTGATGAGGACACATCCCGCCATTTCACCTGGGCGATCCATGGCATCACGCATCACCTCGGTCGATGCCCTGCGCGGCTTCTCGCTGCTCGGCATTCTCGTCGTGAACATCGCCTTCCTGGCCTCCGGCTACCGGATGGCCGGAATGGCGGAGCCCGCGTTCATCTCGCCGCTCGACTGGGCGGTGCGGTGGACCGTGACCCTGTTCATGGAGAACAAGTTCTACTTATTGTTCTCCTTCCTGTTCGGCTACAGCTTCACGCTGCAGGTCGACTCGGCCGTACGGCGGGGCAAGGCGTTCGTGCCGATGTTCCTGCGCCGCCTGGCCGGGCTGTTCCTGCTCGGGCTGGCCCATGCGGTGCTTCTGTTCCCGGGTGACATCCTCACCACCTACGCCGCGGTCGGCCTGGCCCTGCTGCTGCTCCGCAAGATCTCGCCCAGGACCGCGGTCATGCTCGCGATCGCCCTGACCTCCATGCTGGCCCTGGGCTTCGTGCTGCTGGCTGTCCTCGCGATGGTGGGTCTGGACACGGCCGGGACGGTCTCGCACGGGGTGACGGAGGCGGTGCACTCCGACGCGGCGCTGCGCGGCTCGGGTATCCAGATCATCGACGAGCACCTGCGCAAGCTCTCCCTCATCGTCGTGCTGCGCGTGCTCTTCCAGGGTCCGGCCGTACTGGCCGCCTGCCTGATCGGCCTGGCGGTCGGCAAGCTGGGCGTGCTGCGCGACGTGTCCGCGCACACGGCCACGCTCCGCAGGCTGCAGTGGCTCGGCTTCACCGTCGGGCTGAGCGGCGCGTTCGTCTACACGCTGTCGGCCTGGCACGGCAGCGTGAACAAGTTCCTCGGCGAGGCCGTGGACCTGGTCACGGCTCCCCTGCTCGCCGCCGCCTACGCGGCGACGTTCCTGCGACTGCTGCCGCACCTGCCGCGCATCGGGCGGGCACTGGCGGCGCCGGGCCGGATGGCGCTGTCCAACTATCTGGGGCAGTCGCTCATCTGCTCGCTGATCTTCACGGGGTACGGCCTGGCGCTCGTGGACCGCGTCAGCCCGCCGGTGGAGGTGGTGATCGCGCTGGTCGTCTTCGTCGGGCAGGTCTTCCTCAGCCATTGGTGGCTGCGTGGGCACCGGTACGGGCCGGTGGAATGGCTGCTGCGCGCCGTGACGTACTGGAGCCGGCCGGGCGGCCGGGGCGCGCATCAGAAGTCGGCGCGTGCCTGAGGCCCCCGATAGGACAGCGTCCGGCTGTAGACCAGGTTGGTGGTGGTGCTGCCGAACTGAGCGAGCTCGTCGACGACCCGTTCGAGATGGGCCATGGAGGCCGCGGCGACCTTCAGCAGGTAGCAGTCATCGCCGGTGGTGCGCAGGCATTCGAGGATCTCGGAGCGCTCACCTAGGAGCCGATGCAGCGGCTCGTGCCTGCTCCCGGGATACTTGAGCCGCACCACGGCGAGCACGGCGTAGCCGACCTTCTCCAGATCGACCTCGGCTCGGTAGCCGGTGATGACGCCGACCGCCTCCAGCCGCTTGACCCGCTCGGTCGTCGCGGAGGGGCTCAGGTTGACCCGCCGCCCAAGCTCAGTGAGCGCGACGCGCCCGTCTCTCTGGAGCTCAGCGATGATCGCCCAGTCCGTTGCGTCAAGGCTCTCGGTCATCGGCCCAAAATACCGGCAATTCCCCGGCCAATCGTCCCGTACGCAGGGGGAGCTCCCTTCCGGCCGACATGAGCGATTGGCTAGCCTGCACGGGTGCGAATAGGCGTGAATGTCCCGAACTTCGGACCAGGCACCAACCCCGACGTGCTGCGCCGCTGGGCGCGCACGGTGGAGGGCCTCGGCTTCGACCTGCTCATGCTCTCTGATCACGTGGCAGTGACACCCGACGTGGCCCAGCAGTATCCGGCGCCGTTCTACGAGCCCTTCACCACGCTGTCCTGGCTGGCGGGCAGCACCGAGCGGATCAGGCTCGGGACCACGGTGCTGATCATGCCGTACCGGCATCCGCTGCTCGTCGCCCGGATGGCCGCCAACCTCAACGACCTCAGCGGCGGGCGGCTGGTCCTCGGCGTGGGCGTGGGGTGGGCGCGGCAGGAGTTCGAGGCGCTCGGCGTGCCGTTCCACCGGCGCGGGGCGCTGACCGACGACTACCTCGACGCGCTGCGCACCGCCTGGGCGGACGGCGAGGACTACCGCGGCGGGCCGGTGCCGATCTGGATCGGCGGCAACAGCGAGGCCGGCCTGCGCCGCGCGGTGCGCCTCGGCGAGACCTGGCACCCGTTGCGCAACACCCTGCCCTGGCTGCGCGAGGCATTCGGCCGCCTCAAATCCCTTGCCGACGAGCAGGGCCGCCCGGTGCCCGCCCAGGCGCCCCGCATCGTCCTCAGGCTCACCACGTCCCCGATCACTGATCCCGACAGGCGCGCCGGTGAGGGCACGATCGAGCAGATCGTGGACGACCTAGAACAGCTACGCCTCCTCGGCGCGGACACCGTCGTCCTCGACCCCTTCGGCGGCGACCCGAAGGAGACGTGTCACCCCGAGGTGGCCTGGCACGCCCTCGCGGCCGTGGCCGCCTCCTGGGATCTCCACACGAACCACTCATGAACGGAGCAGCCATGACACACGACGACGAGCAGTTCCTGCGCAGGGCCATCGGGCTGGCCGCCAAGGCGAGGGAGGCGGGCAACCCGCCCTTCGGGTCGCTTCTGGTGGGGCCGGACGGCACCGTGCTCGCCGAGGACGTCAACACCTCCATCAGCGACGCCGACATCACCGCGCACCCCGAGCTGAAGCTGGCCCGCTGGGCGGCCCGTGAGCTCAGCCCCGAGGCCGCGGCGAGCACCGTCATGTACACCAGTTGCCAGCCCTGCGGCATGTGCACGGGCGCCATCGAGCGGTCGGGGCTCGGGCGGGTGGTGTTCGCGTTGTCCAGCGAGCAACTCGGCGGCCTCAAGCCACCCGCCGGGAACGCCGGGGCGCGACTCGACGGACCGGCTCTGTACGACGAGGCGCGGGTGCCGGTCGAGGGCTACTACGTCTAGCGCTCATATTTCACCAACAAACTCCGTAAAGTCCCGCAAACCGCACTGTCGTCCATCAGGATGATCAAGGGGTACATCGGCGGCATTTACCTGGCTTGCCAGGTAAATGCCGCCGATGTGTCCGCTTGACACATCAGGAAGGAGCGATAGTGAGGTTAAGACTGTTCACGGCGGCACTGGCTGGTGCCGCACTGGTGACCCAGCTCGCCGGAGTGGCATCAGCCCAGTCAGCCACATCGACCGCGATCGACTGGGCGGAATGTGGCACCACATACAAGGGCGAGTGCGCGACCATCAAGGTGCCGATGGACTACGCCAAGCCCCATGGCGCGACGATCGACCTGGCCATCGGCCGGTTGAAGGCTCTCGACCCGGCCAAGCGGCAGGGCGTGTTGTTCGTGCACCCGGGTGGTCCCGGTGGGTCCGGCCTCAACGCCTACATCATGGGCCGCGGCATCCCCGACGACAGCCCGCTGCGCCAGTACTTCGACATCGTCAGCGTGGACCCCCGCGGCGTCGGCCGCAGCACGCCCATCCTGTGCGGTGAGGACGTGGTCAACGAGACCCCGTTCACCTATCCGGCCAATGAGGCGGAGTATCAGAACTGGCTGACCTTCAACGCCAAACTGTCGAAGGACTGCCGCGAGCGCACGGGCCCGCTGTTCGACCATGTCGGCACCACCAACGTGGTGCGCGACGTGGACTCGATCCGCGCGGCGCTCGGCGAGCGCCAAATCAGCTTCTTCGCGATCTCCTACGGCACGCAGGTCGGCCAGCAGTACGCCGAGATGTTCCCGAAGAACCTGCGCGCGATGGCCATCGACTCCAACATGGACCACAGCATCACCTCGGCCTACCAGTACATGAAGACCGCCACCGAGGACCTCGAAGGCTCCTACCTGGCGTTCGCGAAGTGGTGCGGCGAGACGGCGGCCTGCGCGCTGCACGGCCAGGACGCCACGGCGGTCCTGGACGGCCTGCTGGCCAAGGCCAGGGCCGGCACCCTGAAGGACCCGGAGACCGGCGCCGTGATCTCGGACGAGGAGCTCCGGATCGAGGCGTTCGAGCCGATGTACCGGCCGTGGACGGGCTTCTTCCCGCTGGCCGAGCGGCTGAAGGCACTGGCGGCCGGCCAGGCGGCCCAGCAGGCCGCGGACAAGCCGGTGGCGTCGGAGTCGGCGGAGGCGAAGACGACGGCCAGGGCCTCGGCCGAGGCTTCGACGCCGGCCGCCGAGGGCGTCAACTACGCCTACCCGGCCATCTGGTGCTCCGACTGGCAGTGGAACGTCAGCGGCTTCGCCGAACTCGACGCCTACAAGCGCCGCCTCAAGGCCATCGCCCCGCACACCGAGCTCTCCCCGTTCTGGACCGACGTCCTGACCTGCCTCAACTGGCAGGGCAAGACGTCCAACCCGCAGCACCGCCTCAAGATCAGCGGCACCCCGCCGATCCTGGTCGTCAAGGCGAAGGATGACGTGGCCACCCCGGCGGCCTGGAACTACGCCGCCGCACGGCAGATCCCGCGCTCGGTCGTCCTGGAGTACGACGGCGTCGGCCACGGCCAGTTCCGCAACAGCACCTGTGCGCGCGACTACATCGAGAAGTACCTGATCAACCGCACCATGCCCGCGGCGGGCACGCACTGCGCCACGCAGTTCCCGACGGAACCGCCCGTGACGGCGCTGTCCCCGCAGGACTCCCCGCTGTCCATCACGGGCCGCCCGGTCCACTGACGGCGAGCTGAGCGGTGGTGTGTCCTCTGACGTGTCAGGGGACACACCACTTCGGCAGTCCTAGCCGGTTCCTCTGAGGTAGCCGGGCGAGAACTCGACCGGCAGGGTGGTCAGGGCGCGCAGCCGGAAGGACGGCCGCCAGACGAGCTGGTCGGCGGGCACCGACAGCGCCATGTCCGGGAGCCGGTCCAGAAGCACCTCGACAGCCGTGTAGGCGATGACCTCGGCGAGCTCCGGCGCCGGGTGCGGGCAGCCGTGCTCGCCGTGGCCGAAGGACATGTGCGCGTGGTTCCCGGCGGAGCCGCCGTAGGAATCCGGCCGTACCTGCGGGTCGGCGTTCGCGGCGGCGAGGCCGACGACGAGCGCGTCGCCGGCCCGGATGCGCTGCCCGCCCAGCTGGGTGTCATGAACCGCCCAACGGCCCAGGCTGTTCTGGGCGGGCGACTCCTCCCACATGACCTCGTTCAGCGCCTGGCCGGCACTGCGGCGGCCGCCCGACAGGGTCACGGCGAACCGTTCGTCGGTCAGCATCAGCCGCAGGGTGTTGCCGATCCAGTTGGCGGTCGGTTCCTGGCCCCCGCTCATCAGCACGACCAGGTCCTGGACGAGCTCTTCGTCAGTGAGCCCCGCGGGATGAGCCAGCAGGCGTGAGGGCAGGTCCGGGCCGGGGCGCTCGCGCTTGATGTCGAGCAGCCGCTTCATTGTGGCCTGGACTCGCTGATGCGCCTCCACGACGCCCGGGCCGGTGTTCAGCAACTCGGTCACGTCCGCCACCAGGCGTGGCGTCTCGGCGTCGGGCAGGCCGAACAGCGTGGAGATGGACAGCAGCGGCATCGGCTGGGAGTACTGCGCGATCAGGTCGGCCCGGCCGTGGCCGGTGAACGCGTCGATCAGGCCGTCGGCGGCCCTCTCGGTCCGGGATCTCAGCTCGAACTGGTCGACGGCGGCGAGGGCGTCGCTGAGGGCACCGGCCCGCCGCTGATGCTCGGCGCCTTCGGTGAACAGAATGGACGGCTGGTAGCCGACGAACGCCATCAGCGGCCAGTCCGGCGGGATGCGATCCCAGGCGTTCCACCGGCGGGAGTCGCGGGCGAAGAGCTGCGGATTGCTCAGGACATAGCGCAGCTCGCGGTAGCCGACCACCAGCCAGGCGGGTATATCGCCTTCGAGCAGGACCGGGACGACCGGCCCGTGCAACTTGCGCATCTCCCGGTACAGCTGCTCCGGATCCCGCTGGAACTGGGGCCCGTACATCCGGACAGGCTCGGGTGTGTAGTGGACGTCGGTCATCGGGTAACCCCCCGGGCGGAGGACATCGCGTGGAGGTGGTTGACGAGGGCGATCAGCACGGCCTTGCTCGAGTCACGTTGACGGGCGTCACAGTCGATCAGCGGAACCTCTTCGGACAGGTCCAGCGCCTCCCGGATCCGCTCCAGGGGATGCTTCGGCTCGTCGAAGTTGTTGCGCGCGACGATGAACGGCATTCCGTGGTGTTCGAGCCGGTCGATGGCGTACCACGAGTCGGCCAGGCGGCGGGCGTCCACCAGGACGACCGCTCCCAGCGTCCCGGAGAACAGCCGGTCCCACAGGAACCAGAACCGGTCCTGGCCGGGCGCCCCGAACAGGTAGAGCACCATCTGCTCGTTCAGGCTGATGCGGCCGAAGTCGAAGGCCACCGTGGTCGTGGTCTTGGTCTGTACGCCGCTCGCGTCGTCGATCCCCATGCCTGCCTGGGTCATCGTCTCTTCGGTGCTCAGCGGCCGGATCTCGCTGACCGAGCGGACCATGGTCGTCTTGCCCACGCCGAACCCGCCGACGACCACGATCTTGAGACCGGTGGTCATCGTGCTCCGTAGCGGTGTACGGGCCGGTGGGTCAGAGGTTCTGAAGTCCAACAAGCACCTGCTCCAGGATTTCGGGATCGGGCAGTTGCGCCCTGGCCGGAGCCTTGGGCGGATGGCGGGCGGTGATGCGTCCGGTGTCCAGCAGGTCGCACAGCAGGATCCGTACGACGCTGACGGGCAGTCTCAGCTCCGAGGAGATCTCCACGACCGCCATCGGCTGACGGCACATCTGGAGGATCCTGACGTGCTCGGACTGCATGCCGGGGGTGGGGTCGCATTCGCTCACGATCAGCGTGACCACGTCCATGGCACTCTCGTCCGCGCGACTGCGCCCCCCGGTGACCGTGTACAGCCGGTCCGGGTTCTCGCTGGCCACTCGCCGCGAGATCATAGCGATCGGCTGCTCTGCTGAGGTTCGCGCGGCGGAGCGGTCAAGTACTCCCCGATCTGCTCGACCAGTTCGTTCATGTTGTGACCGATGATGCCGGGGTCGGCGTCGTCGCTCGCCACGACGGCGAGATGGGCGCCTTCTCCCGCTTCCACGATGAACAGCAGCCCGCCGTGGAACTCCGTCATCGACTGACGCAGCCCGCCGGAACCGTCGCCGAACTCCATCGACGCCCCGTGGGCCAGGCTCTGGATGCCCGAGGCGATGGCGGCCAGTTGGTCGGCCCGGTCCACCGACAGCCCGTGGGTGTGGGAGAGCTTGAGGCCGTCCTTCGACAGCACCAAGACGTGCCGGGTCTGCGGTGTCCTCTCCAGGAGGTTCTCCAGCAGCCAGGCGAGGTCGCGGTCTGAGGTTCTCATCGAGATTCTGGGACGGTCATCCGGCGTCGCCGGACGAGCAGCCCTCCCTCCAATCTGTAAGTTGGTCACCGGGTGTCGTCTTTCGGGCCTTCTGCCGCTGGGCCCTCTGCTTGCGGGTGCTCCACTCCCTTACCTGCCGCGCCGGCGCCGGCCCCGCGGCTGGCCTGGCGGAAGGCGCTGAATCTCGCTCCGGCCTCGGAGACAGACGGCCTGGGCCGCGCCGGCGCCTGCTCGGGCACGGGGGCCGCGGACGTCGCCGCCGCGAGCGTCTGGCCGCGCCGGCGCCTGGGCAGCTCGCCATCCGCGACGGGGTCGGCCTGCGCGGTGACAGGAGCCGACGGGGCCCGGCGCGCGGCCGGAACGCTCGGCGGACGCGGGGCCTCCACCTGGGGAGCCGGCGCGGGCTGGGTGACCAGTTTCTGCGGGATCATGACCACCACTCCGGTGCCCCCGCGTGAGGAGGGCCTGAAGGAGACGGTCAGACCGTGCTTGCGAGCCAGGCAGCCCACGACCGCCAGGCCCAGGCGCGTACCGGACAGCGTCGTCAGGTCCAGGGGCTCGGACGAGACGGCCTGCCGCGCGCGGGTCAGCGCCACGGCGCTCATGACCAGACCGCAGTCCTCGATGGTGATCACGATGCCCGTGCTCACCTCTTCGACGTACACGTGCACCTCCTCGGACGGAGGCGAGAAGCTGGTGGCGTTGTCCATCAGCTCCGCGAGGGCGTGCATGACGCCCTCGGCGGCATGCCCGGCGATCGCGACGGTGCTGGCCGAGTGCACCCGGACCCGCTGGTAGGCGCTGATCCGGCCCACCGCGCCGCGCATGATGCTCTCCATCACGATCGGCTTGGTCCAGCGCCGCCCGGAACGCGCACCGGTCAGCACGGCGATGCTGTCCGCCAGCCGGCCCGCCTGGGCGGTGCTGTGGTCCAGCCTCAGCAGGTCCCCGAGGACCTTCTCGTCATGCCGGTCCTCCATCTCCCGGAGGTCGGCCAGCATGCTGGTCGCCAGTGCTTGGACCCGGCCGGCGGCGTTGGCGCAGGCCGACATCGCGGCGGCGCGCATCCGGTCACCTCTGCCGACCTCCTGCGCCAGTGTCCACAGGATGCGTTGCTGAGCCAGGTCGGCGGGCCTGGGCACCTCGGCGAGCGCGGTGTCGACCGAGGCCCCCTCACGCAACCTCTTCACCAGCGCGGGCAGCGTGTGGTCGGCCAGTTGGGCGAGGTCCGCCTCTCTCATGGCGAGCCGGTCGCGCAGCAGGCTCGCCTGCTGCCTGCCGTACAGGCCATAGGTGATCGCCGCGCACAGCAGCAGGGCGGCTATGCCCAGGCACCAGGCCACGAGCGTCCGCCCCTCGACCGGCGCCTCGGCCACGGCCCATACGCACGCGACGCCGGCCACTACGGCGACGCCAAGCGGTACGAGCAGGGCCCGACGGTGAACAGGTATATGAGTTGCTGACATCAAGCGGTTCCTCGTCGGAGGTCAGAAACATACGGCCTGGAAGTCTTGATCGGATTGTAGTGGAATCTTCGCTTTACGTGGGCACTTGGTCACCAGTTGCGGCCATTGTTGCCCGTTGTTCTCGCGCCCGCGCTCTTGACGGCGCCGAGTGTGTCCAGGTCAAGGATGGCGTTCGAGGCGCGTTCGAGCATGCCAAGACTGATCGAATCAGGCTGAAACTTCGGCTGGATCGCGCTGCGCCCGATGGACAGCAGCCAGCCGAAGTAGGCCCACAGCATCTGCTGCCGGTAGGCGAGCCACGCGCTCTCGAAGTCCGGCACCGCGCCCCCGGCCGCCGCGAGCCGCTCCAGGTAGAAGACCAGCAGGTCGCGCTCCCAGTCACGCCGGTCCTGTACGGACAGGCCGGTCGCGATGGTGTACGACACGTCGTAGGCCCAGTTGCCGCGCATGACGACCTGCCAGTCGCCGAACCCCAACCGGCCATCGCGGGTCTTGTAGACGTTGCCGATGTGCGAGTCCCCGTGCAGGAGGGTCAACGGGCCCCGCCCCGCCAGCTCCAGCGCGCGGAAGAGCGCCTGGTAGAGGTCCTCATGAAGCGGCACGATGGCGTCGGGCACGACGGCCCTGGCCCGCTGGACGCCGACGAGGCTCCGCTTCTTCAGCCCGGCGAACTTGGCCAGGTTGCCGACGAACGTCTCCGGCGTCTTCCGCAGGAACGCGTGCCGGTCCAGCTCGGCGTCGTCCCAGTAGCGGCCGTGCCAGGTGGCCATGCCGGTGAGCAGGTCCTCCATCTCCGCGCGGGAGATCGGCGTCTGGGGCGTGCAGAAGGTCGCCGCTTTGGTGGCGGTGACGTCCTCCATCAACGCGATGGACCGCCCCGACGCCGGATTGACCGCTCCGTGATAGCCGTGGGGAGCCTCGATGTCCAGGTGTGGACGGATGTGCGGGTAGAAACCGGGCTCACCCGTGAGGACGTCGGCCATGCCCAGCAGGAGGCGCTGGGTCCAGCTCCGGCTCGTCTTGGCGAACAGCTCGGTGGGCAGGCCGGTGCCGGCTTCGTTGTAGGTGACCGTGGCCCGCCAGCGGCTCGACGTACCGCTGCTCACGTCCTGTATGTCGTACGACGCCACCGCCACCCCGGGGTGGCCGGCGCAGAGGGCGGCGGTCAGCCATTCGCTGGTGACTTCCCTGGTCCGTACGGGGACGTGGGCGAGGTGGGTGGCGCGCCGGCGGGTGAGCTCTTCGCGGAGGGCGTGGCCGGTGTAGCGCACGAGTCCCTTCGCCACCACCATCCCGGGGCTGCCGGTATCCAATGATCGATCTCCTTGAGCGTGGGGCGCCGGATCTGACAATGGATCTTGCTCGGTGTGAAGTATGCCGGATTAGTACGCCCTCGGCTACCGAACGAGGCCCCTTCGACATCGGCGGCGTTGTTGATCATGGCACAGCGGCCGGGGCGAGGGTGGCGTTCACATGACAGGGCCTGGGCGGTTTCCCGCCCAGGCCGGTGAGTTGTGTCAGGACACCCCGTGCACTCCGAGGTCGCTTCGTTTCGGCCGGAGCCGGATCCGGTCCGAACGTCGTACCGGTTCCAGGTCGATCCGCCGCACCCCCTCCGGCACATGCCGCAGATCATGGGTGATGAGCAGCGTCGTCCGCCCCTCCATCAACCGGCGCAACGGCTCCATCACCCGCTCGGCCGTGACCACGTCCAGTCCGGTCATCGGCTCGTCCAGCACCAGCACCGGCGTGTCACGCAGGATCGCGCGGGCGATGGCGAGGCGCTGGCGCTGGCCGCCGGACATGAGGCGGCCCCGCTGACCGATGGGCGTGTCGTACTTCTGAGGCAATGTCTGGATGAAGTCGTGTACGTCGGCCAGCTCGGCCGCCAGCACCACGGCGGCGTCGTCGGCACCCGGAGAGCCGTAGGCGATGTTGTCGCGCACCGTGCCGGAGAACAGGAGGTTCTCCTGGTGCAGGAGCGTGATGGTGTCGCGCAGTGACGATCGGGTCAGGTCGCGCAGGTCCACCCCGTCCAGGAGGATGCGGCCGGTGTTCGGGTCGTAGAAACGCAGGAGCAGCTTGGCGAGCGTGGATTTGCCCGCACCGCTGGCGCCGGTGCAGACGACGAGTTCCCCCGGTTCGATCACGAACGACAGCTCGCGCAGTGTCGCCCTGATCCGCTTGGGGTACGTGAAGCCGACCCGCGAGAACTCGATCCGTCCCTTGCTGCGCCCCAGCACCGGTACGGCGGTGGGGCGGTCGACGACGGACGGGCGTACGGAGAGGACCTCCATGACGCGGTCCGAGCCGGCGGCGGCCTCCGAGACGGTCAGGGCGAGCTGGCCCAGACCCTGGACGGCGGGGTACAGATAGGCGAGGTAGGCGGCGAAGGCGAGCAGGCCACCGAGCGTGAGGCGGCCTTGGGTGATCTCCCAGGCGCCGAAGCCCAGGATGACGATCAGGCAGATGGTCTCCAGCACCTGTACGGCGGGGCCGTAGAGGCCGGAGAGCCACGCCTGGGACAGATTCGCGCGCAGCCAGGTGCGGCCTTCGCGGTGCAGGTGCCTGGCCTCGGTCTCCTGCTGGTTGTAGGCCTGGACGAGCGACTGGTTGGACAGGCTCTCCTCGATGACGCTGTTCATGGTGCCGTTGCTGGTCCGCTCGCGGGCGGCCGCGTTCCTGAACCGGGACGCGAAGACCTTGGAGACCACCAGGAACGCCGGGATCAGCGCGAACGTGACCAGCGCCAGGTCCCATCTGATGACGAACGCCGCGCCGGCGAAGAAGATCACGCTGGCCACTGTGGTGAATACCTTGACCAGGCCGGAGCCGACCATTTCCTCGATGGCCTCGATGTCGTCAGTGAGCCTGGCCATCAGGTCGCCCGTGCGGCGGTTCTCGAAGAAGTCGGGTGTGAGGGTCTGGACGTGGCCGAAGACGCGGTCGCGGAGCTTGAGGAGGAAGCGTTCCGCGCCCGCGGCGGTGACGTACGCGCCGGCGAAGGAGACGAGACCGGCCAGAATCGCCAGGCCGAGCCAGGCGGCCGCGGGGGCCCAGAAGGCGCCCAGGTCCCGTTCGCTGAGGACCTTGTCGGTGATGTAACCGAACAGGGCGATCGCGGCGACCTCACACAGAGCGGCCAGGATCGCGAACACGATCCCGGCCGCGAACAGCGCCCTGACGCCGCGGGTGTCCGGCCAGAATGCCCGGAAGGTGTTCCGGATGGACACCGTCGGCGCCAGGGGCTGGGCGGAGAGTGAGAGCCGTTGGGAGACCCGACGGCTCTCAGGTGGCACCTCTGCTACCACCACCACCGCCTGCGCCATCCACCGCCGCCGCAGCCACCGCCGCATCCACCCCAGCGACGCCGACCGCAACCACCGCCGCGACGACCCCATCCCCACCAGTCACTACCGTGAGCCGGGAAGAGCTTACCGAGAGTCATGATTCCCCCCTGTGCCAGTAGCACTATTTCGGCTTTCAAAATAGGACGCTAGCACCCAAATGGTGAAAAATCAGGGCTTGGGGGCGTTCTTTGATCTGATTTGACCGGTGCTCATGGAAAAGATCTGCGCATGTGTGATATGTAAATCAGCGGTAAAGCGCATACATCGCGCCCCATACTGGAACCCCGCTGGGACCTGGGCAAACCCAAGCCGCCGCATCGATCACCACAGAAGTGGAAAAGCGGTTTGACGTTTCTCCGTCCCCCGCAAGTCGCCGTAGGCAATGGAATTCCGGGGGACGGCAATGGTTGTTCCGAAGAATGGTGAGAGAAGGGCTCAGCCCGGCCGACCGAGCAGACGAACAGAGCCCTTGACGGGCGTCAGGCGCCGCGTCCCGCCCACTGGATCTCGTACGGTTTCAAGGTCACCCGCTTGCCGTCCACGGTGGCGGTGACGCTCGTGTCGGCCGTGTTGACCATGACCATCTGCCGCTCCTGGCCCAGCGTCTTGATCCGCTGGTCGGAGGTGGCGACCGACTCCAGTTTCACCCCGGCGGGGAACCACTTCGCGAACCCGCTCAGCAGCCCCGCCATCGGCATCTCCTGGCCCGTGGCGGACGACCAGAGGCAGCCGGGGCACGCCGTCCCGTCCTTCTGCTCGGGGTTCCAGTAGAGCGCCGACGTCACGCCACTCCTGGCGAACTCCATCAGCGTCGTGGCCTGTACGGCGGTGCGCTTGTCCTCGCTCCAGCCGGAGTTGGTGGGCTCGACGTACCACTCGGCCCACCACACCGGCATGTCGTTGCTCTTCTGCCTGAGCCAGGTGGTGACCGCACTGAACTTGGCCTGGGCCGCGAAGTCGTTCGGGATGTTGGCCTTGTCGTTGGTCATCGAGGCGCCGTCGACCACGATGAAGTCGGCGCCCTTCTTGTGCTCGATCCAGTATTCGACCGCGTCGAGCGCGCGCTGGTCGACCGTGCCCCAGGGGCCGCTGAGCTCCGAGGGGGCGGTGCCGGAGTTGGTCTCGACCGGGATGTACGGTCCGCCGACCTGGATGTCGCCGTTCACCTTCTTCAGCGCCGCGTAGACCTTGTTGTAGAGCTCGGTATAGCCCTCGGCGTCCCAGCGGTTCGTGGAGGGGTTCCAGAAGCCCTTGAACTCGTTCCACACCATGAAGTACTTCACCGTCGGATACTGCTTGGCGATCCGCACGGCGAGATTGGCGTAGTCGTCGTAATGCTCCCGCTTGGGGGCGACCGTGTGGTTCTTGGACCAGTCCGTACGGCCGGGCTGGCCGCCCTTCATCCAGTCGGGCGCGCAGCACAGCGTGATGACCGGGACGGCTCGTGAGGAGGCCATGAGCTTCAGCCGCCGGTTGAGGTCCCGTAAGTTGTACTGGTCCGGGCTCGGCTCCGGGTTGCCCACGCCCCAGCCCATGATGTGCTGGTTCTGCAGCAGGGGGACGCGGCCGAGGATGTTCTTGGCCTGCTCGGTGATCTCGCGGGGCACGTTGTCGGCGCTGTACTGGGTGTGGGTGACGCCCCAGCGCGGCCAGTCCTCCAGGGACGGCGGCGGCTCCAGCGTGGGGGGCGGCTCACTCGGCTGGTTCTGGGCGACCTCGCCGCCCTTGTACTCGTCGCGGGGGCCGCTCCGCGTGCCCGCGTACACCATGATCGCCGCGACGAGCGCGATCGCGAGGATGCCCACGCCCAGCGCGATCGGCCATGGCGGTCGTCTGCGTGCGTGTTTGCCATCGGTGGGAATCACGGTGCCTCCACCCTCGCGCGTGGACAAGGGCCGGGACGCCTCTCCCAGCCCTTCTCACGGTATATATCAGTACTTGCAAGGGACTTGCCATCGATCAAGGGGCTGGCGGGCGCTGCCCTCCAGCCGTCCGGGGACTCCCGCATAACGGTACGGCACTGGCTGCCTCCCCGGCTGCACGATGAGGAGCATGCCCGGTTCGTCGGCGCCTGCCCCTGCCGTGCGCTCCTCAGGAGCTCATGCTCGGGCGGTTCACGGTCGGGCGTTCACGCTCAGGGGTTCACGGGCTGGTCGAGCACGCGGTGCGCGCGGGCGATGAGCGTGGGTACGGCGGAGCCGATGTTCTCGAAGCCCTCACCCACGGTCTTACCCTGGCGGAAACGGGCGTGGATGCCTTCCACTATGACCGCGAGCTTGAAGTTCCCGAACGCCACGTAGAACGGAAGATCCGAGATGTCGCGGCCGGAGACCTTCGTGTAGTGGGCGGCGAACTCGGCGGCGTTGAGGAACCCGGGGGCGATCGTCACGTCTCCGGCCACCGGGATCCCCGCCCGCTCCTCGTCACCGGAGTCCTGCCAGTAGGTGAGCGTGAGCCCCAGATCGGCCAGCGGGTCGCCGAGGGTGGACATCTCCCAGTCGACCACGGCCAGGATCTCGGGCGGACCGGGCGCCAGCCGTACGAGCGTGTTGTCGAGGCGATAGTCACCGTGCACGAGCGTGCTGGCCGAGCGGGCCGGCATTCCCGCGCGCAGCCGCGTGACCAGGCGGTCGTACTCCGGCAGGTCGGCCGTCTTCGAGCGGTCCCACTGCTGGCACCACCGGTCGAGCTGCCTGGCCAGGTAGCCGTCCGGGCGGCCGAAGTCGCCGAGCCCGACCTCCTGGTAGTCGACCGCGTGGATGGCGGCCAGCACCTCGGCGAGCCGCTCCGCCAGCCGCCGCGTCTCGGCGGCCGAGGGCTCGCCGAGCTGCTCGCGGGTCCTGGCGGCCAGGCCGTCCACGTACCCCATCAGGTAGAACGGCGCTCCGACGACCTCCTCGTCGGCGCAGAACGCGACCGGCTCCGGCACCGGGACCGGCGTCCCGGCGAGCGCGGAGATGACCCGCCACTCGCGCCGCATGTCGTGCGCGGTGGGCAGCACGTGACCGAGGGGCGGCCGGCGCAGCACCACCCGGCGTTCGCGGGTCTCGATGAGGTACGTGAGGTTCGACCTGCCGCCGGAGATCAGGGAGACGGACAGGGGCTCGCCCGCGTCGGGCACGTTCGCGCCCATCCAGCCGAACAGCCGGGGCCGGTCAATCCCAGGTACGGTCATGCACACACATTAGAACGTCACTCTGTCCTGAACGCTAGCTGAGAGTTGTGTAACGTTCCGGAGCTGCGGAGACGACCATCATGCGAGAGCATTTACCCTGTGTATATACAGCTACCTCCAAACTAACTGAAGGTATGCCGAACGTAGGAGCCCATGCGCGTCACACTTGCTCACCCTCGCGAGCTGGGGCCACCTGAGCTGAGCCGATGGCGGGCTCTCCAGGAGGGACACGCGGCCTTCGACAACCCGTTCCTGTCTCCCGAGTTCACGATCACGGTTGGTGAGCTGCGAGACATGGTGCGCGTCGCCGTGCTCTACGACGGGCCCGACATTGTGGGGTTCTTCCCGTTCGAGCGCCATCCGATGGGCATCGGCAAGCCGGTGGCCGCCGGGCTCACCGACGCGCAGGGCCTGGTCCACGCCAAGGACCTGGAGATCGACCCGCGCCGGTTGATCAAACAGTGCGGGCTGTCGGTCTACGAGTTCGATCACCTGGTCGCGGGCCAGCCGCTGATCGCCGGGCGGCACGAGCGCCACCCGTCGCCGATCATCGACCTGCGTGAGGGGCACGGCCCCTACACCGAGTTCCTGCGCCTGCACTCCAGCAAGACGTACAAGACGACCCTGGCCAAGTCGCGCAAGCTCCAGCGCGATGTCGGGCCGATCCGCCACGACTACGCGACCACCGACCCGGCGCCGCTGCACACGCTGCTCGGCTGGAAGACCGACCAATACCGGCGCACGGGGCGTACCGACCGGTTCGCGCAGCAGTGGATCGTCGAGCTGGTCGAGCGGCTGCTGGCCACGCAGACCGAAGGCTTCGCCGGGGTGCTCGACATGATCTACGTGAACGACCTGCCGATGGCCGGGCATTTCGGGCTCCGCACGCGCACCACGCTCGCGGGCTGGTTCCCGGCCTACGACACCCACTACGCCAAATACTCCCCCGGCCTCATCCATCACCTGGCGATGGCCGAGCAGGCCGCCGGTTCCGGCATCCAGGTGATCGACATGGGCCGGGGCGAGAAGGAGTACAAAGAGAAGCTCAAGAACGGCGAGTTCCAGGTGGCCGAGGGCCGGGTCGCCACGATCGGTGCTGCCTCGGCCGTCCACTGGCTGCTGCGGGTGCCCGTGCGCAAGACCCGGGCCACCGTGCTGGCCAACCCGCTGCTGCACAGGACCGCCGACCAGGCGCTGAAGACGTTCGGGCGACTGCGCACGGCCTTCCAGTCGTGACAGAGGGGGTAGTCAAGGGGATCGCCGAGCGCACCGGCCGTCACTGCCTGCTGCTCCCCTCGAACCGCCTCGGCCTCTACCTCGCGCTGCGTCACTGGTGTACGCCGGGCCAGCGGCTGCTCATGTCACCGATCTCCGCCGACGAGATCCTCTTCCTGGTGCTGGCGGCGGGCCTGCGCCCGGTGATCGCGCCGCTGTCGCGCCGTGACGGCAACATCGACGCCACCCGCGTCAACCTCGGCCAGGTGGACGCCGTCCTGACCACCAACCTGTACGGCCTGCCGGACGCCGTGTCCGCCTTCACGGGAAAAATCCTGATCGAGGATGTCGCCCACGCCATGGAGACCAGCGTCGCCGGCCGCCCCCTCGGCACGTTCGGCCAGGCCGGAGTGTTCAGCCTGTCCAAGCACCCGGGCGCCGGCTCGGGCGGGGTCCTCGCGGTGGAGCACCTGGCGGACCTGCGCGCGCTCGAACGGGCCCGCGACGCGCTGCTGGAGCCGGGCGCCTTCCGCGCCGAGCTGCTGGCCGTGACCACCTCGATGGCCCGCCAGGCCGCCCTCCGGCTCGACCTGGTCCGGCCCGCCCTCCGGCTCTCCCGCATGCTGGGCATGGAGGAGTCGCGCGAGGGCTACCGCATCCCGCTGCGGCCCGACGAGCTCGCGGCGGCCATGAAGCAGGTGCCGTCGCTGCCCCCGTTCGATCCGTGGGTCCGTGCCGACCTGCACGACTACCGCGCCCGGAGAGGGGCGCTCGCCCGCTGGTACCAGTCGAGGCGGCTGGGCAAGGTGCCCGGGGAGCGGGCCCGCCGGTTGGCGGGGGTGCGCTCACTGGCGGAGCTGCCCTCGGTGGCGGCGGGCGTACGGGATCATGTCGGCCAGCCGTTGTTCCGGGTGCCGCTGCTGGTGCGCGACCGGGACGCGGCGATCGCCGCGCTGGAGCGGCGCGGGGTGGTGACGGGCTACCTCTATGACCCGCCGTACGACGACTACGCGCCCGCCTTCACCGACCCCTCCCCCGATCCGGCCCCGGCCCGCTGGTGGGCCCGCCACGCCCTGCCCGTCGACCCGCTCTACGCCGCCCGCTCCCTGCCGATCCTGCGCGAGCTCGAACCCGCCTGAGACGGCTCCGCGCCGATGGCCGGGCTGCGCGCCGGTGGCTGCTGCGGCTATGCGCCGGTGGCCCAGCTACGCGCCGGTGGCTGCGCGGATCAGCTCGGCCACTGTCCGGCAGCCGCGTCTGACCTCGGCCAGCGTGGCCGAGCCGTACCCGATCACCAGGCCGTGCAGGCGCTCGGGGCCGTAGTGGTGGCGGGCGGTGGAGTCGAGCAGCACCCCTTGCTCCCGCGCGGCGGCGACCAGCCCGGGGACCGTTTCGAGCGGCAGCTCCGCCAGCAGGTGCAGGCCGGCCGTGTCGCCGCGCAGGCGGCACACCGGGCCCAGGATCTCGACGATCGCGCCGCGCCTGCGGGCGTACTCCAGGCGCATCCTGCGCAGGTGGCGGTCGAGGTCGCCGCGCTCCAGGAGGGTGGCGACGGCCTGCTGGACCGGGCCGCTGGTGCGGTCGGACATCGAGACGCGGATGGCGGCGATCCTGTCGAGCAGCTCGGGCGGGCCCACCAGCCAGCCGACGCCGATGTCGGGGGTGAGCGTCTTGGACAGCGTGCCGAGCAGGACGACGCGCGACGGGTCGAGGCCGTAGAGGGCGGGCAGGGGCGCGACGTCGTAGCGGAACTCGGCGTCGTAGTCGTCCTCCACGATGATCGCGCCGGTGCTCCTGGCCCAGGCGAGCAGCCGTTCCCTGCGCGGGATCGGCAGGCGCCCGCCGAGCGGGTACTGGTGGGCGGGCGTGGTGTAGAGGACACGGAGGTCGTCGGGGAGCGCCTCGACGATCACGCCCTCCTCGTCGACGGGGCACGGCACGACCTTCGCCCCCCTGGCCCCGAACACCGTGCGCGCCACGTGATAGCCGGGATCCTCGACGCCTGCCCGGCCGCCCTCACGCAGCAGCGCGAGCGCGCACAGGTCGAGGCCGTTACCGGTGCCCCTGGTGACCAGGACGTTCTCGGGGCCGACCGTCACGGCTCTGGCCCGCCGCAGGTGGTCGGCGAGCAGCTCGCGCAGGTACGGCAGGCCGTACGGGTCCGGGTGGTCGCCAGGAGGCAGGTCGGCGGCCCTGCGCCAGGCCCGCTTCCAGGCCGCGTGGTCGTAGTCGCGCACCCAGGGAGTGCCGGGGGTCAGGTCGATCGTCCGCTCGGCCGGTGGGGGCGGCGGCGGCTCGGGCGCGGCCGGCGGCTCGACGGCCAGGTGTGACGTCTCCAGCGCGGCCACGAAGGTGCCGGAGCCGTGCCGCCCCTCCAGCCACCCCTCCGCGTACAGCTGCTGGTACGCCTCCGTGACCACGGTCCTGCTCACGCCGAGCTGCTCCGCGAGCCCGCGCGAGGACGGCAGGCGCTCCCCCGGCGGGAGCGTCCCGGCGAGCATGGCCTGGCGCAGCCAGCCGGTGAGCTGTGCCGAGAGCGGGACGTCCGACCCCCTGGACAGGGATACGGGCAGGTCGACGAGGGTGCGCAAGAAAGTGGTCTCCGGGAAGCGGTCATTAGTGGCCCTACAGGCTATGTCCACTTTCTCATTACCGTGGCCCCATGCTCTCCACCACACCCCGCACCAAGCTCGGCCGCTCGAAGGAGCGTGGCAGCAGCGACAGGAACGACCTGTACGAGGTGCTCGACGCCGGGCTCATCTGCCATCTGGGTGTGGTGGTCGACGGCCACCCCATGGTGGTGCCCACCGGATACGGGCGCCTGGGCGAGACCCTCTACCTGCACGGCTCCACCGGGGCTCGGTCGCTACGCGCGAGCGAGGGCACGGATGTGTGCGTCACCGTCACCCACCTCGACGGCATCGTGCTGGCCCGGTCGATCTTCCACCACTCCGTCAACTACCGCTCCGCGATCATCTACGGCCGCGCCAGGCTGCTGACGGACCCGGAAGAGCGGCTGGCCGGGCTCCGCGCCGTGTCCGAGCAGCTCGCCCCCGGCCAGTGGGACTACGTCAGGCAGCCGTCGCCCAAGGAGCTGGCCGCGACGGCCGTGCTGGCCCTGTCGCTCGAAGAGGCGTCGGTGAAGATGCGGCGCGGCGGCCCCCTGGACGAGGAGGAGGACTATGAGCTGCCCGTCTGGGCCGGGGTTCTGCCGCTCGTGACGTCCTGGGGAGAGCCCCAGCCGGATCCGGCACTCCCAGAAGGTATCGATGTACCTGTTCACATCGGCGGCCGGAGGTAGTTCCATAAATCAGGAACCACCTGGCAAACTTCTCTCCTTGATCACACGTCTCATCAGGTGGGCCCAACTCCTGATGGGGGATGGCGATGGAGTGGAACGCTCCTGGTTATACGGAGATCAAGCAGCTCGGGGCGGGCGGCAGCGGCCGAGTCGTGCTCGCGGTGCACGATGAGACAGGCGTCAAGGTCGCGATCAAGTACCTCTCGCAGCGGTTACTCGGCGACCCGGTGGCCCTGGCCCGGTTCCAGTCGGAGGCGCGGCTGCTGACCACGCTGCGCGACCAGCACATCGCCACGCTGTGGGAGTACATCCAGGACGGCTACGGCGCGGCCATCGTGATGGAGCTGGTCAACGGCGTGTCCCTGCGGGCGCTGCTGCGCGAGCACGGGACGACGGGCCCGGAGGCGGCTCTGGCCGTGCTCAAGGGCTCGCTGCTCGGCCTGGCCCGGGCCCACTCGCACGGACTGGTGCACAAGGACTACAAGCCCGAGAACGTGATCGTCCGTGACGACGGGGCCAGCAAGCTGGTCGACTTCGGCATCGCGGTCCAGCAGGGGACCGCCTCGCGGGCCGAGGGCACGCCCCCGTACATGGCGCCCGAGCTGTGGGAGAACATGCCCGCCTCGCCCGCCACCGACGTGTACGCGGCGACGGCGGTGTTCTTCGAGTGCCTGACCGGGCACCGGCCCTACCGGTCGACCGAGCCGAGCGTGCTCGGCTACCAGCACATGCACGCGCCGATCCCGGTCCACGACGCGCCCGAGCCGGTGCGCGAGCTGATCACCCGTGGAATGGCCAAGGACCCGGCCGTGCGGCCCGTCAGCGCCGCCGCGTTCGTCATCGAACTGGAGGCGGCGGCGCGGGCCGCGTACGGCGAGGACTGGGAGGAGCGCGGCAGGCGGCGGCTGGCCGGGCTGGTGGCCCTGCTCGCCCTGCTCCTGCCCGTGCCCCAGACGCCTCCCGCCGAGGTCACGACCTCGCTGGCGCAGACCGTCTTCCGTACGACGCTGCGTACGGCCAAGCACAACGCGGCCCGGCTGGCCATGGGCGTGGGGGTGGTCGCGGTCGCGACCATCGCCGTGATCGTCGTGCTGTCGAGCCGCGACCGGGCCGTGGAAGTGGCCCTGGCGAGGCCCTCGCAGTCGCAGGGCCCGGCCGAGGAGGGCTCCCCGCCGGCCACGCCGGTCACGTTGAGCCAGCCGCCCGAGGAGTCCCCGATCGGCCTGCCCCGCGAGGAGCCGACCGCGCTGGCCGTACCGTCGCCCAGCCCCAAGCCGCACACCGCCGAGCCCGTGGCGGCCACCACGCCACCGACAACCGAGCCCGCGCCCACTCCCAAGGTCACTGTCACCAAGCCTGTCAAACCCACACCCACGGTCACCAAGCCTGTCAAACCGACGCCAACAGCCACCAAACCCGGCAAGCCCACGCCGACCAAGACGCCTAAGCCGCCCAAGACCATCACGCCGACGCCCGTCGTCACCGTGACCACGCCGACGGTGACGGTGACGCCGACGCCGGCCCCGGTGACCTCGGTCGCGGGGCTCACGCTCGGCGGGCTGACGTTCAACGACGACAACGTGGCCGGGGCCTCCCTGTCCATCCGCACCACCGGCACGGGACCGGTCACGGCGACCGCCGCCTGGTCCGTGGGGGGCGTCGGCGTCCGCGGCCAGACCCTGCGGCTGAGCGGCGACCGGTCTTATGATCGCGCGCTCAGCTACACCGCGGACGAGCGCCCGTGCGGCAAGACCGTCTCCGTCGTGGTCCGCGCCGGCGACCGGACGGCCACCGCCCGGACCAGGGTGACCTGCCCGGCGAGCGTGCGGAAGGTGTCGATCGTGCGGGCCTCGCTCAGCCCGCGCGGCCCGGCCACCGCGGTCGTCGCCGTGACCACCGGCAACGGTCAGCCCGTACGGCTCAGCGTCGCCTTCTCCCTCGGCGGCCGGATCGCGCACACGGAGACCCTGACCCTGTCCGGCGACACCTCCTACACCAGGACCGTGAGCTACACCTTCGACAAGGTGCCGTGCGGCACCTCCTGGCTCGTGACGGCCGCCACCCGGCCCGCGGCGGACAGCGGCGGCGACAGTTCGGGCGGCACGACCGCGGCCTGCCAGGAGGACCCGCCCACGGACGACGACCCACCCAAGGTCGACCCGCCGAAGGACGACCCCACCAAGGACGGACCGAAGACCCCGGCCCCCGACACCCCTTCGTCCGACGATTCGGGAGCCATCGATTGACCTCCGGATTCATACTGTGTCCGGACATTAACTGTGGGAAAGCGGTCGCCTCTGGTTAAGCTACGGTCCCTCTGATGAGGGTGGGGGCCCAGAGGACCGTAGAGGGAGACCGCATGTACGACGACCATGGTCAGTGGGGGGTCCCGGGCTACTCCGAGATTCGCGAACTCGGCGCGGGATCCGCCGGGCGGGTCGTGCTGGCCCGGCGGGACCATGACGGCTTGGAGGTGGCCGTCAAGTACCTGTCCGACGAGCTCCGGTCCGACGTCGGATTCGTGGCCCGCTTCCGGCACGAGGCCCGGCTGCTGGGCACCATGCGCAGCCCGCACAACGCCCGCCTGATCGACTATGTCGAGAGCGGCGCGGGCGCGGCCATCGTCATGGAGCTCGTCAACGGGGTCTCCTTACGGGAGTTGCTCAGGTCGGAGGGTCCCACGGGCCCGGAGGCGGCGCTGCTGGTGCTCAAGGGCTCGTTGCAGGGCCTGGCCGCGGCCCACGCGATCGGTGTCGTGCACCGCGACTTCAAGCCCGAGAACGTCATGGTCCAGGGCGACGGCTCCAGCAAGCTCGTCGACTTCGGCATCGCGGTCAGGACCGGCGAGGACGCGAGCGCCGCCGGCACTCCGCCGTACATGGCGCCCGAGCAGTGGTCGGGCGCCTCCGCCGCCCCGGCCACCGACGTGTACGCCGCCACCATCGTGTTCTTCGAGTGCCTGACCGGCGCCCGCCCCTTTCGCTCACCCAACCTCGCGGCGCTGGCCCGCCAGCACCAGAGCTCGCCACCGCCCATCGAGGAGGTGCCCGGCCCGCTGCGGAACCTGGTCGAGCGCGGCCTGGCCAAGAACGCCCTCGACCGCCCGCCGTCCGCCGAGGCGTTCCTGACGGAGCTCGAAGCGGTCGCGGCCAGGGCGTACGGGTCCGACTGGGAGGAGCGCGGCAGGCGCCGCCTGGCCCGGTTGTCCGGCCTGCTGCTCATGCTGTTCCCCAGCCCGCCCGAGGTTCCCGCCGAGGTGCGGACCTCGCTCGCCGAGACCCGTTTCACCGAGCCGCGCGGACTGCTGAGCAGGCTCTCCACGAAGATCCTGGTCGGCACCGCCTGCACGGGCCTGCTGATCGGCGTGGCCGTCGTCCTGGTGAAGACGATGTCCGACGAGCCCGCCCTGCAGGCGCAGACCACGCAGGTGACGCCCACCACGACGGCGCCGGAGCCGTCCGCGGCGGCCGAGGAGGAGGAGGAGGAGCCTTCCGAGGAGCCGACGCCGACGGTGAAGGAGACGACGCCGGAGCCGACGCCGACGGCGAGCACCGCGCCACCGCCCGTCACCAGCGCCACCCCGAAGCCGAAGCCGACGCCCACGCCCACGCCGACCCGCAAGCCCACCAGGACCGTGCAGCCCCGGCCGTCGAAGACCACCATCAGGACCCCGCCCCCGGTCGAGTCGTCCGAACCCGAGTTCACCGGCACGGTCGACGACCCGCCGCCGGGGGCCACGTCGGCCACCACGAAGCCGCCCACGACCGCGCCCCCGACCGTCCGCCCGACGCGTACCCTCAGCAGCCCGCCCCCCTCCTCCGACCCGCCGAGCACACCCAGCTCCCCGGGCGAGGGCAGCGGGGAAGGATCCACGCGGACTCCGTCGCCGCAGGACGGCGCCCTCCTGGGGCTCGTGCTCGTGACGTCCGGCGCTCTTCCGGTCACACTTGCGGTTAAGCGCCGTATGGCGGGACGACATCGGAGAAAGCACTAGAAAGGCTTCGGGGGGCTACGGCGATGGACAACCCGAGAAACGGTATCGCCGGCTTCCGGCTCACCGAGCACACCTGGAACACCGAACTGGGCAACTGGATCGACGCGATCTCGCCCGACGGACGCCGGGCCGGTGCCCTGCTGTTCGACCCGAAGATCATCGGGCTGCCCGGGGTGCGCGAGCGCGTCGTGGCGACGGTCCTGACCGACCAGCGGCTGGTCCTGGGCGGGCTGGCCGGGCTGATCCCCGTCGCCGACGTCGTCGCGGCGGGCGAGCAGGTCTGGCTGCTCACCGCGCAGGCCGTGAGCCCGACGCTGTCGGACCTGCTCGCCTCGGGGGCGATCGACGCGAGCGGCGCGGCGGCCGTACTGGCGGAGACGGCCCAGACCCTCCTCGCGCTGCACGCGGCCGGGGTCACCCACGGTTCGGTGCATCCCGGCTCGGTGGTCATCACCGCCGACGGCGCGGCGCTGCTGTCGGAACGCGGCTTATCCGACGCCATCCGCGGCCAGGTCTCCCCGCCGGAGCGGGACGTGGCGGCGTGGGCGTCCCTGGCGCGGGCGCTGGCCGCCTCGGTCACGCGGAGCGCCCCGCGCGCGGCGGCCCTGTTCGAGCGGGCCGCGGTCACCACGACGACGCACGGCCTGGGCACCGCCAGGTCCGTCGTGCTCTCCGAGCCCACGGCGCTGCCTGGCGGGGCGATCAGGCACGAGGCGCTGGCCCAGGCGGCCCGCGGCAGGTCGGCGTTCGCGCATCCTCCCGTGGCGGCGCAGCCGCCGCTCGACGAGGGCGACATCGTCACGCTGCTCGCCGTCCCCAGCCCTCATCAGGCGCCGGTGCACTTCGGGCCCGGCGTGAGCTCAGGGGTCAGCTCGGACGTCAGCTCAGACGTGAGCTCAGGAGTGAGTACGGAGTCGCCGCCGGCCGGCACCACGGCCGAACGGATCTGGCGCGAGGGCCGGGAGCGGTTCGGAACGGTCCAGCGCGGCGGCAAGCCAGGTAAGGCGGCACGGGCGAGGCGGCGCCGGACCATCCTCTCGGCGGTGCTGTTCGCGGTCATCATGGGCGGCGCGATCCTGGCCTGGCTCAAGCTGAGCGGCGCGCCGGAGCTGGCGATCAGATCGATCGACGTCGTCGCCCCGAAGAAGACGCAGGGCTGCGACAGCGCCGTCGTCGTCACGGGCAAGATCGTCACCAATGGTGAGGCGGGCGAGATCAGCTACGAGTGGCGCAAGAACCTGGACAAGGAGGTCGTCAGGCAGACGCTCCGGACGACCGCCGACCAGACCTCCTACACCGTGCCGCTCCGCTGGACGCTCAAGGGCAAGAGCACCGTCAAGGCCACGGCCACGCTGCGGGTGCTGTCTCCGGGCCCCCTCAGGACGGACAAGGCGAGCTTCACGTACAAGTGCTGATGCCGAGCGTTGATGCGGTGCGTTGATGCGGTGCGTTGATGCGGTGCATTGATGCCGAGCCAGCAATGCATATCAAAGCTGTTGTTACTACGCTGACGAACATGACCACGCAGACCCCCGCGGGCTGGTACCCCGACCCGTACGGATCGCCCCAACTCCGTTGGTGGGACGGCGGCCAGTGGACGGACGCCACCCACCCGCTGGAGCAGGGGGCGTCACCGCACCAGCAACCGCCTTCCGGACCGCAGCAGCAGTCGGGCCCCGACTGGTCCGCCACGCCGGCGAACCCGACGCGGCAGTTCGGGCAGCCGACATATGGCCAGGCCGCGTACGGGCAACCGGCGCAGGATCAGCCCGCGTACGGCCAGCCTTCTCATAGCCAGCCCGCGCAGGGCTCTTATGGGCAGCCCGGCCAGGGCTCGGCCCCCTACGGGCAGAGCCAGTGGGGTGACACGCCGCTGCCCGGCCCCGGCTACGGTCCGCCGCCGAAGGAGAGCAACCCGCTGCCGTGGGTGTTCGGCGGCCTGGCGGCGCTGGTGGTGGTCGGCCTGATCGTGGTGGCCGGGATCTTCTTCGTCAACCGCAACACCGACGGCACCCTCGCCTCGTCGCCGACGCCCAGCGAGACGGAGCAGTTGCCGCAGCAGCAGGAGACCACCGAGCCGCCCCCGGCCATCACAGAGCTGCCACAGCCCCAGGACGGCCGCATCACCGACCCGCAGGCGAACCTGTCGTACCAGGTGCCCGAAGGCTGGAAGGTGCCGGCCGCCGGCTCCCTGAACGGCAGCGACCCGTCCCAGCAGGCCTGGTCGAGTGGCGTGGGGATGACCTCGCAGGAGAAGTACAACGGCACGGACGACTGGAGCGGCAACGTCTACACGGGCCTGCTCAGCAAGAAATACCCTTACACCGGGACGACGGGGCTGGGTGACACGGCCAAGACGGTGTTCGTGGACTTCGCCCAGTACTACCCGGTCACTCACACCAACAAGATCGTTCAGGACAAAGCACTCAAAATCGGCGATAAGTCCGCCTGGGTGCTCCAGTTCCAGCTCGACTTCTCGAAGGAGTCGAAGGCCAAAGGTTACAAGTGGAACAAGGAAAACGGCGCGATCGTGGTGATGGATCGCGGCGCGGGCCAGAGCCCAGCGCTCATATACGTGTCAGTTCCGGACAATCTGGGCACCGACGTGGTCGAGAAGGTTCTCAGCTCGCTCAAGCCCGCGTAACCGGTGGCACTAGGCTGGTGGGGTATTCAGGCGGGCGGATGGCTCCGAGCCGCTTGGGCGAGGAGATCGAATGAGTGACTTGCTGGTCTGGATCGACTGCGAGATGACCGGGCTCGACCTGGGTCGCGATGCGCTCGTCGAGGTGGCGTGCATCATCACCGACAGTGAGCTCAACCAGCTGGACGAAGGCGTCGACGTGGTCATCAAGCCGCCGCCCGAGTCGCTGGAGCAGATGTCGCAGGTGGTCCGCGAGATGCACACCGCCTCGGGGCTGCTGCCCGAGATGGCGAGCGGGGTGACATTGGCGGAGGCGGAGTCGCTCGTGCTCGACTACATCCGCCGTCACATCCCCGAGCCGAAGAAGGCGCCGCTCTGCGGCAACTCCATCGGCACCGACCGCACGTTCATCGCGCGCGACATGCCCGTGGTCGACGGCTATCTGCACTACCGGATGATCGACGTGTCGTCGATCAAGGAGCTGGTCCGCCGCTGGTACCCCCGGGTCTACTTCGCGGCCCCGGAAAAGCAGGGCGGACACCGCGCGCTGGCCGACATCACGGAGAGCATCAGGGAGCTGCGCTACTACCGGGCGGCCATCTTCGTCGGCCAGCCCGGCCCCGATTCGGCCACCGCCAGAGCGGTCGCCGAGCGTGTCAGCGGCTAATCGAGTGGCGTAAAGACTCCCGAAGACCGCTACACTTTTCCTGTGCCGCCACGTCGGCGGTCAATGGTGGGTGTAGCTCAGGTGGTAGAGCGCCAGGTTGTGGTCCTGGATGTCGAGGGTTCAAGTCCCTTCACTCACCCCATGCACACGGCCGGTCCTTCGGGACCGGCCGTTGTCGTTTTTCTACGGCAACGTCCCCAAAACATGACATTGCGAGTTATGCTCGCTGTCTACCGCTTACGCCGGATGCGCGGGGGGCTCGGCGATCTGACCGTCTGCGCGCGCCCCCGGAGGCCGGATGAGAGTCGAAGACGCAGCGTTCGATAGCGTGTTCACGTCCCTGAGCAAGCGCGAAACCGAGGTCATGGACCTGATCGCCACTGGGCAGTCGAATGGGCAGATCGCGCAGCGGCTGTTTCTCAGCGAGAAAACGGTCAAGAACCATGTCAACCGCATCTACGCCAAACTCGGCGTGGACTCGCGCGTGACCGCGATCGGCCTCTGGCGATCTCGTCCCAACCTGCCCTGACCCGGCCCCCTCGCGTGGTGGGCTATCTCGCGTAGCCCGAGCCGACCCTCTGGTGACGCCTGCGGGGATCCTGGTGATTCCCTGCGGGGAATCGTGCTCCGTCACGTGTGTGGGCTAGAAAGGGAGGCGTGGAACGATTCGCGAGCGAGCTGCGGCGATGGCGTAGCAGTCGGCGGGTGAGCCAGTTGGAGCTCGCCAACCGGGCCGGCACCACCCAGCGTCACCTCAGCTTCATCGAGCAAGGACGTTCCCGCCCCGGGCGGGCCATCGTCGTGCGCCTGGCCGAGTCGCTGGAGCTGTCGCTGCGTGAACGCAACGGCCTGCTGCTGGCGGCCGGCTACGCTCCCGTGTTCCCCGAGTCAAGTCTGGACGACGCCATGCTGCGCCCGGTACGCGAGGCTCTGGATAGCATCCTCGACGGGCACCTGCCGTATCCGGCGGTCGTCGTGCGGCCCTACGGTGAGCTGGTGGCGGCCAACGCGGCCTTTGACGTGCTCACCGAGGGGGCGGCGCCCGAGCTGCTGGAGCCGCCGGTCAACGTGCTGCGGCTCGCCCTGCATCCCAAGGGCATGGGCCCTCGGGTGGTCAACCTCGCGGACTGGGGCCGGCACATCATCGAGAGCCTGCGGGCCGAGCTCCTCCGCAGCCTGGATCCGCGGCTCGACGTGTTCATCGCCGAACTGGAGTCCTACGTGCCCGACGCGGTGCCGGGGAGCGATCATCTCGGGTTCGCGGTGCCGCTGCGACTGCGTACGGGCGATGCCGAGCTGCGGCTGCTGACCACGCTCACGTCCTTCGCCACCGCGGTGGACGTCACGCTGGCCGAGCTCAAGCTGGAGGCGTTCCTGCCCGCCGACGCCGCCACAGCGGCCTTCCTGCGGTCCCGCCGCCCCCACTGACTTCCCTTCCGGCCACCACGCAAGCAGGCGTCGCAGCTGGGCAGGCGTCGCAGCTGGGCAGCGTCGCAGTGGAGCAGGCCACAGCCGGGCAGGAGCACAGTGCCGGTGACAGCTTCGGTCAGGCGGCGACGCCCGTGTGGACGTCGCCGCGTACCAGGGGCTCGTCGGTCTAAGCCCGTGCCATCAGTGGGAGGGTCGCCGCGATGGCCGTGAGGCCGTGTTCCAGGTCGGATTCCGGGATGTTGAGCGCGGGCCTGAGCCGTACCGAACGCGGCCCGCAGGCCAGGAGCAGCACCCCCGCCTCGTCGCGCAGCCGCGTGACCAGCGCGTCGCGCGCGGCCCCGTCGGGCAGGTCGAACGCGCACATCAGGCCGCGCCCCCGGGCGTTGGAGACCAGGTCCGGGTGTTCGGCCTGCAGCTTGACGAGGCGTTCGACGAGGAGGGTGCCGAGGGTGGCGGCGCGCGGGATGAGGCCGTCGCGTTCGACGATCTCCAGGAGGCCGCGTGAGCGGACCATGTCCACCAGCCCGCCGCCCCAGGTCGAGTTGATCCGGCCGCTGACCTGGAAGACGTTGTCGGGGACCAGGTCCACGCGGCGGCCGGCCATGATGCCGCCCACCTGAACCTTCTTCGCGAAGGCCACGATGTCCGGTGCCAGGCCGAGCTGCTGGTAGGCCCAGGGGGTGCCCGTGGTGCCGCCGCCTGTCTGCACCTCGTCGAGGATGAACAGCGCGTCGTACTCGTGACACAGCCGCTGCATCGCCTGCAGGAACTGCGGGCGCATGTGGTTGTCGCCGCCCTCGCCCTGGATGGGCTCGGCGATGAAGCAGGCGATGTCGTGCGGGTGCGCCTCGAAGGCGGCGCGCGCCTGGGCGAGCGCGTGCTCCTCGGCTGCCTCGACGTCTCCCAGGTGTACGGCGGGTACGTCGATGCGCGGCCAGCGGAACTGGGGAAAACGGTCGGTCTTGCCTGGTTCGGTATTGGTCAGGCTCAAGGTGTAGCCACTGCGGCCGTGAAACGCCTTCGTCAGGTGCATGACCTGGGTGCCGAGGTCGCGGGAGCGGCCCGCCGCCTCGTTGCGGCGGCTCTTCCAGTCGAAGGCGGTCTTGAGGGCGTTCTCGACGGCCATCGCACCACCTTCGACGAAGAACAGGTGGGGCAGCTCGGGGTCGCCGAGGACGCGGGAGAAGGTCTCGACGAAGTCCGCCAGGTGGCCGGTGTACATGTCGGAGTTGGCGGGCTTGTTGCGAGCCACCTCACCGAGAAGCCGGACGAACTCCGGCTCGAAGGGCGGGTTCACACCGAGCGGCGCGCTGGCGAAAAACGTGTAGAAGTCAAGGTATCGGCGGCCGTTACCGGCGTCGACGAGCCAGGAGCCTTGGCTGTGCTCCAGATCGAGCACGAGCCGGTAACCGTCGACGAGCAGATGGCGGGCAAGGCGGTCGTGTACGTCCATGTCACCTCCACGTTGAAGCCAGACATGGCATACATTTCCCAGCCGAACCTATGTCTATGCGGAAAATTTCCGGAATTCAGGAGGCATGGGCGAATTTCTTTACCTCGAACGACAGCACGATCATCGCGATGCCGTACAGGATGGCGAAGATCCCGACCAGCCAGACGAGAGTGAGGAGTCCCGCGCCGGGCCAGATGAGCAGCAGGACGCCGAAGACGATGGACAGGATCCCGCCGATGATGAGCATCCACTCGTTCTCGATCACCTTGCGCATCTGCACGCCCGCGACGATCTCCGACGCTCCGCTGAGGATCGCCCAGAACGCGATCACGAAGAGCAGGATCAGCGAGGTCTTGCCCGGCCAGACGAAAGCTATGATCCCCGCCAGGATCCCGAGAATTCCGGAGATGATGAGCCAGACGCGGGAGTCTGTTCCATGCCGGAAGGCGGAGAACACCGAGACGATCCCGCTGACGATGGCGTACGAGCCGAAGAAGATCACGAGCACGAGCAGCGTGATCGCGGGCCAGATCAGCGCCAGGATGCCGAAGATCACCGCCAGAATGCCGCGGATCAGGACGAGCCACCAGTTGCGTGCGATTTGCTCCATACTGGTGTGATCTCCCGATCGATCACGAAAGCAGACCACAGCGCGGTCAAAACTCGGTAACCCGCCATCAACCGCGCCACGGCCGGGGCGAAATCACCTCACCGAGCAGGCCTTAGACGTGGGAGTACACCACGATCGACACCGCGATGTACTGGACCAGGTAGGCGGCGATCGTGAACGCGTGGAACACCTCGTGGTAGCCGAACCAGCCGGGTGCCGGGTCCGGGCGGCGCAGACCGTACACGATGGCTCCGGCGCTGTAGAAGACGCCGCCGACGGCGACCAGCACGACGGCGGCCACGCCCGCGCCCGCGAGCAACTGCGGCAACACGAAGATCGCGGTCCAGCCGAGCGCCAGGTAGAGGATCGTGTAGAGCCAGCGCGGCGCGCCCATCCAGAACACCCGGAAGAGCACCCCCGACAGCGCGCCGCCCCAGGTGACCGCCAGGACGGCCACGCGGGCGGCCCCGTCGAGCGCGAGGAGGGCGAAGGGTGTGTAGGTGCCCGCGATGATCAAATAGATGTTGGCGTGGTCGAAGCGCCGCAGCACCTCCGCCAGGCGGGGGCCCAGCGTGCCCCGGTGGTAGGTGGCCGAGATGCCGAAGAGCAGACCCGAGGTGATCGCGTAGATGGCCGACGCGAGACGGGCCTGGAGAGTGGGGCCGAGCGCCACGAGCACGAACCCGGCGACCAGCGTCACGGGCAGCGCTCCTGTGTGCAACCAGCCTCGTAGCCTCGGCTTCGCGGTGATGGTCGTCATATAACCTACGGTACCGTAGGTTATGGCCGCGTTGAGGGTGTGGACCGTCGACGAGACGAAGGTCATATCACGGGGAAGACGACCGTCATATCCCGTTGAGGAAGCGGGCCGCGACCGGCAGCGCGGCGCTCCGGCCCGAGCCGCCGTTGCGCACGAAGACGCTGAAGGCCAGGTCGTCGCGGTAGCCGATGAACCAGCCGTGCTCCCGCCCGCCACCGGCCTCGGCCGTGCCTGTCTTGCCGGACACGCCCGCGGGCAGCCCGGCGTCGGCGGCCGTACCGTGGTCGACGACGGCGGCCATCATCTCCCGCAGCGCCGCGACCGTCCCCTCGTCGAGTTCGACCGGTTTGGCCGCCGGGCCGTCGATCCGCTCGGCGGCGGCCTTGGACAGGATGCGCGGCACGCGCAGTGTGCCGCTCTCGACCGCCGCCGCGACCATCGCCATGCACAGCGGGGTCGCCTCCACCGAGCCCTGGCCGTAGGAGTCGGCCGCCAGCTCGTCCACGCCGTCGGGCGGGTCCATCCGGCCGCACTTGCCACCCAGGCCCGTAGCCAGATCGGCGCCGTTGAACCCCCACTTCGCGGCGGTCTCGACAAGATCGTCACCCGATAATCGGCCGACGGTCTCGCGCACGAACGTGGTGTTGCAGGAGTACGCGAACGCGTCGGCGAACGTCACGCGGCCGTGCGCCTGCTCGCCCGCGTTCTTGACCGAACTGAAGTTCGGGATCGTGTACCTGGCCGGGCAGTCCACCTCCGCCGCCGGATCCAGGCCCGCCTCCAGCAGCGCCGCCGCCGTAACCGTCTTGAACGTGGACCCGGGCGGGAAGAAGTCGCGAACCGCGCTGTAGTTGCCCTCCAGCCGATCGGCCACCGCGAGCACCTCGCCGGTGCTGGGCCGGATCGCGATGATCGACGCGTCCCGCACCCCGTCGAGCGCCCGCGCGGCCGCCGCCTGCACCGAGCGCGACAGCGTCGTACGCTCCTGGTTCACCTTGGGCTCGACGGTCATGAGCCGCCGCGCCCGCTGTCCCGGCAGCGCCGACTCCAGCGCCCACCCCTGGCCCACCTCGTCGAACTCGGGCTTGAGCTCGGCGAGATAGGACTCGGCGTAGCTGTCGTTGGGGATCTTGTCACCCTCGCTGGTCACCAGCTCGACCGCGGGCCCGTCGAACTCGGCCAGCCGCACCGTGCCCCCGTCCTTGAGCCGGGGGTCCAGCGTCTCCGGCGCCCAGAGCACCTTCCAGGTCCGGTCGCGCACGGCCAGCCGCAACGTGCCGCTGAACGGCCACGCCCCGAACTCGCTCAGCGTCCTGCTCCCGGTGAACGGCACCTCGGCCGAGGTCTCCCCCGTGCTCTTCACGGTCCCGGGCCGCAACTGGATGTCCTGAACGTGCAGGTCGTCCGAGAACGACCGGTGCCGGGGGACAAAGTCCGCGGGCGGCTGATAGACCAGGGTGGCCATGGCCCGCAGGTCGCCCCGCTGCCATGCCGTGAAGTAGGCGGCCGAGGTCTGCGCGGCGCTGCCCTTGACCCGATTGGCCACCACCGTCGCGAAGACACCTGCACCTACTACCGCAACAACGGCGATAACCAGCACAATCAGTCTTCGTCGTCGCATACGGTTACTCCCAGGAGGGGATCATCGTGGCACGAGGACAGCGGGAGCCGATGCCCGGCCTCTACCCGGTGACGTTCGGCGAGATCGAACTGCTCCGGGACCTGGACAGGCAGGACGGCTGGGTACTGTCCAAGGATGGCGTACCTCAGTCGTACGTTGACTTACAAGACCCTACATATCTGGAATTCGAGTACGTACGGCTTATGGCGGACGTGATCGACCTTCTTCCGGAAGGCGCGCTCGCCTGCGTCCACGTGGGCGGCGGGGCGTGCACGATTCCGCGCTATGTCGCGGCCACCCGGTCAGGGTCCAGGCACATCGTCCTCGAACCCGACGGGCTCCTGGTCAACCTGATCCGCGAGCAGCTCGACCTGCGCTCCGTGCCACGGCTGAAGGTGATCGTGCAGGGTGGGCGCGAGGGCACCGCCAAGGTCTGGGACGACTCGGCCGACCTGCTGGTCCTCGACGCCTTCTCCGGCGCCACCATGCCGGTCGAGCTGGCCACGACGGAGTACATGGGCGACATCGCCAGAGTGCTGCGCCCGTCGGGCACGCTGCTGATCAACATGGCCGACGGCAAGGGCCTGGCCTTCGCCAGGCGGCTCGTGGCGACGGTCCAGGGGACGTTTCCGCATGTCGCGCTGCTGGCGGAGCCGGGTGTCATGCGCGGGCGCCGCTTCGGCAACCTCATCGTCGCCGCCTCGCGTGCCGAACTGCCGATCGACCAGCTGACCCGCCGCGCGGCCGGCGGCCTCACCCAGGCCAGGTGCGTGTACGGGGAGGCGCTGACGAACTTCGTCGCGGGCGCCCACCCGATCAAGGACGGCGACGCGGTGCTGGCCCCGGTGCCACCCCCGGCCGTCTTCGGCTGAGGCCCGCGCTCAGGACCCGGGCCGGCTCCGCGCTCAAGGCCCAAGGCCAGCCCGTCGCTCAGGCCCCAGTCCCGGCCCCTCGCTCAGGCCTCAGGCCGGTCCGCGCTCAGGCCCGTCGCTCAGGCCCCAGTCCCGGCTCCCTGCTCAGGCCCCAGGTAGGCCAGGACCGCGGCGACGCGGCGGTGGACGTCGCCGCTGTTCTCCAGGCCGAGCTTGGCGAAGATGGAGTTGACGTTCTTCTCCACCGACGAGACCGACAGGTGCAGGGCCCTGGCGATGGCGCCGTTGGACCGGCCATGTGCCATCTCACGCAGCACATCGCGCTCGCGCGGCGTCAGCGCCTCCTGCTCGCCCCGCACATCGCGCCTGGCCAGCAGCCCTTCGACCACCTTGGGGTCGATGACCGAGCCGCCGGAGGCGACGGCCCTGATCGCGCCGAGCAGCTCGTCGAGGTCGCCCACCCTGTCCTTGAGCAGGTAGGCGAACCCCTCGGTGCCGTGCTTGAACAGCTCGAAGGCGAACAGCGCGTCGGAGAACTGCGACAGCACCACGACCCCGACGCCCGGATGGTCGGCGTGGACGCGGTGGGCGGCGTCGATGCCCTCGAACCCCTGGCGCCAGTCCCCTCCCGGCATCCGGATGTCGGTGATCACCACGTCGGGGCCAAGCCTGCGTGTGGCGTCGACCAGCTCGTCGGCGTTGCCCACCGCGCCGACGACCAGGACCTCGCCCGAGGTCTCCAGCAACCGCCGGGTGCCCTCACGCACCAGGTAGTGGTCGTCGGCCACGATCGTGCGGATCCGCTCAGGCATCGACCGGCACCCAGGCGTTCATCCGTGTCCCCTCTCCTTGCCCGCTGTCGAGATCAAGCCCGCCGCCGAGCGCGTCGAGCCGGTCGGCGAGCGTACCCAGCCCCCGGCGGCCGACGGTCTGCGGATCGAAGCCCCGCCCGTCGTCCGCCACGGTGGCACGCAAGCGACCGTCCGCCCGCGCCAGGCGTACCTCTATCTTGGTGGCGCCAGCGTGCTTGAGCGCGTTGGCCACCGCCTCGCTCACCGTGAAGTACATCGCGCCCTCCACCTCGTCGGGGAAGCGCTGGGCGCGCAGCTCCCTGCTCGCGGCGACCGTGGTCGGCACCGGCAACCGGGCGCAGCGCTCCTCCACGGCCTCCACCAGGCCGCCCTGGCTGAGCGAGCTTGGATGGATGCCGGCGGCCAGCTCCCGCAGGTCGTTGAGCGTCTGGCGGGCCTGCTCGCGCAGCTCGGCGAGCATGTCGGGGCCGCCGCCGGTGGCGCGGGCCAGCTCCAGCCCGGCGATGAGCGCGACGAGTTGCTGCTGTACGCCGTCGTGGATGTTGCGCTCGATGCGCCGGCGTTCGGCCTCCTGGGCGTTGACCAGGCGTCCGGCCAGCCCGGCGCTCTGGATGGCGAGCCCCGCGGGCACGGCCAGCGCCTCCAGGAGCCGCCGGTCGGCGGCGGTGAGGCGGTCGCCGTCCCTGGGCCCGCACTCGATCCGCCCCAGACCGCCCCGCACGGGCAGCGTCAGCGCCGCGGCGCCCTCCTCCCGCCCGGCGACCACGCGGGTGCCGTCGGCGAGCCTGACCGCCGCCCACCTGACCTCCAACCCATCGCGTACGGCCGCCGCGAGCCTGCCGAGCTGCTCCACCGGCTCCGGCGTCTCCTCTAACGCCGTGCCCAGGCTCGTCAGCATCTCGCCCACGGTCGGCCGGACGTCGAACACCACGTGGAGCCGCGAGCCCCTGATCCCGATCATGACGTCGAGCAGCCGGTGCCTGACGACCGCGACCGTGATCGCCACGGGCAGCGACCCCAGCACGACCAGCACGCCGACCACCCCGGCCAGCGGCGTGGCGCGCCCGAAGACGAAGGAGGAGAGCAGCACGAACCCGGCGAGGTTGACGGTCAAGCCCGCGACCATCCAGGCGTACTGGCCGCGCTCGCCCCTTCCGCTCCGCCGCCAGCGGGCCACCAGCCCGCCGAGCACGACGAGGGTGATGATCCAGGTGACGAACTGGCCGACCGCGGACACGAGCCAGGCGACCAGGTCCGCCGAGCTGGCCGGCACCAGCTCGCCGGGCGTGGCGGAGGAGATGGGGCCGATCATGAGGTTGCCCGTGAAGTGGACGGCGATCGCCACGGCCCCGATCCACGCGACGGGCCGCCAGCGGCGCGACGGCAGCCGGCCCTCGGGGAACAGCAGCGGGACGAAGATCCACAACAGACCGTAGTAGACGGCGGAGACCGCGATCAGCACGGGGGCGACCGCCGGTGCCCCGTCGAGCCTGCTCAGGCCGACACCGAAGGTGCTCACACCCAGGCAGACCGCCGTGGCCAGGAGCAGCCAGACATAGCGGATCCGCGGGCGGCGGACCGCCAGCAGCCAGCCGAGTGCCGGCAGGACCAGACCGATGACGATGAACGCCCACTGCGTCGGAGGGGCGGGCAGGCCGCTTTCCATCAGCGCGCCCGCCGTCACACCCGCGGCCGCGATCGCCGCGAGCAGCCCGGCCACCAACCTGGAACTCATAAGGTCCCATCGTCGCGGGGGCGGTGGGCTGCGTCTATGCGGATAACCGCACATCCGGTGCGGTTATCCGCAGACTCAAGACGGCGGTTCACCAGGTGGGATATGTAGGACGAGGTCTGTTGAGTGGGAGGCGCGTGTTCCACCTGGGGCTGAGTCGAAATCCAAGTCGAAGTCGAACGTGAAGTCGAAGGAGCCACCATTGTCCTCCCCCTCAAAGCCCTCCCCCTCGAAGCCCTCCCCCTCGAAATCCTCCCCCTCGAAATCCTCCCCCTCGAAACCCGCACTCGCCGTCGCGGCCGCCGCCGTGACCGTGTCACTGACCGCCTGCGCGGCAGGGTCCACCACCAGCCCGCCCGGGGTGGCCGCGAACCGGCCTGCGGCCGTTACCAGCCTGTCCGGGGTTGCCGCGAACCGGCCTGTGGGCGACGCGAACTCGCCTGGGGCCGCCGCAGGTCTGCTCACGATCTCCGCCGCCGGCAGGAACGTTCCAGGCACCTCCTCAGCGACCACCGCGCCGCCCGTGGAGATTCCCAATACGCCCATCGGGCAGCAGTTGCGCTGGCTGCTCGACGCCCCCGCCAGGGCGCCGATCGGGCAGGCCGAGCTGGCCGAGCACCTCGCCCCGGCGTTCCTGGAGCAGATCCCGGCGGACAAGTTCAACCAGACCCTGGCCGGGCTGCGCGGGATCCAGTTGCAGAAGATCATCGGGGCCGCGCCCACCGATCTGATCGCGCATGTGCTGGTCGGCGCCCACACGTACAAACTGACGTTCTCGGTGGACGCCAAGGGCAAGATCGACGGCATGCTGTTCACCGAACCGGCCACTCCTCAGCCCTCCCCCACGAGCTGGGACGAGCTGGATCGGCGGGCGGCCAAGGCGGCGGCCCGCGTGGGCTTCCTCGCCGCCGAGGTCAAGCCCGATGGCACCTGCCGCCCGGTGCACGCCATCGCCGGCGGGCAGGCGCGCCCGCTCGGCTCCATGTTCAAGCTGTACGTCCTCGGGGCCGTCGCCAAGAAGATCAAGCAGGGCAGGTTCTCGTGGGACACCGCGATGACGATCAAGCCCGAGCTGAAGAGCCCCGGCGGCCAGCTTGAAGGCCGCCCCGACAACAGCCAGGTGCCGGTCCTGGAGGCGGCCAAGCTGATGATCGGCATCAGCGACAACACGGGCGCGGACCTGCTGCTCCACCAGGCCGGCCGAACGGCGGTCGAGGACCGCGTACGGGCCTGGCGCGGCCAGGTGAAGCGGAACACGCCGTTCCTGACCACCAGGGAGCTGTTCACGCTCAAGGGTGCCGACTACCCGCGATACTCCAAGGAGTATCTGTCGCGCGACACGGCCGGTCGGCGTGACTACCTGTCGGCGGTCGTCGGCAAACTTCCGCTGTCCAGCATCATCCCGTGGGCCGAGCCGCGTGAGCTGGACACCGTGGAGTGGTTCGGCTCCCCGGCCGACATCTGCCGCGCGTACGCGGGGCTGGCGAAGAGCCGCGACAAGCGGGTCGGCGAGGTCATGTCGCAGAGCACCGGTGGGATCAAACTGCCGGCCAAAGAATGGCCCACCGTCTGGTTCAAGGGCGGCTCCGAGCAGGGCGTGCTCGACCTGAGCTACCTGGCCCGCACGCCGTCCGGGCGCACCTTCATGGTCACGGCCATGGCCTCCGACCCGTCCTCCGCCCTCCAGGAGGACCAGGTCTACGAGGAGCTCGTCGCGCTCTCGCGGGGCGCCTTCGCCATGCTCAAGTCGTCCTGAGCCCCGGGCTCCCGCGGGCCGGGACCTGCGGCCTGGAATAGTTGAAATCTCAACTTGGTTGAGCACAGCAGATTCCGCCGAAGGGAGCCCGACATGCCCGCCGTCACCGTAGAGAACCCGCTCAGCCTGCCCCGCCTGCCGGAGCCGCTGGCCGAGGCGCAGGACCGCAAGGTGCTCGCCGTGGAGACCGCGCCGAGCGGCTTCGAGGGCGAGGGCTTCCCGGTCCGCCGTGCCCTGGCCGCGATCAAGCCTGAATACCTGGACCCGTTCGTGATGATGGACCAGATGGGAGAGGTCGACTACGCGGCCGGCGAGCCCAAGGGCACCCCGTGGCACCCGCACCGCGGCTTCGAGACCGTCACGTACATGATCGACGGCGTGATGGAGCATCTCGACTCCAACGGAGGCGGTGGCACGATCACCAACGGTGACACCCAGTGGATGACCGCCGGCGCCGGCATCTTGCACAAGGAGGCGCCGCCGGAGTGGCTGGTGCAGCAGGGCGGGCTGTTCCACGGCATCCAGCTGTGGGTGAACCTGCCGGGCGCCAAGAAGATGATCGCCCCGAAATATCAGGACATCGGAAGCACCAGCGTCGCGCTGCTCAGCAGCCACGACGGCGGCGCCCTGGTCCGCCTTATCGCGGGCGACCTGGCCGGGAACACCGGCCCCGGCAGCACCCAGACGCCGATCACCCTGCTGCACGCCACGATCAGCCCGGGTGCGCGGCTGACGATGCCGTGGCGCAGGGACTTCAACGCCCTCGCGTACGTCCTGTCGGGTCGCGGCACGGTCGGGACCGAACGGCGCCCGCTGGTCAGCGGCCAGCTGGCCGTGTTCGACGGCTTCGGCGACCGCCCCGGGAAGACCACGTCGGGCGAGACGATCACGCTGTCGGCGAAGGACACCATGGAGGTCATCGTCCTGGGCGGTCAGCCGATCGGCGAGCCGGTGGCCCATTACGGCCCGTTCGTCATGAACACCCGCGCCGAGCTGGCCCAGGCTTTCGAGGACTATCAGGCGGGCCGCCTGGGCTCCATTCCCGCCGCCTGATTGCGGGAATCGCATTGAGCGGCCCGCTATTAAGCGGGTTCTGCGATCAAGCAGTCCGCTGTTGAGCGGGTCGTTCGAATAGGTCGTTGGAGTTGGGCCGCCGTGATTCACGGCGGCCCATTGCGCTTAAAAGGGCGACGCCGTCACGGGCGGACCACCGTCTTCTTCGGCCCGCAGTGGTCGAATTTCACCTTGTACGGCTTGCTCACGCAGGCCCAGAGCTCGATCTTGCCGTTTGACATGCGCCTGGTCCGCTGCTCGAGGCAGTCCTGGTTCTTGTAGTAGTTGGCGTACTGGTAGGTGTGCCCCTGGTACCTGACCTTGGCCATCGCGTAACGGTGGTCGGTGTTCCGGTCGCAGACGATGATTCTCGTGTCGCTCTCCAATTCGACTTCGGCGAGCACGCCCCCGTGCCCGTCGCTCAGAGATGCGCGGGGAATCGCCCGAGCGGTGGCCGAAGCGGCGGTGGTGCCCACGGTGGCGAGCGCCAGTCCGGCGATGGCAGTGACGAGTAACAGCTTTTCCACAATGCCCCCTGTCGTTTTGCATTTCCGTAGGAATGACGACGACATCGGCGGCAAAGTTCATAAGAAGTGCGAGCCGATTTCGGCGTGCCCGTCGAGGGCGGCCGGACCGGCCGGGCGCGACGAGGGCCGTCCGGGAGCCCCGGTCATCCCGGCTCCGGCCGGTGGACAAGTCTTGAAGTACGTACTAATGTGCCGCTTCATCATGAAGGACGTATATAAATCAGACTTCGACGCTGACCCCGACGGAAGCCTCTTCGATCCCGCGACCAGAGCCGCCATGCGGCAGTTCACCGGCGGAGGCGACACCGCCGCGCTGGAGGCCGCGGCCGCCGTTCGCACCGCCTTCCACGCCATCGAGCGGATGCGCGCTCATGGCAGCCAGGGCAGGGGGTTGAGCTCCGGCGCGATGGACCTGCTGATGCGGCTCGGTGCCGCCCATGAAGATGGAGTGAGCATCGGGGAGCTGGCCCAGTCCGCGGGTGTCAGTTCCCGCAACGTGACGGGGCTGGTCGACACGCTGGAGCGTGAGGGTCTGGTGCGGCGGGTCCCCGACCAGCAGGATCGGCGCTCGGTCCTGGCCCAGATCACGGCGGCGGGACGGGATTGGATCAAGGCGTTCAGCGAGCCGTCGCAGCGGGCGATGACGGCGATGTTCAGGGACTTCTCGGCCGACGATGTGACCCGGTTCCGGGACCTGTGCCTGCGGGTGGCCGACAATCAGCACCGGCTCGCGCAGTACCTGGAAGGTGCCTCATGAGCGGCGAGAGCCAGACGCGTGAGGTCGTACGTGGCTACCACGAGGCGCGCTTCCGCGGCGACGTGGCCACGGCGGCCGCGCTCATCGGTGACGGATTCAGCTTCCGGAGCCCGCTCATGAGCTCCGACGACGCCACCGGCCACCTGGCCGGGATCACCGGCTTCGTCCAGGTGGTCACCGGCGTCGACCTGATCAGCGAGCTCTACGGCGAGTCGGAGGCCACGCTCGTCTACGACGTGCACACCGCCACGCCGGTGGGCACCCAGCGCACCGCCGAGCACTTCCAGCTCGTCGACGGCCGGATCGTCTCCATCATGCTGATCTTCGACGCCACGCCGTGGCAGCCGATGAGGCAGCTGATGGTCTGAGCCGAGCTGACCGGCCGAGCTGACCGGCCGAGCTGGGCCGACGAGCTGGGCCGACGAGCTGGGCCGACGAGCTGAGCCGACGAGCTGAGCTCAGCTGACGAACTGGGCGCCGGCCAAGGGGCTGGGCGCGGTCAAGAGGCTGGGCGGAGTCAGGGGGACGGCAGGGCGGCGGCGGTCTGGCGCCAGATCCTGCCGTCCTTGATCACCAGCGTGCCGAACGTGGTGACCTTGTTGCCGGCGACGGTCATGAGGGCGTTGTAGAAGATGACATCGTCCACCGCCTGGACCGACATCACCTCGACGACCTGCGGCTCGGCGGCCAGATAGGTGCCGAACAGCTCACGGATCTCCGCCGCCCCCCTGGCCACGCGGTCGAAGCGGACGACCATGGCCTCCTCGTGGTACTGCGCCAGCAGCGCCTCCAGGTCCCGGTCCGCGATCGCGGCCAGCTGGCGGTCGAACAGCTCCATGACGGTCATGCCTCTCCTCCGGGCAGGGGACGGCGAAGATCGTAGGCGACCTGCGCCCCGCCGTACAAGAGAATCAAGGGGAGCGCCAACGCGGCCGGGAGCGCGGAGGTGACGAGCGTGAGCGCGGCGGCCGCCACGCGGATGCCGGTCGCGAGCCGGTCGCCGGAGCACAGGTGCTGGAGGCCGAGGATGGCGAACACCACCGCGGCGGGCACCCCGACGGCCCAGCCCGTTCCCGGGTGGGCGATCGCGTGCTCGATCCCGATGCCGAACGCGATCAGTCCCAGCGACAGCGGCAGATGGGAGTAGACCCAGACCTGTCCCGCCAGCTGGGTACGCAGCACCACGGACTCGTCTATGTGGCCGAAATACAGCCACCAGAACGCCATGGCGATCGCGATGCCCGCGAGGGCGATCAGCAGCGTGCCGGGCGTGACCGCGTGACTCTTCAGCCCGACCACCACCGCGGCGACGACCTCGCCCAGCACGATCACCACGAACAGTCCGAACCGCTCGGGCAGGTGCTCGCTCTGCGGCGGCAGCGCGCCCTGGTGCCGCCGCGCCAGGAGCGGCGTGGCCAGGTCGATCGCCATGGCGACGGCCCACAGGACATAGCGCAGCGGCGGCTCGACGGCCAGCGACGCCGTCCAGATGACCACCGACACCGTGAACCCGGCCACATACCTGCTGGTCAACGGCCGCCCTTCGGGCACATGCCGCCCGGCGCGCAGGTAGGCCACGATGAGCAGGATCCGGACCGCCACATAGGAGAGCGCGAACAACGCGGAACGCTGCCCGATGTCGCCCACGCTCGCGGCCATCGTCCCTACGGCAAGGATTTGGGGCAGTACGAGCAGCCGATGGCTCACATCATCGGTGTCGAAACGGTTCGCGTAGAACACGTACCCCGCCCAGGCCCACCAGAGGGGAACGAAGAGCCCGATGAACGCCAGAATCCGTCCTGATTCGGTCCCCTCGGCCAGCACATCGGCCAACTCGGCCACGGCCACGACGAACACCAGGTCATAGAGCAGCTCCAACCAGGTGGCCCGTCGCTGCGTTCCCTCGAACAGCCGTAACCTAGGCGGCTGCCAACTCCTGCTCACCGATACCTCCCATTTGTAATCGTGTAATTATGTCGCCCTGGAGGTCTGGTGCGCATCGGTTGAGTAGGGGGTACTCAGGACAGAACCCATCGTCCGTCCTACCTTCACGAAAGGACGGACGATGGGGGGACACCATGCACTTCGTTCCATTAGCGCCGGATGCGCTGGCCAAGCTGGAGACCCGCTTCTACGAACTGAAGGCGGCCGGGCTCCTGCCCGAGCACCTGACGTTCGAGGACTACTACGCGATGTGGCGTTCCGAGCGGCGTGGGCCGCGTTCGGCAGGCCTGGATGACGGCAACGTCACCCCGCAGGCTCCCGACGTGAGCCTGATCAACCGGCCGCCGAAGAAGCTCAAGGGCGTCATCAAGACGCTGGTGCTGCTGGTCGACTTCGCGGACCGGCCGCATGATCCGGCTCACGACGCGGAGCACTTCAGGCAGTTGCTGTTCGGCACTCAGCCGGGCAGCATGCGCGACTTCTACCGGAAGGTCAGCGGCTTCAGCGATGACCACGGTATCGATGTGCAGGGCGAGGTGTTCGGCTGGTTCCGGCTGCCGCAGACGCTGGCCTTCTACGCCAACAACAAGTCGGGGCTGGACGAGGACCACTTCCCGCGCAACGCCCAGGGTATGGCTCGCGACGCCGTGCAGGCCGCTCTGGCGGCGGGTGTCGGGTTCGATCCCTCCTACGACGTACTCGACGAGCACCAGGTCACCGCGCTGTTCGTCGTGCACGCCGGCCCGGGCGCGGAGACCTTCGCCGAGGCCGAAGGACTCCAGTACATCTGGAGCCTGAAGTGGACCGTCGGCGACGAGCCCATCACGGTCGGGCCCGACCTGGAGGTGGGCACCTTCCTGACCGTGCCCGAGGACTGCAACGTCGGCGTCTGCGCCCACGAGTGGGGGCACCTGGCGGCGCGCTGGGCCGACTACTACGACACCGACCGGGCGCAGACCGGCGCCAAGTCGCACGGGCTGGGCAACTTCTGCCTGATGGCGGCCGGGTCGTGGGGCAACCGCGGCGTCACGCCCGTGTTCCCGACCAGCATGCTGCGGATGTTCCACGACTGGGTCACCCCGCGGCTGGTCACCGAGACCACTCACGGCATCACGCTCCGGCCGGTGGCCGAGGGCGGTGACTTCGTCATCATCCGTAACGATCGGACGATGAAGGACTCGCAGTACATCGTCGTGGAATACCGCCGCAAGCGGGGCCAGGACGAGTTCCTGCCCGACCAGGGCATCGCGGTCTACGTCGTGGACGAGGCCATTCCCAACGTCGACGACGAGCGGCGGCTGGCGATCGAGCTGATGCAGGCCGACGGCCTGCGCCAGCTCGCCCGGATCGGCAGCCTGGGGAACAGGGGCGACGCCAACGATCTGTATCCCTACCTGGGCAACGCGAGCATCGGCCGGGACACCAGGCCCCCGCTCGATCTGCCCGGGGGCGGATGGACCGGCGTGACCATCGAGGTCTCCGGCACGCCGGGCGATGAGGAGATGACGATCGACGTCGTGGTCAGCTCGTAAGGGTGATCCATGACGGAGGCCGGCAACGGCAGATGCTGGGCGAGCGCCGCGACCGCCCAGCATCTGCCGTGACGGGCGCCTGTGAAAGCGGGCGCTCAGCATCCGCCGTGATGAGCGCCAGTGTCAGCAGGTGCTCAGCATCCGCCGTGATGAGCGCCAGTGTCAGCAGGTGCTCAGCATCCGCCGTGACGAGCGCCAGTGAAAGCGGGTGCTCAGTTGAGCGTGAGGCAGGCGATGCGCGGGGCGGGCGGGTCGGAGGGGGCGGTCGGCCGGGCGTGGAGGACCAGGGAGTGGGGCATGGCGCCCGTAAGCGGCCAGTCGTGGCGGGCGGTGGCGCGCCCGGCGCCGGAGCCGTCCGTCTTCAGGTCCAGCCACACCTCGCTGGTGGCATCGGCTCGGCCGGCTATGTGCTGGAAGTGCGCCCCCGCCGCGGCGGGACCCTTCCCGCAGGGCGCGACGTGGAGGTGGGCGCCGTATCGGTGGTTGGGCACCAGGCCCTCCACCACCAGCGAGGTCACCGTCTTGCCGCCCGTGGACTCGGCGGTCACGCTCGCCTGAGCCCCCTTGGGCACCAGCTTGCGGTTGTAGACGATGGCCATCGTGGTGCGCGGCTTGAACACTCCGGCGCCCGTGAGCGTGGTGGGCGCCGCGGCGGCATCGGAGCTGTGGACGGCGTTTCCCACGGGCGCGTCAGCCTCGGGATCGGCCGGGCTCTGCGCGCAGCCCGCGACCGCCAGGGCGAGCAGCAACGCGGCCGACCGCGCCCTCAGCGGGCGAGCGGCCCCACGTGCGGTGTCGCTCGAACGAGCGGCCCCATGGGCGGTATCGCTCGAACGAGCGGTCCCGCCGACGATGTCGCGGGCAGTCCCGGAGTCGGTGCCGTCGGGGGCGGCGGACTGCTCCACGATGACGAAGTCGGGGTATCCGGGGCTCAGCAGCGCGCAGTCGGACGCGCGTGCCCTCAGTGAGCGGACGGATGCGATGGTGGGCATGGGCAGGCGCATGGGAACCCCCAAAGCGGTGACGAGCCCTGGCCAGGCTCACGGGGCCACCACTCTAACCAGTAACCGACCCACTACGCACCGTGTTTGGCGGCGATCCCGTCGATGAGGGCGGCCAGGGTGAAGTCGTTCTCCGTGAGACGCCCCTTGTCGTGGGTGGTCAGCGTGAGGTGCAGTTTGCGCCACCGGATGTCGATGTCGGGATGGTGGTTCATCTCTTCTGCCTGGACCGCGATCTCGTCGACGATCCGGATGGCCGTGGGGAAGTCGGGCGCGCTGATCGTGCGCCGGATCTCCTCGCCCTCCCTGCGCCATTCGGGCAGGTCGTTGAGCTTGCTGTCGACGTCCATGAGCTCACGTTACTTCAGCGCCCCCGCGCCGAGGCCGGACTGGATCTGGCGTTGGAAGATGATGTAGACGATCATCACCGGGATGATCGCCATACAGAGGGCGGCGAACAGGCTCGGCCAGTCCGCCTCGTACCCGGCGATGGTGGAGATGTCGGCGATGCCCTGGGTGATGACCCACTTGTCCTTGTCGTCGGTGAGCAGGACCAGGGGCAGCAGGTACTGGTTCCACTGGCCGAGCACGTTGAAGATGGTGATGCTGATCAGGCCGGGCTTGGCCATGGGGAGCATGATCTGGAAGAACGTGCGGGTGTGGGAGGCGCCGTCGATCGCCGCCGCTTCGGCCACGGTGTCCGGCAATGTACGGAAAAATGCGGCCAAGAAGAAGACCGTGAACGGCAGCGAGTAGGCGATGTAGACCAGGATGAGCCCGATGTGGGAGTTCAGCAGCCCGAGCTGGAGGACGACGAAGAACAGCGGCCCCAGCGCCAGGAAGATCGGGAACGCCATCCCCGCCACAAAGAAGTAATAAATCACCCTGTTGCCGAAAAACTGGTAGCGCGCCAGCACATACGCAGCCATCGAGCCGAACAGCATCGTCCCCAAAGTGCTGAAAAATACGACGATGACGGTGTTGAGCATGTACTGCCCCACGTGGGCCTTGTCCCAGGCCCTCCCCCAGGCGTCGAGCCGCAACTGCCCGGGCAGTTGAAGCGCGTCCCCGAAGATCTCCGTGTTGTTCTTGAACGACGCGAGGAACGTCCAGAGCAGCGGCAGGATGATCAGCAGCGCCCAGATGAAGAGCGCCAGATGCGAAAGGCCGCCGAGCACCCCGGGCCGCGGCCTGGCCGCACGAGGCGTGCCGGCCGGACGAGGCGTGGCCATGTCAGAGGAGGTCGATGCCATGTCAGAGCTCGATCCTCTCGCGCCTCGTGGTGCGCAGGGTCAGCACCGCGAACGTCACGGTGAGAAAGAACAGCACGACCCCCATCGCCGAGGCGTAGCCGACCTTGGAATAGGTGAACGCGGTCTTCCATATCTCCACGGGCAGCACGGTCGTGGCCCCGTCGGGCTCTCCTTTGTCCCCGGCGAGTACGAGGATCAGCGCGAACCCGTCGAACGCCGCGATCCCCAAATACACCCAGCCCACCTGGATGGTGTCGCGCAGCAGCGGCAGCGTTATCGAGAAGAACAGCCGCGCCCGCCCCGCCCCGTCGAGCGCCGCCGCCTCGAAGTAGTCCTTCGGAATGGCGGCCATTCCCGCCGAGAAGAGCACCACATAGAATCCGACGGCCTGCCAGATCATCACCGCCAGAATCGCCCAGAGGGCCAGGTCCGGCTCGACGAGCCAGCCGACGGGATCGAGGCCCAGCTTGACCAGGACTCCGTTGATCACGCCGCTCTCGTCGGGCCGGTAGACGGCCTTGAACAGCACTCCGACCACGGCCACGGCGAGCACCTGGGGGAAGAAGAACACCACCCGATAGAACCTCGATCCCCAGATCCCCTTCTTTCCCGCGCCGCGCGTTCCCCCGCCCAGGTTCAGCAGGAACGCGAAGAACAACGCGATGGCGACGGTCACGAGTGGCAGCACGAGCAGCAGGATTCCGTGATTGCGCAGGGCCCGCCAGAAGACCTCGTCCCCGAATAGGCGGGTGAAGTTGTCCAGCCCGATGTAGTGCAGCCTCGACCTGTAGCCGTTCCAGTCCGTCAGGGAGATCTGGAACGCCTGGATATAGGGGCTGATCACGAACACCGAGTAGAGAGCGACAGGAACGGCGAGAAACGCGGCGACGAACCCGTACTTGCGCAACCGCTCCATGTGCTAGTTGCTCCGCGTCTGCTTGACGACGGCCGGGTCCTTCTTGATGGCGTCCGCCTTCTTCTGCATGTTCTGGCAGAACTTCTCGGGAGTGATGCGCCCGGCCATGACCACGTTTATCTGCTGGGTGCCGTAGTCGAACAACTCCTTGTACCAGCCCTCGAAACGGGCGTCGGTGATGATGTTCTGGCCGGCGGCGTCCTGCGCCTTGGCCGCGCTCTTGAGGCCAGGGGTGAGGTCCAGTCCCTCGGCCGCGCCGTTGACCACGGTGAGGTTCAGGGTCTTCTCGGTGAAGCCCTTGGCCCCTTCCTTCGACAGCATGATGCGGAGATACTCCAGGCCGCCCTGCGGGTTCTTGCCCTTGGCGGAGATGAAGAAGTTCTCGCCGACCCCCACCTGGATGGCCCCGTACGGCATCTTGTCGGCGGCGGTGACGTCGGGGATCGGGGCGATGGCGTACTCGAAGTCCTTGGGCGTGTCCTTGGCCATCTCGTTCTCGATCCACGAGCCGACCGGGTAGAAGAGCAGCTTGTTCTGGAGCTGCTTGACCTGGGTCTGGGTGTGGTCGAGGCCGAAGTACGCTTTATCGCCATAAAGCGTCTGGATCTCCACCCAGGCGGTCACCGACTGCTTCACCGGCTCGGCGTTCCAGGCGTTGTCGACCAGGTTGTCGATGTCGACGAGGACCTGGTTGCCGCCGATCTTGGCGGCCGTGTACAGGGCGTTCCAGAGCTGGTAGTAGGGGCCCTTCTGCCCGGGATAGGCGAACAGCAGGATGCCTTCCTTCTTCGCCGTCTCGCCGAGCGCCTTGAACTCCGCCCACGTCTTCGGGAGCGCCCATCCCTTGTCCGCGAAGAGCTTGGCGTTGTACCAGAGCGCGCGGTGGGAGACGGTGTAGTTGAGGACCAGGTCCTTGTCGTCGATCTTCGCGTTGTCCAGCACCGCCGGCGTCACGGTGTCGCGGACCTTCTTGGACGGGTCGTCCAAGGAAGGCGCGTCGAACAGCGCGGTCAGGTCGGCCAGCTGGCCCTCGCCGGCCATGGCGGCCAGGTCGAGCGCCTCGGGGCCCGAGTTGTTGACCACGTCGGGCACGTCGCCGCTGACGAAGCGCGGGCGCAGCTGGGTGCCGATCTGCTGGGTCGCGTTGTGCTTGACCGTCGCTCCGGGGAACCTCTTCTCGTACATCTTCTCGTGCAGGTCTTTGGCGTAGGCGTCGCCGTAGCCACCGCTGAAGATCGTGACCTCCAGCGGCTTCTTGGCGTCGACACCGAAGGGGTTCTTCGGGTCGGCGGAGACGGCGATCGAGCCGGTCGGCGTCGAGGTGGGCTCGTCGCCGGCGCCGCTGGTGGCGCAGGCGCTCAGCAGGCCCGCGCCGGGGCCGGCGACGAACGCGGTCAGGCCGATGCGGCGCAGCAGCTGACGCCGAGTGATCTCTCCCGGGTGGGTCATGGGGGCTCCTGAAGAGGACGAATTAGGAAAGTTTCCTAACCGTTTGCCCGAAGGTACGAACGGCCGGGCACACCCGTCAAGGGGCGCAATCGAGCCGTAACACCTTTGCCGTGATCCCTTTCAGAATGGACAGTAGATGTCTACCACCCAAACGGCCACCCATCGTCAGCCGAAGTGCGCCCGGGTCTCGGCGAAGGCCAGGTCGGTGCTCTCCAGGGCCCGTGCCACGTCCTCCTCCGTGTGCGCCGCCGACATGAACCAGTTGTGCCACGGGTGGATGTACACGCCGTGCCGCAGGCAGGCGTCGCTCCAGTACATGGCGGTCGACAGGTCGGCGTCGCCGTCGAAGCTCAGCCACGGGATCGTCACGGGCCCGGTCTGGTTCACCACGAACCCGTGCGCCTTGGCCTGCCCGTACAGCCCGTCACGCAACTGCGTCCCGGCCCGTTCCATGGCCGCGATGCCGTCGGTGTCGCGCAGCGTCTCGATCGTCGCCTTCGCCGCCGCCATCGCCACGGCCGAGAACCAGAACGAGCCCGTCGAATACAGCGTCTGAGCCGGGCCGCGCAACGCGTCCGTGCCGGTCACGGCGGCTATGGCGTAGCCGTTCGCCATGGCCTTGGACCACGCCGTCAGGTCCGGCCGTACGCCATAGGGCTCCCACGACCCCCGCAGGTCGATCCTGAACCCCGCCCGGACGTCGTCGATCACCAGCGCGGCCCCGATCCGGTCGGCCAGCGCCCGCGCGGCCCGCGCGAAAGCGGGCTCCACCAGCTCCTGGTCCTCGAAGGAGTCGTGCTTGAACGGCGTCACGATGATCGCCGCGACCTCCCCCTCGACCGTGGCGGCCGCGGCCTCCAGCGACTCGATCGAGTTGTAGTCGAACTCCACCAGGTCGGCCCGCTCGTTCGGCGTCGTCCCGGCGAGCGACGGCGTGCACCAGGGGTCGGCACCGTGGTAGGCGCCGTGGGCCATCAGCACCTTCGTCCGCCCGGTGGCCGCTCTGGCGACCATGAGGGCCTGGGTGGTGGCGTCGGTGCCGTTCTTGGAGAACATCGCCCAGTCCGCGCTGGGCACGGTGTCGACCAGCAGCTCGGCCAGCTCGACCATGATCGGCCCCGGCCCGTTGAGGCAGTCGCCGAGAGCCAGCTGCCGGGCGGCCGCCTCCTCCACGCGCGGATGCCGGTGCCCGAGCACCACCGGGCCCCAGCTGCACATGAAGTCGATGTACTCGCGGCCGTCCACGTCCCACTGACGGCACCCTTCGCCCCGCTCGAAGAACTGCGGGTATCCGGGGGCGAAGATCGCGGCGTTGAGGTGCCCGTACATGCCGCCGGGCACGACCTTCAACGCCCGCTGACGAAGCTCAGCGTCTGTCATCTGACATCCCTCTCTGCAAGGTCGAAGTCACGCCAGGAGGGCGAGGATGGATTCGAGGTCGGTGAGGCCCGCGTCCGAGCCGAGTCCGGTGGCGACCTGGGCGGCGGCGGCCGTCCCCCAGCGGGCGGCGCCCACCACGTCCTGTCCGTGCAGCAGCCCGGTGATGAACCCGGCGCAGTACGCGTCCCCGCAGCCGGTCGTGTCGCTGACCTCGACCTTGAGCGCGGGCACCTGCTCGATCCCCGCCTCGGTCACCACCAGGCTTCCCTCGGCCCCCATGGTGACCAGCACCCCGCGCGGCCCCTCCGCCAGCAACGCCAGGGCCGCCGCCGACACCTCCGCCACGGAAGGGGACGAAGGCGAATCCCCCTCTCCCGCCGACGAACCGGAGCCGGCGGTGAGGCCGGCCGCCATGAGGAGCGCCTGGGAGTCGTTCGGGAGGACATAGTCCACGTGCGGGAGGAACGCCCGTGCCATCCCCAGCAGGTCCGGCATTTCCGACAGCAGGTCCATCGTCACGATCACCCCGGCTGCCCGGAGCGAGTCCAGCAGCGCGAAGAACGCCGGATCCCCCAGCCCGAACGTCACGTCCATCCCGCCCAGGTGGACGGCCCGCACGCCACGCAGCCGCGCCTCGTCCAGGTCCGCCGGCGTGACCGCGAGGTTCGCCCCGGGGACGTGGAAGCTGGGGCGCCCGCCGTCGGGCCTGATCGGGAGGATAGACGCCGCCGTCTGCTCGCCGGCCTTGCGGACGAGCAGGGAGACGTCCACGCCGCGCTTGCCCATCACCGCCACCAGGAAGTCCCCGAGCTCGTCGTCCCCGATCGCGCCCATGGAGACGACCTCGTTGCCCAGTTTGACCAGGTCGACCGCCGTCCCGGCCGCGGACCCGGCAGCGGTCAGCCGGATCTGGTCCACCAGAGCGGTGTCCTGCCCTTCGGGGATGTACTCGACGGGCCTGGCGAGGATGTCGACGATGTGCACGCCGACCGTGGCGACGGTCATGGGTCTAAATAGACAGACGTCCGAATAAAAAGTCAATATGCTCGGGACAGCACCAAGAAGGGGGCCACCGGATGCCGAAGATCGTTGACCATGACGAGCGCAGGCGCGAGGTGCTCTCAGCCGCCCGCCGGGTGATCGTCAGGGACGGCATCGACGCCGCCACGACCCGTGCCATCGCGAAGGAGGCGGGCTACTCCAACGGCGTGCTGGCGCACTACTTCGCCGACAAGGACGAGATCCTGCTGTCGGCGCTGCGGCAGTCCCACCAGCGCATCCGCGAGCGCCTGACGCGCAAGACCGAGGGCGCCACCGGCCTGGCCGCCCTGCGCGAGCTGCTGCTGGACAACCTGCCCCTCGACGCGGAGCGTACCCAGGAGACGCGGCTGGAGGTCAGCTTCTGGAGCCGCAGCCTGGCCTCCGAGCGCCTGGCCGAGGTCCAGCGCGCCGAGGCCGCCGAGCTCCGCGACGCCGTACGGACGCTGCTCGGCGAGGCTCGGGCGGCGGGCGAGCTCACCACCGACGAGAACCTCGACGACATCACGGAGCGCCTCCTGGCGCTGGTCGACGGGCTCAGCCTGCACCTGCTGCTCTATCCCGGCCGCCTTGCCCGCGTGGACATGGAACGCCTGATGCTCTCCACTCTCGACCATCTCTGAGCGCGCCGGAAGGCGGCCACGATGAGCGAGCCGACCACGCGGCCCTCAGTAGCATTGCCGCATTTCGGACGACCGACTACATTGCCCGCCATGAGCCTGCGCGAGCAGTTGTGCGAGTACGGACGGAGAGCCGTCGAGCTGGGCCTGGTCATCGGCACGTCGGGCAACCTGAGCATGCGCGATGGCGACCTGGTCGCGGTCACCCCCTCGGGGGCCGCGCTCGACCGGCTGACGCCGGAGATGTGCCCGATCGTGGACATCGAGGGCTACCTGGTCGAAGGCGACTTACAGCCGTCCTCGGAGACGCCGATGCACCTGGCCGTCTACGAGACCACCGCCGCGCGGGCCATCGTCCACACGCACTCGGTGTTCGGGACCGTCGTGGCCAGCACGATGACCGAGCTGCCGCCGGTCCACTACAACGCGCTGCTGCTGGGCGGGGTGGTGCGCGTGGCCGAGTACGCGACGTACGGGACGCCGGAGCTGGCGGCCAACGTCCGGGCGGCGCTCGACGGCAAGCAGGCGGCGCTCATGGCCAACCACGGCGGCGTCACCATCGGCGCCACGCTGGAACAGGCCTTCGAGGCCACCCGGCTGCTGGAATGGCTGTGTGAGGTGTACGTGCGGGGGCTGAGCGTCGGCAAGCCCACGATCCTTACCGACGAGCAGCTCGCGGCCGTGATCGACCGCTCGCTCAACCCACCCGCCTTCCCCCGCCGCGCGTCCTGAAGAGCTACAGGTCCTGAGGGGCTACAGGTGGGCCGCCTGTTCGGCCAGTCCCAGCGGCAGGCCGCCCGAGCCCGCGATCTTGTCGTGGAACGACTTCAGCGACCCGTCGTACGACTCCCTGATCCGGTCGATCTCGATCGCGCCCGTCAGGTAGGACGGCGCCTGCGTAGGCCAGGCGCAGTAGCGGTTGACCTCCCCCTGCGCCGTTCCGGGCGACAGTGACGCCTTCGTCGCCATGAACGTCTCCGCCTCCTCGATCGACATGTCCTCGCAGTGCAGCGCCGTGTCCACCACGATGCGGGCCGCGCGGAAGATGCGGCAGTCCAGGTGCGCCAGCTCGGTGGCGAGCGTGTCGAAGTAGCCCTGCTCGTGCAGCACCTTCTCGACGTAGAGGGCCCAGCCCTCGGTGAAGTACGGGGTGCGGAACACGTTGCGCACGGTCCGGGTGTTGCTCGCCATGTGCGACAGGTGCCAGTGGTGGCCGGGATAGGCCTCGTGGACGGCGATCGACGGCATCTGGGCCCGCGAGTTAGTCCGCAGGCGCTGCCGTACCTGCTCCTCGGTGAAGCCGTCAGGCGTGTACGGCACGAAGAACACGCCGGTACGCGAGCTGCTCAGCGGCGGCGGCGACAGGTAGTGGGCCACGGCCAGGATCGGCCTGGTGTATTCGGCGGAGGGCAGCACCAGGCACTCCTCCCCCTCGGGGAAGGTCACCAGGTCGCGGTCCTTGACGAACTCGCGGGCCCGCCGGGTCTCGGCCTCGTACTCGGCCCGCATGTCGGCCAGCGTGGCGGGATGGTCGTCCATCAAGGACTCCATCGCGGCGCGCCAGTCCTCGGTGCCGTTGAGTCTCCTGGTGACCTCGCGCATCCGCGCGTCCAGCGACGCCCAGGCCGCTTCGCCCTTTTCGTGCAGTTCGGCGGCGCCGTACCCGAGCAGTTCGCGCTCGCGCAGCAGCGTCGAGTAGAGCCGCTCCCCCATCCGCCAGGTGCCGCCGCACTCGAACTCGTCGAGGAAGGTGACGAAAGCGTCGAAAGCAGCGGCGGCCGGCTCGGCGGCGGACGCGAGCCGCGCGCGCAGTTCCGGGTCCGTCACCATCGAGGGGATGGTCTTGGTGAGGAAGTTGCGCCCGGTGCGCGCCTGCCCGAGGCCGCGCTGGACGAGCAGCGGCGCCGCGAGCTCGGCGTCGAGGTTGGCCCGGCAGGCGGCCAGCACGTCCGGCACCTCGGCCAGCCGGGAGACGGCGGCGGCCACCAGCTCAGGCTCGGGCTTGAGCCGCCGCTGGAACGGCGTGAACATGGAGGTGAAGATCGCCGACAGGTAGACGGCCGGGTCACGCCGCCAGTCCGGCCAGGAGGCCAGGGCGATGGAACCCCTCAGCTGAGACAGGACGAGATCCCTGTCGATCGCGTCGTCCGGTGCCGCCGTCTCCAGCCTGGAGAGCCGGTCCAGCCAGACGTTCTCTTCCCGCTCACGGGCGGCGAACGCGGCGGCGGTGAAGTCACCGAGCGTGTGATCGTAACCGTCGGCTCCCAGGGTGCTGGCGACGACGGGGCGACCGGAAAAGTACCACTTGAGAAACTCGTCCACGTCCGCACAATATCCTGGGCATATGCCCCTTCAGATCACCGGCGCGCTCGGCAACCCCGACCTGATCCGCCTGCCTTGGGAGGTCCCTCTCTCCGACTGGCCGACGCATCACATAGTCGACCTGCCGCGTGGTATCTCGCGGCACGTGGTGCGGTTCGTGCGGCTGTCCGGCAACGTGTACGCGATCAAGGAGATCAGCGAGCGGTACGCCAGGCGGGAGTACCAGCTGCTGTGGGACCTGGCCAGGCTCGACGCGCCGTCGGTCGAGCCGATCGCCTACGTCACCGGCCGGGACGAGGGGCTCGACGCGGCGCTGGTCACCCGGCACCTGCAGTTCTCGCTCCCGTACCGCGCGGTCATGTCCGGGACGCTGCGGCCCGACACGCTCACCCGGCTGCTCGACGCGCTGGCCGTGCTGCTGGTGCGGCTGCACCTGACCGGCTTCTACTGGGGCGACTGCTCGCTGTCGAACACGCTGTTCCGCAGGGACGCGGGCGCGTTCGCCGCCTACCTCGTGGACGCGGAGACCGGCGAGATGCACCCGATGCTCAGCGAGGGCCAGCGGCTCGCCGACATCGAGGCCGCGCACATGAACATCTTCGGCGAGATGCTCGACCTGGAGGCGGGCGGGCTGCTGCACCCGTCGATCGACCCCATGGACACCGCCGAGGACATCGTGACCCGCTACCACCGGCTGTGGAACGAGATCACCCAGGACGAGATCATCGAAGAGGTCGACTGGCACCGGGTGGAGCAGCGGATCAGGCGGCTCAACCTGCTCGGCTTCGACGTGGCCGAGATGATGGTGCGGCGCAAGGTCGGCACCGGGCGGCTCATCGTCCGGCCCAAGGTGGTCGACGCGGGGCACCACCAGCGGCGGCTGCTCCGGCTCACCGGGCTCGACGTCGAGGAGAACCAGGCCAGGCGGCTGCTGAACGACCTCGACGGCTTCCGGGTCGCCAAGGGCCTGCGGCACGAGGACGAGGCGATCGTGGCGCACCGGTGGCTGGCGGAGGTGTTCCAGCCGACGGTCGAGGGCATTCCGGCCCGGCTGCGCGTGAAGCTGGAGCCCGCGCAGCTGTTCCACGAGGTGCTGGACCACCGGTGGTACCTGTCGGAGGCGGCCGGGGCCGACGTGGGCCTCCCGGCCGCCGTGAAGTCGTACGTGGACAACGTGCTCGTCCACAAGCCCGACGAGAAGGCGCTCCTGCCCGAGGAGCCGGGCGGCCTGCTCGAAGAGCCGGACGACCTGGTGGAGGAGCGGGGCGGGGTTCAGTAGGCGACCGTGATGCGCCGGGGCGGGCGGGGTTCAGTAGGCCACCGTGATGCGCCGGCGCGGGGCGGGGTTCAGTAGGCCACCGTGATGCGCCGGCGCGGGTGCGCGCCCTTCTCCACCTCGTCGGCGATCGCGATCGCGTAGTCCTCGGCGGAGATGCGGCTGTTGCCCTCGGCGTCCGCGAGAAGCTGGTCGCCACCGACACGGAAGTGTCCGGTGCGCTCTCCGGGCGCGATCTCCGCGGCCGGGGAGACGTAGGTCCAGTCGAGGTCGTCGACCTCGCGGTAGAGGCCGAGAGCGCTCCGCTGGGCCAGCGCCTCCTTCTTGTACATCTCCGGGAAGCCGGGCGTGTCGACCAGGTCGACACCGGGCGCCACCTCCAGGCCGCCGGCGCCGCCGACGACGACGAGCCGGCTGACCCCGGCGGCGCGGACGCCGTCGATGAGGGCGCGATGGGCGTCGAGGAACGGCCCCTCGGGCTCGCTCCCGTCGCGGGGCGGAGCGATCGCGCAGATCACCGCGTCGTGGCCGCGGCCCAGCGTGGCGGCGTCGCGCACATCTCCCTTGACCGGTCCCGACCTGCTGACACCGGTCACCTCGTGGCCGCGGGCCGCCAGCTCGGCGGCGATGCGCTGACCGACCATGCCGGTCGCGCCAAAGAGAAGGATCTTCATATTCTCCAGAGTATCCGTTGGATACCGGAAAGCTGGGCCGAGAATAATGTGAGCAAAACTCTTAAATGCCGTCAGCAATACCCCTAATCGGAAAATCTCCGTCGCGGTTAGGTTTTTCTCTACCTTGGCCGTAGACATCTTTAACCTCATACATATCTCGCTTTATCCGATCGCCCAGCCGTCATCCGCCGCTCCTACGCTGTCCCAGTCCTCATGACGGCGTGGGAGGGTCACGTGCTGGGACTGGATGACTGCCTGACCGAGGTCATGGCGATACCAGGGGCGTTGGACGCGATGCTGGTGGACCAGACGAGCGGCATGGCCGTGGCTATCAGCGGGCCACCGCAGGGTGTGGACGCTGAGAGCTCCGCCGCCGCCCTGACCGAGACACTGCGCGCGACCATGGACGGCCTGGCCCGCTCCTGCCCCGGCGAAACGATCCGCATCGACGACATGCTGGTCACTACCGACAAAGGCCATCATTTACTGAGATTCCTCGAAACGGTATTCGAGGGGCCGCTCGTCATTTACCTGCGCCTCGACCTGGAACGGTCGAATCTCGCCTTGGCGCGCTACCGCCTGCTGAACATCTCCCGCCAATTGCTCACCTGAGCCATGGCACCGCTGGACACGCTTCTGGCCGGTCTCGCCCGTGAACGGGCCACGGGCGCGCTCCGCGTGGGCCGAGCCGGGACGATCTTCCTCAGCGAGGGCCGGGTCACGTACATGGAGTGCGCCCAGACGCCCGGCGTCGAGCGGCTGCTGGCGGCGCGCGGGCGGCTGCCGGAGACCGCGCTGCGCAGGCTGCAGGCCGGCGGGGGCTGCGCGCGCCTGCTGGAGGAGGGGCCCGTCACGCTGGGCGAGCTGCAGTACTGCGTGCTCGGGGCCGTCCTGGACGCCGCGTTCTTCCTGCTGCCGGTAGGCGGGACGCGGCCGAAGTTCCGGCCGGGCGAGCAGCACTGGCTGGGCGGGCAGTGGTTCTTCGACGTGGCGGGCCTGGTGCGGGAGTGCGCGCGCCGCCGCGCCTATCTCGCGCAGATCTGGCCGTCCGCCCAGCTGGACATGGCTCCGGTACGGCCGGCGCCATGGCTGCCGGGTAGCGGGGTGACTCTGGATTCGGTCCAGTGGGAGGTCGTCACCGGGGCCGGGGCCGAGGCGACACCGCTCGACCTGGCCAGACGGATCGGCAGGTCCGGCTATTCGGTGCTGCTGGCCGTACGGAGGATGGCGGCCGCCGGGCTGCTGGCACCCCCAGTGGAGACGACCACCACGCGCGCCCACGACGGCCCGTCCAAGGGCGCCCACACGCGCGCTCCCAGGGACGGCACGTCGCGAGCCCCGGAAGAGAGCGCAGCGAAGATCGCCGGAGAGGGGCAGGGCGCGCTGCCGCAGCGGGAACGCGGAGCGGTCGGTCAACGCCCGCCGCACGATCCCCGTGCCCCGGGCCTGCCGCTCGGCCCGCCGGTCACGGCGGACCCCACGGACCTGGCCCTGCTGATGCGCCTGAAGAAGGCGCTGGAGGAGCTGACATGAGGTTCCCCCGCCCGCAAAGGAGGCCACCGGTGGAGCTGCGTGAAGAGGTGCTCAGGGAGATGGTTCTCCTGCGCGAACGCACCCCGGACATCAGCGGCAGCGTCGCCTGCACGGTCGACGGCATGAGCATCGCCTGCGACAACGCCGACGGCAGTGGCGAGCAGGTCGCCGCGCTGTCCGCGGCACTGCTCGCGCTGAGCAGGCGAATGACGATCATGACGGGCCAGGGCGTACTGGAGGAGACGCTCATCTCCGGCACCGCCGGCTTCGCCGCCTTCTACGCGGCGGGCCCCACCATCGTCCTCGCAGTCCTGGCTGAGCCCGGCACCAATCTCGGGCTGCTCCGGCTGGAGGGACGCAAGACGGCGGCCAGCGTGGCCGCCATCTCAGCACGGATTCACTGAGCTTGAACGGAGGAAGGCATGGCCAGCATGGACGTCTCTCTCAAGGAGATGATGACGATCGACGGCTCGCTGGGCGCGGTGATCGTCGATCATGGCAGCGGCATGGCGCTGGGGGCGCTCGGCGGCTCCAAGGACCTGGATCTCCAGGTCGCGGCGGCGGGGAACACGGAGGTGGTCAAGGCCAAGCTGCGCACGATGGACTCGCTGGGGCTCAAGGACTCCATCGAGGACATCCTGATCACGCTCGGCGGCCAGTACCACATCATCCGGCCGATCACCGGCCGCGGCGGCAAGGGGCTCTTCCTCTATCTCGCCCTGGACCGGGCGCGGGCCAACCTGGCGCTCGCCCGGCACCAGCTCCGCGGTATCGAGGAGAAGCTGGAGATCTGAGAGATCCGGTGGCTCGCGTCCGGGCGCGGCGGACACGAGCCACCGACCTCCACCGATCCCTGGTACGTCAACTCGTGGTGAGCGTCAGCTCGTGGTGAGCGTCAGCTCGTGGTGAGCGTCAGCTCGTGGTGAGCGTCAGCTCGTGGTGAGCGTCAGCTCGTGGTGAGCTTGGTGATGGCGCCGACGATGTCCGGCCAGAGCGGCCGAGGCAGGTCGTGGCCCATGCCGGGGAACGTCAGCAGCGTGGCACCCGGAATCGCCGCCGCCGTCGCGTGGCCGGCGGCGACCGGGACGAGCGCGTCTGCCTCGCCGTGGATGACCAGGGCGGGCACCCCCAGCGTGCCGAGCCGCTCCGTGCGGTCGCCGGAGGCCAGGATGGCGGCCAGCTGCCGGGTCGTGCCCGGCGGGTCGAAGCACCGGTCGTAGGCCTGGCCGGACAGCCGGAGGATGCGTTCCCGGTCCAGGTCGAAGCCGGGCGAGCCGATCACGGACCAGGTTTTCAAGGACTGGGCGAGCACGGCGTCCCGATCGGTGGGGGGCGCGGCGAGCAGCACCGCGCTGGCCTCCGGCGTGGGCGGGGCCACGTCCGGGCCGGGTGTCGACATGATCGAGGTGAGGGTCAGCACCCGCTCGGGGTGCCGGATGGCGAGCGTCTGGGCGATCATCCCGCCCATCGAGGCGCCCACGACATGGGCGGCGGTCCAGCCGAGGGCGTCCATCAGCCCGGCGGCGTCGTCGGCCATGTCGTCCAGCAGATACGAAGAGGACGTTCCCAGTGCGGGAACGCCCTCGTCGTGCAGGTGTGTGGAGAGTCCGGCGTCCCGGTTGTCGAATCTGACGACGTGATGGCCCTGTTCCGCCAGGAGCTCGCAGAGCTCGTCGTCCCAGTGGATGAGCTGGGCGCCGAGCCCCATGATCAGGAGCAGGGGACGTCCGCCGGGTGAGCCGAAGGTCTCGTACGCGATCTCGATGCCGTTGGCGGCTGCAAGCGTGGTCACGAGGTCAGAATGACATTCTGTTTCCCGGGACGCAAAGACCGCCAGCCCCGGACCTGACGACCATCGAGATCGTCGGCTCCGGATCTGACGGCCGTCAGCAAGACCGTCTTCGGATCTGACGGCCGTCAGCGCCGGACGAGCTTGCGGATCCGGTCGCGGCCGACCGTCACGCCACCGCCGAATACCGCCAGCGCGACCGCCGCGGCGGCGCCACCGATGGCGTTCGACTCGACAACCTTCTTCTCAGCCTTTTCTACGGCGCCGGCCTTTTCTACAGCGCCGGCCTTGTCGGCCTTCTTGGCGGCCACCGGCACAGCCTTGGCGGGAGCGGGCTTGACCGAAGCGGGCTTGTCGCCCTCGGCCACGATCGTCGGGGGCTTGGCGGGGTTGCGGTCCACGACGGCGTACGAACCGGTCGAGAAGGGCAGCGGGTAGTTCTTCTTGCCCGGGCCGCTACCCCACTTGGTGATGACGTACTGGATCTTGATGTGGCCCGCGCCACCGTTGCCGTCCACACCCAGCGTGCTGGAGTTGAAGCTGCCACCGGTCAGGGCGGCGAAGGTCTTGGCGTCGAGGTCGAGCATGACACCGCTGGAGGACGGCACGCCCGGACCGCGGTCGCCGACGAAGAAGGGCATCTTCTTGCCCTTGTAGACGACGTAGCCTTCGGTCATGAGCGGCCAGCTCGGGCTGGCGGCGAGGCCCTTCTGCATGGGCTTGCCGCTGGCCGGCAGTCCGGTGTCCCCGGCGCGGCCGGAGGAGTCGTCCCAGAAGTAGGACGCGGTGGTCGAGCCCTTGAGCAGGACCTTCTTGTCGCCGCCGGTGTCGGCGTGTGCGGCGGTGCCTGCGCCGATGGAGATCGCACCGACTACGGCGGCGGTGAGCATGGCAGATCGAACAGACATGAAGTAGCAAAGTCCTTTATACGGGAACAAGGGGATTGCGCTCGCGAAAGGTGTGCGTAGCCGGGCAAAACGCCAAACGGGCGCTACGCGGAGCGGGGAAGAGCTGGGGGGAAGGTGCCGGTCAGTCGGCGGATGACAACACGCGGGCTGGCGGCACTACGCGGGGGTTACGCATGCGGTAGGTGTCCTCTCCATCTCGCCTACCGGGTTAGCTGACGGGTTCGGACGTGGAGATGCCCTACCGACCGTGGTCGGATTCACCCCTAAGGAACGTTTGGTTCCCCGGTTCCCGCGAGCGGGATTCGGCGCCTGCCGGTTGGTACTCCCCTGTTGAAGCCCCAAAGTCACCGGCTGGTAACTCCATGAACTATAGATACCAAACCGGACAAAGGCAAACATAAGGCCATGAAACGGGCGAAGATCTACCTAGGAGGTCAAGAAAAAAGGGGGTACGGCATGCCGTACCCCCAGAAAAGCCCAGGTCAACCGCCGCTCTTCCGCCTGAAAGAACGCTTGCTGGCGGCGGGCCCGTGAGCGCCGTGAATCTTGGAAGGGTCATTGCCCCTGCCACCCGCGCTCGAGTCGGCGTGCTGGTTACGCTTGCGCTCCAGCGCCTCGCGGAACTTGCGCTTCATCTCGTCCTCGGGAGTTTCGTCGACTTCCGGCTCCGGTGTTTCCGCCATGAGGACCTCCTGGTGTTGGGGACAAGGACAGCTTCGCATGACGGCGCTCAGGACGCGAAACTGGCCTCGACCTTGGACTGCGGGGTTTCCCGGTCGATCCGTGCCCGGGCATGGCGATCAGGGCGACCAGCCGGCCCCAGCCACCTGAAGTCGAGCCAGGAAAGCGTTCAGTGAGGAAAGCGTTCAGTGAGGAAAGCGTTCAGCTAGGAAAGCAGGAACAGCTCCTCGGCGGTGAGGACGAGGTCGGCCGCGGCGACCGAGTCGACGATGCTCTCCGGCCTGCTGGCCCCGGGGATGGGGATCATCACCGGGCTGCGCGCCAGCTCCCAGGCGAGGCAGACCTGCTGCGGCGACACGCCCCGCGCCGCCGCCACCGTGCCGAACGCCGCGTGCTTACCACCGAGCTCCGACGCCGAGCTGATGCCGCCCAGCGGCGACCACGGCAGGAACGCCACCCCGAGCTCCTCGCACAGGTCGATCTCCGGCTCGCTGGAGCGGAACTTCGGCGAGTACTCGTTCTGCACACTGGCCAGCCGCCCGCCCAGGATCTCGTGGGCGAGCCTGATCTGCTCCGGGTTCGCGTTGGAGATGCCCGCCATCCGGATCTTCCCCGCGTCGAGCAGGTCGCGCAGGCCGCCGAGCGTCTCCTCGTACGGCACGGCGGGGTCGGGCCGGTGATGCTGATAGAGCCCGATCGCCTCCACTCCCAGTGCCTTCAAGGAGCGCTCGCACGCCTCGGCCAGGTAGTCCGGCCGGCCATTGACCTGCCAGCCGCCGTCCGGCAGGCGGGTGTGGCCGCCCTTGGTGGCCACGAGTACGTCGCCGGTGTCGCCGCTCCAGCTCGCCAGGGCCTTGGCCACGATCCGCTCGTTGTGACCCACCTGGTCGGCCGACGGCGTGTAGGCGTCGGCGGTGTCGATGAGGGTGACTCCCGCGTCGAGCGCCGCGTGGATGGTCTTGATCGACTGTGCTTCGTCGGGCATGTGACCCGCGACGGACATGGGCATGGCGCCGAGCCCGATGGCGCCGACACGGGCATGGCCAATAGATCGTGTGTTCATGAACCCATCCTCCCCATGGTGCGGAGGTGAGGTCGACGCGGGGCAGGCTGAGCCCGGTCTGGCCGCCTGTCTAGTCGCGGATGTTCCGCGCCAGCTGGGTGAGAATCTCCTCGAACGAGGCGGTCTGCTCCTCGCTGAGCCCCGCGCGCAGGCGGGTGTCGAAGGCCATCGCCACCTCGCGCAGCCGGTGGAACAGCCGCTCCCCTTCCTCGGTCAGCTCGACCACGTGGACGCGCCGGTTGGCGGGATCCCGGCGGCGGGTCAGCAGGCCGCCGCTCTCCATCGCGTTGAGGTGGTGGGTCAGCGTCGCCCCCTGGATGCCCACCGCCTCGGCGAGCTCGCGCTGGTTGCCCAGCTGCCGGGACTTGATCGAGATGAGGATCTGCCACACCGGGGCGGACCCGCCGGCGGAGGCGAGCGCGTCGTCGAAGGTCCGGCTCACGGTCCTGGCGGTACTGGTGAGCAGCAGGCCGATCGGCGGCCGGAAGGGTGGCATCATGCCGCCGAGTTTAGCAGTGACATCTAATCGTTTGACATCTAATGCTTCGATATCTATCGTCAAGGACATGCAGCCAAACCCTTCCCTCAGTGGCAAGGTCGCGGTCGTGGCGGGGGCCAGCCGCGGCATCGGCGCCGTCACTGCTCGCGCCCTGGCCCAGGCCGGCGCCGCCGTGGTGCTCGGCGCCCGCGACACACAGACGGTCGAACAGGTCGCCGCGGACATCCGCCTCGACGGCGGACAGGCGCTGGCCGTGCCCCTCGACGTCGGTGACGCGGCGTCGAGCGAGCGGCTGGTCCAGCGGGCACTGGAGACCTTCGGCCGGCTGGACGCGGCCTTCAACAACGCCACCGACGGGCCGATGCCCGCGCCGCTGGCCGACATCGATCCCGACGAGTTCGACCGGGGCATCCGCACGAACGTGCGCGGCACCTTCCTCGGCATGAAGTACCAGATTCCGGCCATGCTCGCCTCAGGTGGCGGGTCGATCGTCAACATGGCCTCGCTCGCCGGGCTCCAGGGCCACGCGAACCTGAGCGCGTACGTGGCGGGCAAGGCCGGAATCATCGGCCTGACGAAGGTGGCCGCGCTCGACTACGCCGACCAGGGCGTCCGCGTCAACGTTGTCGCCCCCGGGCCGATCCTCACCCACCACCTGGAGGCGGCGGGCGAGGAGGCGCAGCGCCTGGCCGGGCTGTCGACGCCCATGCGGCGCGTCGGCCGGTCAGAAGAGGTGGCCGCGGCGGTCGTGTGGCTCTGCTCCGACCAGTCGTCGTTCATCACCGGAGTGACCCTGCCCATCGACGGCGGGCAGGCGGCGGGCGGCAAGCCCCCGCGCGTGTACCGCCAGGGCCGGCCCATGGAGAGACAGGAGATCTGACCATGACCATCGACCAGCGACTCGACGGACTCAGCAGGCAGTGGATGGAAGCCGAGCGCCGCGGCGACGCCGAAGCGCTCGACGCGCTCGCCGTGCCCGACTTCACCCTCGTGGGGCCGCTCGGCTTCATCCTGAACAAGGACCAGTGGCTGGCCCGCTACCGCGGGGGCGGCATGGTCACGCACGAGATGAGCTGGGCGGAGGTCACCGTACGGGAGTACGGCGACACGGCGGTGGCCATCGGCGTGCTGGCGCAGCGCGCCGCGTTCCAGGGCACGCCGGCCGACGGGCGCTTCCGCGTCACCCAGATCTCGGTCAGGGTCGGGGACCGGCGCCTGCTGGCGGGCCTCCACTACAGCCCGATCGCGGCCCCACCGGCACGTCCCTGACCCCGCGACACCGGCGGCCGGGCTCGACGTCAGCGGCCGGGCTCCTCGAAGAGGGCCTGGGTGGCGGTGAAGGTCTGGGCGGTCACGTCCTCCTCGGCCTGCCGGGCCGCCTCCATGAGGGCCTCGGACAGCGCCTCGGAGCCCAGCCGCATCGCTCGCGGCGCGATGTGCACGCTCGCCAGCCCGCCGCTGGGCAGGACCTCGACCGCCACCTGCCCATCTGCCGCCACACCGCGACCCCTGGCCGACTCCAGCCGGCGCCCCACCTCCTCGAACTGAGCCGTCTGTGCCGCTAGCTGCGCCAGCGCCCGGTCGATCTCCGGATCGCCGCTCCTGGGTATGGTCATGCCGGCTCCTTATCGGTGGAGGATGAACGCCCGGGGGGCGTGCGCCAAAGCGGATCGGAGCGACCCTTGGACGGACATGTCCCCGTTGGCGACCAGCGCGTAGAGGGTCGCCGCCGACGTGGTCCGCCGGAAGAAGTTGCCCATGGGACCGGTGCCGAGCATGGTCTCGGTGAACCTCGTGGCCGGGATGAACTTGCGTACGTCGCGCAGGGCCTTGATGCCGCCGTCATAGGCCAGTTCGGCGACGAAGTGCTTGCCCGCGTACTCCCACAGGTTGCCCATCGGCTGGCCGGTGGCGGCGGAGCTGGCCGCGTGCACGCCGGTCTTCACCGTGGCCCACACGAGCGAGTCGGCCACGGCGTCGAGCCCTTCACGTACCGCGTACGTGCCCACGTTGAACTTGCCCGCCTTCGCGGCCAGGATCGTCTTCATCAGCTTCTGGAAGATCGTCTTCTCCAGCCTGGCCCGCGCCACCAGCCACTTGAACACGCCCTCGGCCGCGATCCTGGCCGCCGGGTAGAGATAGCCGAACATCAAGGTGAACGCCATGGCGGCCAGCTGGGTACCGATGATCTTGAGCTGATCCCGGTGTTCCTCCACCGCGTCGGCGTAGTCGTCGCAGCCGTCGGCCAGCTCGTTCAGCGCCGCCCCCATGGCGGCGTAGCGAGGGGCGAGCTGGTCGGGCCACACGTCCGCGAAGCGGTCGACCGACCGGCTGTCGTTCGTCTTGAGCACACCCGCGACCCCGCTCTCCGTGTGCTGCGCGAGCGTGCCGATCGCCTTGGCGAACGCGCGCAACTCCGTCGCGCGCGTCCGCAGGTTGGACACGTCGGCCACGGGCACGTGTACGCCGGCGAACCAAGCGAGCGCCTGGAACGGATCGAACATCAGGCACCTTCCTTGGCCGGCGGCGTCACGGGGATCGGCGCGTCGGGGAGGTCCAGGGCCGCGGGCAGGGACGCGATGATGTCCCGCTCCAGGTAATCCCAGAGTTTCTCGAGGCTGCGCAGATTGCCGGCCGCCGTGAAATTCCTCTCGGCTATGGCGTCCATGTGATGGGTCAGGGCCAGGTAACCGGCGTGATACCACTCGGCCCAATCGATGCCCTCCTCGTCGCCGCCGACGAGGCCGGAGGTGGTTCCCAGCTTCCAGGAGTTCAGCCGGCGCTCCACGACGTCGTCGCCCAGCTTGTCGAAGAGTCCGGCCAGCTCTCGAATGGAGTTCCAGTCGATCTGCACCTGGCCCGACGCGCCTGGCGGCCGGCCGGTCGTCGGGGTCAGGGTGTAGGAGGGGGTGGGCGTCGGCGTAGGGGCCGACGCGTCCGGAGGGGTGCTGGACGGCGGGCTCGACGGCGTGGGAGTGCCCGACGGGGAAGGGGTGTCCGATGGAGTCGGGGTCGCCGTGTCCGACGGGGTCGGGGTCGGGGTCGGGGTGGGTGTATCCGTGGGTGTCGGGGTGTCCGTTGGCGTGGGTGTCGCGGTGGGAGTGTCCGACGGAGTGGGGGTGGGGGTGGGGGTGCCCGTGGGACTGGGCTCCTCGGTCGAATCCGCCATTTACCTTCCCCCATTACAAATACGTTAATTCATGACATAGGCACGCTAGTGACGGAAAATTACTCATACGTTAATAAATCCGTCGCCAGGGTTAATTTACTGACATCCAATTCGGCAGCTCGCGCAACAAGCCGCCCAGCCGATCGACCGATTCCCGTTCGGTGACCCCGCGCATGGCCGACACCTCGACCCGTTCGCACACCTCGGCCGCCTCGGTGAGCCCGACGGTCGCGCAGCTACCCTTCAACCGGTGCGCGAGCGCGGCCACCCGGGCCAGGTCTTGACCGCGTTCGGCTTGGCGGAGCTCGCCATAGATCGCCATGGCCGTCGAGAGGAACACCTCGGCGATCTCCGCGATCTCCCCCGGCGACAGTCCCGCCAGCTCCGGCGGGGCCTTTGACATGGCGGCCCACAGCGGCACCTGGGTCACGACGTACTGCCAGTCCACCGGCTTGGCCAGGTGGTCGTCCATGCCCGCCGCCAGGCAACGGAGCCGGTCGTCCGGCATCGCGGCGGCGGTCATCGCGATGATCGGCGTACGCGGCTCCTCGCGCCGCCTGATCTCGGCGGTCGCGGCCAGGCCGTCGAGCACCGGCAACTGGCAGTCCATGAAGACCAGGTCGTACCCGACCAAGAGCACCGCCGCCACGGCCTGCTTCCCGTCGGCGACGGAGTCGACGTGGTGGCCCGCCCTCCGCAGGACCAGCTCGGCCACCTGGCGACTCACCTCGTCGTCCTCGGCCACCAGGATCCGCGCCGATGCGGCGCCGCCGACCGGCACATCCGGTGTTCCCTCCGAACCGACCGCAGGACCCAGCGCAGGACCCAGCGCAACGCCCTGTGCGAGTACGGACGCGGAACCCTGCACGGGGAGAGCGGCGGGCTCCTGCGCGACGCCCTGCGCGGAGGCAGGCACGGAACCCAGCCCGGCGCCCTGCGCGAAGGTCAGCGCGTTCTCCACGGCGGCCAGTAGCCGGCGGCGGCTGAGCGGCCGGGTCATCGACTGCACGGTCCGCTCGGCCACCGAGATCGGCCAGACGCGCCCTGGGCGCCCCGGTGTGACGAGCACGACGACACCAGCGTCTCGGAACAGCGGATCGCCCAGCACCCCGTCGGCCAACGCGAAATCGAGGTCGAGGTCGATGACCGCCAGGTCGAACGGACGTCCCGCCGCGGCGGCGGCCCGCAGGGCGGCCAGGGCGGCCGGGCCGTCGGACGCCGTCTCCACCACCAGACCGGCATCGTCCAGGATGCGCCCGGCCAGCGCGAGGTCCTCCGGCCGGGCGTCGGCGACGAGCACCCGCCGTCCGCGCAGCGCGGGCGCGGCCGGGGCCGACCACGTCAGTACGTCCACCGGCAGCGTCACCCAGAACCGGCTCCCCACCCCCTCGACGCTGTCCAGCCCGATCTCACCGCCCATCAGCTCGGTGAGCTGCCTGCTGATGGCCAGGCCGAGGCCGCTCCCGCCGGTCCGCCGGGTGATCGGGGAGTCGACCTGGCGGAAGATGCCGAAGACCCGCTCCAGGTCGCCCTGCCCGACGCCCACACCGGTGTCGGTCACCGTGAACCGCAGCGTGACCCGGGCGTCGCCGGGACCGCCTTCGTCGAGGGTCACCTCCAGGTCGACGCCGCCCTGGACGGTGAACTTCAGCGCGTTGCCCACGACGTTGGTGAGCACCTGCCCGAGACGTACCGGATCGCCGAGCACCTGTTGCGGCAGGCTGTCGCCGAGCCGCGAGGTCAGCCAGAGCCCCTGCTGGTAGGCGTGCGGCGCGAACGGGGCCACCACCTCGTCGCAGAGCCGGAGCAGGTCGAACGGCACCGACTCCACCTCCAGATGCCCCGCCTCGATCTTCGACAGGTCGAGGAAGTCGTCGAGCAGCCGGAGCAGGCTCCGCGCGGACTTCTGCGCCGTGCTCGCGTAGTGGCGCTGCTCACCGTCGAGCCGGGTCTCCAGCAGCAGGGAGTTCATGCCGAGGACGCCGTTGATCGGGGTGCGGATCTCGTGGCTGATCTTGGCCAGGAACTCGGACTTGGCGCCGGACGCGCTCACCGCCTCGTCCCGGGCGACGGCCAGTTCGGCCGCGTACCGGGCGAGCGTCCGCTGCGCCCGGCGCCGGCCGCGCGTGGTGTGGATCTGCAGGGCCAGCCCGATGAGGATCAGCAACGCCAGGACGGCGGCGATCGCCAGCACCCGTACCCGGAGCTGCTCGGCCGCGGCGAGCGCCGCGTCGGCGGGCACCTCGGCGGTGACCGTCCAGCCGACGTCGGGGATGGGCTCCGACGCCGACAGCACCTTCCCGTCGGCGTCCTGGTGGGTGGTGAAGAGGGTACGACCGGCCAGCGCCGCGTCCACCCTGGGGTCCTCGCGCAGGGAGGTGAGGGCGTAGAGCTTCCTGCCGGGGTCGGCCACGAGCACACCCGACTGGTCGGTGATGAGCAGGCGGATCCCTTGCGCCTCGGCGGCCTGCGAGGCGAAGTCCTGGATGGCGTCCAGGCTGTAGACGACGGCCAGGACGCCCAGCACGCTCTTGCCGTCGGCGCTCGGGATCACGGCGGCCGCGGCGACGGCCCTCGACACGCCACGCATCGTGGGCGTGTACGCCTGGGAGATGTAGGGCCGCAGGCGATCGCGGACGGCGACGTACCAGTCGGTGCTGCTGACGTCCTGAGGCAGCACGCTCGTCGGCTCGGCGCCGGCGATGTCGCCCCGGAGCCCGATCACGATCACGCCGCCGACTCCGGCGCGCATCCTGCCCAGTTCCTCGCGGAACCCGATTATCGTGTCGCGGCTCACCGGCTTTCCGGAGGTCACCACGGCGCGCACCGCGGGCCGCTGGGCATACGCGCTGACGAGTTGCTTGAGCGAGCCCAACTGCTGCTCCACCACGACCCGGCTGACCGAGGCGGTGGTTCGCACCCGGTCGCCGACCTCGTCACCGACCGCCTCCGCCGACAGCGTGATGCTGGACGAGGTCAGCAGCGCCAGCGGGAGCAGGCCGAGCAGAATCCACAGCGCTGTCACTGCCAGGAGCCATCCGCGCTCTCTCACCAGTGATCACCTCCCCCACGGCTCACCAGCCGCTGACACGCATCACACAGTAGGAGGGAAGAGCTTGGGGCGAAGCCCCGCACTGAGCAAAAGGAGCAGAAGGCGATTGGTTGTAACACGACGTCCCTAAGATGCCCGCGTCGGTCACAGTCGAGCTAGGAGTGTGGCGATGCCTGGAGCGGCGGACATCACCGTTCTCATCGTGGACGACGACCCGGTCGTGACCGCCGCGCTGCACGCCCAGGTGAACCGTGTCTCCGGGTTCAAGGTGGTGGGGATCGCGCACACCGGACAGGTGGCGCTCGCCGCCGCCCACCGGTTCGCGCCGCGGCTGGTGCTGCTGGACCTGCACCTGCCCGACCTGCCCGGGCTGGAGGTCGCGCACCGGCTGCGGCGCCCGGACCAGCCGCCCACCGACGTGATCGTGATCTCCGGCCATAGGGAGTCGGCCGCGGTGCGCGCGGCCATGCAGCGCGGCGCCCTGCACTACCTGGTCAAGCCGACCAGGGCCGGGATTCTGGAGCAGACGTTGCTGCGGTACGCGGCGACGGTCGAGCAGTTGGGCTCGGGCGGCAGGTTCGTCGAGCAGCAGGAGATCGACCGGATCTTCCGCTCGCTGCATCTGGACGCGTCTCCTCGGGCGAAGAGCATCTCGGCGGCGACCGAGCAGGCGGTGCTCGACGGGCTGGCCGCCGTCCAGGACGACCTGTCGGCGCACGAACTGGCCGAGGTCATCGGCGTCAGCAGGGCGACCGCCCGCCGCTACCTGGAACACCTGGTCGAGCGGGGACAGGTCGAGGCCAGGCTGAGGTACGGACCGACGGGCCGCCCGCAGCACCGGTACTGGGTGCGGTGAAGCCGGTCAGGGCGCTGCTCGCCGTACTCGCCTGCCTGGCACTGGCGGCCTGCGGTTCCTCCGGAGAGCCCGCGTTCCCCGAGGGCTCCACCATGGCTCGCGTCCAGCGAAACGGCCTGCTCACGGTGGGGATCAAGTTCGACTACCCGCTGTTCGGGTTCAAGGACCCGGGCAGCGGGCGGATCACTGGGTTCGACGCGGAGATGGCCAGGATGGTCGCCAAGGACCTGACCGGCAGTGAGCGCAACGTCCGCTTCGTCGAGACCCTGCCGGTCCAGCGCGAGGACTTCCTGCGGCAGGGGGTGGTGGACATCGTCATTGCGACGTACTCCATCACCCCGGCCAGGAGCCAGGTCGTCGGTTTCACCGAGCCCTATTACCAAGCCGGGCAGGACGTGCTGGTCAGAGCCGGGGACAAGCGCATCGACGACGTGGCGGACCTCGACGGCCGGGCGGTGTGCACGACCACCCGCTCCACTTCCCTGGACCGGCTGCGGGAGCGCGTGCCCGGCGCCCGGCTGGTGGTGGTCGACAACTCCAGCGAATGCGTGCCCGCCCTCACAGCCGGCCGCATCGACGCCATCAGCACCGACGACACGATCCTGCTCGGCCTGGTGAACCGGCGGCCGGACGCCCTCAGGCTGGTCAGCCGGCCGTTCGGCCGCGAACCGTACGGCATGGGCGTCCGCAAGGAGGACGTGGTGTTCCGCGACTACCTCAGCGGGCTGATCGGACGCTGCCTGCGCGACGGCCGGTGGGATCGGGCGTTCAGGGACACCATCGGCCTGTCCGGCGCGACCGCCGCACAGGCCAAGCCGCCCGTCACTCACTGACGGCCGGTCAATCACTGACGCCGGTCAATCACTGAGCAGAACGCGCACAACCCTCTGCGTGACACAAGCCGCTCCTACCGTTGCGCCAACGCGGACGGAAGGAGCATCACCCGTGTCCGATCAGGGGCTGGTCGTCCTCGACCAGGTCAACAAGCGCTTCGGCGATCATCACGTGCTCAGGGACGTCGAGCTGAGCGTACGGCGGGGCGAGGTCGTGGTGATCATCGGCCCATCGGGCGCCGGCAAGTCCACCCTGTGCCGCGCGATCAACCGGCTGGAGACCATCGACTCCGGCACCATCACGATCGACGGCACGCCACTTCCCGAGGAGGGGCGGCAACTGGCCCGGTTGCGGGCCGAGGTCGGCATGGTGTTCCAGTCGTTCAACCTCTTCGCGCACAAGACGGTCCTGGAGAACGTCGTGCTCGGGCAGGTCCACGTGCTGAAGAAGAGCAGGGCGGACGCCGAGAAGAAGGCGTACGAGTTGCTGGAGCGCGTCGGCATCGGCGGCCAGGCGGGCAAGTTCCCCGCGCAGTTGTCAGGTGGCCAGCAGCAGCGCGTCGCGATCGCCCGCGCGCTGGCCATGGAACCGAAAGTGCTCCTGTTCGACGAGCCCACCTCGGCGCTCGACCCGGAGATGGTCAACGAGGTGCTCGAGGTGATGACGGCGCTGGCCCGCGAGGGCATGACCATGGTCGTCGTCACGCACGAGATGGGCTTCGCCCGCCGGGCCGCGGACCGCGTGGTGTTCATGGCCGACGGCGAGATCGTCGAGCAGAACGCCCCCGACGACTTCTTCGGCACCCCGTGTAGCGAGCGTGCCAAGTCGTTCCTCGCCAAGATCCTCACTCACTAAGGACGCGTCATGTTTGGAAGATCCCTTTACGCGGTGTTCGCCGTCGTCGCCCTGACCGCCACCGCCACTGCCTGCGGCGGCGGCGGCGGCCAGGACACCTACGACTCGGTCGTGGACAAGGCCAAGAACGACAAGAAGCTGGTCATCGGGGTGAAGGCCGACCAGCCGGGGCTCGGCCTGCGGACGCCGGACGGCGGCTTCTCCGGGTTCGACATCGAGATCGCCAAGTACGTGGCCAAGTCGCTCGGCGTCGAGGCCAAGGACATCACGTTCAAGGAGACGGTGTCGGCCAACCGGGAGGCGTTCCTGCAGCAGGGCCAGGTGGACATGGTGGTGGCGACGTACTCCATCACCGACGCGCGCAAGCAGAAGGTCTCCTTCGCCGGGCCGTACTTCGTAGCCGGTCAGGACCTGCTGGTCAGGGCGGACGACACGGCGCTGACCGGGCCCGACACGCTGAACGGCAAGAAGCTGTGCTCGGTCGCCGGCTCGACCCCGGCGCAGAAGGTCAAGGAGAGCTACGCCAAGCAGGTGCAGTTGCAGGAGGAGCGGACCTACTCCGCGTGCGTGGACCGGGTGCTCGGCGGCCAGCTCGACGCGATCACCACGGACAACGTGATCCTCGCCGGGTACGCCGCCCAGCACACCGGCAAGCTCAAGCTGGTCGGCAAGCCGTTCAGCACGGAGAAGTATGGCATCGGGCTCAAGAAGGACGACTCGGCGGGCCGCAAGGCCGTCAACGAGGCGCTGAGCACGATGTTCGCCGACGGTAGCTGGAAGAAGGCGCTGGAGAGCAGCTTCGGCGGAGCCGGCTTCACCGTGCCGGAGGCCCCGAAGCTGGAGCAGTACTGATCATGGAGGCGCTACTCCTGGAGTGGGACACCGTCGTCGCGGCTTTCTGGATGACCGTGCGGCTGACGACGGTGAGCACACTCGGCTCGCTGGTGCTCGGCACGCTGCTGACGGCCATGCGCGTGGCGCCGCTGGCGACCTTGCGCCGCGCCGCCGGCGTCTACGTGGCCGTGGCCCGTAACACCCCGCTGACGCTGGTGCTGCTGTTCATCGGCCTCGGCGTCGGCGCGAACCTGGGCGTGGAGCTCTCGTCCGACATCGCGACCAACAACTTCTGGCTGGCCTGCATCGGCCTGACGGCCTACACCTCGGCGTTCGTCTGCGAGGCGCTGCGCGCGGGCATCAACACCGTGCCGGTCGGCCAGGCCGAGGCCGCGCGCTCGCTCGGACTCGGTTTCCTCCAGACACTGGGGCTGATCACGCTGCCGCAGGCGTTCCGCGCGGTGATCGCGCCGCTGGGCAGCATCCTGATCGCGCTGACCAAGAACACCACGATCGCGCTCGTGGTGGGCGTGAGCGAGGCGTCGGTGCGGATGCGGGAGATGATCGAGACGTACGGAGACCAGGTGATGCAGATCTTCCTCGGGTTCGCGGCCGGCTTCGTGCTGCTGTGCCTGCCCATGGGCCTGCTGTTCGGCTGGCTGTCACGGCGCCTGGCGGTGGCCCGGTGAGCTACGCCAACCTTTATGAGACGCCGGGGCCGCGCGGCGCGCGGCGCAACCAGGTGCTGGCCGGGGTCATCGCTATGGTCCTGCTCGGGCTGGCCTATGTGGTCTATGTACGCTTCGACGCCAAGGAGCAGTGGGCGGCCGGCAAGTGGACGCCGTTGCTGCGGCCGGAGGTGTGGACCACCTTCATCCTGCCGGGACTGGCGGGCACACTGGCCGCGGCGCTGGCGGGCGTCGTGCTGGCCGGCCTGTTCGGGCTGATCTTCGCGACGGCCCGCCTCTCGGACCACCGGTGGATCCGGTGGCCGGCGGCGACCGTGGTCGAGTTCTTCCGGGCCGTGCCGCTGCTGCTGCTCATCTTCTTCGCGTTCTTCGGGTCCTACGTTATTACGGGGGCCAATGTCTCGGCCTTCACCGCCGTGGTGTTCGGGCTGACCTTCTACAACGGGTCGGTGATCGCCGAGATCATCCGGGCCGGGGTGCTGAGCCTGCCTCGCGGACAGGCGGAGGCGGCCCACGCGATCGGACTGCGCAAGGGGCAGGTCATGCGGCTGGTGCTGCTGCCGCAGGCGTTCCGGGCCATGATGCCGGCCCTGATCAGCCAGTTCGTGGTGCTGCTGAAGGACTCGGCGCTCGGGTTGATCGTGGGCTACGACGAGTTGGTGGACCGGGGGCTGAACGGGATCGCGGCCAACTTCTCGAACGTCATTCCAGCGGCCATCCTCATCGCGGCCATCTTCATTGGCATCAACCTGTCGCTGGACCGGCTCGCCCACTGGCTCAGCCGGGTCAAGCGGTGACTGGCCGAGCGCTGGATCCGACATCTGGCGCTCCTGGCTGGTCAATCCGCCATATATCCCAATAAGTGGGGCATGGGCCGTCGATGGGCCAAACACGACAAGCATCGTTGGCAAGGCCAAGCTGCGCTTGTTCATAAGAAATCTGGAGCGATCTCGCAAGCGCCAAGGTTGAAGCTCAGGTTGGCGATGGCGATCGGGAGGGGCCTGCCAAAGATGATGGCGCGCGTGCTCATCAGCCTGTGGCTGAGCCAGGACGGCAGGCTCACCATTAGCTCTGCTCACGAGCTAAGGGGAAGCCCCCCAGCTCAGTACGACTGCCGTTCGTCGTATTCGTAGTATTCGTAGTACGAGTCGACCGCGGGCTGGCCGGTGTAGTTGGGACCGGCTTGATCGTCAGAACCCCGGTAGCGGTACGGCAGGTCGATGCGGCGCCGACCCGTCCAGCCGATCCGCCGGCTCCGCCCGTCATACCGCACGCCCTGCGAGCGCAGCGACGTGGTGAGGCGGCGGCCCGCCGGTGCGCCGTTCTCTAGACGAATGGCGCGAACGTCGAAGTTCGCGATGAACAGACCGTCATCGGCGAGCCATGTGCCGATCCTGGCAAGTAACCCGAGCTTGTCACCGATGTAGTGCAACCCGTGTACGCAGGTGATCAGGTCAAAGGGGTGCTCGGAGCGCCACGTGACGACGGAGGCGGTGATCAGCCGCAGGCGCGGCGGGCACGGTGTGCGGGCGAAGAAGTCGACCAGATCCACGCCGACGATCTCAGCCTCGCCGCCCTTGTTGCCCCCGCCGCCCTCGCCGCTGAGAAGGTCGGCGGCCTGGCCGAGGGCGTACCCCGTTCCACAGCACAGATCGAGCCAACGTACGGGCTCCCCCGCGCGCCGCCGGGCCCGCAGGGTGTCGACGACGTCGATGCCCAGCTCGCGGTTGTAGCCGGGCAGGCGGCGTTCGCGGTTCATCCGGCAATTGGCCACGACGGAGGAACGTTCGAGCGCGTCGTCGTCGAGGAGATTCACGAATTCACGATCTCACCTCAACCGACCGTCGTCGGACCCTTGACAGCTCGCTTTACAGAAAAGAAACTTAACCAAATGCTGCGAGAGAGCGCTCTCTTAACCTGAAAGCGGCAGGGGCGGCCCCGCAGCCGGCACGACCGTGAGGAGCCGAACCATGATCACAAGACGAACCCTGCTCGCCGGCGCCGCGGTAGCCGCCGCCACCCCGGTGCTGGCCCTCGCCCGCCGAGCCGAGGCCGCCACGGTGCTCCCCCTGACCGTCGTCAACCACACCTTCCGGTACGCCAACAGCGCGATCTTCCTCTACATCGTCGGCACCGACCTGGCCACCGGCCAGCAGGTATACGTCCGCGCGGACGGTACGAGGGTGCCGGTATCGGCCTCACTCAACGGCCCCGACGGTTTCGCCGACCTGTCCATCCCGCTCGCCGCCAACGGCGACACCCGCCTCAACCTGCCATGGATGTCCGGCCGCATCTATGTCTCCATCGGCCAGAAAGTGAAGTTCAGGGTGGTCACGGACGGCAGCGGCCGAGCGGCGTTACAGCACCCGGCCGGCTGGGTGAGCTCGGACCCCAGCTACGGCGTGCTGCACGACTTCATGGAGTTCACGTTCAAGAGCGACGGCATGTTCTGCAACACCACCATGGTCGACATGTTCAGCATCCCGATGGAGCTCCGGCTCGACGGGCAGTCCAGCCAGACCATCGGCACCCTCGTCCCCAACGGCCGCGACACCATCTTCGCCGGCATCGCGGCCAACCCCGCCTTCCGGCTCCTCATCGTCGGCGACAACCTCCGGGTGATCGCTCCGGGACACGGCATCGACTCGGGGATCTTCTCTTCCACGTACTTCGATCCATACATCACTCAGGTCTGGAACACCTACGCGTCGGCCAACCTGCGGGTGGTGGTCGGCGGGACCACCTACACCGGGCGGGTGTCCGGCGGCCAGCTCGTCTTCAACAACGGCATCCGGACGTTCGCGCGGCCGAGCACCCGCGACATCTTCTACTGCAACGGCGCCCTGGACGCCGGCGGCACCTCAGGCCCGGTCGCGGCGATCCTCGGCGCCGCGTTCAACCGCTCAACGCTGCACAACCACCCCGACCAGCCGACGACCGACCGGAGCACGTTCTATCTCACGTCGGTCAGCAACCATTACGCGCGGGTGCTGCACGAGAACACCCGGGACCACAAGGCATACGGATTCCCGTTCGACGACGTCGCGAACTACGCGTCCTATGTGCAGGACCTGGCCCCGACAGCCCTGAGGCTACGACTCACGCCATTCGACGGGACCGCCTGACCTTCTGGCCTGACGGACTTCCGGTCTGACGCCGCCGGCGGTGTACGGGACGCGGGTCCCCGACCTGCCGACCATCCGCCTCCTACCGCGGGCGCTTCAACCGACGGCCTCGTTCAGGCTGCGTGGGTTTCGAACCGCACCGAACCGAGATCATGCCCGGACGTCAGCCGCACATCCGCGTCGAGGGCGGCGGCCATATGCCGCAACAACGCGACCGTAGGTCTCGTGCCCCCTTCTTCCAGGCCTTCGATCTCGTCTGTCGATCTGTCGTTGATCATGCTGCTTGGTCTTGCGGAAGACCGTGAGCAGCACGATGGTCCTGTCGGAGGCCCTCGTCGTGGTCGTCGAACCAGGCGTAGTCCTCGGCGTTCATCGGGTCTCCACGCCATCGGGGGTCAACGCTGGAGATCCTGCCAGGCGCGTCCGACAGGAATTGTCGCTCTCCCTGCCTAAGGTCCACGCTGTGATCACCTATCGCACGGGCGACGCGGCCGACCCGGCCGGCAACGAGCCGCGCATCATCTGCCACATTTGCAATGACGTCGGCGGCTGGGGCCGCGGATTCGTCCTCGCCATCTCCCGCCGCTGGCCGGAACCCGAGTCCGAGTTCCGCGCCTGGCACCGCTCTGCTGCGGGATTCGAGCTGGGCCAGGTGCAGCTGGTGCAGGTCGAGGAGTCCCTGTGGGTGGCGAACATGATCGGCCAGCACGGCATCCGGCCCACCAAGGAAGGGCCGCCCATCCGCTACGACGCGGTCGATCAGGGCCTGGAAGCCGTCGCCGGCAACGCCATCGAACTTGGCGCGAGCCTGCATATGCCACGGATCGGCTGCGGTCTGGCCGGCGGGACCTGGGACCGGATCGAACCGCTCATCGCCCACCGGCTCGTTGCAAAAGGCATCCCGGTGACCGTCTACGACCTGGAGTGAGCACTTACCGTCGCCCCTCACCGTGACGGACTCGCCGTTCCTCCTCCGGCACCGCTCTCCCCATCAAGATCCACAGGTGACAGGTAGCTGAGCAGGCTGGGCAGGACGAGCTCCCACACCACCGGCACCGCGTTCCATCACCTCGGCAGGGTGGATCCCACACAATGCGAGCGCCCCTGGCCCAGGGGCGCCCCGGTTGTCATGCGTGCCGCCCTCACGCCACTCCGCCGTATGTCAGCGGCGGCATCAGGACTGCGACAGCCCCGTATCAGAGCGGTTGGCGATGGTGGACATCGAAAGCACACCGCACAAGGAGCACATGATGCACACGTTCGACACCCTCGCCCCGATCACCGCCGTCCTGGACATCCCCGCCGGACGCGTCCAGTTCATCGCCGCCGACCGGGCCGACACCACCGTCGAGGTCCAGCCCGCGAACACCTCCAAGAGCCGTGACGTGAAGGCGGCCGAGCAGACCACGGTCGAATACGCCGACGGCGTCCTGCGGATCCAGACCGCGACGAAGAACCAGTACCTCGGCCCCACCGGAGCCATAAAGGTGACGGTCAACCTGCCCGCCGGCTCCCAAGTCCAGGCGAAGACGGCCAGCGCCGAACTCCGGACCGTCGGCCGCCTCGGCGACGTCGCCTTCGAAGGCGCCTACCACCAGATCAAGCTGGACGAGATCGCGAGCCTGCGCCTGACCGCGACCGACGGCGACGTCGAGGTCGGCCGGCTGGGCGGCCCCGCGGAGATCAGCACCGCACGCGGCGACATCCAGATCGCCGAGGCCACCGGCGGCAAGGTCGTCCTCCGCACCCAGTCCGGCGACATCACGATCGCCGCCGCCGCCGGCGTCTCGGCCGCCCTGGACGCCGGCACCACCCACGGCCGCATCACCAACGCCCTCAAGAACAACGGCACCGCCGAACTCGATATCCACGCCACCACTTCCAACGGCGACATCACCGCACGCAGTCTGTGACCCGCAGCCTCCCAAGGCGAGGTAGACCAAGCCCGGTGACGACGAACGGCCCCGGTCCATCCATGTGGACCGGGGCCGTTCTAGAGAGCACCGCGAATGCCTTCTATGACGGCCATGGCTTCCGGAGAGGAGCCGCTCTCCTCCCAGAGCTCCAGCCACTCCGAGTCCTCGCCCATCACCCGGTTCAACGCCCGCACGGCCAGCGCCACGAGTGCGTCATCGATCTCCACCCTGCCGCCCTCCAGCAGGAAGTCCGGCGCATAAGGCGAGGTGATCGGCACGCCGCTGCGTTGAGAGGCAACGATGGCCGCTGCCGCGACGGCCTCCGACGCCTCATCGCTGTCCAGATATTTCGTACGACCCGCAGCGGCTTTGAGCGCCTTGCGGACCATAGCCGGACGCCGCTTAGGGGCTGCCTTGTCTAGATCGCCGCACCAGTCGGCGGCCGAGTCGTTGTCGAACGGACCCACATCCCATGTACCCACGGCCGATTCATATCGGACCTCACCGACATTTAGCCGTCATCCGTCGGCGAGTACGACCTCCCCCATGCACTCGCTGAAGGTATTCCACAGCGTGTTCTGTGGCCGGGTCATGGTTCAGCCGGTCCCGGTAGAAATGGAGCCGATCCTCGCAATCATCGATGATTTCGCTCCACGTTCGGGCCCAGATACGAACCCCTCCCTCCCACTCGGCGATGCAGCCTGGCGGGCGGTTCGGCGCGCTGGCATCACGTCTGACGATCTCCGCCATCTCGGTGGACACGACCCAGAAGTCCCAGGAAACGCGGGTATCGCGGAACTGTGGATCGCTGACGATCGCCTCCGCATAGCTCTTGATCTGGGCGACCTCCGCCTGGCCGATCTTGACCTTGGGAGCTTTGAGCTCGACTATGAGGTGTTCTCGCCCGGAGCTTCCCCGGTGAGCACGCCCCAGTAGCCCGGTGAGCACGCCCCAGTAGGAGGTCGACGATCCCCGTACGGCCGTCCTCCCGACGGACCGGATTGAGCTTGCCTTCTTCTGGCTCCCGGCCGAGCTCTTGGAGGTGGCGAACGAGGATCGTATCCAGGCTCTGGTCGCTGACCATCAGCGCGTAGGCGTCGCCGAAGATCCAGGTCTCGCGCTCAAGGATCTTGTGTAGCTCGCTCCGTTCCTTGACCGGATGCGGGCCGAGGTGTCCGGGGCCGCGTGCCACATCGCCGACATCGTCTTCTGCAGCCACGAACGGCTGGCCGGCCCACCGGAACAGTGGGTGGCGAGCGTCTTCGAGCGCTATCCCGGCTGCGCGATCGCCGCCGCCGGCCTCGGCGGGCGCGGCTGCCTCATGGGGCTGCGCGACGGCACCCTGGTCAAGGCCGCGGCCGTCGCGCCGCGCGGCGTACTGAGCACCGCCGGGGCGGGAGACGCGCTGTTCGCGTCTTTCCTGCACGGCTGGCTCGCCACCCGGAACCCCGTCACGGCGCTCAAGGAAGCCGTGCTCCACGCGGGCTGGAAGGTGGGTGACACCTTTCCCAGTACGGCCTCGCTGACGGAGGAGGAGCAGGCCCGGCTGTGCGAGCGCCATCCCGTCACCACGTACCTCGATCGCTGGGACAGTACCGGGTAACCGTGCGGTCCCCCGAGCCGGAGCGCCTGGCGGCCGGACGACCTGTCCGCCGGCCGCGTCAGCGAGTCGCGGGGGTCAGTTCGGGGTTCCGCTGCCCTGACAACCTGCGTCGATCCGGCCCGTCTCGAAGTACTTCACCACGTCGGCGGCGCACTCGGGCACCCGAATGGACGAGACGTGCACGTCGTCGGCGACCGTGTAGACGGTGCCGCCGATGGCGCGCCGCGCCTGCAGCACCCAGTCGTAGGCGGACATGAACTCATACAGGTGCCCCGCCAGCACCAGCGACCCGCTGCCCCGCTTCAACGTGGGCTGCCGCACGGGCAGCGGCCACCCCTGGCACATGGCACCCCCGAACCCCCAGGACCGGCCGGTCGCCGGATGGCGCTTCACGAGCTGCTGGTAGGCACGCCAGGCGGTGTCGAACGCGGGCCGGCTGCCGTCCTCGTTGCACTTGACCGCCCAGTTCATGGTCATGTTCAGCGTTTCGGGCGCGCCGGGCACGGGAGTGCCCATCATCTGACCGCCGCTGAGCATCTCCTTGACGGTGGGCGGAGCCGTGGTGCCCGTCGCCGTCCGCAGTTCGGCCAGCGCCTTGCCCGCGCGTGCCCACTCCGTCGAGATGCGCTTGGCCAGGTCGGCGACGGCCGAGCCGTCGATGGGGCGTGGCAGGTCGGTGTAGGTCTTGGGGCTCTTGTCGTAGTCGCGGACCAGCTTGGCCACCTGCTCACGCACCTGCCGGGCGGTGGCGCCGAGGCCGTAGGTGTCGTCGCGGCGGCTCAGCCAGGTGGCCATGCGCCCGAAGTTGCGGTCGGCCGCCTGCGCGCTGCCCTTGGTGTGCTTCATGAGATCGGTCCACGGCGGCGCCACGCTGTCCAGGAAGGCCCGTCCGGTGTGTCCGGGGAACAGGCTGCGGTAGGCCATGCCCAAAGAGGTGCCCCAGGACAGACCGAGCAGATTGAGCTGCCGTTCACCCAGAGCGGTCCGCACCAGGTCCAGGTCCTTGGCCGCGTTGTCGGTGGTGAGCTGGCCGAGGAATGCGGGGTCGGAGCGTGCGCACTTCTGGTTGGCCGCGATCTGGGCGTCGTACATCTTCCTGGCCGCCTCCTTGGCCAGCGCGCCCGGCTCCTGCGGGGCTCCTGGCGAGAAGGGGCAGGCGACCTTGGTGCTGTAGCCCACCCCGCGCGGATCGAAGCCGATGAAGTCGTATCGCTCGTTGAGCGCTGCCGTCTCCTTGTTGAGCACGGACCGCACCGGGTCCAGATAGCCGCTTTGGCCAGGCCCTCCCGGCAGGACGGCGAGGGCGCCGAGCCGGTGTGCCTTGTCGGTGGCGGCCAGCCGGGTCAGGGCGATGTCGATCTTCCGCCCGCCGGGGTCGCGGTGGTTCAGCGGGACGCCAACCGTCCCGCACTCCAGACGTTTCATCAGCGTACGGAAGGCCGGAACCTGCTCCCGCGTCACGCGCAGGCTCCGGATCACCTCATCGGAGTAGGACGGGCAGGATTTCCACTGTACGGACGACGCACCGGAGTTCGCCAGGGCGCTCGGGCCGGCCCGCTCGGCGGCGGTTGCGGGTGCGGGGAGGCTCAATGCCAGCACCGCGCCTGCCAGCCCGGCCATGCCCATCGTTCTCTCACGGGTCTTTGTCATGATTCTCTCTTTCGGGGGCACTCAAGCGGCTGGCTCCGGCTATTGGCCGGGGCAGAGGACGGCTTTCGCGGCCTGGGTGACGGCGTCACCGACGGCCATGGCCTGCTCGTTATCGATCTTCAGCGTGGCGGCCACCGCGAACTGAATCCGGCCGTCGGTCGAGGAGAAGGTGGTGGAGCTGATTCCGGGCATGCTGCCCGAGGCCGAGGAGACCGTTCCGCCGCACAGTTCGGGGAAGGGCCGTGGCATCTGTCGTTGCAGGTCCGCCGGCAGCAGCTTGCCCTGGTTGAGCGCGCGGTAGTAGGCGCTGAGGTCGTGCGCGGTGGAGATCACTCCTTGGGCGCCGATGGTGGCGTTGAGCCGGTCGACGTCGCGTGGCCTGCCCTTGGCGTCGGGGTAGTAGCCGTGTCCGTGCGGACCCTTGATCTGGTCGGAGACCTTGGTGGCCAGATAGGTGTGCTTCATGCCGAGCGGGCTGAACAGCCGCCGCTTGAGCTCGGTGGCCCGGTCGTGGCCGGTCAACTTCTCGATGATCATGCCGAGGAGGACGTAGTTGGTGGTGGAGTAGAGGTACTGTCCCGGCTCGCCCTTGCGGGGGACGGTCCGTGCGGCCTTCACCAGGTCGATCAGCTTGTAGGCGGTGGTGAAGTCGAAGACGTCGAACTTCCCGCTCTCCATGAAGTCGGGGATGCCCGAGGTGTGGCGGATCAGCTGCTGCACGGTGATCTCATCGGCCCGATCCACATAGTCGCGTTCGGCCATCTCGGGCAGGACAGCGCTGAGCTTGTCATCCAGCTTGAGCTTGCCTTCCCCGACCAACTGCAGGATGACCGTGGCCTCCATGAGCTTGGTCTGGGATGCGATGCGGTAACGGGAAGTCGGGGGGATGCGACCGCCCTTGCCATCGAGCAGGCGCGACCCCGCCGTCCCCTGGCCCACCCGTTTGCCGTCGGCGTACACCTCGCCGATGGCGCCCACCACGCCGGCGGTCTTCGCCACGTTCTCCATCGCCTGCTGAACGTCTCCCAGCGTGACCTTGTCGGCGGCGGTCAGCGTGACCTTGTCGGCCGCGCTCAGCGTGACCTGGTCGGCGGCGGTCGCGGGTGCTTGGAGACTCAACGCCAGCATGGCGGAGGCCAGCCCGGTCATGCCGACCATTCGTGCACGGTTCATTTCTGGTGATCCTTTCCACGGGACTTCGAGGGTGATCACATCTACCGGCCGGCGCATATCGGCGGGCGATCGGCGGACCATATGTGTTCCATATGCGGGCGTTGCGATACTGCCCGGATGCGTGTGCTCCTGGTCGAAGACGAGCAGCCCCTCGCCGGCTACATCCAGGCCGGGCTGCGTAAGCACGGCTTCACCGTGGACGTCGCCCTGGACGGCCAGAGCGCGCTGGACAAGTGCGAAATGACCCCGTACGAGGTCGTGGTCCTGGACCGGGACCTGCCCGTCGTGCACGGCGACGCGGTGTGCCGCCGGCTCGTCCAGCGGGGCGGGGCGCGGGTGCTGATGCTGACCGCGTCCGACGCGGTGGAGGACCGGGTCGGCGGGCTGATGCTGGGCGCGGACGACTACCTGGGCAAGCCGTTCGCGTTCTCCGAGTTGGTCGCCCGGGTGCACGCCCTGGTACGGCGCAGCGCACAGGCCCGCCCGCCGGTGCTGCGCGCCGCCGGCGTGGTCCTGGATCCGGCCCGGCGCAGCGCCGAGCGGGACGGGCGGCTGCTGCGCCTGACACCCAAGGAGTTCGGGGTACTGGAGCGGCTGCTGGCCGCCGGCGGTGACGTGGTCAGCGCGGAAACGCTGCTGGAGAAGGTGTGGGACGAGTACGCGGACCCGTTCACCAACGCGGTCCGGATCACCGTCGGCACGCTGCGCCGCAAGCTCGGCGACCCGCCGCTGATCGAGACCGTCATCGGCGCCGGCTACCGGATCGGCGGGTGAGGATGGTCCGGCTGACCGCTCGGGCCAGGCTCGCGCTGCTGCAGACCGCCCTCGTGCTGATCGCCGGCGCCGCGCTGACCGGGCTGACCTACCTGCTGATGCGGCGCCGCGCGGTCTTCACCTACCTGGACCCGACCGGCTCCGACCCACCGGGGGTCGAGGATCTGCACGCCGTTGCCGACCGGGCGCAGGCCGACACTCTGTCGGCGCTGCTGCCCCAGGCCGGTCTGGCGCTCGTCATGGTGACCGCGCTGGCCGCCGTATTGAGCTGGGCGGTGGCCGGACGGGTGCTGCGGCCGATCCGCGCGATCTCCTCCGCCGCCCGGCGCCTGTCAGCCGAGAACCTCACCGAACGGGTCCCGGTCACCACCCCCGCCGACGAGCTGTCGGCGCTGGCGGGCACGGTCAACGACATGCTGGACCGCATCCAGCGCGGCATCGCCGAGCGGGACCGGATCCTGGACAGCCAGCGGCTGTTCACCGCCAACGCCGCCCACGAGCTGCGCACCCCGCTGACCACCGCCCGCGCCGCGATCGATGTCACACTCGACGGACACCCCAGCCGCGCCGAACTGCTCGCCATGGCCGGCGACGTACGCGACGCCGTCGAGCACATGCAGCGCGTCCTGAACGGGCTGCTCCTGCTGGCCCGCAGCCAAGCCGGCCGCGCATCGCGGCAACCGGCCGACCTGACCGCCATCGCGGCCGCCGCCCTCGACGCCGCCCAGGCGCGAGCGGCCGCCGCCGACGTCACGGTACGACCTCGGCTCCGGCCGGCACCGGTCACCGGCGAACCCATCCTGCTGGAACGGATGATCGGCAACCTGGTCGACAACGCGATCCGCTACAACCGGGCGGGTGGGCACCTGACCGTCGACACCGACACCGACACCGCAGGCGGACGCGCCGTCCTGCGGATCTCCAACACCGGCCGGCAGATCCCGCCCGAAGAGGCGGGAACGCTGCTGGAACCGTTCGTGCACGGGCAAGGCACCCGCGTCCGCACCCACGGCCTGGGGCTGGGACTGACGATCGTCCGCGCGATCACCCTCGCCCACCAGGGACGCATCGCGGTCACCGCCCGCACCGGCGGCGGCCTCGACATCACCATCGACCTCCCGCACCACCCGGCAACGACGGCGGATCGGCCTGTGTGACCCCCATGGCCGTGCGCATTTCGCTCAACTGACAGCCACTCTGGTATGCCTCCCGACGAGCCCGCGCCGCCAGCTGGCCCGCCTCACGCTCGGCGTCGCTACGCGGGTCGAGCGTCGGCGACCAGGAAGATGGCGTCCCGGATCAGATCTGCGGAGATCGGATCACTCACACAGATGGCCAGATACTCTCTACGGCCGAGAGCCGGACGTGGGAGTGGATGGCCCTGGTCCGCCCTCGGTGAGCAGGCCGACAACGAGGTCGCGCGGCAGGCCATGGGTCTGGTGCAGGTAGTCGTAGTCCTCCTCGCTCAACTTCCCGATGAAACCCTCTCGGGTCAGCACCTGCCGGCCTCGCCTGAGGAGCGTGGAGAACCGTCGCTCCTCATCGAGCAACACCTCACGCACATGGCTGACCTCGCACGATTGCCGGAAGTGCTCCAGCGTGTACTCAATGAGCTCACGAGGAAGGTCAGACAAGATGCGGGAGGGGTCATCGCGCCACAGAGTGGTGAGCACCCGCCGGGTGAGCCGGCGCAGCACATAGCCTCGCCCAGTGGTGGACGGCCTGACCCCGTCGCCGATGACCACGATGCCGGAACGCAGGTGGTCCACGATGACGCGTAGCGACGACTCGTCCGTGCTCCACAGGGGCGGGATGGTCTTCATCCACGGCTGGAACACGTCGGTCTCGAAGACCGACGGCTTGTCTTGCAGGATCGTGAGAAGCCGTTCGAGCCCCATCCCCGTGTCGATCCCGGATTGCGGCAGGGGTTCCAGGCTGCCGTCCTCGTGGCGGTGGTAGCGCATCCGCACGTGGTTCCACACCTCCACCCAGCGCTGGTCACTGGTCGGGGTGCCCTGGGGCGGGCCCTCCCCGGTCCACACGAAGATCTCCGAGTCAGGACCACACGGACCAGTCGGCCCGTTGGACCACCAGTTGTCCTCACTTGTCAGCTCCACCGGCACGCCCACCCCGCCCCATGTCCGCAGCGACTCGGTGTCGGGCCCGACCTGCTCGTCGCCACCGAAGACTGTGACGTACAGCCGTTCGGGGCGGATGCCGAAGCCGTCGCGCAGCAGCTCGTAACCCCATCGAAGGCTCTGCTGGTGGTCGTAGTCACCCAGCGACCAGGAGCCCAGCATCTCGAACACCGTCAGGTGGGTCCGGTCACCGACCTCATCCAGGTCGGTGGTGCGCAGGCAACGTTGCAGGTTGACCAGGCGCCGCCCGAGCGGGTGCGGGCGACCTTCGAGGTACGGGGTGAGCGGGTGCATGCCGGAGGTGGTGAACAGCACCGAATCTCCGGATGGCGGCAGGAGCGAGCTTCCGGTGACGCGTTGATGGCCACGCTCCCGGAAGAAGTCAAGGAAGGTGCTGACGGTCTGGTCGACGTTCATGGCAGTGGGCCCTTCGCGGTCATAAGGGACCGGAAAGGGCCACGAGCACAGGCTGCGAACAAGAGTCAGACGACGCGCTGGCGGCCGTTCCCGGTCGCCGGCGATGAAGAAGAGGTCAGGCAGCGGCAACCGACGAGCTGGTAGCTCGTGCGGCTGCGGCGAGAGTGCACTTGGAGACCTCCATGGGCCCGACGGTATCAAAACGGCCGGGTGAGTATCCCTGGAATTTCCAGCCGGCAATGGAAGGGGGCCGAGGACACCTCCCAGGTTCGCACCGGCCAACTGCCGCAGAACCGACACCCGCGGATCTCAATCCGATCAGTGCCGAATGGCTACACACCTCCGGTCAGTCGGGCGCCCATCTGTTGGTCGCGTTCGCCAGCGGACACGTCGCAATGCGCCTCTCCCCCACTGTTGAGACACTCGTCTTCACTCTCGCGGAGTGGCAGAAGCATGGTTAGACGGGGCCAAGGACGGCGAATTCGACCATCTGGATAAGCCTCATGGCGTTGGCTGAGTTGGGACAAAGGCCCTGCCCGCTCGGTCAGTGCATGCTGCTGGTCGGCTCCCGGCAAGTCTCAGCGGCGGCCTCCCACTGCTCGCGCGCCTCGGCTGACACCACGGCCGCCTCCGTCAGCGATTCGCGGGCCTGCGCGAGGCTGTCGGGCCGCCTCTCGCGGGGCATCCGCATTAAATCACCGGTCATGACAAACCTATGCGCAAGCCTCGTACGAGGCAGGAAACCTCGATGGATAGGCCGCCTTCGAAGATTTCCAAAGCTACGCTTCCAGGTGACGGCATCAACCTCTGCATGGGCACTCACGACGAAGGATCCGCAGTGGGGCAGCATTCCCTATTTGGTCCAGATTTTGGCACGATCCAGTCGAAGCCGAGAGACTCTCGATTTCAGCGACTCAGGGTGCTGATCACGGTGAAGGCCGCACCGAATCCCTCCGAGACCTACGGAGAGACGGTATGCGTCGCAGCGCTCCGCCTAGACCTCGACAAGCCCGGCTGGATACGGCTCTACCCGATCAACTTCCGGGAGCTGGACGGGGACGCCAAGTTCAAGAAGTACGACATCATCACCTTGGAAGCCAAACCCAACACGAGCGATCCACGGGCCGAGAGTTGGCGCCCCCGCGCAGATAGTTTCGCGGTTGAAACGCAGGTCAAGGGCTGGGATCGCCGGATGTCCTATGTCAATGACTACGTCGAAGGCTCGATGTGCGATCTCGTCAACGCCGTCCGTGACAGGCCCGAAGCCCGCTCGCTCGCTGCGATCCGGCCAAAGGAAATCATCGGGCTCGACATCAGACCGCATCCCGGCTGGACGCCCGAGGAACAAGCGAAGATCGACCGGTACGTACAGCAGCTTGATCTTCTCGACTCGGGACCTCGCACATCCCTGCAAGCTCCCCGATTCAAGGCGTGGTACCGCTACCGGTGCCATTCAGCCAGTTGCGGTACACATCGCCAGGGAATCTATGACTGGGAGCTCGTCGCCCTGCAGCGTCGATTCAACGATCGCGACGATGACGGCCTGAAGCAGGTCATTCATGACAAGTTCTGGGACATGATGTGCTCGCCGAGCCGCGACACGATTTTCTACGTCGGCAACCAACAGGCACATCCGCGGAGCTTCATCGTCTTGGGCGTCGTCTATCCCGAACGCGCTACGCCGAGATCGCGTAGCTGAACCGTTCACGTAGCGCTTCCAAGACCAAGTCTCGATGACAGCGAACCTCATCGGCCTCGAAACACATCACCGCTACTCGCTGCTCTCGGGCGACAAGGGCAATGCGCTCAAGGCAGTCACGAGCGTCGTCGTCATAGAGCAACTGACCGTAAATACCACGAGCGGTCCCGAGCTCTGCGGGACTGCCCCCGAAGGCTGCACGGTTCCACTTCGGGTTCCCTAGCTCGCGCATGTGCTGGTAGATGATCCCCGCATCGGCAAGGGCGGCGGACAGCGCCGTCTTGCTGAACCCCCGCTTACGGGAGATCGGAGTGAGACGAACATCGACCAGCATGGTCACGCCCTCGCGGCCCAACTGCCGGATGAAACCGTCGAGGTCACATCCCTGGTAGCCGACGCCAAGCACGCCAGTTCGCTGATTGTTCGTAGACATGCACCGCACTCTCTCACGCCAAGGCCCCGCCCGACACTTCGTTGCCGGAACACACCAGCAGCGATTCGTAGTCCGTCTCAGAGTCACCGAGGCAGGCGAGGAAGTCGAATTGATCTTCAAATCGGATGACGATAGAGCGGACGAGCACGCAGGCGGTGCTCCGCTCAGGTTGCGGGCTGCTCACGGCTACCGCCGACTGCCTCTTCCAACAGATCCTGCCGGGTCAAGCGCGCTGAGAATCACGATGCAGGAGAACAACCTGCGGAGCCGGCCCGTCTGCGAGAGAGCCATCCCCTCACCACGTACCTCGATCTCTGGACGACAGGTCGCTGAGCAGGCCGGGCAGGACGAGCTCCTCCTCCACTCGCACCGCGCGGCGCGCCATCGCCTCGGCCAGGGCGGGATCCCACGGCGTCGGACACGACCGTCCAGCCAGCACTACCTGGGAAGCCGCTGACTGGGAGTGCAGTGCCTGGGAGGTTGCCGTGTGGGAGCCCGCCGCCTCGAAAGACTCCGCCGAAGACAGCGCCGTCGAAGACAGCGCCGCCTCGTAGGCGGCGGCGTCGAAGCGCCAGGGCTCGAAGCCGTACCGCTCGTGGACGGCGGCCGCGATGGCGACGCCGCCCCAGTCGAAGTCCCCGTGGTACGCGAACCGCCCGCCGCCCTCCGACAGCAGATCGAGCAGCCGCCACACGGCCGCCGACGGCCGGCCGCCCCCGCAGACCAGCGGCGGGCACGACGGGCCCAGTTCGTCGGCGGCGGCCGCCACAACGACGGGGTTCTCGCAGATGCGCACCAGCCCGGCAGAGGACAGGGGCCCGTCGTGACGGCGGAGCTGGCGCAAAGTCAGCACGCAGGGCTCCCCTGCGGCACGGGCCGCTGCCAGCATGCGCCCGGTCGGCGTCCGATCGTCTCCCGGCAGGCCGAGGCAGAGCACCAGCGAGGACAGGTCATCGAGGTGTACGCCGACGGCTGCCCAAGCGGCGCGGCGGGCGTCCGCGCCGCCTTCTCCGGGGTAGGCGCGGCCGGTGAGCGCCTTGGCCGCCGACAGCGCGAGCGTCCCCAGCGGACGTCCCTCGTCGAGAGCGTGCGCGTCGCCGGAGGTCTGCGCGGCCAGGCGGCCGATGGGCAGGCCGGGTGACGGCAGTCGCGCCACCACCTGGGCCAGCTGGTCGAGCAAGGGCCGTGCCTGGGCCGGGTCCGGGGCGAGGCGTCTGACCAGGCCGGTGGACTCCAGCCAGGCCCGCCATCCGGCCAGCTCGGGGCGAGCCGCTGTCATGGCGTCAAGGTTTCCGAACGCCTCCCGCCAGGCCGACGCCGACGCCTCCCGTTCCCCGGCCAGGTCGCGCAGAGGGCCGCGCAGGCGTACCACCGCGTCTTGGAGCCCCTCCGGAGCGGCGCCGCTGGCGCGCAGGACCCGGTCCACCTCCTCCAGGGAGACCGACAGCGAGGCGCCGGCGCCCGCGCGGCGGCCGAGCAACAGTTCGGCCGCGCGCCGCTGCGCCGCGGAGGCGGTGCCGAGGGTGACCGTGCCCGTGAGCGGCCGGCCGCGTTCGAGCCGCTGCCGGGCGCGGTCGACGAGCCAGGCGATCTCCTCACCCCCCAACAGCCGCCGCAACCGCTCGTCCCCTGTCAAAGCCCCACCCGTCAACCCGTTGCCGGTCAAACCCCGGCCCACCGCATCTCCGTCCATCACCCCGCCCGTCAAAGCAGGCTGTCCTGCACGGCGGCGGAGGCGGGCTCAGTCCCGGGATCGGCGAGGGCGGCGGCCATCGCCTGCGGCCGTTCGGCCCGGGTCCGCTCACGCCCGTCCCACCGCCACGGCGTCACCAGGACGGCATCGATACCGTCCCGCCTGGTCAGCTGGCAGATCGCCAGCCCCGGCACCGACGGGTAACAGCCCCACTCACGCTCGCTGGTCATCACCACATCCATGTCGAACGTGGCCAGCAACCCCAAGCACTTGGCCCGCGAATCATCGTCCACCCCGGCGAAAGCCTCATCCAGCGCGACCAACCGCGGAGTGTAGGGATTACCCGCCGACTTGTAGTGCGCCGACGCGGCGGCGAACAACGGAACGGACGCGGCCAGCACCCGCTCACCACCCGAGGCGGGCCCGGTGGCCGGCCGCCACTGCCCGTCCTGGAGCCGCTGGATGGCGAACTCATGCCAGGTCCGATAGTCCAACGCCCTGGTCAGCGCCTCGGTCCAGCCCGCCGCCGGGTTGTCGGCGTGCTCACGGGCGATCCGCTCCTGCAGGAACGCCCCGACCGCCGCCCGATCCTCCAGCGACCAGGCATCGACGATCTGCCGCAACTTGTCCCGTACCCGGTCGAGCCCTTCCGGGGCGTTCCTGGCCTGCTTCCACAGCAGCCGCAGCCGCATGCCGGTGGATGTGGGGCGGGCGGCCAGCTCGGCGTTCATCTCGTGGACCTCGGCCTCGGCCGCGGTGATCAGCTCCTGCAGCGTGCCGGCGACCTCGTTGAGCAGGTGGTTCTCCAGGATCTCGCGTTCTTTGGCCGACAGCAGCCGGGCGCGGTGTTCGGTCTCCTCGCCCAGGGCCGCCACCAGGCCGGGCACCTCCCGGGTACGGCCCTGGAAGTGCACGTCCACCACCATGACGCCTTCGCGCAGGGTCAGCCCGACCGAGTGGCCGTGCCTGGCCATGGCGTCGGAGAGCAGCTTGTGTTCCTCCGCGACCTTCTTCTGCACCCGGTCCCAGGGGCCCTCCCCATCGTCGACGCTCTCAAGCTCGGCGTTGACGGTCCTGGCCAGGTGTACGGCAGGGGTGGCCGCCCATTCGGCGGCCGGATCGGGGAGGTCGAGCTCGGGCAGCGCGACCCCCATCAGCCCGGTCGCGGCGAACGCGCGGAACTCGCGCACCTCGTCGTCGCGCGTGTCGGCCGCCTCCTTGATCTGGCGGCGCAGGCTCGCGCTGGTGGCTTCGGCCCGGCCCCGCTCGGTTAGTGCCTGCTGCTGGTCGGTTCGGGCCTGCTGTTCGTGTTTCGCCCGTTCGCGCAGCTGCAGGCGTACCTCTTCGAGGCGGCGGAACAGCTCTTCCACGGCGGCGCCGGCCGTCGCGGTCAGCTCCCGGTAGGTCTCGGCGGCGGCCTGCTCCTGCTCGCGCGCCTCGGCCGCCACCACGGCCGCCTCCGTCAGTGATTCGCGGGCCTGCGCGAGGTCGTCGGTGGCCTCCCGCGCGGCCTCCTCGGCCGTCCGCGCCGCCTGCGCGGCGGGCCACAGCTCGGCCAGCGCCAGCCGGTACGAGGCCAGGCCCGCCTTCACTTCGGCCAGTTCCACGGCGGCGACGGGCAGGCCGACGTCGCCCGCGAACTCCGCCGCCCGCTCACGCGCGACGCCCAGCTCACCCTGCCGGTCCTGCGCCAGCCGCTCGGCCACGCCGTGCTCGGTCGCCAACTGGCCGCGCCGCTCGTGCTCGGCCGCCAGCTTGACGTGCACCTCGCGAACGGCCGCGTCCGGCGGCAACGCCCGCTGCTCCGCGGCCAGGTCATCCTGGCGTACGACCAGGGCGGCCAGTTCGTCGCCCAACGCGGTGATCTGCCCGTCGACCTCGGCGAGTTCGGCCCGGAGCGCGGTCAGCCTGGCCCGCCGGGCCGCTTCCCGCGCGCCTTCGCCGATGTAGTCGGCGCTGACCTTGTGCCAGGATCCGGCCAGCACCCCGTTGCCCCACCGCCCGTCGACCGCGACCCACGTCGCCGCGCCCGGCCCCAGCCCGATCGCCGCCAGTACGGCGTCCACGGCGGCGTCCGGCAGCGCGGCGGCGCGCGGGTCGGCCCGGTCCACGGCGGGACGCAGTACGACGGCGCAGGACGGACCGGACACCGGCGCCCCCGCCACGATGGTCGTGTCGTCCTCGGCCAGGAGGGTTCCGGCGGGGGTCAGCCAGGCGTCGAGGATGCCCGCCGCCTCCAGCGCGGCCTCCAGCCCGGCCCGGTGCTCGGCGGGTACCGCGTCGGCGAAGTCGACTGCCCGCCACAGGGGCGCGCCCGGGCGGCCGTCGCGGGCGGCGCCACGGGTGTGCGGCACGGGCGGGGCGTCGTGACCGCCCGCCTCCAGCCTGACGATCTCCTCCACCAGCTCCCGGGCCCGCCGGCGAGCCGCGGCCAGCGCCGCGTCCAGCTCGGCGCCGCGACGGCCGAGTGCGGCGGTGGCGGCGCGGACGGCGTCGTTGACGGCGGCTTCGGCAGGATTGGCCCCATCTGCGGTGTTCGCCCAGCCGGCCAGTGCGGCGAGCACGCCGTCGGAGTCGGCCAGCCGCAGCTCGGTCAGTCCGGCCAGGTAGAGCGTGTACGCCTGGACCAGCTCGGTGATCCTGGTGGCCGTGGACTCTTCGGCGGCGGCGATGCGTACGGCGGACGCCTGGAGCTCGCCCGTCAGCCGGTCCACCTCCGTGCGGGCCGCGGCCAGCCGGGCCTCGGCCTGAGCGACGGCGTGGAGCAGCCGTTCGAGCTCGGCCACGGCGTGTTCCTGCCGAGTGGCGAGCGCCTCGGCGGCCGGCCGGTCCAGCGGCTCACCGGGCAACCCGGCTTCCCATGGCTCGCCGGGCAATCTGGCTCCGCGTGACTCGCCGGGCAACCCGGCTCCGCGCGGCTCGCCAGACAACCCGGCTCCGGGTGAATCGCCGGGCAACCTGGCCTGGCGCGCCGCCCGCGCCGTCCGCTCCTGGGCGGCCGTCAGCCCCGCCACCGCCTGGTCGGCCTTGAGCCGGGTCGTGTCCGCCCGCCCGCGCATCTTGTCGACCTGCCAGGTCAGGCGGTCGCGATCGCGGTCGGCGCGGCTCGCGTGCTCGGCCAGCCGGCGGGCCTCCTCGCCGGCCTGCTTGAGCCGCTCGGCGGAGCGCATCTCCGGGCTCTCCTGGAGGGCGTTGCGGCGGGCCTCCAGCTGGTTCTGGCGGGTGGCCAGGTCCGAGAGCAGGTCGTCGAGTTGCTCCAGCCTGGTCTCGGCCGCGCTCTGCCGGGTTTCCGCCTCGCCCAGGTCGCGGCCCAGGTGCTCGTACCGGCTGTGCGCCAGGCGGGGGCCGGCCGCCTTGCGCTTGGCGGCGATGGTGGCGTACCGGCGGTAATGGGTGAGGAACGCGGACGCGGCGGCGCGCGCCTCCTCCAGGCCGCGCAGGGCGTCGCGCTCCTCGTCGAGGCCACGGAAGGCTTCGGCGACGGTGGCGATGAGGGCGGGGCTGAGCGGCGGCAGCGCCTCGGTGAGGGCCCTGGACAGCAGCTTCTCGTCCGGCTTCTTGGACAGCTGGGGCTGGCGCAGCTGGATGAGCAGGTTGACCAGCGCCTCGTAGCGGTATTCGCCGAGTCCGAACATCGCCTCGTCCACCGCCCGCCGGTAGTCGGCGGCCCGGTCGTACACCATGCCGTGGCCCTCGACCGCCTCGCGCAGCTTCTCCCTGGTCAGCACCACTCCGGTGGCGGACAGCAGGTGCAGGTCGAGGCCGGGCCGCTGGGGGGTGACGAAGAACCAGTGCCGGACGATGCCACGGTCCTTGACCGCCTTGAGCCCGCAGCCGATCGTACGGAACTCGCGGGTGCCGTCGGCGGCGCGGCGGCCGAACTCCAGCCAGGCGTAGCCCAGCCGCTCGGCGTGTGGGTGTTTGCCGCCGAGCAGGAGGTTCCACTCCATCCGTTTCTGCCGGTCGCCGTCGGGTTCGACCCGGTGCGGGGCCAGCTCGCCGTCCAGCAGGAAGGGCAGAGTCAGGGCCAGCACCTTGGACTTGCCCGTGCCGTTGTTGCCGCGCAGCAGCAACCGCCCGTCGTGGAAGTGGAACTCCTCCACGTCGTAGTAGAACAGGTCGACCAGGCCGGCGCGCAGCGGCTTCCAGCGCTCTGAGGTGGGCTCGGGGAGCATCAGGATCCTTTGACGACGGGGGTGTCGAGCGCGTAGCGGGCGATCGCCGGGAGCCCGGCGACGGTGTCGTGGCGGACTTCGGCCAGGCGCAGCGCGGTCAGCTTGCCCAGCGCCGTGGCCAGCAGGCCGTCCTCGGCGCCCGGCTCGGTCACGCCCTTGCGCCAGAAGGACGTGTGCTCGCGGGCGGCCCGCCGGACGAAGCTCCTGAGCTCTTCCATGCTCTGCTCGCCGCGCGCGGCGAGCAGCTCGGCCACCAGCAACGTGGCATGGCCGTCGGTACGCTGCTCGGGCATCCGTACGTCGGTCAGCTCGTCGTCCGGGTCGGCCATCGCGATGCCCTCGGCGCGGACCTCGGCGACCAGACCGGTGGCCTCCTCGATCCGGCGGGTGATCGCGTGCCGCTGGGAGGTCAGGTAGGCGCGCTCGGCTTCGTCCAGCTCGGTGTAGTAGACGACGGGATCCTCCAGGAGCCGCCGGGTGAGACGGCGGCGCAGCGCCTGGTTGCGCAGGTCGTCGGTGTCGGCGACCGGCTCGGCCGCCAGCTCCGCGATCCGCTCGCCGAAGGACTCGGCGGTGATCGTGGACGGGCCGCGGGTGCCGGTGAGCAGGGCGGCCAGCACCGGTCTGCGCACGTCGTACAGGACGTCACCGGTGGCCGACAGGTAGGCGTCCTCGTCGCCCGCGACCTTGCGCAGCACGCCCCAGTCGATGAGTGTGCGCACCACGGCCACCAGGTCGGCGCGCTCCTGGCGGCTGTCCAGGGTGAAGGCGAAGTCCAGCTCCGGCTCGGCCGCCGCGTTCAGCACTTCCTCGGCGAGTCCGCCGAGCGTGGTCTGCGCGTCGGCCCGCTCCAGCATGGCCAGGGCCAGGCAGAGCACCACATACCGCCGCCTTCCGTACGGTTCGCCGGCCTTGCCGCGCGCGGGATGGGTGGCGTCGGACGGGTCCGGCGCCGTCTTGAACAGCCGCGCGCTCTCGGAGTCGACGACCAGCCGCCAGCCCGTCTCACGGGTCAGCCAGTCGCGCAGCTCGCTCAGATGGCGCCGGACCAGCACCAGCTTGTCCGGGTCGCGCAGCAGTGGGGCGGCCAGCAGGGCACGCAGCGCCGTACGCCGCTGGGCCAGCTCCTCCTCCGGTGTCACGGCGCCACCATCAGGTCGGTGATCTCGACGACGTGCTCCGGCCCGGCCAGGACGCCGTCGTCGGTACGGATCTCGACCTGGCCGCCGCCGGGGACCAGCGCCAGCCGTACTTCGAGAGAGCCGTCGCTCGTCACGGTCTTCACCTCGAGGTCGTCCGGGTGCCGCGCGGCCAGCGCGTCGCCCAGCAGGCCCAGGAAGAGCCGGAACGCGCGCGGGTCCAGCACGTCCAGCTCCGACAGCAGCACCGGGCCGTCCGTGCGCAGCCGCGCCCGCGCCGCGGCGGTCTCGGCCGCCTCGCGTTCGGCGTGCTCGAGCAGCAACCGGCGGGCCCGCGTACGGTCGGCCACCTTGTTCGGCTTGCCCCGCCGCTCGTAGGAGCCGGTACGGCGCAACTGCGGCGAGATCCTGATCGGCGGCGCCTGCGCCCAGGGCGTGGCGACCGGGACGTCCTGCCATTCGTCCAGCGTGGACGCGGTGACGCTCAGGTGCCGAGCCGAGCTCAGCCCGAACGCCGCCCGCCACAGCCGGTGCATCGACGCCTCGTCGGGCGCCTCGGCGAACCAGCGGGCCAGCGTACGGAAGTCGGCCGTGCGGTCGGAGCGGCCCGCCCGCCGCTCGTTGAGCAGCCCGACCGTGTCGATGAGCTGCTTGATCGCGGTCACCGCCGCCTGCCGCAGCAGCCGGGCCTGCGAAGGGTGACCGGTGTCCTGGGAGACGAACCAGTCCGTCAGCCCGCGCCAGCGGTTCCGCCACGAGCCGAGCGCCTTCTCCTGTGCCCGCTCTTGGTCCTCGCCGTCCGGCACCGCGTCGGCGGCCTCGCGCCGGGCGGCCAGCACCAGCAGCCGCTCGTGGCCGCTGCCCTCCAGCTCGACGAGCAGCGCCGCGATGCGCGCCCCCGAGTTGGCCAGGTCGGCGATGAACCGGTTGATGTAGTCGATCAGCCGCTCCTTGTAGGCGACGAACCCGTCCACGTCACCGTCGGAGAAGTCGATGGCCCGCCGTAGCGACGCCATGAACGCCTGCGCGTTGTCGGCCAGCGAGGAGAACCGCTCGGCCAGCGACAGCAACAGCAGGTGCACCCTGGCGGGATCGGGCTGGTCCTCCCCAGCGAGCAGGGCCAGCGACCGCAACTGCTCGGCGATGTCGGCCAGCGCCACCGACTGCAGCGAGCCACGCCGGCCGATCGCCTCCTCGTAGAACGCGATGGCCTGCTCGGCGGCCTGACCGGCAGGGGTGAGCTGGAACAGCAGGCGTTTGCGGTGGAACTCCTCCACCGTGGTGACCCGGCCGGTGTCGGCGTCGGCCCGCAGATTGCCCCACTCCACGAGCTTGTCCAGCGCGCCGGCCAACTGCTCGTCACTGTCGCGCCGCAGCTCGACGGCCACGTCCTCGGGCCGCAGGTGCACGATGAACCGCTCTTTGGCGCTGACGAACGTACGCAGCACGTCCCGGTAGAGGGCGGCGTTCGGCGCACTCAGATGCGCGAAAGGCTGAGGCTCTTGGGGCGGCGAGGACATGGGGTCAAGTGTCCCTCATGTCCTCCGCGTCAAACGGGGAGTTCCGCTGTCCGAGTCTCGCCGGCCCCACGACGTGCTCAGCTGAGTGAGCAGCTCACTTGGGGTAGCGCGTTGGTGGTGTTGTTCCAGGTGGCGGTGAAGCCGAAGGTCGTGGCCGCGCCGACCGACAGGGTGCCGTTGTAGCCGGCGTTGCGTGCTGTGACGGTGGCTGCGTTCTGGGTGAGTGTGGTGTTCCAGGATTGGCTGATCTGCTGGCCGTTGGCGAAGGTGAAGGTGGTCGTCCACGCGGAGGAGGCGGTTGCGGAGTCGTTCTTCACCGTGATCTCGCCCTGGAAGGCGCCGCCCCACTGGGAGATCACCTTGTAGGTGGCGGTACACCGGGTATCGGCAGGCGGAGGAGTCACCGGAGGAGTCACCGGCGGGGTCACCCTGTTGAGCATCTGCGCGAGCGGCGGGTACCAGCGGTCGGCCATCTTCTGGAAGCCGGTGTCGTTGGGGTGGACTCCGTCGCCGGTGTCGGTGGCCGTGTTGAAGCCGGTCCACAGGTCGGCGACGACGATGGGCGACTGTGCGGTCGTGAGGCCGGCGGCCCAGCCCGGGATCGCGTTGTCGAGCGCCACCACACTGGCCGCGCAGGTGGGGCAGCCGGACGGGTTCATGGGGATGATCTGCGCCACGATGATCTTCATGTTCGGGTTGTTCGCCCGCATCTGACCGACCAGCTTGGTGTACGCGGCGAGGACGGTGCTGGTGGGGATGAAGCCGCCCCACATGTCGTTGGTGCCCAGGTGCATGAGGACGATGTCGGGTTTGGCCGCGTCCAGCCACGGCGGCAGTTGGTTCTGGTCGGCGATACCGGTGGCGGCGTAGCCGCCGTGGCCCTCGTTGTCGCCGTCGTAGGAGTACCCGTAGTTGCAGCCGCCGTCGGGGACGCTGCCGACGAAATCGATGTTCGTGTATCCGGCGGTCTGCAAGTGGTGCCAGAGCTGGGCGCGCCAGCAGCCGGGGCCGGCGGTGATGGAGTCGCCGAGCGGCATGATCCGGACGGGGGCGGTCGCCGACAGCGCGGGCAGGGCGACGCCGAACGCGGCCGCCACGAGGAGCGCGACGAGGACGGCGTACAGGTGGGATCTGCGACGCATGAGCGGCTCCAGGGAGAGACCCGGGCCCGCCCGATGACGGACCCGGTCGAGTGCTGCTACGAGAGGGGGTTCTGGTTGAGCAGGTGCGCCTTGAAGCCCTCGCCGTAGGTGCTGGTGGGGGTGCCGTTGTAGTCGGTGATGAGCACGTTGCCCTGGCTGCAGCCCCACGGGTTCCAGGTCCAGGCCGTGTACCCGACGCCGTGCGCGTCGGCCCAGCTCATCACCTGGTCGATGTAGTCGTGCGCGCAGGAGTTCTGGCCGATCTCACCTGCCTGCACCGGCACCTGGGCCGCGACGGCGCCGACCTGGCTGTTCCAGCAGGCGGTGTTGGAGCAGGTGTTGAAGTTGTAGGTGTGCCAGGCGGCCATCAGGTTGCCGGTCGGATCGGTCGGCTTGTACGTCAGCCACTGGCTCAGGTCGTTGGACCAGGCCAGGCCGCCGAGCATGATCACATTGGTGGCGCCGGTGGCGCGCACCGTGTTGACCAGCGACTGCATGCCGGCCACCTGGTAGCCGATCCCGGTGCAGGTGCCGCCGTCGCGCCAGCACGTCCAGGCGAGCGTGGCGTCCCAGTTCGCGGCCGCGTCCGGGTAGGGCTCGTTGAACAGGTCGAAGACGACCGCGTTGTTGCCCTTGAAGGCGTTGGCGACCCCGGTCCAGAACGTCGGGGCGTACTGGGCGTCGGGCATCGGCTTCTGGCAGGTCGCCGTGATGTCGGAGCAACCGGCGCCCTGACCGGTGTACTGGCCGTAGTTCCAGTGCATCTCCACGATCGGCGTGATGCCGTTGGCGACCAGCAGGTTCACGTAGTCCTTGACGTTCTGCTGGTAGGCGGGGCCGCTGGGCGTGCCGTTGGTGCCGTTCCAGCACTCCTCGTTCAGCGGGATCCGGACCGTGTGGATGTTCCACGCCTTCATCGCGTCGACCGAGGCCTGATCGACCGGGCCGCTGTCCCACATGCCCTTGCCCTGTACACAGGCGAACTCGCCGCTGGCCCGGTTGACGCCCAGCAGACGGTAGGTGGCGCCGGCGGCGGTGACCAGCCGGTTCCCCGAGACGTGCAGGGCGGGTGCCGCGCCTCCCGTACTGCCGTCGTTGTCGGCCTCGGTGGCGTTCACCGTCACCGACGTCAAGCCGCTGGAGGCCACGGTGATCGGGCGGGTGCCGTTCGTGGTGTCGCTGTCCTCCGCGGCGCTCAACGTCACCGTCTGCGGGGTGTTCCAGTTGGAGGTGGTGAAGGTCAGGGAGGCTCCGCCGGTCACCGTGATGTTGGTGTCACCGGTGCCCGCGGTGCTGGTGACCGTCACGTTGCCGGTCGGCTGGGACCGCAGGCGGACCGTGTAGCCGCCGGTCCCGCCCTCGGGCACGCTCACGCTGGTGGCGGAGACCACCAGACCCTGTTGCGTTCCTCCGGCCCCGGTCCCTGTGCAGGAGACGCTGGGGTTGGTGTTGGCGCCACCGGTGTAGGTGCCGTTGAAGCCGAGGCTCCAGGTCGCCCCGGCGCCCTTGGCCGCGTTGTAGGGGGTCGGGTTGACGGTGATGGCCGCACCCGCCGGGGTGGGGGTCGCCGGAGTGGGCACGCCCTCCCACATCTGGGTGATCACCTGGTTGTTGGGGAAGTCGAAGCTCAACGACCAGCTGGTCAACGCGTCGCCGGTGTTGGTCACCGCGATGGTGGCGCCGAACCCGCTGCCGTTGTCCCAGCTCTTGGTGTAGGTGGCCGTACACGACACGGCGGCATTGGCGGCGGTCTGGACGGTGGCGAGGCCGAATGCGGCCAGCACTACAGCGACCGCGGCCGTCAAGGCCCTGCGTAACACGATCGGCATGGAAGCCCTCCGTGACGAAAGCGATGGACACCGCTTCCTCGAAGCGGCCAAGCAGCGACTCCGACGATTGGGAGCGCTCCCAACGATCTGTCGCCCCGCTTCCCCTAGCAAGAGGGTCCCAACGCCCGAGAGCGCCGCACCTACGCCGACCTTGTACAAGGCCGGGAACGCTGCTGAAAGTTTCAGCCGAGTTCGGCCAGGACCAGGGTGAAGTCCCCGGCCGGGTCCGTGTAGCGACGGCGTACCTTGAACCCCGCGCCCACGAGCTCCGCCCACAGCCCCTCCGGCCGGAACTTCGCGCTGATCTCGGTCCGTATCTCCTCCCCCTCCACGAACTCGGTGACCAACCCCAGCCCGCCGATCCGCACCCGCATGTCGCGGGTTGCCCGCAACCGCATCTCGATCCATTCCTGCCGCTCGTCATACAGCGCCACGTGCTCGAACGCCTCGGGGGCGAAGTCGGCCGCCAGCTCCCGGTTGATCACCCGCAGCACGTTCCTGTTGAAGGCGGCCGTCACCCCGGCCGGGTCGTCATAGGCCGCCACCAGCCGCGCGGGGTCCTTCACCAGGTCCGCACCGAGCAGGAAGGTGTCCCCGGGCTGGAGCGTGGCCCGCAGGTCTTTCATGAACACCTCGCGGGCGGCCGGTTCGAGGTTGCCGATCGTGCCGCCGAGGAAGGCGACCATCCGCCGCCCGGTACGCGGCAGCAACGCCAGATGGCGTTCGAAGTCGGCGCACACCGCCTTCACCTGTAGCCCGGGGAAGCGCCCGGCCAGCCGTTGCGCCGCCGCCGTGAGGGTGACCGCGTCGACGTCCACCGGCGTGTAGACGCGCGCGGCGAGCGCCTCGAGCAGCAGGACGGTCTTCTCGCTGGTGCCCGAGCCGAGCTCGACCAGGGTGTCCGCGCCGCTGGCGGCGGCCAGGTCCGCGGCCCGCGCGCGCAGGATGGCCAGCTCGCGCCGGGTCGGATAGTACTCGGGCAGCCGGGTGATGCGGGAGAACAGCTCGCTGCCCGCGGCGTCGTAGAACCACTTGGGCGGCAGCCACTTGGGCACGGCTGTCAGCCCGGCCCTGACATCGTGTTCGAGCGCCTGGCGCAGATAGTCGCGGTCAAGATAGTTGATCATCTGCACGGTCGACTGGCTGACAGGCACGATGCCTCCTGAAGTGGGTTACAACGGCTGGACGCGTACGTCGTCGCGGGTGACGGTCAGCAGGCTGCGCTCGGGTACGGCCTGCCATCCGGGCAGGTCGTCGAGCGGCTCGCTGGCCACCAGCACGCCGTCGTGGAGTCGGTGATGGAAGAGGGTGTCGCCCCAGACGGTCGCGGCGATCGACGCGCCGTCGCAGGCGAGCAGGTTCAGGCGGGCGCCGGGGTCCTTCTCCCCGGCGCGGACGACGACCTCGGCCAGCGCCTCGCCCAGGCCCAGCCCGGCGTGCCCGCGCTGGAACACGGCGGCGGCGACCCAGGCGGCGTCGCACGCGCTTTCCGCGCTGTCGGCCAGGTCCCTGACCGCGTCCCGCTCGACGCGCCCGTTGTGGCTGAGCAGCCACCGCCCGTCGGTGAACGGCGCGGTGGCGCTCTCCTCGATCGGCATGCCGACGGTGGCCGAGCGTACGGCCGCCAGCAGGCAGGTCGAGCGGGCGATCCGGGCGAGCCCGGGCAGGTTGGCGTCGGCCCACATGGGCACGGAACGGCGATAACGCACGGAGCTCTCCGATTCGTACCAGCCCATGCCGTACCCGTCGGCGTTGATCATGCCGTAACGCTGCCGCCGCGGCGCGTACGACTGCTTCAACAGGCCGTATTCCGGTTCGTGAATGAGTGAGGCGAGCGGGCGGGGGGCGCCCAGCCAGGCCGCGTGCCTGCACACCTCAGACCAGCTCCGAACGGGCGCAGCGGAAGCCGCTGAAGATCTGCCGGCGGATCGGGTAGTCCCAGTTCCTGAACGTGGTCCGCACCGCCGCCGGATCGGCCGCCCAGGAGCCGCCGCGCAGCACCCGGTACTCCTGACCGAAGAACACCTCGCTGTACTCCTTGTACGGGAAAGTGCGGAAGCCCGGGTAGGGCTGGAACCAGGAGGCGGTCCATTCCCATACGTCTCCCACCATCTGCTCGGCCCCATAGGCGCCGGCCGCGGCCGGGTAGGCGCCCAACGGCGCGGGATGGGCGGCGCGATGTCCGAGGTTCGCCCGCTCGGAGCTGGGGGCGTCCTCACCCCAGGGGTAGCGGCGCGCCTTCCCGGACACCGGGTCCCAGCCGCAGGCCTTCTCCCATTCGGCCTCGGTGGGCAGCCGCTTGCCGGCCCAGCGGGCGTAGGCGTCGGCCTCGTACCAGGACACGTGCTGGACCGGCTCGTCCATCGGGACCGGCTCGGTACGGCCGAAGCGGGTACGCCACCAGGCGTCTGCATCCCTGACCCAGAACAGCGGGGCGAAGGCTCCACTCCGCTGCCGCCACTCCCAGCCTTCCGCGGACCACCAGCGCGAGTCGTCGTAGCCGCCGTCCTCGATGAACGCCGCGTAGGCGCGGTTGCCGACAGGCAGCCGGTCGATCGAGTACGCGGGCAGGTCCACCCGGTGAGCCGGCCGCTCGTTGTCGTAGGCCCAGGGCAGCGTGTCGGTGCCCATGAGGAAGGAGCCCGCGGGCACGAAGACCTCTTCCGGACCCTCGTTCCGGCCCGGCGGAAGGTCGCCGTCGCGCACCAACCCGGGCTGCCCGGACAGTTGCAGGGTGGCGAGCATGGTCTCGTCGTGCTGATGCTCGTGCTGGATCACCAGGCCGAACACGAAGCCGTCGCGGTGCAGCGGGGCCGGTCCGTCCAGGTCGATCGCGTCGAGGACGTCGAGCACCCGCCCGCGTACGCCCTCGATGTAGCGGCGGGCCTCGGCCGGACCCAGGAAGGGCAGACTGGGGCGATCCTTGCGCGGCGTCTTGAACGCGTCGTAGATGTCGTCGATCTCGGGCCGGAGCGGGTCGATGCCCCCGGCCTCGCGCAGCACCCAGAGCTCCTCGTAGTTGCCCACGTGCGCCAGGTCCCACACCAGCGGCGACATCAGCGGGGAGTGCTGGCGCACCAGCAGCTCGTCCTCCGCCGCCGTGTAGGTGAGTGACCGGTCGCGCACCGCGATGAGCTCGGCCGCGATACGTTCCTTGATGTCGTTCATTCCCATCCTTCATCGCTCGGCCAGTTCGGCAGATCCAGCAGGTAGGAAGCCGGTGAGCGGCCCGTGCTCACGTGCCGGTCGGCGAACGCGGCCACCTCGCCGACCAGGCCGGGACCCGCGCCGCAGCGCGGCAGCGCCTCCAGCGCGGCACGGAAGCACGCCTCGGCGGCCCGGCGCAGGCCCGGGTCGGCCAGCCCGCACCGCGCCGCCACCCCCCAGAGCCGGCGGTACGGCTCCGCCGCGGCCATCGCGGCGTCAGCGGCGCGGTCGTCGGTGACGAGGGCATGGGTCACGGCCACACAGATCGGCCAGATCGTCGGGTGCTGGGCGTCGAGGTAACGGATCTCCAGCCAGCCTCGGGGCCGCACCGGCGGAAACACCGTCGTGGCGTGGTAGGCCAGGTCCTCGGCGGTGGGCCGCCGCCGGCCGTCGGCGTTCAGCCAGTCGCGGAACCTGGAGCCGTCACGGACGGTGCGATAGCTCTGCTCGTCCTCTCGCACCAGCATGAGCCGGGCATCCAGCAGGTATTCGGCCCAGTCCGCCACAGGATCATCCGAGGCGGGCACGGGCGAGGTCCTGGTGCGGTCGAGGTGATCCCAGACGGCCTGGCGGCCCGACATCCAGCCGCACGGCCGGCCATCGCGCAGCGGCGAGTTGGCGAAGGCCGCCATCAGCACCGGGCCGAGCGCGTGCGCCCGTTCCCAGCGCGCCACCGGCCGCTCGCCCAGGTCCAGGTTGACCTGGATCGACGCGGTCGAGCACATCATGAGCTGTCCGTACGGCACGCCGAGGAACTCGGCCATCGCGTCGTACCGGGGCAGACGCAGCTGGCGCCGGGCCGGCCGTACAGGATCGAGACCGACACCGGCCAGCACCAGCCCGGACGCTCGCAAGGCGGCGCGTACGGCGGCCACGTCGGCGGCCAGGCGGGCCAGCGACTCCGGCAGCGGGCCCGTCGGTCCGGACAGTTCGAGCTGTCCGCCCGGTTCGAAGGTCAACCGGCTGCCACCGGGCAGTTCGGGCATGGCCCGCTCGATCCTGGCCAGCGGGACATGCCTCGTTGCCGCCGTACGGTCGAAGATCAGGAATTCCAGCTCCACGCCGACCAGGTCCGCGGCGGCGGGACAAAAGCAGCGACGCGCGAAGTCCACCACCTCCGAGGCGTCCTGCAACGGCGGACTCTCGGCTGTAAGCCCGATCATCGTTTCCCCTTCGCGTGGCGCATGGGTCTCTGATGGTCCAGCGGTCCACCGCAGGCAACGGTGGCCCCATCTACAGACCCACGAGCCGCGCGAGCGTTACACGCGGATTTCGGGAAATGGATGAACTAGGTCACGTGGAGGGCTCGGGCCTCATGACCGTCGCCGCTCGCGGAACGCGGACATGAGCCGGTTTCGCAGGTCGGCGGGGAGTTTCTCCGGGGGCGGGTCGCCCAGGACGACGATGGTCGCGCGGAACTGTTCTAAGTAGCGGCCGCACCCATCGCAGCCGGCCAGGTGGGCGTGTACACCCTCGCGCTCGGGCGGATCAAGGGCGTCGTCAAGGTAGGCGGTGAGGAGTTCCACCAGCTCGTCGCACGTGAAGCGCTTCACGACGTTGACCGCCCTTGTCTGCTGAATGAACCGTTTCACCTATTGTGCCGCCGCACGGAGCGGACCGCCGCACGGAGCGGATCGCCGCACGGAGCGGATCGCCGCACGAAGCGGAAGAGGTCAGTCCGGCTGTCTCACGACCTCGAAGTAGTCCGCCAGCCAGCCGCGTACCGCGACGCGGGCGCGATGCAGCAGGACCCGCTGGTTGGCGGCGGAGATCTTCAGGATCTCGCACACCTCGTCGGAGGTGCAGCCCTCCACGTCCCGCAGGGTGATCACGATCCGCTGCCGGGGCGGCAGCCTGGTCAGGACCTCGCCGATCAGACCGCGCACCTCCGAGGCCAGCACCTCTTTCTCGGGCGTCGGCCAGGCCGCGGGCGGATCCCGCCAACCGCCCGGCTGCACCAGGTCGAGGCTCTGGCCCGCGATCGTGCCGCCGTCGTCCTTGACGGCGCTCCACGGCAGCGTGCGCCTCTCGCGTACGCCGCGCTTCTTCGCCGTGTTGACCAGAATGCGGAAAACCCACGTCTTGACCGACGAACGACCCTCGAAGTCGTCGATCCCGCCGATCACCGCCAGCCAGGTGTCCTGGACGACCTCTTCCGCGGAGTGGTCGGTGGGCACGTACGACCTGGCCACGCGGAGCATGCCTCGGGACCAGGTGTCGAGCAGCGCCGCGAACATCGCCTCATCGCCCGCGCGCAGGGCCGGAACGATGACGTCATCCGAAGGCAACTCTCCGCCCGCGAAAGACCCCACGATCGCTTCCCTCCGGTCAGACGTCGGGACATCGATGACATCCAGGTCGAACTGACCCCGGCCTTTACCAGGCTAATCTCCCCCGCCGACGTCCATGCGCCCGGGATGCCGGCTCGCCCCGTGCGTATTCTCGAAGAAGCAAGTCCCCGGCTTCTCGATGGAGCGAGTCCCCGGCTTCGTGAAGGAGCAGGTCCCCGGCTTCGTGAAGGAGCAGGTCCCGGCGAATCGGTGAGGAGCATCCCATGCGTCGGTCGGAAAGGCTGCTCTACGCGGCGAACGGGGTTGATCTTCGCGTCGTGGACCTCGAACTCACCGACGGCGAGCACGTGGAGCAACCCTTCGTCCGCACACCCCAAGCCGCCGGAGCGGTGGTCTTTCACGACGGACGCGCTCTGTTGCTGTGGCGCCACCGCCCTGTCACCGACACGTGGGGATGGGAGATCCCGCTCGGCGAAATCGGCCCGGACGAGGACCCCGAGAGTGCCGCGGCCCGTCTCGTGGCGGAGCAGACCGGCTGGCGGCCCGGACCCCTGACGCCGCTGATCCGGATCCGCACCGCCGAGGACGTCGCCGACAGCGACCACGTGATCTTCGTCGCCTACCAGGCCGCTCCCATCGTCACACCGACCGGCGCCCAGGCCCACGAACGAGAACGGGCTGAGTGGCTGCCGGTGCTGGGCATCCAGCGGCTGATCAGCGAGCAGGCCATCACGTCCGCGACCACGGCAGCGGCCCTGCTCCACCTCCTGGCCGACCTCCTGCAGGCCCGCGCGTCACACTAGAGCAGCACCGCCGCAATGCCGGCCCGAGAGGTTCGACCTCCTGCGCAAAAACGGTGATCCACTGGATCTCAGCGTGTGACCCTTCATGCCCGGACGAGGGTGACGGCGTGACCGCGCGGGCTGGTGACCTGTTCGATGGCAGTGCGCTCCAGGAGGGGTGGGGCGGTGGGCCGGCGGTCGAAGACGATGAGGATGCCGTGGCTCAGGTCGAGGTGATCGAGGTAGCCGTCGAGCTGGTGCAGGCCATCTTCGACGGGGTCGGGCTGTCTGGGGTGGTGGACCTTGAGTTCGATGGCCTCCCACTGCCAGCCGCGCTTGCCATCAGCGTCTGTGTAGGGCCATTGGACGCAGATGTCGATGCGACCACGACCCAGGGCGTACTCACGGTCGATCACACCGCCGCCGTTGACCACCCGGTGCAGCCAAGCCATGAAGATCAGGTGGCAGGCGGCCTCATGGTAGGTCTCGCGGCTATGCAGGATCTCGCCGTTACGCCGCCAGAAGGTGAGGAACCCCTGCAGGATCGCGGGCATGTCGAGCCGCCCGTCCGGGGCGAGGAAGGCTGAGCGGTCGAGCAGGATCTCAGCCTCGACGTCCTGGCTGAGGACACGCACGATGACTTCCTGATAAATCGGGTTGGCGACCTGGACCGGCGGTTTCTGGGTGACGAGGCCGAGATCGCGGACGTAGGCGAGGTCATCGTCATAGACGTTCTCCCGCACTTCGCCCGTGAGGAGCGGCTCGATGATGCGCTGGACGCGGTCCTCACGTAGCTTGGCGGCCAGGGAGTCCAGGTGGACGGCGCGGGCGACGATGAGCCGCTCGACCGCCTGGTTCATGTGCTCGTCGGTGATCGACTGGCTTTCCGGGATGCGCATCTTGCGGATGATCTCGCGGGCGAGGGCGTTGACCAGCCACGGCTGCCCCTGACTGGCGTGGAAGGCGCGCTGGATCGCGTGCGCGGTGAACTCCTGGCCGGTGGCGTCGGTGTGCTGACCATACAGCTCGGCCACCTGCTCGAAGGTGAAGTCCGCCAGCCGCATCGACTCGGCGAGGATGTTGAACGGCGAGGGGCCGACCAGCCTTGACGGGTCGCCGCCCGAGGCTGCCTTGTAGTCGCGCACGTCACGCATCCCGCACAGCGCAACACTCTGCGGGAACGGCACTGGGAAGCTGTTGTATCCCTGGCGGAGCTGCCGGAGAACGCTGATCAACTCATCGCCATGGATCGAGTCGATCTCGTCCAGGAGCAGCACGATGGGGCGCGGGCAGCGGCGAGCCCATGCGGAAAGCCCTCTGAGCAGCCGGGTCGCTCCAGGCGCCTCCGGCCAGGGCTCCGGCGGCAGACAATCCTCTGGAAGCCCCGTCGCCCGTGCCATGGCCGCGATCTCGGAGAGAATCCGCACCTCCGCCGAGGCGGCCTGATCGGCCCTGGTGGAGGCACTCTCGCAGGAGATGTACACCGCCGCGTACTTGCCCTCGTCCAGCAATTCGGCGGCCAAGGCCTGAAGCGAGGTCGTCTTGCCGCTCTGGCGTGGCCCGCGAATGACGAAGTATTTCTCCTCGTCGATCAGCTCCCGCGCCTCGGAGATCCGGGGAATCGGGGGCAGCATGAAGTGCTTGCCCGACCGACACGGACCCGTCGTGTTAAAGGACTTCACTCTCTGTACAGTAATGGTTACCCACCTGTCGCGCGCTTCGATTGCACGGCAGGGAAGGAACCACCCTCGCTTTCACGCCGTATGCCGTAAATTGCCGCGGTGGATCCCTGGCTACAAGCGCACTGATCACCCGCGCGCGAGCCGCTGGGAAACTGTCGCAGGCCGTCGGCACACTGTTGTCCATGGCACGCGGTCTGGGCTTGAAGAAGGTGCGCGAGGAGCTCGGCCTCGCCGTCTGGGAAGTCGAGCTCGCGGTCGAGACCGGCCTCCTCCGCCGCCTGCCGGACCGGACATTCGACCCCGTCTCGGTCAATGCGGCGAAGGCGGACGCCGAGCGCTTCCAACGCCTGCTCGCCGCCGAACATCGCTGTAACGCCACCAAGGCGGCCCTCAGGCTGGGCATCTCACCCCAACGTTTCACATGCCTCGCCGAGCGTCTAGCGCCCGTCGCCGTCGATGAAATCCAGAAGTACGGCCGGACACTCACCATCCGCTACTACCGCGCCGCCGACGTCGACGCGCTCGCCGACCTCGCCCGAGCCGACACCGAACTGCGCGCCGCGGCCCGGACCCTTTCGCGGTCCGAAGCAGCGCGCAAGGCAGCCGCGACCCGCAAGCTCAACAGGGAGGCGGCGGTTGCAGCGCGTGCCCTCCTGCAACGGGCCATGCCCGGTCACGACGGGGACCCGATCCAGGTGCTCGTCTGGGCGGCCGCGCTCATGGAGGCCTCGGGCACCAGACCGGGTCCGCTTCGTCGCCTCGCCTGTCTTCATGACCCTCGTATCACCGAGCTCCTCGCGACGCTGCGCACGGCCCGGCTGTCCCGCCCTGAGCTCGATGCCATGCTCGGCTCGCTCCTCCCCCTCGCGAGCGAGGCGGTCACCCTGCTGACCGCGCCGACGGATGCCCTCGGCGTGCCTGTTGATGCGTTCCCCGCCGATTTTCCTCGCCTCGGCGACCACCTGTTCGCTCCGGCCCTGCGTGAGCTGCTTTCCTCACCACCTGCCTGGTTCCTGCACGCCCGAGCCGATGAGGAGCTACGCCGAGCCGCCCAAGCGGCGGCAAGCCGTGCCGTGGCGGACGCGTCCAGGCGCCACCGCGCCGAGCAGGCAGCCGTCGACGCGGCCAGCCGCGCGGCCAGCCGGCTCTCCGACGCATCGGTGGCCGAGCTGTTCAGCCTGCCGGTCGATGTGATCCGGCAGCTACGTCCCGGTAACGGCCGCTGGTCGGCCCAGCATGTGGCAGGTCTGCTGCGAAATCCGCCGCCCTGGCTCCGGTCGGAGAGCGTGGCCCTCGCCGAGGTCGAGCGCCGCCGCCGCAAGGCTCAAACCCGTGTGGAGCGCAGGGCCCAACGACAGCTCTCCTGGCGTCGTCGTTGGGCGGAGGCGTTGGGAATACCACTCGAAAGGGTTCCGCAGTCTGCCGGACGGCCCACCCCGCAAGCGATCTCGGCCGCGCGAGACAGGCCACCTCCCTGGGCACAGCCAGGCCGGTCGGTAAATCGAGTAGAAGGGTGAGGTCGCTTCACCCTCCCCTCACACCACCGGACATGCGTCGAGCCACCGTCCGGAATGGCTCCGAGCTGCGCTGCTCGGAGCCATTTGGACTGGTTCTTACTTGAAGCGGCGCAGCCGGAGGCTGTTGCTGACCACGAAGACGCTGGAGAACGCCATCGCGGCGCCGGCGATCATCGGGTTGAGCAGACCCAGCGCCGCCAGCGGAAGTGCGGCCACGTTGTAGGCGAAGGCCCAGAACAGGTTGCCCTTGATGGTGGACAACGTGCGCCGGGACAACCGGATCGCGTCGGCGGCCACCCGCAGGTCGCCGCGTACCAGCGTGAGGTCGCTCGCCTCGATCGCGGCGTCGGTGCCGGTGCCCATCGCCAGCCCGAGGTCGGCCTGGGCCAGCGCGGCGGCGTCGTTGACCCCGTCGCCGACCATGGCCACGACCCGGCCCTCGGCCTGCAGCTTCTTGACCACGTCCACCTTGTCGGCGGGCAGCACCTCGGCGATCACCTCGTCGATGCCCACCTCGGCCGCCACCGTCCTGGCCACGGCCTCGTTGTCACCGGTCAGCAGGACAGGCGTGAGACCGAGCGCGCGGAGCTGGGTGATGGCCTCCTTGCTGGTCGACTTGACCACGTCGGCCACCACCAGCACGGCACGGGCCTGTCCGTCCCACCCGACCGCGACGGCCGTGCGACCGGCGGCCTGTGCGGCGTGCAGCTCCCGCTCCAGATCGGCGGGCAGGTGCTGGGACCACTCCTCCAGCAGCCGGGGCCGGCCGACCAGCACCGCGTGACCGTCCACGATGCCCTGCACGCCGAGTCCTTCGACATTGGCGAAGTCTTCCGGCGTGGGCAGTTCGCCGACCCGGGCCGCGGCGCCCTTGGCGACGGCCTGGGCGATCGGGTGCTCGGAGGCGTGCTCCAGCGCCCCGGCCAGGCGCAGCACCTTGGCCTCGTCCTCGCCGTCGGCGACGTGGACATCGGTGAGGGTCATGCGGCCCTCGGTGACTGTGCCGGTCTTGTCCAGCACCACGGTGTCGATCTTGCGGGTGGACTCCAGCACTTCCGGACCCTTGATCAGGATCCCGAGCTGGGCGCCCCGGCCGGTGCCGACCAGCAGGGCGGTCGGGGTGGCCAGGCCGAGCGCGCACGGGCAGGCGATGATCAGCACCGCGACCGCGGCGGTGAAGGCCGCGCCCACGCCGTCGCCGGTGCCCAGCCAGAAGCCGAGCGTGCCGATGGCCAGCGCGATCACGATCGGGACGAAGATGCCGGAGATGCGGTCGGCCAGCCGTTGCACGGCCGCCTTGCCGGTCTGGGCCTCCTCCACCAGCTTGGCCATCTGGGCGAGTTGGGTGTCGGCGCCCACCCGGGTCGCCCGTATGAGGAGCCGGCCGCCGGCGTTCACGGTGGCGCCGGTGACCGCGTCGCCCACCCGAACCTCGACCGGCACGGACTCACCGGTCAGCATGGAGGCGTCGACCGCCGACGTGCCCTCCTCGATGACGCCGTCCGTGGCGATCTTCTCGCCCGGCCGTACGACGAACCGGTCCCCGGCCGTCAGCTGGTCGGCGGGAATCCGGATCTCCACGCCGTCGCGCAACACCGCGACGTCCTTGGCACCGAGCTCCAGCAGCGCCCGCAGCGCCGCCCCGGCCCGCCGCTTGGAGCGGGACTCGAAATAGCGTCCCGCCAGGATGAACGCCGTGACCCCCGCTGCGGCCTCGAGGTAGATGTTGCCGGTGCCGTCGGTGCGCTCGATGGTGAACGCGAACGGGTGCGTCATGCCCGGCGTGCCGGCCGTGCCGAAGAACAGCGCCCACAGCGACCACCCGAGCGCGGCCAGCGTACCGATGGAGATCAGCGTGTCCATCGTGGCGGCGCCGTGCCGGAGATTGGTCCAGGCGGCCTTGTGGAAGGGCCAGCCCGCGTAGACGACCACCGGCGCGGCCAGCACCAGCGACAGCCACTGCCAGTTGGTGAACTGCAGCGGCGGGATCATCGCCATCGCGATCACGGGCACAGCCAGCACCACGGAGGTGATGAGGCGGTCGCGCAGGGGCCGGAGTTCGTCCTCCGGCTCTTGGGCAGCCGCCTGCGCCGCCTCCGTCTTGGGTGGGGCGGGGAGCGCGGCCGTGTAGCCGGTCTTCTCCACCTCCGCGATCAACTGCTGCGGCTCCATGCCATCGGGGAAGGTCACCTTCGCCTTCTCCGTGGCGTAGTTGACCGTGGCGGTCACGCCGTCCATTTTGTTGAGCTTGCGCTCGATGCGGTTGGCGCACGAGGCGCAGGTCATGCCGCCGATCGAGAGTTCGACCGCGTTCTGCCGGTCATCGGTGACCGAAGTCATCACCGTGCTCCTTTCTCTCGCTCCGCTCTCTCACTCCGCTCTCTCACTCCGCTCTCTCACTCCGCTCTCTCGCTCAGTGGCTGTGGCCATCAGCGCTGTGGCCGCTGGGGGTGGCCGTCGGAGTCGCTTTGAGGAGGGCGGACTGCTCGCCGGCGCGAAGGGTGAAGTCCGCGGTACGGACCTTGCCGTTGTGCTGGAAGTCCAGGAACAGCCGGTAGTCGCCGGTGCTGGGCACCTCGGCGTAGAAGACGATCTCGGGGCCCGCCGGGGTCTTGCCGTCGCCGGGCTCACCGTCCGGGTGGACGTGAAGGTAGGCCAGGTCCTTGGCGCGCAGGGCCACCAGGTGACCGTAGGCGCCGAGGTAGGGCTGCAGGTCGGTGATCGGCTTGCCGTCCTTGGCGACCTTCAACGTGAGCTTGCTCGACTGCCCGGGGGCCAGGTCTCCGTCAAGGGTGACGGTGTATCCGTCGACCGTCACGGTGCGGCTCTCCTGGGGCAGAGCCTTGGGCTCGTAGTCGCCCGCCGCCGTCAGGTCGGTGCCCAGTGTCAGGGCTTCACCGCCGGTCGGTGAGAAGTCGGCGAAGGCTCGGTACGTGCCCGCGTCCGGCAGCGTCAGCTTGACCGACCACACGCCGTCGCCCGCCTCGGTGGGGTGCAGGTGCTGGAAGCTGCCCAGGTCGCGGGAGACCACGATGAAGTGGAGTTTCTTGTCGTGCTCGACCTTGTAGTCGGTGACCGGCTTGCCGTCGGGACCGGTCACGGTGAATTGGAAGTCTGCCGGCTCACCGGGCTTGAGTGCCTCGGTGAGTGGGACGAGGGTGTAACCGTTCTCGGACACTTGGAGCCCCCCAGGGGTATCGCTTCTGGCCTGCTGGGTGGCGTGCTGGTCGTGACCCGCGCTCGCGGTGGGCGCCGCCATGGCGCTGTGATCCTCGGCCGGGGGCGTCCCGACCGGCCCTACCGCCTTGCCCGCCCCGAGGGCGCCGCCGAAGACGACCGCCAGCCCCAGGACGTAGGCGCCGAGCTTGGCTGCGGTGTTCATGACTGATTCGCCACTTCGTATCCGGCTTCCTCGACCGCGGCGACGATCTTCGCCGGTTCAATGGAGCTCTCGCTGTCAACAGTCAGCAATCCGGTGGCCAGGTCCACTTCGACGTTGGTCACGCCGTCCACTTCGCTGACCTCTTCTTTGACCGAGCTGACGCAGTGGCCGCAGGTCATGCCCTTGACGGTGTAGGTGGCAGTGCTCATATCGGTCTCTCCTCAAGGTCGATCAGGAACGGACAAGTCTGGCGATGGCGTCGGTGGCTTCCTTGACCTTCGCATCGGCCTCCGGGCCACCCTTCCGCGTGGCCTCGGCGACGCAGTGGGCCAGGTGCTCCTCCAGCAGCAACAGGGAGAACGACTTCAGCGCGCTGGTCGCCGCGGACACCTGAGTGAGGATGTCGATGCAGTACTTGTCGTCTTCGACCATGCGCTGCAGGCCGCGGACCTGGCCCTCGACGCGGCGCAACCGCATCGCGTGATCCTTCTTGGTTCCGCCGTATCCGGCCATGTCCGGACCTCCCATCCTTCGTCGCCGGGAACAACACCATACCCCCCTATAGTATTCCGGGACAACAGAAGCCCAACAGGGCTGACGAAATCCGGGAGGATGAGATGCCACATGTGATGCGCAGGCCGGGCGTGCTCGACGGGACCCGACAGCCGCCCTGGCATGCGCGCTCCTGTACGTGAGCAGTCCGATCAACGTGGTGATCGCACAAGACCTGGCTCCGGAGTCACCGGCGACCGCGGCCGGCATGGTCCTGGGCATGTCGGCCGCCCTCGGGGGCGCGCTGTACGTGGCACTCGGCTGGATCCAGGAACTTGTCGGACTCACGGTGGGCATGGCCATCGGCTTCGCCCTGGTGCTTCCATCAGCGGTGATCGCCCTCGCCTCACTTCGACGTCGGTAAGAAGCGGGCCGGCAGCACTTGACAGATACCCCCCGGTGGTATTCATTAAGCCACCAACACCCCGTGTCGCACACGAACCCGCCTTTCGCGGAAACGTTTGCGACTCGCATACCCTACCCCCGTATCGCATGGAGAACTGCTGATGTCCGCACCATCTCCCCGGCGCTGGGCCGCCCTGGCGCTGATCGCCCTGGCCCAGTTCATCGTCATCATGGACACGTCGATCATCGGCGTGGCCCTTCCCCGCATCCAGGAAGACCTCGGCTTCTCCCAGGAGAACCTGTCGTGGGTCTTCAACGCCTACGTCGTCGCCTTCGGCGGCCTGCTGCTGCTCGGCGGCCGCCTGTCCGACCTGTTCGGCGCCCGCCGCGTGTTCGGCGCCGGCTGGGTCATCCTGCTGGCCGGCTCGCTCGTCGCCGGCATCGCCCCCGAGGTGTGGGTCGAGCTGGCCGGCCGCGTGATCCAGGGCGCCGGCGCCGCCCTGATCGCGCCATCCGCCCTCACCCTGCTCATGATGCTCTTCGGCCACGACCCCAAGGAGCTCACCAAGGCCATGGCCCTGTACGGCGCCGCCGCCCCGGCGGGCGGCACCGCCGGCGTCTTCCTCGGCGGCGTCATCACCGAATACCTGAGCTGGCCCTGGATCTTCTACATCAACATCCCGATCGCCATCGTGGTCCTGCTGGCCAACAAGCCGCTGATGCCCGCCGTACAGTCCCAGCGCGGCTCCATCGACGTGGTCGGCGCGCTGACCGTCACCGCCGGCCTCGCCTCCGCCGTGTACGCCATCGTTCGGGCGCCCGAGATCGGCTGGGGTTCCGCGCAGACCTGGCTCGTGCTGGCCGGCGCCGTGGCCCTGCTCGGCGGCTTCGTCGCGATCCAGGCCCGCCGCCGCGAACCACTCATGCGACTGTCGATCTTCCGCGCCCCGAACCTCTCCGCCGCCAACCTGACCCAACTGCTGCTCGGCGGCGCGTGGATCCCTATGTGGTTCTTCCTCAACCTCTACCTGCAGCAGGTCCTCGGCTACAGCGCCTTCCCGAGCGGCGCGGCGCTGGTGCCGATGACCGTCCTCATCATGGTCGGCATGATCGTCCTGGCGCCCCGCGCGATCGGCCGCTTCGGCCCCAAGGCGACCACCGTGACCGGCCTGGCCCTGCTCGCCGCAGGCATGGGGTGGTTGTCACTGATCAGCCCGAACGGCAGCTTCGCCGCCGACGTGCTGCCCGCCAGCCTCGTCGCCGCCCTCGGCATGTCCCTGGCCTTCATCCCCTCCCTCGGCACCGCCATCTCCTCCGCCCGCCCCGAGGAAGGCGGCCTGGCCTCCGGCATCGTCAACACCAGCTACCAGGTCGGCTCGGCCCTCGGCCTGGCCGCCATGACCGCCGTCGCCGCCGCCAACGGCGCCGGACAACTCGGCAACCTGCCCGCCCTGACCAACGGCTTCTCCTCCGCCTTCATCGGCGCCGCCGGCATCGCCGCCATCGGCGCCCTGCTCGCCGGGCTGACGCTGCGTTCCCACCGCACCGAGCCGGCCGCGGCCGAGCCCGCCACCACGCACAGCGGCCACTGACCACCTTGCTCTGTGAGCCCCGCTTTCAAGGAGTAACCCATGACCGCCGCACCGATCCTCATCGCTTACGACGGCTCATCCGGCGCCCGCCATGCGCTCGAAGAGACCGCCCGGCTCTTCCCCGGCGCCCCCGCCGTGGTCCTCTACGCCCGGCAGCCACTGGAGAGCCTCGCCGCACACCTGGAAGGCCACCCCGCCCTGGAAGAGCTGCGCGACTTCGACGACAAGACCCTCGACGCCTCCGAACGACTGGCCACCGAAGGCGCGGATCTCGCCCGCGGACTCGGGCTGAAGGCCGAACCGCGGGTCGCCTCGATCCCCGAGGAGACCGTCGCCGACGCCATCGCCGATGTCGCGGAGGAGATCGACGCCTCGCTCATCGTGATCGGCTCACGAGGCCGGCAAGGACTACGGGCACTTGTCGCCGGAAGCACCTCCACCCATGTGGTCCACACCTCGGGCAGGCCCACACTGGTCATCCCGTCCAAGCCGCTCGCGGACGCCCGTCGCCACACTCAGCATCGCGCCGTTCGCTGAGACGCCTGCCGAGCTCCCGGCTCCCCGTTCCAGGGAGCCGGGAGATCACAGGCTTGGACGGATCAGCTGCCGGCGTAGCGGAATCTCCAGATTTCGCCGTCGCGGTCACTGCCGGACACCACGTGCCGGAGAGCATCCACGAGAGCGCCTCGGCTCGGCCAGAGCCATGTGAAAAACGAGAAACCCCAGCTCAGGAAAGTGAGCCGGGGTTTCCGTGCAGTGCGCCGCCAGGGACTCGAACCCCGGACCCGCTGATTAAGAGTCAGCTGCTCTAACCAACTGAGCTAGCGGCGCTTGCAGAGAGGAATATACCGGCACTCCGCATCCTGGTCGAATCGGTATCACCCGCCTGCCAGCCGCTAGAATAAAGTTCGGCAAGCAGACAGGAGCATCGATGTTCGACTCGCCCGCCGACGTGACCGAGCGGCTCGCCGCCGTTGACTATCTCTCCGACGACGCCATCTCCACCTCGGTGTTCCTCGCCGCCGCCCTCGGCAAGCCGCTGCTGGTCGAAGGGCCCGCGGGGGTGGGCAAGACGCAGCTGGCCAAGGCCGTGGCGCAGGCGACCGGCGCCCAGCTGGTCAGGTTGCAGTGCTACGAAGGGCTCGACGAGGCCAGGGCCCTGTACGAGTGGAACTACAAGAAGCAACTCCTGCGCATCCAGGCCACGAGCGCCGATGACGACATCTTCAGCGAGGAGTTCCTGCTGGAGCGGCCGCTGCTCAAGGCGATCAGGGCCGGGGTGCCGACCGTGCTGCTCATCGACGAGACGGACAAGGCGGATGTGGAGGTCGAGGGGCTGCTGCTGGAGCTCCTGTCGGACTTCCAGGTGACGATCCCGGAGCTGGGCACGATCAGCGCGGTCCGCAAGCCGTACGTCGTGCTGACCTCGAACGCGACCCGCGAGCTGTCCGAGGCGCTCAAGCGGCGCTGCCTGTATCTGCACATCGAGTACCCGACGCCCGAACGCGAGCGCGACATCGTGCTCAGCCAGGTGCCGACGATCCGCGCGGACCTGGCCGAGCAGCTGGCCAGGACCGTCGCCACGCTGCGGGCCATGGAGCTGAAGAAGGCGCCGTCGGTGGCGGAGACGGTCGACTGGGCCAACACGCTGCTCGCGCTCGGGCGTGACGAGCTGGACGAGCCGACGGTGGCGGGCACGCTGGGCGTGGTGCTCAAGCACGCCTCCGACCATGCACGCGCGGTCAAGGAGCTCGGGCTGCCCTCATGAGTGACACCTCGCTGGTCGACAGGCATGTCGGGTTCGTGCACGCGCTGCGCGAGGCGGGGCTGCCCGTGTCGCTGGCCGAGGGGCTCGACGCGGCGCGGGCGCTGCGGGTGATCGACCTGACCGAGCGCGAGTCGCTGCGCGCCGCCTACGCGGCGACGCTGGTCAAGAAGCCGGGGTACCGTCCCGGGTTCGACATGCTGTTCGACCTGTGGTTCCCGTCATCGACGTCCGGCCTTTACCAAGTAAGCACAATAAATGAGGACACGGCCGAGGTCGGTGAGCTGCGCGACCAGCTGGCCCGGCTGCTCACCAGTAGCGGCGAGGCCGAGATGCGGGAGTTCGCCAGGGCCATGGTCGGCCGCTTCGGCCGCCAGCCGGCGGGTCCCGGCCGCCAGAACTGGTTCTCCTACAGCGTCCTGCGCGCCCTGTCCCCGGAGACGCTCATGGCCCGGATCCTCCAGGAGGTCCTGGCCGGCCAGGAGCGCGGCGGCCTGGCCGAGAAGACCGCCCGCCAGCGGGTGAACACCGGCATCAAGCGCTTCGAGGAGGCGGTCGCCACCGACGTACGCCGCCGGATCGCCGAGGACTCCGGCGTCGAACGCATCGCCCGCTCGGCCGTGCGCCCCCCGCTCGACCAGCTCGACTTCCTGCGCATCACCAAGGCGGACCTGGCCAGGCTGCGCCGCGAGGTCTACCCGCTGGCCAGGCGCCTGGCGGCCAGGCTGACGATCAAGCACAGGAAGGGCCGGCGCGGCCGGCTCGACTTCCGCCGCACCATGCGGGCCTCGCTGCAGAGCGGCGGCGTCCCGCTGACCACCCATTTCAAGCCGCCCCGGCCGCACAAGCCCGAGCTGGTGATCCTCTGCGACACCAGCGACTCGGTCTCGTCGTTCGCGCACTTCACGCTGCTGCTCACGTACGCGCTGCGGGAGCAGTTCACCAAGGTACGGGCGTTCGGGTTCGTGGACACCGTCGACGAGATCACCCGCTTCTTCGTCCCCGGCGCGGACGTGGTGGAGGCGATGACCCGGCTGGCCAACGAGGCGGACATGGTGCGCTTCGGGCGGACGAACTACGGCCACTCCTTCGAGCGCTTCGCCGAGCGCTACGGCGACGCGATCGGCCCCAAGACCTCGCTGCTGATCCTGGGCGACGCCCGCTCCAACTACCAGCCGGCCGCCCTCGACACCCTGCGCGCCCTGGCCGCGAAGGCCCGCCACGCCTACTGGCTCAACCCCGAGCCCCGGCAGCAGTGGGACACGGGCGACTCCATCGCCACCGACTACGACGCGGTCGTGCCCATGTACGAGTGCCGCAACGTCGCCCAGCTCAGCGCGTTCATCCAGGATCTGGCCTAAGCAGGCCCGAAACGGGATCAGGCACGCTGGAGCTCCCGGGCGGCGGTGCGGGTGAGCAGCTCGATCTGCTGCTCGTCGAGCACCTGGCCGGCGGTCGCCTTGATGCGCCGGGCCGCCAGGCTCGGCTTGAGCAGCGTGAGGCCCTCCGCCGTGACCTGGCCGCCGCGCGGCAGCAGGCCGCAGTGCACGGCGAGCAGCGGTGTGATCGTCACCGGGATGCCGGTCTCGCGGGTCAGCAGCTCGGCGAAGGCGTTGGAGGTCTCGGCGAGAGACTTGGCCACCTTGGTGCCGTACTTCTCGCCGAAGAACAGCCGCCCGTTGTAGGTGGCGATCTCGGTGTCAGGGCTCCACGACTCGTTGTCGATGGCCCACAGGCCGCCGGGACCGATCACCAGGTGGTCGATGGAGGCCTGATCTCTGATGGCCCGGCCGTCCAGGACGCTGTAGCCGAGCTTGCCGAGGGAGCGGCGGAGCATCCGTCCGGTGATCACCTCACCGCGCCGCCGGCCTCGCCAGACCGCGGTCGCGTGGAAGGAGCGCCAGGCGAGATACCAGTCGACGCCGGCCACGATCCCCGCGACGGCGACGCCGTAGAAGGCGGTGAGCGCCAAATCGAACCGGAGCGCCAGGCCGATGCCGGCCACGAGGCCCACGCCCGCCTTGATCATCCTTGACCGCTTGCGGTTGTTGGCGTCCTCCCGCCAGAACTTCTCGTAGTACCACTGAGGCGAGGCCCCAGTGAACTTCTCGTCCTGCTGCACGTAGATCGAGCCACCAGGCACGGCTAACTCCCCCAATGAGTCGCTGAACCATCAGGATCTGCCACGCCGAAGATCCCTCGCTGAGTCAATTAATACCCCACCTAGCCCCAACGGAAGCAAGGGGACCCTAAGGTGACGGAAATAGCACCTGCCGGAAGTCCATCAACCGACCAGTCGGTATGCTGTGACACGTGAAGGAAGAACCGGTACGCAGGAGGCTGCTGAGCGAGGCGACCCGGCTGTTCGCGGAGCGGGGCTTCGAGGGCGCCTCCGTGCAGGAGATCGTCGTGGCCGCCGGCGTCACCAAGGGCGCCATGTACCACTATTTCGACTCCAAGGATGATCTCCTCCACGAGATCTACGCGCGTGTGCTGCGCATGCAGATGGAGCGCCTGGCCCAGATCGCCGACGGCCCAGGAACAGTCGCCGAGCGGCTGCACGCGGCGGCGGCCGACGTCGTCGAGACCACCACCGCGAACCTGGACGACTCCAAGATCTTCTTCCGTTCGATGCACCTGCTCGCGCCCGAGACACGCAAGACCGTACGCGCCGAGCGCCGCCGCTACCACGAGCGCTTCCGCGACCTGGTGATCGAGGGCCAGCGCGAGGGGCTGTTCAGCGAACGCGTCCCGGCCGAGCTGGTCGTCGACTACTTCTTCGGCTCGGTGCACCACCTGGGCAGCTGGTTCCACACGGACGGACCGCTCACCGGCGCCCAGGTGGGCAAGCACTTCGCCGACCTCCTGCTGACCTCGCTCGGGGCCGGGCACCTCGGCGAATGAGGCCCGGCGCCCCGGGCACCTCGGCGAGTGAGGCCGGTGCCCCGGGGACCTTGGCGGGTGAGGCGCCTACACTCCCTCGGGGCCGGGCACGTCGGCGAGTGAGGCCAGCGCCTCCCGGTGGTCGCCGGGTGTGCCGAGCGCCGTCTCTGTGGCTTTGGCGCGCTTGAGGTAGAGGTGCAGGGGATGCTCCCAGGTCATCCCGATCCCGCCGTGCAGCTGCAGGGCCTCCTCAGCCGCGTGTACGGCCACACCAGCGTTCCACGCCTGGGCCACGGCGACCGTCACGGCCGAGCCGTCACCGGCCGCGGCACGGGCGGCGGCCCGCGCCCTGACCACGTCGAGCCAGAGATCCGCCAGCCGATGCTTGATCGCCTGGAACGAGCCGACCGGACGGGCGAACTGGTGGCGTTCCTTGACGTAGGCGAGCGTGGTGTCCAGGCACCACTCCGCCACCCCGAGCTGCTCGGAGGCGAGCAGCCCGGCGCCGGATCGCAGCACCTCGGCCAGGTCGCACGGGCCCAGCGACCGCGCGGGCGCCGCCGAGAAGGTGACCGTCGCGACCGGACGGGTCAGGTCCAGCGACGGTACGACCTGGACGGCGGCGTCGGCGGCCTCGACCGCGTACAGCTCGCCGCCGACCGGCACCAGCAGCACGTCGGCCACCTCCGCCCCCGCGACCGCGGACACGGTCCCGGACAGCCGCCCGCCGTCCAGGCTCACCGACGAGCCCCGCCCCGGCCGGTACGGCGAGGCGGCGAACGACACCACCAGGGCCGCGGTCGTCCGGCCCTCCGCCAGTCCGCCCAGCAGGTCGGCCGACCCCGTGGCCAGCTCGCCCAGCCGGTCCGCCGGATCCGTCGCCAGCAGCGCCCGGGTGGCCAGCACGGCGCTGGTGAAGAACGGCACCGGCGCGACACCCCGGCCGAGCTCCTCCAGCACGACACCGACCTCACGGGCCGACGCGCCCGCCCCGCCGTACTGCTCGGGGACCAGCAGGCCCGCCACCCCGATCTCCCCCGCGAGCGTCTTCCACAGGTCGAGGTCGTAGGGGTCGGACTCCACCCGCTTGAGCACCGCGGCCGGCGGACAGCGGTCGGCGAGCACCCCGCGCACGGCGGCGCGCAGTTCCTCCTCGACCTCCGAGTACAGCAGGGTCATCGTGGCAGGTCCTTCCAAGGGACGTCCTTGTCGACGCGGGGTTCTGAGGGCAGGCCGAGCACCCGTTCGGAGATGATGTTGCGCAGGATCTCCGAGGTGCCGCCCTCGATCGAGTTGCCCTTGGCGCGCAGATAGCGGTAGCCGGCGCCACGCCCGTAGAAGTCGAGGTCCTCCGATCGGCGGAAGGTCCAGTCGTCGTAGCCGAGGTCGCGTCTGAGCTCGATGTCGAGGCCCGACAGCTCCTGGTTCAGCTTGGCGAACGACAGCTTCATGCCCGACCCCTCGGGACCGGGGTGGCCGGCGACGAGCTGTTCGCGCAGCCGTACTCCGGACAGGCGGGTCACTTCTGCCTCGACCCACAGCGACAGCAGCCGCTGGTGCAGGTCGTGCGTGCGCAGCTCGGGGTGCTCGCGCCAGGTGTCGAGCACGGGCCCGATCATGCCGCCGCCGCGTCGTACGGGAGCGCCGCCGATCGCGACGCGCTCGTTCATCAGCGTGGTCTGGGCGACCCGCCAGCCGTCGCCGACCTCACCGAGCCGCAGGTCGTCGGAGAGCCGCACGCCGGTCAGGAACACCTCGTTGAACTCGGCCTCCCCCGTGATCTGCCGCAGCGGGCGCACCTCGACGCCCGGCGCGTGCATGTCGCAGATGAAGTACGTCATGCCGCGGTGCTTGGGCACGTCCGGGTCGGTACGGGTGACGAGGATCGCCCACCGGGCGTGGTGCGCGCCGGAGGTCCAGACCTTCTGGCCGTCGACGACCCACTCCTCGCCGTCCCTGACCGCCCGCGTGGCCAGCGTCGCCAGGTCGGACCCGGCGCCCGGCTCGCTGAAGAGCTGGCACCAGATCTCCTCGCCCGTCCACAGCGGCCGCAGGAAGCGGCGCCGCTGCTCCTCGGTGCCGAACGCCAGGACCGTCGGCGCCGCCATGCCCAGGCCGATGCCCTGCACGCCGGTGTTGAGCTGCGGTGTGTCGGCGAGCTCCCGCTCGACGACCTGCTGCAGGTCACGCGACACGCCCAGCCCGCCGAGCCCTTCGGGGAACCACACCCACGCCAGCCCGGCGTCGAACCTGGCCCGCAGGAACTCCAGCCGGTCGCCACGGGGGTCGTTCGCGCCCAGGAGGGCGGCTACGCGGTCCTTGATCTCCGCCTCGTTCACATGTACCTCTTCAGTTCGCGGTAGGCGAGTGAGCGCTTGTGCACCTCGTCGGGCCCGTCGGCCAGGCGCAGCGACCTGGCCCCCGCCCAGAGCCCCGCCAGGGGGAAGTCCTGCGAGACACCGCCCGCGCCGTGCACCTGGATCGCCTTGTCCAGGATCCATTCCACGGCGATCGGGGTCGAGATCTTGATGGCCTGGATCTCGGTGTGGGCGCCCTGGTTGCCGACGGTGTCCATGAGCCAGGCCGTCTTGAGCACGAGCAACCGCAGTTGCTCGATCCGGATGCGGGACTCGGCGATCCACTCCTGGATCACGCCCTGCTGGGCGAGGGGCTTGCCGAACGTCGTACGTGCCAGCGCGCGGCGGCACATCAGCTCGACGGCGCGCTCGGCCATGCCGATCAGCCGCATGCAGTGGTGGATGCGGCCCGGCCCGAGCCTGGCCTGGGCGATCGCGAAGCCGCCGCCCTCCTCACCGATCAGGTTGTCGACCGGCACCCGAACGTCCTCGAAGACGATCTCGGCGTGGCCGCCGTGGTCGGCGTCGCTGTAGCCGAACACGTGCATGCCGCGCTCGATCCGCATACCGGGCGTGTCACGCGGCACCAGGACCATGCTCTGCTGGCGGTGCTTGGGCGCATCGGGGTTGGTCTTGCCCATGAGGATGAAGATCTTGCAGTCGGGGTTCATCGCGCCGGAGATGAACCACTTGCGGCCGTTGATGACGTACTCGTTGCCGTCGCGGGCGATGGAGGTGGCGATGTTCGTGGCGTCGGAGGAGGCCACGTCGGGCTCGGTCATCGCGAACGCCGAGCGGATCTCCCCGTCGAGCAGCGGCCGCAGCCACTCCTTGCGCTGCCACTCGTTGCCGAACATGGAGAGGACCTCCATGTTGCCGGTGTCGGGCGCGGCGCAGTTGGTGGCCACCGGGGCGAGGTTGGGGCTGCGGCCCATGATCTCGGCCAGCGGCGCGTACTGCAGGTTCGTCAGCCCTCCGCCGTGCTCTCCCGGCAGGAACAGGTTCCACAGGCCGCGCTTCCTGGCCTCGTCCTTGAGGTCGGCGACGAGCGGCGGTGAGCTCCATCCGCTGGTCGCGGCCTGCTCCTCGAAGGCGGCTTCGGCCGGATAGACGCATTCGTCCATGAAGAGCAGCAGGCGCTCACGCAGGTCCTCGGTGACGCTGTCGAAGGCGAAGTCCATACCTCGGAGCCTACCGACCGGCCGGTATGAGTGTCGACAGGTGGTCGCCGATAAACCGGCGCAGGTGGCCATAAAGACGATCCGGATCTTCTTTTAGGGTGACCGCTATGACCGCGAACCTGCCCTCCCCTGTGGTGCTCGAGAACGACGTCGTCCGCCTTGAGCCGCTGACCATGGCGCACATTCCCGACCTGTTCCTGGCCGGCGGCGGGGATGAGGAGGTCTGGCGCTGGATGCCCGCCAAGCCGCCGCGGGCGGAGCCGGAGCTGGCGGAGCTCGCCCAGGGCCTCATCTCGGATGACAGGCACATCCCGTTCGCGGTCGTGCTCAGGTCGTCGGGACTGGCCGTCGGCTGGACCACGTACGGCGACGTGCCCGGGTTCGAGGAGAGCATCGAGATCGGCTGGACCTGGTACGGCCGGACGGTCTGGCGTACGGCTGTCAACACCGCCTGCAAGGTGTTGCTCATCGACCACGCTTTCGACAAGCTGGGCTACAACCGCGTCTTGCTCAAGACGGACGTCCTCAACCTACGTTCGCAGAACGCCATCAAGCGCATCGGCGGTGTGCACGAGGGGACGCTGCGCCGCCAGCGCAGGAGGCCGGACGGCACCTGGCGTGACACGGTCTGTTTCGGCATCCTCGAAGAGGAGTGGCCGGACCACCGAGCTCGCCTGATCCGTTAGCCGAAAGGGCCGCATGACTGACCGGCTGGGGGGCTACTGGTTAGGCTCCCGGCTCGGCGGTGCCGTCCATGACGCTTACGACGAGTCGGGCACTCGATATGCGCTCACCCTCCTCCCCGCGCGGCCCCCGGGCCATGTCAAGGCGGCCCTGCGGGTGCGGTCGCTGTGCGTGGCGCGGGTGGTGGACGCCTGCCTCGACGGGGACGCGCCGTATCTGGTCAGCGAGTACGTCCCCGGGCCGACGCTGGCGGAGGTGGTCGGGCGGCGGGGGCCCTACGGCGGGGACGACCTGTATCGGCTGGCGGCGGCCACGGCGACGGCGCTGGCGGCGATCCACGAGGCCGGGGCGGTGCACGGGGGGCTGACGCCGGACCGGGTCGTCCTGGGGGGCGAGGGGCCGCGGCTCGTCGGGCTCGGGACCGCGGCTGACGGGAGCGGGCCGCCCGGCGATGTGCGGGATTGGGGCAGGCTGCTGGTGTTCGCGGCGTACGGCCCCGCATTCTGCGGCCGGTACGGAGGGCCGTCCCCGACTGATTGGGACCGCTATCTGTCCGAGGTGCCGTATCGACCGGTGTGCTAGCTCGGAGTCACACCAGATCTGATGAGGTCGTGGTCAATGAACGAGATTCTCGCGTGGCGTCCACCGGGACCTGCTTGGAGTGGTCAGGGGCCAGCCGCCCGAGGGTGATCGTCCCGCCGATGGTGAGCGCGGCGGCCAGCACGGCCGGGATCGCGGTGGAGGGGTTGGCCGGGAGGGGTTCGCCGAGGAGGATCGCTCCCGCGAGCACCGAGGTGATCGGGTCCACGACCTGCACGCCCGCGTACGCGATGCCGAAGTAGCCCACCGCGTACGAGCGTTGCAGCAGCACGACCGCGCAGACCAGCAACACGGGGATGGCGAGTGTGAACCAGTGCAACAGCCTGCCCCAGTCCCCCTGCATGCTGCCGCCGACCGCCCGGACGAACGTGGACACGCTCGCGGTCACCGCGCCGGCGCCCACGGAGAGGATGAGGGCCTTGTTGGGTCCGCTCAGCCGGTTGGCGATCAGCTCGGCGGCCAGCACGATCAGGCCGATCACGACGATGAACCCGACGGCGGCCCCGTCGCCGAGACTCGGCGTCACGTTGTGCGCCGGAAGCAGCACCATGAGCCAGAGCAGCCCGACCGCCACCGCGATGGAACCGAGGATTTCCGCCTTGTACGGGCGGCGGCCGTACATCAGCGCGGCCAGCGGCACCGCGAACACCAGAGTGGCCACGCTGATCGGTTGCACGGCGACCAGTGGCGCCAAGCTCAGCGCCACGGCGTGCAGGCACGCGCCGGTGAAGCCGATGATGCCGCCGATCCACCAGCGGGGGCGCTTCACCAGTCTGAAGGAGGCGCCCTCCGCTACGGCTTCGTACTGTTGCAGCGCCGCACCGAACGCGTATCCGAGCGCCCCCGCCAGCGCGATCACGAGGCCGACCCAGGTCATCGTCGCCCACGCAGGGACAGGGATCCTTCCAAGAGCATTGCACCAGCTTATGAGGGAAGCTAAGTGCTGCAATCATCCTTTAGGCCAAAAGGCTCCCCATCAGGGACGTATCCGCCGTGCCGACCCGGGCTTCCGCACGGCGGATCCAACGGGAGTCAGGACTGCTCAGGGCACACGCAGAACAGGTGCCCCTCCGGGTCCTGCATGACGACCCATCCCACCTTTTCCTCCGTGATGCCGGGCTGGAACGCGGGCTTCGTCGCCCCGAGCGCGATGTACTCCGCCACCGCTCGCTCCACATCCGGCACCCGGAAGTCGAGATGGAACTGCTTGTCCGGGCTGGGCCACTCCACCGGCTTGCGGTCGGCGACGCGGCCGAAGTAGATGTTCGTCGTCCCGTCGCCCACCGCGGCGTACTCGTCCTCGGAATATTGGATGTCCAGCCCGGTCACCTGGTGCCAGAACTCCGCCAGCTTCTTGGGCTCGGCGCAGTCGATGGTGAAGGCGATGAGCTTCGCGTGAGTTGTCATGGTTGAAGGGTCGCAGCCATACCTGCCATCTTCTGTCAGGTACGCCTAGCCGCGACGCGTGGCCGATGTCACACGCTTGAGGATCCTGTCCCACTCCGTACCGAATGGGTTGTCCTGCACCAGATACGTCCAGGTCGCGGTGGGCCGCTTGAGGTCGGGCTCCGGCGCCTCGAACGATTCGACCGAACGGCGTTCGACCTCCGTCAGCAGCGACTTGTACTCCGCCACGGCCTCCCGGTGGAACTCGTCGATCGGGTTCATCCGGCCGAGCGCCCGCAGGTGGATGCCCTCGCGCAGGTCGGTCAGGAACGCCAGGTGCTCGGTCCAGCAGCGGTCGATCGCGTGCAGCACGATCTGCCTGGCCCTCTCGTCGCGGGTGTCCTCCGGCAGCGCCGCCCAGCGCTCGGGGTCTGCCTCGGCCAGCGCCTTGGCCGCCGAGTCGCCGTGCAGGACCTTGTCGCGCCACTCCAGGATGAGCTCGCGCTGCTGCTCCAGCAGGCGGGTGTAGCGCCAGGTGTTGCGGTGGATCTCCAGGTTCACGCCCTCGGCGACCCGCTGGGCGTGGGCCACGAGGTAGGGGCCGCGGCGGTGGCGTACCAGGCCGTCGGCGTCGGCCGCGGGGGGGCGCTCGTCGGGGACGAACTGGGTGATGAGGTCGTCCAGCATGCTGACGAAGAACACCGAGGCACCGGGATCGCCCTGACGGCCCGCGCGCCCGCGCAGCTGGTCGTCCAGGCGGCTGCTCGCGTGGCGGCCCGAGCCGATCACGTACAGGCCGCCCAGCTCGGCGACGCCGTCACCGAGCCGGATGTCGGTGCCGCGGCCCGCCATCTGGGTGGAGACGGTGATCGCGCCGCGCTCGCCGGCCTTGGCGATGATCGCGGCCTCTTCCGCGTCGTTCTTGGCGTTGAGCACGACGGGCTCCATGCCGCGCCGCTGCAGGAGCTTGGCCAGGTTCTCCGATTCCGCCACGTCCAGCGTGCCGATGAGGATGGGCCGGCCGGTGGCGTGCGCCTCCTGGATCTCCTCGACCAGCGCGGCGTCCTTGTCCGGGACGGTCGGATAGATGCGGTCCGGCTCGTCCTTCCTGACGCACGGCCGGTTGGGCGGGATCACCGCGACCTTGAGCCCGTAGAACTCGCCGAGCTGCTCGCTGACGGCGACCGCCGTGCCCGTCATGCCGGAAATCTGCGGATAACGCCGGATCAGGCCCTGGACGGTGATCGAGTCGAGGATCTCGCCCTTCTCGCTGGGCGGCAGCGTCTCCTTGGCCTCCACGGCCGCCTGCAGGCCGTCGGGCCAGCGCTGGAGCACGGCCACCCGGCCGCGTGACGGGTTGATGAGCTGGACCTTGCCATCGCGCACGATGTAGTCGACGTCGCGGGTGAGCAGGGCATGGGCGTGCAGGGCGAGGTTGAGCTCGATCAGCGTGCCGGGCTCGTTCTCGTCGTACAGCTCGACGTCCAGCATGCCCTCGACGCTGTCGGCGCCCTTGGTCGTCAGGTAGACGTTGCGCGCCTGGTCGTCGATCTCGTAGTGGTAGCCCCGGATCAGCTGCCTGACCAGCGCGGCCATCTCCGGCACCGCGCTGCCCTCGTCCGCCGCCCCCGCCATGACCAGCGGCACCCGCGCCTCGTCCACGAGCACCGAGTCGGCCTCGTCGACCAGCGCCACCTCGGGCGCGGGCACGATGATCTCGGCCGCGTCGGTGCGCAGCCGGTCGCGCAGCACGTCGAAGCCCATCTCGCTGACGGGTCCGTACGTGACGTCCTTCGCATAGGCCGCGCGCCGCTCGTCGGGCGTGGAGTTCTGGTCGATCCAGCCCACCGTGACGCCCATCGCCTCGTAGAACGGCGTCATCCACTCGGCGTCGCGCCTGGCCAGGTAGTCGTTGACGGACATCACGTGCACCCGCTTGCCCTGCAGCGCGTAGCCGGCCGCGGCCATCGCCCCCGACAGCGTCTTGCCCTCACCGGTCGCCATCTCGGCGATCTGCCCGTCGAGGAGAGCGAGCGTGCCCAGAAGCTGCACGTCGTACGGCCTGAGCCCGAGCGTCCGGTCGGCGGCCTCCCGCGCCACGGCACAGAACTCCGCCAGATCATCCATTGTGGGCTCGGGCAACTCTTCGAGCGCGCCGATGCGCTCGGCTCGTTCGCCCGCCGCCTTGACGATCTTTTTGTACGGACTGAGGTTCACCCCGCCTGGACGATCCAGGAGGTTTCTCACTATTCCGGAAATCGACGCCACAATCCCTCCAACGCATGCTTTGTCAGCGCCGTTCCCATTTAGTGTCAAGTGCGCTCAATCGGGAGCGGAGCGACGGTACGGCAAGCATCGCCGTACCGGACCCTAACTCATAGGAGGGCCGCAATCGCCACTCCGCTCCGCGACCACTAATCCTTGTCTGTAGTACGGCCTGCTTGTACGGCCGGAACCACCACCGCCGCGAGCAGCGACGCGCATCCGCACCATGCCATGGGCGTGAGCCGCTCACCGAACAGCACCACGCCGAGCACGGCCGCGCCGACCGCCTCGCCGAGCGAGATGATGGAGACGGTCGTGGCGTTGAGCGCGGTCAGGGCGCGGAAGAACAGCCCGTACGCGAGCGCGGTCGGCACGGCGCCCAGGTAGAGCAGCACAGCGACAGGGACCACCCCGGCCGCCGGCAGCACGCCATCGACCAGGGCGAACGGGGCGAGGCAGGCGGCCGCGACGGCGAACCCGCCCATGGCCGTGCGCTGGGAGTCGTCGCGATGGTGGCGCGAATAGAGGGTCACACCGGCGTACCCGGCCGCGGACACCAGAGCCAGCACGATCCCGGCCGGCCGCCCGGCGCCGACGCTCCCGAAAGAGACGGCGCTCTCCCCGGAGAGGACGCTCGCACCGGCGAAGGCGCTCTCCCCGGTGAGGAGGAGCAGGCCGCCCAGCGCCGCGGCCAGCGCGGCGAGCGTGGCGCGGCCGATGCGCTCCCGCAGGAGGAAGCGGCCGCCCAGCGCGGTGAACAGCGGTGTGGCGCCCATCGTGACCACCGTGGCGATGGCCACGCCGGACTGGGCGATCGCGCCGAAATAGGCCGTCTGATAGACGGCCATCCCGACCCCGACGACCAGGACCCGCCGGTCGAAACGCGCCCCCAGCAGGGAAGACCGACGCCCGCCGACATCACCCGGCCGAACGGCGGTCGCGGTGAGGCGGGTGGTGACGTACAGGAAGGCAGCGCCCAGAAGGTAGCGCCAGAACGAGACGTCGACGGGGCCGAGTTCGCCCGTCTGGAAGAGCAGGGAGCCGGCGGCGCCGCCGGTTCCCCAGGCGGTCGCGGCCACGGACATGAAGAAGACGCCCCGCCGCGCGGAGACATGGGACATGACTGATCTCTCCGGATGGAGTGGTGGAAGTGGGCCCGGCGTGCGGGCAGCAGCCACCCCCAGATCTGGTCAGATCCGGAAAAATCGGGAAAAGCCGCCCGCTACTCGGCGGGCGGAGGGGAACAGATCAGTCGACGCGGCACGACGACCACTCTAGCGCCGGCAATCCACCGCGATTCAGCCAGGTTCCTGGGCGTCGACGGCCGGTTCCCGGACATCAGCGGACAGCCGAGGCGGGTTTGCGCGCCACGCCGCCCAGCAGGAGCGCCTCCCACGTGGCCAACGGCCCCGGCAACCGCTCGTCAGGACGCCACTCCGGGAAGTGCACCACCCCGGGCGCCTCCAGCACCAGCCCGTCGAAGAAGCGCTCGACCTCCTCCCGCGACCGGAAGTAGCCCGTCCCCATCGTCGCGTGCAGCATCGCTTCCAGCGCCTGGGCCTGCGGGCTGGCCGAGGCCAGCATGTTGGAGGCCGCCAGGTAGCTCCCCGGCGCCAGGGCGTCCATGTACCTCTTGACCAGCCCGTGCGGATCGTCCCTGTCGGGGAACAGGTGCAGCAGCCCGATCGCCATCAGCCCGACGGGCTGCGAGAGGTCGATGAGCCGGGTCAGCCGCGGATGCCGCAGCACGGCCGCCGCGTCCCTGGCGTCCTCGGTGATCGCCAGCGCGTTCTCGTTCCCGTTGAGGATCGCCCGCGCGTGCGGCTCGACCATGGGGTCGGAGTCGACGTACACGACCCGCACGGAGGGGTCGGCGAACTGGGCGACCTCGTGGGTGTTCTCGATCGTGGGCAGCCCGGACCCCAGGTCGATGATCTGCCGGATCCCGGCCTCACGGACGAAGAAGTCGACCACCCGGCCGACGAACGCGCGGTCGCACCAGACGAGGTTCACCACCTCGGGCACCGCCTCTTTCAGGCGGCGGGCGATGGCCCGGTCGGCGGCGAAGTTCTCGGTGCCGCCCAGGAGGGCGTCGTGCACGCGCGCGACACTCGGCGTGGTGCTGTCCACGCCGGGAGGCGCCCACTCGGACCCGAGAGTCACCTGTCCCCTTTCACCCAGCTGTGACGCGGATGTTATCCGGTGCCCGGCCATTCCGAAACTGCTGGCCAGGTCGACGGGACGCCGCCAGGGAGCCGTCAGGCGCTTGAACGCGCGGTGTTTAGCCGCCATAGGCGGGGTAGCGGAGGGCCTGCCCGAGAAAAGACGAAAGACGGAGAGAGGATGAGCCATGGAGCTCTGGGACTATCAGCCTGACGTCTACAACCGCGGCCAGAGTCTGGACCTCGTGGGTTACCACGTCCAGGCGACGGACGGGAAGATCGGGTCCGTCGATGACGCCACGTACGAGGTCGGCGAGAGCTACATCATCGTCGACACCGGTCCGTGGATCTTCGGCAAGAAGGTGATGCTCCCCGCCAAGGTCGTCACACGTATCGACCCGCAGGAGCGCAACGTCTACGTCTCGCGTACCAAGGCCGAGATCAAGGACGCGCCCGAGTTCGACGAGGGCAGCTTCAAGGAGCCCGAGTACAGGACGCGGCTGGGCGACTACTACAGCCACTTCCCGCACTAAGCTCCGCGCACGAGTCGAGAGCCGCGCCCGACCCCGGGCGCGGCTCTCGCCGTCTCACGGCCACCGTCATGCCCGCCGTCTCAGCCGCCGACGGCGGCCGCCATCTCGGCCGCCGTCGCGTCGCACGGTCACGGCCAGTGCGGGTCGCCGTTCGCCCGCACCGGCGCTTCCAGTACGGACAGGCGTTCGAGCAGGGTGATGAACGTGGTGGCGTACGGCGATCCGGCGACCACGGCGGCCGCCCGAGGCCAGTCGACCTGCTCGCGCAGGGCCCGCACCTGGGGCAGCAGCGCCCCGTAGTCGCAGGCGTGCTCCGACAGCGGCAACAGCCACGAGATCACCAGGTCGGTCGCCTCCAGCACGGGCACGATGACCGCCGACGCCGTCATCGGCTCGGCCCGGTCGAGGAGCTCGTCCGTGATCGCCTGGTCGGACACCCGGAAGATCAGATCGACCAGCCGGTCCTCGTCGAAGGCCTTGACCAGCCAGTCCTCCGGGGGTTTGGCGGTCTTGAAACCGATCCCCCGCAGGGCCTCCAGCGCGGCCGGCACGTCGTGCTCGGTCAGCACGAAGTCGACGTCGTGCAACGAGGGAGCCGCACCCCTGGCATAGGCCGCGCAGCCGCCCGCCAGGGCGAACTTCACCCCAGCGTCCTTCAATCCCGAACTGGCGCGCTTGAGTGTGTCGAGAATGGCATCAGTGACCGCGTGACCATGGCTGCTCATGGGATCGGGCTACCCGGACGATCGACAAGTAGGCGTTACCCGCGCAGCGGAGTAGAGCCGGAGGCAGAGGGTAGCGCCAGCCCCTATGACCGACTTCCTGGAGCAGACCGAACGGGACTACGAGGGCGAGCACGACCGGCCACTCGGCACCTACGCACGGATCATGGCCGTCTACGGCGGCGCGGTGGCGACGGCGGTGGCGGCCGCCGCGCTCACCGGGCGGCGGCCGCCCGAGCACGTCGGGTTCATGGACGTGGCGCTGATGGCCGCCTGCACGCACAAGGTGGCGCGGCTGGTCGCCAAGGATCCGGTGACCAGCCCGATACGCGCGCCCTTCACCCGCTACGAGGGAGTGAGCGGGCCCGCCGAGCTGAAGGAGACGCCCCGCAACGCGATCGGGGAGCTGCTCGGCTGCCCGTTCTGCATCGCCCAGTGGGCGGCGACGGCGTACGCGGCCGGGATGGTCTTCGCGCCCCGGTTCACCCGGCTGGCGGGAGCGACGATGACCGCGGTGGCCGTCGCCGACTGGCTCCAGCTGGGTTACGCCAAGCTCATCAAGGCGACCGATTAACGAGCCCCTTCGCAGCCCAAGAAAATGGGCTATACACCTTTCTACCTGGTGGTTCGGAGAAAAGCATGTTAAAGGCCGATCGCTGAGGGCAGAGGCGGCTCATGGCTACTTTGCTCTGGATCATCGCCGTCATACTCGTCATCTCCGGGATCTACGTGATCCTGGCCCGGCGCGACCTTCTCTGGGGAATCGTGCTGATCGTACTCGGCTTCCTGGTGGGTCCCGGCGGTGTCAGCATCTTCAATGTGTAAGGGGCGTGACGCCCCGCCACACCGTCCCCTCCACTGGGCCGGTCTCCGAGTCCGGCCCAGTGGACTGTCCACTCTTTGCTGAAATATCGCCACGTATACACCTCTTTCCCGTCCTCTGGTAGGGAATGGGAAGGATGTGAGCAATTACCCGCCGTTCGGCGGCCGCTACGACTGTGGCGCGGCGGCCGCCGGGATTCGCGAGCTGCTGACGCGGCTGCGTCGCCGTATGCGTAACGAGGCGATCGTCGACGAGGCCACCGCCCGGCTGGCGATACGGCTGAACATCAGGCCCGCGGAAGCGGCCGACGAGCTGTCACGGATGGCCCACGACAGTGGGATTCCGCTGGTCGAGGTCGCCATGGGGGTCGATCGGCCGCCCGACAAGCCCGTCGAGCCGCCCAAGCTGCCCGGCTGGGTCACCGGAGTCCTCGAAAGCGTGCACATCCCGGCCTGTTTCCTCACGCCCGTGCGCGACGCCACGGGCCGCGTGGTGGACTTCCTGATCGCGGCCGCCAACCAGCAAGCCGGCGAGCCGGCCGGTCGGACACCAGAGGAACTGCGCGGGCACCGCCTCATCGAGACCAGCCCCGGCGCGGCCAGCTCGGGGCTGTTCGACGACCTCCTGAACGTCCTGGAGACCGGTGTGACGCTGCACCGGGGGCCGCTGGAGTTCGCCGAGGCGCGGGACCACATGCTCTGGCCGGCCACGATGACCGTCCGCGCGGTGCGCATGGACAACGGCCTGCTGGTCACCTGGCGCGCGCTCGACGATGAGGAAGTGCTGGTCGCCGGCTGGGAACGGGCCCAGCGGCTGGCCGAGCTGGGCTGGGGCGAATGGAACCTGGCCACCGAACGGACGCTGTGGACGCCGCAGATGTACGAGATGTTCGGCAGGGAACACGGCGAGGGACCGTTGCCCCTGGAAGAGCTGCCCCTCGTGGTGGTGCCCGAGGACCTGTCCATCGTGGACGACCAGTTGCGCACACTCCTGGAGCACAGCGAGGCGGTCGAGACGGAGTTCCGCATCCAGCACCGGCACGGGCTACGACACCTCAGCGTGGTCAGCGAGCCGGTGCTCGACACCGACGGGCTGCCCGTCAAGGTGCGCTTCCTCGTCCAGGACGTGACCAAGAACCGCCGCAGGGAGCGCGCCCTGGCCGTGGCCCACGCGCAGGCCTCCCGGCAGCGGGAGCGCGCCGAGGAGGAGCACCGCGTCACGGTCCAGCTCCAGAACACGATCCTGCCGGTACGCCGGGGGCTGATGCAGCTGCCCGGCCTGTCCATCGGGGTGCGCTACCTGCCCGGCGAGGAGCTGTCCCGGCTGGGCGGCGACTGGTTCAAGGCCCGTCCCATCCCCGACGGCAGGGTGCTGCTGGCGATCGGCGACGCGATGGGCCACGGGCTGGCGGCGGCCAGCCTCATGCTGCAGATGCGCTCGGCGCTGGCCGGCCTGGCCTACACGCACGCGCCCGCCAACCAGCTCACCACCTGGCTGAACGACCTGCTCGTCCACTCCAACGAGGGTGTGACCGTGACCGGCACCGCGATCATCGGCCACTTCGACCCCATGGACCGCACGCTGACCTGGACGAACGCCGGCCATCCGCCGCCGATCCTGGTCAGGAACGGCCACGCCGAGCTGCTCGAAGGCGTACCCGGCACCATGCTGGGCGCCTTCGAGGCCGCCCAGTACGGCCTGGCCACCACGCAACTGGAAGCCGACGACACCCTGGTGCTCTACACCGACGGCGTCATCGAACGGCGCAGCCAGGACCTCGACGCCGGGATCGCCGCCCTCGCCCAGGCCGGGAGCCAGTGCGTCGGCGACGAGCCGGAGAAGATGATCGACTGCGTGCTGTCGCACCTGGGCGGCCGGGCCACGGACGACGACGTCTGCATCGTCGCCGCCCGCGTTCTGTGATCGGTCCCGCCTCGATCGGTCCCGCCTCGATCAGTCGCAGTCGTCTCAGTCGCAGTCGTCTCAGTCGCAGCCGTCTCAGTCCCAGTCGTCTCAGTCCCAGTCGTCTCAGTCCCAGTCGTCTCAGTCGCAGTCGTCGAGGCAGTAGACCCCGTACGCCCGGCCGAGCACCGGCAGGGCCACGTTGCGCACCCTGATCCCGCCGGGCGTCATGCCCTTCTCGGTGCCCTTGTGCGCGTGCCCGTGCACGAAGAGGTCCGCCCCGGCGGTGTCGACCGCCTCGGCCAGCAGGTAGCTGCCGAGAAACGGGTAGATCTCGGGCGGCTCGCCCTCCAGCGTCTCCTTGATCGGCGAATAGTGCGACAGCACCAGGCGGTGATCGGCCTGAACCTCCTTCAGCGCCACCTTCCACGCCTCGGCGATGTGCCGGGTGTGCGCCACGAAGTTCTTGATCTCCCGCTCGCCGAACTCGCTCGCGCTCTTGCCCGCGAACCCGCCGCCGAAGCCCTTGCCGCCGACCACGCCCAGCTTCGTCTCGCCGCACTGGAGCACGGCGCCGTCGTCGTCGAGCACCGTCACCCCGGCGCCGCGGAGCTCCGAAGCGATCTCGTACTGCTGGTCGGAGTGGTAGTCATGGTTGCCGAGCACGGCCACGACGGTGACAGGCAGGTCACGGAACTCGTCGGCGACCACCCGGCCCTCCTCCAGCGTGCCGTGGCGGGTCAGGTCGCCCGCCAGCATCAGCACGTCGGCGCGCTCCTCGATGCCCTCCAGGTGCTTCCGGTAGTGGCCCCGACTGTCCTCGCCCAGGTGAACGTCCCCTACGGCCGCTATTCGCAGGTCAGTCAAGGTGCTCATCCTCTCCGGGCTCGATGATGTCCACGATCTTGATCTCGTTGTGCAGGTGGAGGGCCGGCGCCGTCTCGTGGGCCACCGTCCCGAGCCGCTCGCGCTGTTCGGCGCCGTCCACCTGGCCGCGCAGGAACAGCTGATCGCCTCTGATGTCGACCCGGATGCCGAGCTCGTGCGTGCGCGCATCCTCGGCCAGCGCCCGCTGGACCCTGGCCGCGACGTACTGCGGAGCTTCCATCGCAACTTCCTCCTTCTCCAGACGCCGCATGCCCAGCGGGAAACCGCTCAAACGGCGCGTACCAGGCCGATGACCGCCCGTTCCACCGGGCCACGCGTGGCCAGTTGGCCGAAGCCGGCGTCGGCGCCGAGCTCGGTCAGCGCCCCCGCGATCGTCTTGCCCCGCTCGTACGCCTCGACCACCCGCGGGTCGACGTAGGACTCGCGAGCGACCGTGGGGGTGTTGCCGAGATACTCGGACACCTCCTTCATCACCCGCGTGACCGCCCGCTTGCCGGTCCCGGCGTGGATGGAGACCGCCAGCCCCACGGCCGCCAGCACGGTCGCGTGCCAGGTGCGGAAGTCCTTCGCGGTCACCTCGTAGCCGATCGTCTCGCGCAGGAAGTCGTTGATGTCCTCGCTGCGCACGTCGGCCCAGCCGCCGTTGTGCCGGTAGCGCAGCAGCTCACCCTCGGCCCTGAGCCTCTTGAGCGATCTGATCACCGCGCACGCCCCCGGGTCGGCCACCTCGATCTCGCGGGAGATGTCGCCCTTGGCGGGGTACGAGCAGGTGATCACGCCCTTGCCGCAGGACACGTGCTCCATCTTGAGCGTCGCCAGGCCGTAGGAGTCGTAGCTCTCACCGCCGACCCGGAAGAAGCCCACGTCGAGCAGCCGCGCGGCGGCGGCGAGCACCCGCTCCTTGGTCAGTCCGCGCCCGGAGAGCTGCTGCTCGACGGTCTCGCGGAAGGCGGGCAGCCGCTCGGCCAGCTCCAGTACCCGGTCGAACTTCTCCCGGTCCTGCTGCTCACGCCAGACGTCGTGATAGCGGTACTGCCGGCGCCCGGCGGCGTCGGTGCCGACGGCCTGGAGGTGCCCGTCCGGCGAGGCGCAGATCCACACGTCGGTCCAGGCCGGCGGGATGGCCAGCGCCCTGATCCGGCTCAGCGTCCCGGCGTCGCGCACCGCGCCGCCGTCGGGTCGGTGGTAGCTGAACCCGCGACCGCGTCGGCGGCGCGCGATCCCCGGCTCGTTCTGGTCACTCGGCCGTAGTTCAGGCACGCCAGCGCGGCTACCCGCGACGTTAAGCGGCAAACGGCGGGGGCAGGTGGGCCATATGCCTGAGGACAAGATGCCTGAGAACAACGGTTGGGAAGAGAGCCGGGATGAGCGATCCCACGCGATGGTCCCCGCGACACCGCGCGATGTGGCGCACATCAGGGTGGGCTCCTTCATCTTGGTGTTCCTGTTCGCGTTCGCCGTGCTCGGTGTCATCGCCAGGGCCCCGGTGATGACCGGCATCGCGGTCGTGGCGGCGATCGCCACGGTCATTGACATGGTGCTGGCCGTCCGGCGGCAGCACCGCGGTAGATCAGGAGAGGCGGGTTGACCTTCATGGCGCCACAGAGTGCCGAGAATCTCACGACAAAGACGGATATTACGGACGACCTGCGCGGCCGCGTGGTCGTGGTGACGGGCGCGAGCGGCGGCGTGGGCCGCGCGGTGGTGCGCGAGCTCGGCGCGAAGGGCGCCAAGGTTGCGCTGATCGCCCGCGGGACGACCGGCCTGGGCGCCGCCGCCGTGGACGTGGCCGTCGCCGGCGGGAGCGGGCAGGTCTATGAGGCGGACGTGGCCGAGTACGACCAGGTACGCCAGGCGGCCGAGCGCATAGAAGCGGAGATCGGCCCGATCGACGTGTGGATCAACGTGGCGTTCTCCTCGGTGTTCGCCAGGTTCTCCGACGTCACGCCGGAGGAGTTCGAGCGGACGACCAGGGTCACCTACCTCGGCTACGTCTGGGGCACGCGGGTGGCGCTTGAGCTGATGCGGCCCCGCAACAGGGGCGTCATCGTCCAGACCGGCTCGGCCCTGTCGTATCGGGGGATCCCGCTGCAGTCGGCGTACTGCGGGGCCAAGCACGCGATCAAGGGCTTCACCGAGTCGGTACGGGTCGAGCTCCTGGCGGCCCGCAGCAACGTCAAGATCACCATGGTGCAGCTGCCGGCGGTCAACACGCCCCAGTTCGACTGGGTGCTCAGCAAGCTGCGCCGCCATCCCCAGCCGGTGCCGCCGATCTACCAGCCCGAGGTCGCGGCCCGCGGCATCGTGTACGCCGCCGAGCACCCGGAGCGCAAGGAGTACTGGGTCGGCGCCACGACCGCGGCCACCCTGGTCGCGCAGCGGATCGCCCCCGCCCTGGTGGACCGCTACCTGGCGCGGACCGGCGTGGACTCCCAGGTGACGGACGAGAAGCCGCCCAGCGGTGCGGCCAACCTCTGGGAACCCGTGGACGACGATCGCGACTACGGCGCGCACGGCAGCTTCGACAAGCGCTCGCACCCCCGCAGTCCGCAGCTCTGGCTCTCGCAGCACCGGCGCGCGGTGCTCCTCACGCTGGCCGCCGCCGCCACGGCGACCGGCCTCGCGGCCCTCGGCCGGGCCAGAAGCTGAGGAAGCCTCAGGCCGGCCAGCGTTAAGCAGGCCATGAGGGGTAGGCGGCGGGGCAACCACGAGGAGGGACCTGATGCCTGAACGCGATCTGCGTTTCCTGTCCGAACTCGCCGCGCAGTTGCGTGTGGACTCCGTACGCGGCTCGGCCGCCGCCGGCTCCGGCCATCCGACGTCGTCGATGTCGGCGGCCGACCTGATGGCGGTGTTGTTCGCCTGCCACTTGCGCTATGACTTCCAGAATCCCGGCGACCCCGCCAACGACCATCTCATCTTCTCCAAGGGTCACGCCTCGCCGCTGCTCTACTCGCTGTACAAGGCCGCGGGCGCGATCACCGACGAGGAGCTGCTGTCGTTCAGGAAGCGCGGCAGCCGTTTGGAGGGCCATCCGACGCCCAAGCTGCCCTGGGTGGACGTCGCCACCGGCTCGCTCGGGCAAGGGTTGCCCATCGGGGTGGGGGTGGCGACGGCCGGGCGGCTGGAGCGCCTGCCGTACCAGGTGTGGGTGCTCTGCGGTGACAGCGAGCTGGCCGAAGGGTCCATTTGGGAGGCCGCCGAGCAGGCGGGAGCCGAGGGGCTGGCGAACCTGACGTTGCTGGTGGACATCAACCGGCTGGGGCAGCGTGGCCCGACCAGGCATGGCTGGGACACCGGCGCGTACGCCCGCAGGTTCGGGGCGTTCGGCTGGCACACGATCGAGATCGACGGGCACGATCCAGGACAGATCGACTTCGCGCTGAACGACGCCTGCAACACGCGCCGGCGGCCGACCGTGATCCTCGCCAAGACGCGCAAGGGCGAGGGCGTCCTGGAGGTGGAGAACCGCGAGGGCGCCCACGGCAAGGCGCTCAAGGACCCGGACAAGGCCATCGGCGAGCTGGGCGGCGAGCGGGACGTGCGGGTCGAGGTGCGGCCGCCCGAGCCCACCGGCGAGCCGTTCCGCTTCCACAGCGGGGAGCTGGTGCTGCCCGCGTACAAGACCGGTGACGAGGTCGCCACCAGGGACGGGTTCGGCGCGGCGCTGGTCGCGCTGGGCGCGGCCCGTGGCGAGGTGGTCGTGGTCGACGGCGAGGTGGCCGACTCGACCAGGACCGAGGACTTCGCCAAGGAGTTCCCCGAGCGCTTCATCGAGTGCTACATCGCCGAGCAGCAGCTGGTCGCGATGGCGATCGGCCTGCAGGTGCGCGGCTGGATCCCTTACGCCGCCACTTTCGCGGCCTTCCTGACCAGGGCGTACGACTTCATCAGGATGGCCGGGGTGAGCCACGCGTCGATCAGGCTGGTCGGCTCGCACTCCGGCGTGTCGATCGGCGAGGACGGCCCGTCGCAGATGGGGCTGGAGGACCTGGCCATGATGCGCGCGGTGTACGGCAGCACGGTGCTCTACCCGTGCGACGCCAACCAGGCCGCCGCGCTGACGGCCGCGATGGCCGACATCTCAGGGGTGTCGTACCTGCGCACCAGCCGCGGCGGACTGCCGGTGATCTACGAGCCGGGCGAGCGCTTCCCCGTGGGCGGCTCCTCCGTGCTGCGGCAGTCGGCGGCGGATCGGGCCACCATCGTGGCGGCCGGGGTGACCGTGCACGAGGCGCTCGCGGCGGCCGACGAGCTGAGCCGCGAGGGGATCCCCGTGGGCGTGCTCGACATGTACTCGATCAAGCCGATCGACACGGCCGCGCTGATGGAGGCGGCCACCACCACGGGAACCCTCATCACCGTGGAGGACCACCGGCCTGAGGGCGGGCTGGGCGACGCCGTGCAGGACGCCGTCGGCGAGCTCGGGCCGCGGGTGGTGAAGCTGGCGGTACGGGAGCTGCCCGGGTCGGCGACGCCGCAGGAACAGCTGGCAGACGCCCGCATAGACCGCCACGCGATAGCCGAGGCGGTCAAGCGGGTGCTGTGAGATGGGGTGTGGGGTAAGCCGCGGGCCTTGGCGCCGGCCCGCGGGTTGGCCTTCTGGATCTACAAGGGCGGCTCGTCATAGCGGCGACGTTCCTCGTACACGGTGGTCCGGCGAGCCTCGGGCTCCTCGTAGACGTCGTGACGGACCACCGGCTCGTCGATGGGGGCCACGGCCCTGCGGGTCACGCTGATCCGGTAGATCCCGAACAGCAGGCCGGCCACACCACCCAGCATGAGGATGACGCCGACCACGTTGATGTCGATTCCGGCAAGATCGAATTCGACGGCCCAGGTGAGAATCGCACCGAGCATGATGAGGATGATGCTTCCGGCGATGGTCATGTTTTCTACCTCCTTGACAAGATGAACCTCTATCCCCATGTCGAAAAACAAACCAGCGGTCATGGCCAGGTCGAGTTTGCCCCTGCTGAGCAGGCTTGATAGTGAGGGGGGATGTTCGCTGACAAGCCCACTCTCCAGGGCGATCGAGTGACCCTGCGCCCGGTCGGCCCCGAATACGCCGACGATCTGTTCGAGCTGGTCACCGACCCCGAGGTGCGGCGGCTCACCGGCTCGCACGGCGAGTTCGACCGGGAGGCCAGCCGCCACTGGTACGCGACGCGGAGCCAGCACGCCGACCGCCTCGACCTGGCGATCATCGCGGAAGGCCGCTTCGTGGGCGAGATCGTGCTCAACGAGCTCGACGAGGGCAACCTCGCGTGCAGCATGCGGATCGCGCTGATCGGCGCTCGCGCGTTCGGCAAGGGCTACGGCACGCAGGCCATCGAGCTGCTGCTCGGCCACGCCTTCACGACGACGCCGCTGCACCGGATCGGCCTGGAGGTCTTCGCCTTCAACGACCGCGCCCGGCACGTCTACAAGAAGGTGGGATTCGTCGAAGAGGGCGTGCAACGTGACGCGCTGCTCTGGGACGGCCGGTGGCACGACGCCATCACCATGTCGGTGCTGCGGACCGAATGGCGGCCAAGATCCGAAAGCCTGACATAATGATCATGACGCACGGGTCCTCCGGGGCGCGCGGGGGACCTGTGACGTCTTGCAACCAAATCACGATTTCGTGCATCTAAGCAGCAGTGACTATGCGCTTGGTGCCCGGTGACCCCGAGAGACTTGGCGGCTACTGGCTGGCCGGGCGGCTTGGCGCGGGCGGGCGCGGGGTGGTCTACGACGCCTGCAACGACGAAGGCCGCCGGTTCGCGATCAAGGTGCCTCGGGGCGAGGTCACCAGGCAGCTCGCCGAGGCCGTCGGCCTGATCAAGCCGCGCCACCTGGCCCGGGTGGTCGGCGTCGGCCTCGACAGCGAGCGACCCTACATCGTCAGCGAGTTCGCCGACGGGCCCGATCTGCGGCAGGCGGTGGCCGTCCACGGGCCGTACGCGGGTGACGAGCTGCTCGCGCTCGCGCTCGCCCTGGCGACCGCGCTCAGGACGCTGCACGAGGCGGGCATCACCCATCGCGACCTGAAGCCCGAGAACGTCCTGCTCGCCCCCGACGGCCCGCGAGTGATCGACTACGGCATGGCGGCCGGCGACCCGGTCGGCGTGCGGCACACCTACCTGGCGCCCGAGGTGCTCACCGGACAGCGGGCCGGGACGGCGGCCGACGTGTTCGCCTGGGGCGCGGTCGTGCTCTACGCGGCCACCGGCCGCGACCCGTTCCAGGGCGAGAGCCTCGGCGCGATCATGCACCGGCTGCTGACCGTCGACCCGGACCTCGGCGAGCTGCCGCCGCGGCTGCGCGACCTGGTGGCACGCGCCCTGGCGAAGAACCCGGCCGACCGCCCCGCCGCCACGGAGCTGCCGGCGCGCGGCGGCGGCGGACGCGCCGGGCAAGTGCTCGGTGCCGGTCCGGCCGAGCTGCGTCCGCCCGCCGGGCTGACCGGCCCGCGCTCGCTCGGCGAGGTGGCCGAGGAGGTGTACGCCTCGCTCACCCCGGCGCAGCAGGGTGAGCTGCCCGGCCTGCTGCTGCGCCTGCTCGACGGCGAGGAGGTCAAGGACGACGGCGACGAGCGGGGCGTGCTGACCCGTCTGGTCGCCGCCGGTCTGCTGGTACGGCTCAGCGTCCGGGTCGAGCCCATCACGACCGAGGTGGGCAAGCTGGTGGCGATCAGTGACGACCGGGTCGTCCCGGCCAGCGCCGCGCTCTTCCGCGCCTGGCCCCGGCTGCGCGACTGGGCGGCGCACGACGCGGCGAGCCGCCGCTCAGGCGACGCGCCGGCCCGGCGGACGAACGGCCCGGCGGCCCGGCGGGCGGCCTCCGCTCGCGAACACGGCGCGCCCCGGACCGACCCCGTCCCGATGCCGGACCCGGCCTCGATGCCCGGTCTCACCTCGACGCCGGACCCGACCTCGGCGCCCGGTCTCACCTCGACGCCGGACCCGACCCCGGCGCCCGGTCTCACCTCGATGCCGGACCTCACCTCGATGTACGTCGTCCATCGCGCCATGCTGACCGACCTGCGGCGGCTCGCCGAGCTGCTGACCGGGTCCGCCGAGCTCGGCGCGGCCAGGGGCAGGGCGGTGCGCGGCTACGCGGCCTCGCTGCTGACCCAGGTCGACCACCACCACGCCAACGAGCGCGACCTGCTGTGGCCGGCCATCCAGCGCGCCGCGGGCCAGTCCGTCGACCTGACCCCCTACGGCGCCGGCCACCAGGCGTTCGGCCCGCTGCTGGACCGCTGCCGCGGCGCGCTGACCGGCGACCCGGGCGCGCTCGGCCGGGAGCTGGGCGAGCTGCTGGCGCCGCTCGAGGAGCACCTCACCGAGGAGGAGTCGGAGCTGTTCCCGATCGTCTTCCGGTTCGTGCCGTTCGACGCCTATGTACGGGTGGAGCGGCAGGTCGCCAGGCGGGCCACCCTGCGAGAACTGGCCTTCACCACTCCGTGGCTGCTCCGCCACGCCACGCCCGAGGAGGCCGCGCGCCTGCTCACGAGGGCGGGCCGGCCGCTTCGTCTGCTGGCGGCCGCCACGAGGCCGGGCTACACCCGGCGCGAGCGTCAGATCTTCGGCTAGCCCGGGCGCCGGGCTAACCAAGCGCTTGGCTGGCCCGGCACTTCACCGGCGCCAGCGTGATGCCGCTCCTGGTCGGCGGGTAGCGTCTTCGGTTCCCTGTGTTTACCTAGGTAAAGCGGACATCGGCGTAGTCTCGTCGCACCCGGCCGGGGCCGGGCAGTGATCCGGTACAAGCCGAAGCCGCGTCCGTCCGGCAAGCCGGGCGGACCGTGGTTTGAGAACCGCGTTGTCGGGGCCTGACTGCGCGCTCCTGGAGGAAGTGCGCCTCTTGGGCCCCCGCCCCGCCGGACGCTTTCCCGTTGATGCGGACACCAACGGGGGCGGGGACCGAGCGCCAGTCAGGCACCCGGCTGTGACAGAAAATTCCCGCACGATTACCATCCGTCGCAACAGATCGAGCCAGAGAAATCCAACAACAGTTCCCATTGCCGGCGGGTAGCCTGTGGGGCGGCCGAACGTCCCCCGCGACGGCACCACGCATCTTCGAATGGCTGGGAGCTCGACTCGATGACCGATCTGGTGACCTTCGGTGAGACCATGGCGCTGTTCGCGGCCCGGCGCACCGGTCCGCTGCGCTTCGCCCGCGACTTCGACCTGGGTGTCGGCGGCGCCGAGTCGAACGTGGCCATCGGTGTCAGCCGCCTGGGTCACAGCGCCACCTGGATCAGCCGGGTCGGCGCCGACGAGTTCGGCGAGCTGATCCGCTTCACGCTCCGGGGCGAGGGCGTCGACGTCCGGACCGTCACGGATCCGGAGGCGCCGACCGGCCTGATGATCAAGGGCCGGCGGACGGCCGACCTCGTCGACGTCCGCTACTACCGGGCGAGGAGTGCCGCCTCCCGGATCACGCCCGAAGACGTCGACCCCGCGCTCATCCAAGCCGCCCGGGTGCTGCACGTCTCCGCGATCACCCCGGCGCTGTCGGCGTCCGCCCGCGAGACCGTACGGCAGGCGATCGCCGTGGCCCGCGCCGCCGGGGTGTTCGTGTCGCTGGACGTCAACTACCGCCGGGCGCTGTGGACGGCCGAGGAGGCCGGCGCCTGGCTGCGCGAGACGATCGGCGACGTGGACGTGCTGTTCGCGACCGAGGCGGAAGGCCGGCTGGTCACCGACGTCGAAGGCGGCGCCGACCTGGCCAAGGCGCTCGCCTCGCTCGGTCCCGCCCATGTGCTGGTGAAGTCGGGCGCCGAGGGGGCCCTGGAGTTCTCCGGCGGCTCCGTACGGCAGGCTCAGCCGTTCCGGGTGACGGAGGTGGATCCGGTCGGCGCCGGGGACGCGTTCGCGGCCGGGTGGCTCGCCGACTGGCTGGCCGGCGCGGACGCCGACCGGCGGCTGCGCACGGCGTGCGCGGCCGGGGCCTTCGCGGTGACCTCGCAGGGCGACTGGGAGAGCCTGCCCAGCCGGGCCGACCTGAACCTGCTCCAGCGGCCCGCCGACGGGGTCAGCCGCTAGTCACCCCACCCCGGCACGACCGCGCCTGCGCCGGTCGGACACCTGACGGCATGCCATCAGGGCCGCCAGTCGGTCACTTGATCGGTGTGACGTCGAGTCGGCCCTGATCGCACACGCGGTCGACGGCGAACGCGATCTCGGTGTGCGCACGCTCGTCCGGCGGGATGACCATGAGCCGGGCGGCACCTGGACAGGCGGTCTCGGTGCCGGTCTCCACGACCGTCCAGTGGAGGACGGCGCGGGCGCTGCCGCCAGGCTTGAGCGTCACCTTCGGCCGCGCTCCCGGTGTCCGGCGGACGCGGGTCCGCAGGGCGTCACCCTGCTTGTCGAACATCACCAGCCCCGGATAGCCCTGCAGGGTGCACGCGGCCCGCGACCGGTTGGTGAACACCAGCGGCGCGTTGCGGTTGCCCGCCCCGGCATCCACCCTGCCCAGCCGCACCTGAAGCTGCGGCGCGGAGCAGCGCCCCGGGGCCCCGGCCTGCTGTGCGGTCTCCTGGGCCAGCGCGGGCGCGGCACCGCCGACCAGCAGCAACCCGCTCACGAGTGCGGCGATCCTGAACGTCTTCATGGGCTTTTTGACGCGTGCACCACACCAAAAGTTCTAAGCCGGACTTTCTGGCATTCGCGCCGGTATTGCCGCTGGCCGATCAACCTCCACAGGACACGGGCGGCCATCGGCATCAGGCGGAGGAATGCCTCGCGCTCCCATGGCGTGGCGTCCTCCAGCAGCGCGCCAAGGTTGATCAGCAGCCGGTCCTTGGGCAGCTGGGCGCGGGCGTACTCCGAGAGCGTGTCCCATTCGGCCTTGGTCAGGTGCGCGGCGACGAGCGGCAGGATGTGCTCCTCCTCCTGGTCGAGGTGGACGAGCAGCTCGTCGTGGAGCAGCGTCAGCGTGTCGGCGAGCCGGTCTCTCCGGTCGGCGTCGGCCTCGGCCCGCCAGGCGGGCAGCAGCTCCTCCAGCACGGAGATGTGGTCGGCGACACGCTCGTGCTGCTCCTCCATCGTGCGGATGAGGACGCTCTCCAGCTGTACGCGGCGCAGGAGCACCGGCCAGAGCAGCTTGTCCTCGGCCTCGTGGTGGTGGTGCAGGCCGACCAGGATCTCGCCCAGGTAGGCGGCCAGCGTGGCGGCCCGCTCGGTGTCGCCGGGGGCCACCTGCCGGACCAGCTCGGGAGCCAGCCTGAACTCGCGCCGGAACGCGCGGTGGACGACCACCATCTCCCAGATGGCAGGGGCGTTGTCAGTAGTCACCAGGACAGGATGCGGGGCGCCGATTGCCATCCGATTGACCACTGATCCAAGCCATGGGGCCTGCTGTTACAGCAGGCCCGCCGCGGCCAGGTGCTTGCCGACGCGGCCGGTCTCCTCGTCGTTCAGCGGGACCTGCGGCAGCGCGGTGGCCGGGTGGTCGATGACGCCGCGCAGGTGCAGCGCGGCCTTGAAGGCGCCGAGCCCCGACGAGCTGCCGCCCATCCGGCCGCCGCCGACCGTGACGATCTCGAACAGCCGTACCAGCCGCTCCTGCTCCAGCCGGGCCGCCTCCCAGTCGCCCTGTCGCGCCGCCTGGTAGAGCCGGACGTACCCGTGGGGATCCACATTGCCCAGGCCGGGCACCACCCCGTCGGCGCCCATCCACAGGGCGGAGTCCACCGTCACCTCGGACCCGGTCAGCACGCTGAACGGCGCCTCACGGCCCAGGATCACCTGCCGCAGGCCGCCGTCGTCCCCGCTCGAATCCTTGACCCCGGCCAGCACTCCCTCGGCGGCCAGTCCCAGCAGCAGCTCGGCGGTCAGCTTGGTGTGCACGGCGACCGGCAGGTCATAGGCGTAGACCGGCAATCCGCTCTCAGCGCTGATGGTCCGGAAATGTGTCTGAATCTCGGTGGGATGGGTGCGCGTGTAGAACGGCGCCGTCGCCACCAGCCCCGACACCCCGGCCTCGACCGCGACCCGCACGTGTTCGAGCACCCGCGGCGTGGTCATGTCGATCACCCCCGCCAGCACCGGCACCCGTCCGCCCACATGACCGACCACGGTGTCGAGCACCACCCGGCGCTGGGCGTCGGGCAGGTAGGCCACCTCCGACGACGACCCGAGCACGAACAGCCCGTCCACCCCGCCGTCGAGCAGGTGGTCCACCAGCCGGATCAGCGACGCGGCGTCCACCTGGCCGTCGGCGGTCATCGGGGTGCACACCGGGGGGATCACACCGGTCAATGTCATGCGTGCTCCTGGATCAGTTCGAGGTCGGTCGCTCCCGGCGCCACCGGGTGGTAGCAGTGGAAGAGGTGGTCGGCGTCGGTCCGCGCCGCGGGCCAGGCCGCGCCGCACTCCTCGTCCGCCCGCCAGCATCGGGTGCGGAACGGGCAGCCGCTCGGCGGCCTGGTGGCCGAGGGCACGACGCCGACCAGCGGGATCGGGTTGATCGGGGAGATCAGTCCCGGCGTGGCGGAGAACAGCGCCCGCGTGTAGGGGTGCCGGGCGTTCAGGGGTACGGCGTGCGCGGGCGTCTGCTCGACGATCCTGCCCAGGTACATGGTCACCACCCGGTCGCTCATCCGCCGGACCGTCTGGATGTCGTGCGAGACGAACACCAGCGCCAGTCCGAGCCGCTCCTTCAGATCGAGCAGCAGGTTGAGTATCTGCGCCCGTACGGAGACGTCAAGGGCGCTGGTCGGCTCGTCGGCGATGAGCAGGTCGGGTTCGAGGGCCAGCGCCCTGGCGATGGCCACGCGCTGCCGCTGCCCGCCGGACAGCTGGCCGGGCAGCAGATCGGCCGCCCCGGCGGGCAGGCCGACCAGGTCGAGGAGCTCGCGGACCCGGGCGTCCCGCTCGGCCGGGGTGCCGCGCCCGTGCACGTTGAGCGGGTCGCGCAGCACCTTGCTGACGGGCAGCCGCCGGTTCAGCGCCGTGGACGGGTCCTGAAATATCATCCCGACGCTGGAGCCGATCAGCCCCCGCCGCTCCGTCTCCTTGAGCGCCCACAGGTCCTTGCCCCGGAAGGTCACGGTGCCCGAGGTCGGCCGTTGCAGGCCGACCAGCACCTTGGCCAGCGTGGACTTGCCGCAGCCCGACTCCCCCACGACGCCGACCGTCTCGCCGGGGCTGACCGAGAGGTTCGCCTCGGTCAGCGCGTAGACGCGGTCCCGCGAGAACACCCCGCCCGAGCGGGCCTTGTGCACGACGTGCACGTCCTTGAGGTCAAGCACGCTGATCACTCCCCACGAGGACGACGGCGGGATGGTGGCACGCCACGGCGTGCCGCTGGGTGTCCCCCTCCAGCGCCGGAGCGTCGGTACGGCATACGTCCGTGGCCATCGGGCACCGGTCGGCGAAGCGGCAGCCGGCCGGGAAGTCCGCCGCCGCGGGCACCACGCCGGGGATCTGCGTCAGCCGCTCGGCCCCCGACTCCAGCGACAGCACCGAGCCGAGCAGCCCGCGCGCGTAATGGTGGGCGGGCGCGCCGACCAGGGTCGCCGTGGCGCCGGTCTCCACGATCTGCCCGCCGTACATGACGACCACGCGGTCGGTGACGTCGGCGATCAGCGCGAGGTCGTGCGAGACGAGGATCAGCGCGAACCCGAGCTCCGCGCGCAGTTCCAGCAGCAGCTCGATGACCTGTGCCTGGACGGTCACGTCGAGCGCGGTGGTGGGCTCGTCGGCGACGATCAGCTTGGGCTCGCGCGACAGCGCCATCGCGATCAGCACCCGCTGCCGCTGCCCGCCGGACAGCTCGTGCGGGTAGGAGGACAGGGTACGGCGGGCGTCCAGGCCGACCAGTTCGAGCAGTTCGGCCGGTGTCCGGCGGCCGCCACGGCGGGTGACCTGCTTGAGCTGGGCCTTGATGGTCATGGCCGGGTTCAGCGAGGAGAGCGCGTCCTGGTAGATCATCGCCATCTCGTGGCCGAGCAGGCGGCGGCGGGCGCGGCGCGGCAGCGAGAGGAGCTCTTGCTGGTCGAAGCGTACGTGGCCGCTGACGCGGGCGTCGCGGGGCTGCAGGCCCATGATGGTCAGCGCGGTCAGCGACTTGCCGCAGCCCGACTCGCCGACCAGTCCGAGCACCTCGCCCGGCCGTACCTCGAAGGCGATGCCGTCGACGATGTCCACGCCCTCGGCGAAGCCGATCCGCAGCCGCTCCACCGCGAGGATCGGCGGGCCCGTGGGCAGGGGGCGGGCCCGTTCCGCCAGTCGGCGGGCGGCTTCGGCCAGTCCCGGCAGCTCGACGATCTCGCCGGAGCCCGGCCGGGCCGCCTCGAACGCGTCGTCCTTCTTGATGGCGGCCTTGCGGGTGGCGGGCGCGGCCCAGGCGTCGGAGATGCCCTCGGACAGGATGTTCAGGGCGAGCACGGTGATCAGGATGAGCAGGCCGGGGAAGACCGTGGCCCACCAGCCGCCGAGCAGCACCATGTTCCTGCCGTCGGCGATGACGCTGCCCCACGACGGGTTCGGCGGGCGTACTCCGGCGCCGATGAACGACAGCGACGCCTCGAACACGATCACGTCGGCCACCATCACCGTGCAGAACACCAGCACCGGCGCGGCGCAGTTGATGGCGATGTGCCGGATCAGGATGTGCGGGGTGCGGGCTCCGATGATCCGCTCGGCCGCGACGTAGTCCTCGCCGTACTGGGCGATCACGTTGGCCCGTACGACCCGCGCCACCGAAGGCATGTAGAGGAAGGCCATCGCCATCACCAGCACCGGGATGCTGCCGCCGAACACCGCCACCAGCACCGCGGCCAGCGCGATGCCGGGGAAGGCCATGATCACGTCGAGCAGACGCATGATCGTCTCGTCGACGGCCCGGCGGGAGGTGGCCGCGGCGGCGCCGATGACGGCCCCCACGACCAGGGCCAGGACGGTCGCGCCGAGGCCGATGAGCAGCGACCAGCGGGCGCCGTACAGGAGCCTGGACAGGATGTCGCGGTTGGCGCTGTCCAGGCCCATCCAGTGACTCGCGGACGGGCCGCCGCCGGCGACCTCCTGGAAGTACGGCGAATGCGGCGCGATCATCGGCGCGAGCAGCGCGGCCAGCACGATCAGGGCGAGGATGCCCACGGCGATCCACGACATCGGCCGGAGCCGTCTGAAGACGACGCCCGGCTTGGCGAGGCGTTCGGTCAGTCCACGTCTCATCAGGTGGCGCTCCTGAGCCTGGGGTTGACCAGCAGGTACAGGACGTCGACCAGCAGGTTGACGACCATGAAGCCGACCGCGACGGTCAGTACGACGCCCTGCACGACCGCGGGGTCGCCGTCGCGCACCGCGTTGATCATGAGCTGACCCATGCCCGGCAGGCCGTAGATCTGCTCGATGACCACCGCGCCGCCGATCAGGTAGCCGATGCGCAGGCCGAGCACGGTCAGCGGGTTGATCAGCGCGTTACGCAACACGTTGCGGCCCACCACCACGATCGGCGGCAGCCCGCTGCCGATCGCGGTGCGTACGTAGTCGCGGTCGAGCTCCTCCACCATCGAGGTGCGGATGATCCTGGTGAGCTGGGCCGCGACCGGCAGCGACAGCGACAGCGCGGGCAGCGTCATCGAGCGCAGCCAGCCACTCGTCGAGTCGGCGGGGTTGATGTAGCCGCCGGTCGGGAACAGCCCCTCCCCCACCGCGAGCCACTGGATCATCAGCAGCGCCAGCCAGAAGGCCGGAGCCGCGACCCCGACCAGGGACACGATGCGGATGACCTGGTCGGGCCAGCGGTCGCGGAACAGCGCCCCGGTGACGCCGAAGATCAGCGCCAGCACGACCGCGACGAGCAGGCCGAGCAGCGTGAGCTGGAGCGTCAGCGGCAGCGCGGTCGTGACCGACTCGAGCACCGGCTTCTTGGTGAGCACGCTGGTGCCCAGGTCGCCGCGGACCAGGTCGCCGACGAAGCGCAGGTAGCGCAGCGGCAGCGGGTCGAGCAGGCCGTTCTCGACCTGGAACTGGTGGATCTGCTCGGGGGTCGGGTTCGCGCCCTGGAAGTAGGCGTACTCCGGCTTGCTGTTGGAGAAGCGCATCACGATGAACACGAACGCGGCGACCCCGAGCACCAGCGGAACCAGAACGAGGATCCGCCGGAGGAGCATTCTGACGATGAAGGCCATGGGCTCAGGTGCGCTTGGCCTGGAGCACGTTGATGCCCGGGTACGCCTGCGCGCGGATGCCGGTCAGCTTCTTCGGATCCCAGGCGGTCATCAGCTCGGTGTGGACGACGGGGTAGAGGACCGCCTGCTCGGCGATGAGATCCAGATATTTCTGGACCTTCGCAGTCTTGGCCGCCTTGTCGGGCTCTTTGGTGGCCTCGTCCATCTGGGCGAACAGGGTCTTGGCGTCCTTGCTGTCGCCCCAGTGGCTGTACTTCATCCACAGGCCGCCGGCCACGAAGTTGTAGCGCATGATCAGGTCGGCGTCCATGCCGAACTGGTTGGGGTTCGAGGCCGCCGCGACCACCTGGTAGTCCTGGAACTGGTCCATCTTGGCGAACAGCGCGGCCGTGTCCTGCGGCTCCAGCGTCGTCTTGACGCCGATCGCCTCCCAGGAGGCGGCGATGGTCGGCAGGCAGTCGGCGATCCAGCTCACGTTGACGGCCATCAGGTTGACCGTCAGGTTGGTCACGCCCGCCTCTTTGAGCAGCGCCTTGGCCTTCTCCTGGTCGAAGTCGTAGACGACCGAGGCCCGCTTGTGGTCGGGGTGGCCCTCGTTGAGGAAGGAGCTGGAGGCGGTGCCGTGCCCCTTGAGGGCCACGTCGATCAGCTTCTTCTTGTCGATGGCGTAGTGCAGCGCCTGGCGTACGCGGACGTCGTCGAACGGCTTGGTCCCGGTGTTGAACATCAGGAACATGTGGTTCATCCCCGCGCCGCCCTCGACGCTCAGCCCCTGCTGCTTGAGCTGCTCGACGTTGGCGTACGGGATGTTGTCGGCGATCTGCGCCTCGGCCGAGCCGCCGGAGATCTTCGCGACGCGAGCCGCCGCGTCCACGATCGTCAGCCAGTTCATCTTCTTGACGGTCGCCGGGCGCGGCCCGTTGTAATCGGCGAACGCCTCGAAGGTGGTGTTGCTCTTGGGGTTGTGCGCGGTCTGCTTGTACGGCCCCGAGCCGACGGCCTTACCGGTCTTGGCCTGGTCCCAGGCGCCCGGCTGGCTGAAGACGTGCTTGGGCATGATCTTGGCGATGGTCAGCCTGGGCGCCGCGTCGGGGAAGGCGAACTTGAAGACCAGCTCGACGTTCTTGTCGTCGATCTTCTTCACTTCCTGGAGCCAGGACTTGAAGAAGTTACCGGTCAGCACGTTGGCTTCCGGGTCGAGGATGCGCTGGAAGGTGAAGACCACGTCGTCGGCGGTCACCGGCTGACCGTCGTGCCACTTCGCGCCGTCGCGGAGGGTGAACTTCCACGAGGTGGCGTTCAGGTCCGTCGGCAGCGCGGTCGCCAGAGCCGGGAACGGCTCGCGGGTGATCGGGTCGGTGTCGAGCAGGCCCTCGTAGACGTGCTGGATGCCGGCCATCGCGAAGGCCGAGGCCGTCTGCGTCGGGTCCCAGCTCTGGTCGTTGCCATAGCCGATGACGGCGGTGATCAGGTCCTTGTTGGATCCGGCGCCGACCGAACCGGTCGAGGCCGGGCCACCCGAGCAGGCGGAGAGGGTGGTGGCGATGAACGCCGCCGCACCCGTGGCCCCGCTGTAGCGCAGGAAGTCACGGCGGCTGAACTCAGAGCTCACGGATGCCTCCTGGGGGTTGGTGCAGATCCTGCGATCCGCATTAGGCCGCGGTATGCGGTCCTAATGTAGAACGTGGGACATCCCATGTCCTATGTTGTGCGTAGGGTGGACGCTATGGGCCGGACCCGGTTGAGGTCAACAGGAGATTTCCGGAATGTTACCTAAGCGCTTACGACGAAGGGATTTTTCATGACCACTGTCCCGCGCCCGCGGCCCAGCCGTGCCGTCGAGGCCCAGGAGGGCGTCAAAGAGCTCATCCTGCGGCGCGGGCTCGTGGCGGGTGATCCCCTGCCCACCGAAACCGAGCTCATGGAAGAGCTCCGGGTCAGCCGCAACTCCGTCCGTGAGGCGCTCAAGGCGCTCCAGGCCGTCGGGATCGTCGACATCCGTCACGGCTTCGGCATGTTCGTGGGCCGGATGTCGCTGGCCGGGCTGGTCGACGAGCTGGCCTTCCACAGCCGCATCACCCTCCAGGACGGCAAGAGCCACCTCACCCACCTCACCGAGATCCGCGAGATCCTGGAGGCCGGCCTGGTCCAGCGGCTCATCGACCTGGGCCCCGAGGCCGACCTGACCCCGGTGGCCGACGTGATGGCCCGCATGGAGAGCGAGGCGCTGGTCGGCGACGTGTCACCGGAGACGGACCGGCTCTTCCACGACCTGCTCTACCGCCCGCTCGGCAACCCGCTGGTCAGCCAGCTACTCGGGGCGTTCTGGGATGTGTACCACCAGCTGCGCGACCGGCTCGGCACGCCCGACGAGCCCCCGGCGGACGTGGCCAAGCGACATCGCGACATCTACACGGCCGTACAGGCCGGAGACAAGACCGCAGCTGTGGCGGCGGTCTTCGCCCACTTCGACGGCGTCCGCAACCGGTTGGCCCGCCTGCACACCCGCTGACGGGGTCTACTCGGGGTCTACTCGGGGTCTACTCGGGAGATTCCAAGGCCCGCCAGTCGTCCCGCCAGCCGGCGAACCAGCGGGCGAACCACGGTGACGTCGCCGCCAGCGGCACGATGTGCTCCACCGTCTCCCGGTGGTATCGCCGCTGGAAGTCCACCGGCATCCGGTGCAGCTCCTGTACGTTGCTCACCCGGTCGGCCAGCTTGACCAGCACGGCCTGCGGCGGCGCTCCCGCCAGCGCCCGCAGGTAGGCCGCCTTCACCGCCGCCTTCACCGCCGCCTTGTCCTGCCCGGCGACCAAGCCCGGCTCGCCCTGCCCGGCGGCCACGCCCGCCTTGTCCTGCGGGGCGGCCACATCAGGCTTGGTCACCCAAGCGACCAGCTCGGCGACGTGCGCTCCGAACCGCTCGGCGATCTCCGCGCACGTGCACGGGGTGTCCTCGACCACGTCGTGCAGCACGATCGCCACCAGCACGTCCGGGTCGCGCACCGCCGCCCCGCGCACCGCGATCTCCAGCGCCTCCAGCAGATGCTCCAGGTAGGGCACGCCGGTCGGCCGCAACTGATCCCCGTGCTGGAGTACGGCGAAGGTCACGGCCTCCTCCAGCACCGCGACCGTCTCCCCCGGCAGCGCCGCGGCCAGCGGTTTCTCGGCGTCCGGCCAGGTTTTCCAGCTCGTGAAGATCTCAGTCACGCCTCGGATGCTATCCTCTGGACAATCGCCTTGGTCAATCGCCCAGGGCGTACGTCCAACCGAAAGGAAGCCCATGCCCGGACCCAAGGCGGCGGACCAGGGCCGTGAGGTGCGCGGGCGGCTGCTGCGCGTGGCCGCGGAGCTGATCGCCGAGCGCGGCTGGTCGGCGGTGAGCACGCGACTGCTGGCCGAGCGCGCCGGGGTGACGCCCGGCCTGGTGCACTACCACTTCTCCTCGGTGCACGCCCTGCTCACGGAGGCCGCCATCGGCACGATGCGGGGCCTGGTCGAAGGGCTGGGCCCGCTGCTGGAGCAGGCCGGCACGGCCGAGGAGGCGCTGGACCTCATGCTCGCCGCGCTGGACGAGCACGACGGCCGCGACCCCATGTCGCTGCTGTTCGCCGAGACGTACTTGGCGGCCGCCCGCGACGAGACGCTGCGCCGGTCGCTGGCCGAGGTGGTCACCGCCTTCCGCGACCGGCTGTCGCGGCGGCTGGCCGCCCAGGGCGTGGCGGCGCCGGACCAGACGGCGGCGGTGGTGGCCGCCGCGATCGACGGCCTCATGCTGCACCGGGCCTTCACTCCCGGCCTGACCGCCCCAGCCCTCGCCCCCGTACTCAGACGACTCCTCGACGGAAGGGAACTGACATGAAGGCCGTGATCTGCGGTGCCGGCATCGGCGGACTGGCCCTGGCCCAGCGCCTCGACACCATCGGCTGGGACGTGGTGGTGCTGGAGCGGTCCCCCGGCCCCCGCACCCAGGGCTACATGATCGACTTCTTCGGCCCCGGATTCGACGCCGCGGAGGCCATGGGCGTACTGCCTCGCCTACGCGAGGTGGGCTATGTGGTGACGGAGATGACCTACCGCGACCAGGAGGGCCGCCGCCGCGCCGGACTCGGCTTCGACCAGTTCGCCAAGGTCGTGGACGGCCGCCTGATCAGCATCATGCGCCCCGACCTCGAACGATCCCTGCGCGAACACCTCTCCGACCGCGTCGACCTCCGCTACGGCGCCGCGCTCACCGGCGTCGAGAACCACCCGGACAGCGTCCGGGTGACCGTCGACGGCGCCACGCTGGAGGCCGACCTCCTGGTGGGCGCGGACGGCATCCACTCGACGGTCCGTGGCCTGGTGTTCGGTGAGGAGCGCGACTTCCTGCGCCATCTCGGCTTCCACACGGCCGCGTGGATCTTCACCGACCCGGAGGTCCGGGCGGAGGTGGCCGGGCAGTTGACACTGACCGACACGATGACCAGGCAACTCGGCTTCTACGCCCTGCGCGGCGACCAGGTCGCCGTCTTCGCCGTCCACCGCACGGACGACCCCACCCTGCCCGCCGACCCCCGCGAGCGAGTCCGCCAGGAGTACGCGTCACTGGGCTGGCTCGCCCCTCGCGCCCTGGCCGCCTGCCCGCCCGCAGCGCAGATGTACTACGACCAGGTCGCTCAGGTGGAGCTGCCACGGTGGAGCCGCGACCGGGTGACGCTCATCGGCGATGCCTGCCAGGCGGTGTCGGTGGTGGCCGGTCAGGGCGCCTCGCTCGCGATCGCGGGCGCCTACGTCCTGGCCGACCGCCTCTCGACGGCACCGTCGATCGACTCCGCCCTGGCCGAGTACGAGCGGGTGCTGCGCCCGGTGGTGGCGGACAAGCAGCAGGTGGCGCGCAAGGGCGTCCGCTGGTTCGTGCCGGAGGCGCGCTGGCAGCTGGTGGCCCGCAGAGCCGCCCTCCACCTGGCCCGTCTGCCGCTTCTCGATCGCTATGTGATGGCGGCGGTGGCGGGGAAACAGAGCGCCATCATCTCCTAGACATCGTATAGTTCGACGTCTTACTATTCCCTATTGAGATAGTTCGACATCAAATCTGATTTCGGGCGACTGAAGGCTCTGGGCACGGACGCCACGATCGACACGGTCGCCGACTCCGGCCAGGCCAAGGCGTTCGTGGAGGCCCGGCTGGCGGAGGGCGCCGACTACCCGAAGATCGCGGTCGACGACGGCTCCTCGGGCGGCATGCGCCTGCCCGTGCTCAGCCCGGAGCTCGCCGCCGTCCTGGTCGAGGCCGCGCACGCCGCCGGGCTCAAGACCATCGCGCACACGATCACCGCGCGGGAGGCGATCATCGCCCTGGACGCGGGCGTCGAGGGGCTGGCGCACCTCTTCGCCGACACCGATCCCGCCATGGTCGAGGAGATCGCCGCCCGGATCGCCGCGTACGACGCGTTCACCATCAGCACGATCACGTACATCGAAGCCGTCACCGGCGACCCCCGGCGGCACGGAGCTCCTCCGGGACGAGCGGGTCGCGTCCCGGATGTCGGAGCGGTCGAAGGCCACCTTGAACCGGGAGTTCAGCGACATTCCCCTGCATTCCACAGGCGCGACCAACGCCTCGCACGCCGCCCTGGCCCTCTTCCGCGCCGGGGTCCCCATGCTGGCAGGCACCGACTGCACGCCCTTCGGCCCTCCGCACGGCGCCGGCCTGCACCACGAGCTGCTGACGCTCACCAGGGCCGGGCTGACGGCCGAGCAGGCGCTCGCCGCGGCCACCAGCGTCCCGGCCCGCTGCTTCGGACTCACCGACCGCGGCCGCATCACCCCGGGCCTCCGCGCCGACCTACTGCTCGTCGACGGCGACCCGACTCGCGACATCACCGCCACACGCGCCATCGCCGACGTGTGGCGCCGCGGCGTACGGCAGTCCCAAACTCCGGCCTGACCTCCCGGCCACTTCGCGCGGTCTCCAAAGCCACCGACTGGCTGCGCCGGGACAGCGTCCGCTACCCGCCCGTAGGCCAGAACTTTGGCGGGGAAATCACTGGATCGACCAGAAGCAAGCGGCTTGCCGCCGTCGGGTCAACTCCACGAAAAGTGATCAATCGCTGGCCATCACTTTCCGCCAACAAGGCCAGCGCACTGGGAAGTCCAGCGGTGACCGTCGCGATCGCGATGCCCATCCCGACCAGTCCGGGATGCTTGTGCGGGTATTCGATCCGATGCAGCTTGGCGGCGGCGATGGCCGCCACCTCTCGTGGACGCTGCATCTGCCGACCGTCGTTGGTCAATATGACATCGAACCCCTCGGCAGCCGCCCGCGGGTAGAGACTCTCATCACGCGTTCCCGACCAACCCTCAAGATCGAGCAGATGAGTGATCTCATGGTTCAGAATGAACGCGCTGAGAACCTGGTGGAGGGGTTTGGGGACATTCTCATCCAGCAGCAGCCGCACGCGATTCCCCGGGGGGTTCATAGCTGTCGACATAGTCGGCGAAGTCGACTGCGTCGAGCGCCGCTGAGGCAGTCACGCTGGGAAAGTAATCGGAGATCCGCTCGACTGGAACACCGTCCCGCAGCAATGCGGCGACCTCGTCGTAGGGCACGCGAGTGCCTTCGATCACCGGCATTCCGCCCCTGACGGCAGGATCCACGGTGACGTGATCACGTGGTTGAAGGAGATCCGGGATATGGCGGCCATCGCGGTAGAACGGCCGCAACACGTCGACGAGTTCGTGTATGACGACGTTTGCCGTGCGATGCACCAGATCAGTCGCCTGACCGGGTTCCACAAGATAGATGGTCGAGCCATCGGCCACCAACTGGTAGGCCGACAAGTGCTCACGCTCCCGCAGATCGGCACGGAGCGTGTCCAGAGCCCGCCGGATCTTCTGCAGGGAGGCGTCGTTACGCAGCTTCACGCAGGTCCGCAACGCCACCACGTCGCGAAAGGAGTAGAGAATCGGCCGGGTTTCGGAGATTTCTGGGACAAGCACAGCTCCCCGACCAGCGCTGGCCTTACGCCAGTGCACAAGCTGGCGAAGCGTGGCACCCGACAACGCCGCCGCGAGCTTAGGGCTGTAGGACATCAGCTTCACCTCCCTTGTTCCGATCGAGAGCTCACCCCTTGCCGAGCCATCATCGCAAACATCCCCTCGATCCATGCGGTAAAGCCCCGTCAACAGAGCACGATCTTCCCCGGGCTTTTCAGACGCTCCAAGGGAAGCGTCCGCACGCGGCACGCCTCGGCCGTTGGCGGACCCGAGCACGTCTGTGGCACGGTGTGAGCGTGTCCGACAGACCCCGCACCCCACTTCCCCAGACCGTGGCCGAGGCGATCGCCGCCGAGCAGGCGGGCCAGGTTCTGCGCTACCTCTTCTTCTGGGGCCACCGCCCGGCCCGCGACGGCGGCGTCGGCCCCGGCTGCCTGTCCCAGTGGTGGCCGGTCACGTTCACCGAGGACGGCCACACCTTCGCCTCCGCCGAGCATTACATGATGGCCCACAAGGCGTGGCTGTTCGATGACCACCAGACCGCCACCAAGATCCTCTCCGCGGACCATCCCGGCGAGGCCAAGAAACTCGGCCGGACCGTGCGCGACTTCGAGGAGGACGTCTGGAACGCCCACCGCTTCGACATCGTGGTCCGCGGCAACCTCGCCAAGTTCGCCCAGCACCCCGAACTGGCCGCCTTCCTGCTCGGCACCCGGAACCGGGTCCTGGTCGAGGCCAGCCCCCGCGACCGAATCTGGGGCATCGGCCTGACCGCCGACGACGAGCGCGCCGCCTCCCCGGCGACCTGGCAGGGCCTGAACCTCCTCGGCTTCGGCCTGATGTCCGTACGGGACGCGCTGGCCGCAACTTCGTAGCTGCGGGTGCGGGTCAGCTCATGTGCTTGACCGGCCCTGGGCGACCGCGGCCAGGAAACCGCCGACGAACGCGTCGCCGAGCCCGATGGTCGTGGGCGCGGCGACATCGAGATCGAAGCCGGGCAGGCAGCGAACGACTCCGCCCATGCGGCCTTCCAGAGCCGCGGCGAACTCCACCGCCTCCGTTCGCCTCGGCCGGTTCCGCATGAGTTCGTACTGGTGCTCCGTATACCCATCGCCGTGGCTGTAGCGGGTGCTGGCGATCACGATGCCCTCGTTCAGCGGCTCCGCGTAGTCGCCGGCTCTCTCGCCGACTGCCGCCGACCAGTACTTCGTATGCACGACCAGGGTCGGCACGGGGATGAGCGCTCGCAGCGATTCGAGGGCGCGGGCCACCTCCGTCACGGAGAGCAGCTCGACGGCGTAGCCCAGGTACGACTGCAGCTCGTCTTCGTTCAGTCCGTAGACGTCGATGACTTCCAGAAGCGCGTCACGGACCAGTTGGCTGTGGCCCGGCTCGTGGAATCCGGCATCCTCGTAGTAGACGACCGCCTCGGCCGGAAGGTGCCTCATATGGCTTCTCAGCGTGGACAGACGCAGGTCAAGTAGTCGCTGGTCCCGTATCGCGTTGAATCCCGAGATCAGAAAGACCCGTGCGTCGCCAAGCAACGAGCCCAGCTCGTCGCTCAACAGCATGGACTCGTTCGCCGGGTCGTTGACGTAGATCAATCTGTTCGGGAACGGCGCCCGGATGTCGATGTCACCTGCTCGAACCCGCAGGTCCTGGTCGTACTGCACGATCAGGTGCGGATAGAGGGTGTCCCGGTCGCCGCTGCAGATGTAGTCGCAGCTCGCCGGCAGCAGGCGGCGGACGATGTCGTTGAGACTGACCAGGTGCAGGGTGGAGGGTACGCCGAGCCGGCTCATCTCCATCGCCGCCCGGACGGAGGTTCCGCCCAGAGTCGTTCGTTTGGGGAACCGCCCGGCGAACGCGCTCAGGGATTCGGAGGAGGCGACGAAGTGCTCGCCTCCTCCGCCCTTTTTGAGGTAGGTGAGAATGGAGATGACCAGCTCGCGCTCGTTGGTCACCGTGACCGACGACGTCAGCTCGGCACCGTGGATCTCGTACTCGCCGACCAGCCGCTCCAAGATCGACGAGGACAGCTTGAGCTCGTAGTCGACGCATCCCCCCAAGCCCAGGACCACATGGCTGGTCATGTCAGTAGAGAGATGCCTTGCCGGCCGCTTCGAAGAGCTCGATCTTCTGCGCGGCCACCACCTTCATCGCGTCGATGCACGGCGGCTGGATGGAGTTCGGTTCACGCAGGCTCTCATCGGCCAGGACTTCGCGCATCTTCGTGTGGTAGGCCAGCTTGATGTCGCTGGAGATGTTGATCTTGTTGATGCCGAGCTTGACCGATTCCGCGATCTCGTCGTCGGGATTGCCCGAGCCGCCGTGCAGCACGAGTGGGATCTTGACCCGATCCTTGATCTCCTTCAGCAGGTCGAGCTTGAGCTCCGGCTTCAGGGTCTTCGGGTAGATGCCGTGATAGGTGCCGATGGCCACGGCGAGGCTGTCCACCCCGGTCTCCCGCACGAAGGTCACGGCGTCCGCCGGGTCGGTGTAGATGATCGCGTCGCTGCCGTCTTCGGCCTCGTTGTCGGTTTTGCCGATCGTGCCCAGCTCCGCCTCGACCGACAGGCCGACCGCGTGCGCGGTGTCGGCGACCTTCTTGGAGATCGCGATGTTGTCCGCGAAGGACTTCATCGAGGCATCGATCATCACCGAGGTGAAGCCGATCCGGATCGCGGTCAGCATCTCCTCATAGGTCGCGCCATGGTCCCAGTGAATCGCGATCGGCACGGACGAGCGGTGGGCTCGCTGGGTGATCGCGGCGATCACGTCCACTCCGAGGTGCCGTACCTCGTCTGGATGGATCCCGACGATGAGCGGCGCGTTCGTCTCTTCGCTGATGTCCACGATGCCGTTGAACATGGCGTAGTCGCTGATGTTGAAGGCGGGCACCGCGAAGTTTCTTTCGTTCGCGACAGCCAAGAGCACCTTGCCGGTCGTCAGCATTACTGTATTTCTCCTTCTGAATAGTGATTGTCGTGCGGGACGGGCATGATGCGTCAGGCCTTGACGGCGCCGGAGGTGAGGCCGCCGATGAATCGCCGCTGGAAGAGGAGGAACAGCAGGAGCACCGGGATGGACCCCAGAATGCTCATGGCCATCATCTGATTCCACTCGTAGGAGTGCTGGCCCATCAACAGTTGAATACCGATGGGCACGGTTCGCATGTCGTCGGTACGAGTGAGGGTCAGCGCGAACAGGTACTCGTTCCACGAGATCATGAAGGTGTAGACGCCGACCGCGACCAGCCCGGGAACCGAAATGGGCACCAGGATCCGCCAGAGAGCCGTCCAGCTCGACGCCCCGTCCACCTTGACGGACTCATCCAATTCCCGGGGCAGGGTATTGAAGTACGCGGTCATCATGATGATCGCGTAGGGCAAGGTGAACACCATGTGCGTGAGAATCAGCCCCGCATAAGTATTATACAGGCCGAGCCCCACCACGAGACCAAAGTAGGGAATGACGAGTGTGATGGGCGGCACAGCCTGAACAGTGACGATCACGGCATTGACGGACCGCTTCAGCGGGAAGTTGTACCGGCTGAATCCATAGGCCGCGAGAATCGCCACGAACAATGTCAGCACCGTCACCGAAAGCGCGACGATGTAACTGTTGATGAAAAACCGCAACTCGGTCGCGTCACCCAGGATCTTCGCGTAGGCGTCGAACGAGAAGTTCTCGGTGACCAGCCGCGGCGGAACCTGGAAGACCTCCCCATTGGTCTTGAACGACGTCGACAGCATCCACAGGACCGGCAGGCCGGCGAAGGCCGCGCCCACGCACAGACCTGCGAGCACGGCGATCTTCGCGTAGAGGCGCCGCCTTTTGCGGGTGAGCACGGGTGATCACCTCTCCTTTTGCAGGCGAACGTAGAAGACCGCCAGGATCATCGTGAGCAGCAGGACTATGACGGCGGCGGCGGAGGCGGAGGCGAACTCGTAACTGCTGAAGGCCTGCTTGTAGGTGTAGGTGCTGAGCATCTCGGTGACATTCAGCGGGCCACCACCGGTGGTCATCCAGATGAGGGCGAACTGCTGAGAGGTCCAGATGAGATCGAGCACCGCCATGCTGAGGAGCACCGGCTTCAGCTGGGGAATCGTCACATTGCGAAACTTGCGGAAGGCGGTCGCGCCGTCCACGGAGGCCGCCTCGTACAGAACGGGCGAGATTCCCTGCAACCCGGCGAGGATGCTGATCATGAAGAAGGGGAAGCCGGCCCAGATGTTGATGAAGGTCAACGCCCAGAGCGCCATGTTCGGGTCGGAGAGCCAGCTCACTTCCGCGCGCAGCACGCCGATCGTGGTCAGGATGTAGTTGACCACCCCGGACGGGTCCAGCATGAGCCGCCAGATGACCGCGATCACAGCGACCGTGAACAGCCAGGGCAGGATGTAGATGATGCGGAAGATGGCTTTCGTTACTCCGCCCAGCAAGGGCGTGTTGAGCATCGTCGCGAAGGCCAGCCCGAGGCCGAGGTGCGCGACGGTGCTCAGAGTGATGAAGATGAACGTGTTCTTCAGCGCTGCCAGGAAGTTGGGATCGGTGAGCACCGTGGTGTAGTTGGCCAGACCGGCGAAGACCGGATTCTGCTCGACGATCACGTTGTCCTTGAACGAATAGCTGACCACCATCGCGATAGGGATGATCATCAGCACAAAGATCAAGATGAGCGTCGGCGAGAGATAGGCGAACGGGACGACACGCTGCACGGGGAAAGGCCGCGTACTTCTCCGTCGGCCCGCGGCGGATTCCGATGCCGGTTGTGGGGCTCCCGGGGAGGCCGCGGGATCGAGTTTCGCGGTTTCCATCGATGTCTCCTTGGTTCGGGGCCGCGCCGCACGGTCGGCGCGGCCCGCGAAGTACGGAAGGTCAGAGCACCGGCGCCCAGGCCTGCTGCGCCTTGTTGAGCGTGTCGTCGATGCTCTGCTTCCCGGTGAGCAGGAGCTGCAACTGCTCGTCAAAGCTGCGCATGAGGTCTTCGGCCTTCGGCAATCCCACGAACTGGTTGGCGGGATAGCCCTCCTTGTAGATGTCGAAGGCCGTCTTGAACAGCGGGTCACTCGTGCTGAAGTCGGGCTCGGCCGTCTTGTTGCCGGGGAAGCCCTTCGCCAACGTGCTCAGCTGCGCGTTCTCCTGCTTGCTCATCAAGAACTGGACCAGCTTGAACGCCTCGGCCTTGTGCTCCGAGGAGTCGGCGACGCCGATGCCCCAGGACGCGTACGGGATGCCGCGCTTGCCGGTGTAGCCGTCCGTGGCCGGGATCGGCACCACGGTGAAGTTCAGCTTGGGATTGTTCTTCTTGATCAGCGTGATGTGAGCCAAGGAATCGATCATCATGCCGACCTGGCCGGTGGCGAACTTCTCGACCTTGTCCTGCTCTTTCATGGTGAGCGATCCGGGGGCGATGACGCCCGCGTCGTTCAGGCTCTTGACGTATTCAACGGTGCTCTTGACGCCTTGGCCGGTCAGGTCGGGCTTGCCGTCCTTGGTGAGCATGCTGCCGCCCGATGCCCACAGCCATGACATCACGTCATTCTGGATGCCGTTGGGAACGGCGGTGTCGAGCGGCAGAGCCCAGCCCTTGACGTTGCCGCCGAGCGCGCTGACCTTCTTGGCCGCCTCCAGGAACTCCGTGCGCGTGCTCGGCGGCTTCTTGACCCCCGCCTTCTTGAGCAGATCGTTGTTGACGAACAGGGGGTAGACGAAGTTCACCACGGGGATCATGTAGGTCTTGCCCTTGACCTGGATCTGGCTCGCGAGCTGGCTCGAGTCGTACTTCGCGCTCGCCATGAGCTCGGACAGGTCGGCGATGGCACCCTGCTTGGCGAAGTCGCTCACCCAGGCGCCGTCGAGGCCCACGACATCGGGCAGCGTCCGCGACGCCGCTCCGGACACCAGTTGCTGCTTGGTGGACGCGTAAGGGCCGCTCAGCAGCTTGACCTTGATGTTCGGGTTCTGGGCCGTGAATTCCGTCATGAGCTTGTCGAACGACCCCGCCGGGAGCTCCGGCGCCCACCACTGCGCGAACTCCAGCGTGACGGGGCCGTTCCCGCTTGATCCCGCGCTTGATCCCGAGGTGGAACCACACCCCACGGCGGTGGCGCTGAGCACCGCCACCGCCATCACCCCGAGTAGTCGCCTCGTCCGGCCCTGCAACCGGGTGCTGCCTCCGGTCATCGCGACCCTCCTTGCTGTACAGGTGTTACCGCTCTTTGCCGATTTCCGCCACATTAACAACGCGTGACGCGGCCCACAAGACCTAGCAACCGCAAAATACAGCTAGAAACCGCACAGTTCGGCAAAGAAAAGGAGAGAGGTGCGCCTCTGGCAGGGCGATCGGGGCGTCGGGCCGTCGGAAGTAAGCAGCATGTTGCCCTGAAGAGGCAGCGTTATGCGGTAGTCTGCGGTTCTAGGACCTGTATCACTCCTCTGTTGCGTTGATCCATAGCGCAACTACCGCAGAGATGGGAGGGTCAGTGACCCTTGACGAAGAGGACCGGCAGCGTCGTCTACCCGCAGGACGTAAAGCCCAGCTGGCGGCATACGTCGCGGAGACCGGGCAGGTCACGGTCAGCGCGCTCGCAGAGCGCTTCGGCGTCTCCATCGACACGATCCGGCGGGACCTGGACCAGCTCAGCGCCGACGGCGTCCTGGTCCGCACCTATGGCGGAGCGGTCAGTCAGTCGACCCTTTCCCGGGTCGACCGGGCCGTGGACGTGCGGCTCAAGATGGAGGAACGCGAGAAGGAGAAGATCGCCGTACTTGCCGGGTCGCTGGTCGAAGACGGGTCGATCGTCATGATCAACGGCGGCACGACCACTCTTGCCGTGGCCCGGAACCTGCGCAACCATCGCGACCTGACAGTGGTGACGAACAGTCTGCTCGTCCCCCCGGCGCTGCCGTCCTCAGCCGTCCGCGACGTGTACGTCGTCGGCGGCGCGGTCCGCACTCTCACGCTGGCCACCGTCGGCCCCGTCAGTTTCCGGGCGTCCGGCGGAAGCGAGCTGGACATCAGCTGCGATCTGGCGTTGATCGGGGTCGGCGCCGTTTCAGCGGCCGCCGGTTACACGACGAGCAACCTCGCCGAGGCGGCGATGATGCGAGAGATGATCTCTCGGGCGGCGCGCGTGGCGATCCTGGCCGACTCCTCCAAGTTCGGTCGCCGGCTCTTCGCCCAGGTGGCCGAGCTCGGGGGCGCCGACTACCTCGTCACCGACTCCACCCCACCGCCGGATCTTCTGGAGGCGCTGAAGGAGAACGAGGTGAAACTGATCACGCCGGAAACCCTCGAAGGCGCCCCTGAAGCCCGTCGGGATCCCCAGTAGCCCACAAACACCACTGGCCGTTCCCCCATGACAGGAGAACGGCCAGTTGAAGATGGTGCGCCGCCAGGGACTCGAACCCCGGACCCGCTGATTAAGAGTCAGCTGCTCTAACCAACTGAGCTAGCGGCGCCCGCAACAGAAGTAACTGTAGCAGCCACCGCACACCACCCAGCACATCATCCGAGCCGCTCGCCCAGCCCCTCGTAGGCCCCCAGCACCGTCTCCCAGAACCGCTTCACATCCAGCGATGTGGCCACCAGCGCGTTCGGCCGCGCGTCACGGAGTTTGAAGTCGGTGACCGTCATTCCCGAGGTGTACCGGCCGACCGTCTCCACGTCCACCCGTGCCGGTACGCAGGTGAAGAGCGCGGGCTCGAGCACGTACGCCACCGCGCACGCGTCATGGATGGCCGGTCCGGACTCGGCCGTGACCTTGCCGTAGGACTGGGCGGCCGGGACCAGCAGGTCGGACAGCCGGCCGAGCGGGCGCATCCGGTCCAGGACCTCGGTGGTCACCTCGGCCGTGAGGGTCACGTCGAGGCCGAGCATCTTCACCGTCCAGCCGGCGTCGAAGACGATGGCGGCCGCCTCCGGGTCGGCCTTCATGTTGAACTCCGCCGCGGGAGTGGTGTTGCCGCGGGTGAAGGAGCCACCCATGATCACGAAGTCGCGGGCCCACTCCACGACGCGTGGCTCCCGGCGTACGGCCAGCGCGATGTTGGTCAGCGGGCCGATGGCGACCAGCGTGATCTCGCCCGGAGCGGTCCGCAGGGTCTCAATGATGAAGTCCACGGCGTGGCCGTCGAAAACAGGGCGGGTCGCCGGTGGGAGGACGGCGTCGCCGAGGCCGGAGAAGCCGTGGACGTCGGCGGCGCGGACCGTGGGGCACACCAGCGCGCCCGCGCTGCCCGGAACGACCGGAACATCGCCGAGGTCGAGGAACTCCCTGAGCGCCAGCGCGTTGGCCGTGGTCAGCGCGAGGTCGACGTTGCCGCCGACCGTGGTGATGCCCACGAGTTCCAGGGCCGGGGTGCCCGCTACCAGCGCCAGGGCGAGCGCGTCGTCGATGCCGGGATCGCAGTCAATGAGGACCTTTGTCACATAACCGAACAATACGCATGAATCGGGGCCGGACAGTCCCCCAACTGTCCGGCCCCGACCGAGGGCGGTCCAGGCCAGCGCTTTCCCCCAAAAACGCCGGCGGTCCCGCACTGCGAACGACGGTCCCCCTCCGCGTCCGCTCTTCGGTAAAAGTCTGCAAGTCAGTCGCAGGACTCTTGACCTGCCTCGACACTACCGAGGCGAATGCAACGAACGTGCCATAGGGGGGTCGAATGTCCGCCTAATCCAGTTACGGGATTACCAAACGGACCTCCGTGCCCTCCTGGAGGGAGCGGCTGACCGTGCAGTACTTCGCGTGCACCCGCTCCGCCACCGCCCGGAAGACCTCGTCCGCCTGCTCAGAGGGGACTTCGACGTCATAGGTCACCGTGACGGGACCCAGCAGGTTCGGCTCGATCTTCTCCGATTCGACGCTCATCGCCAGGCGGATCAGCCTTTGCCCACGCTTGGCGGTCAGGGGCTCCACGGACACGATGTTGCACCCGCCCACCGCCGCGAGCAGCAGCTCGACGGGCGTGAACACGCCCTCCTCGTCGCCGCTCCCGATCCGTACCTCCGCGCCACGGGCGTTCGTCGCCCGGAACCCGCCCTCTTCGGTCCGCTCAACACGTACGTTAGCCATGTTTCAGACACTACTCAGACGGCTCTCATGTTCGGCGCGCATCGTCTATCCCATGGCTAGCGAGGCAAAGGCTAATCAGCCTCTCATCGTGTTCTGGTGCGGTGTGGCGGTCGCGGAGTTCGGGGCGATCCACCCGGGGTTCGGCTACCCGTGGCGCCCGTCCGCGTGGGCCGTCGCCGCACTACTGGTGACGCTCGGGCTGCTGTCCGCCAGGGCGCCGGAACTCCTGCGTTCGGAGCAGGTCAGGCGGCGCCTGCGCCTGGCCGGGTACGTGGCGGGCACGCTGCTGGTGACGCACCAGCTCAGCTCGACCGCCTATGTGACCAGCGCCAGCCGCACCGGCTCGCTCCTCCTGTACGGCATCGCGGCCGTGATGGCCGTCTGGCACCACGGCGTACGGGCCACGACAAGGGGCTCCCTGCTCATCGTCACCGACCTCGAACCCGCCGGGCTGCGCGACCTGCTCGCCACCCGCACGGGCGACACCGTGACGGTCTACCGGACCGACCGGGTGACCGACGAACTGCGCGAGCTGGAGGCCGAGCACGGCCTGGTGCTCGTCGCCGGCGAGGAGCACGACCCCCGGGCCAAGGAACGGCTCAGCGCCTCGGGGCTGCGCCGCCAGGTGCCCGACATCGCCGAACGCACCGTGATCGTCGCCGGACCCCGGCCCTTCCAGAGGTACGTCCGGGGCGCCCTGACCCGGCTATCCGTACCAAGGGCGCAGGTCAGGACAACTCGTTTCAAACCCAAGCCTAGGGTTTAACCAGGCATTACGCGCGCCGTGGGACGGTTGCTGCGAACGAGGAGGCAAGGTGACGACTTTCCCCGGAAGCGCCCGTGTCGAAATGGTCATGGGCATACCGGTCAGCGTGGACATCCGTACCGCCCTGCCGCGGCGTGAGCTGGCCCCCGTACTCGACGACGCCTTCGCCTGGCTGCGCTGGGTGGACGAGACGTTCAACCCCGCCAAGGAGGACAGCCAGATCAGCGCACTGAACCGCGGTGGGACCATCCGGCAGATCCCGGAGCTCATCGAGGTGCTGCACCGCTGCGACGAGCTCAGCGAGGCGACGGGCGGGTGGTTCGAGTCCCGCATCAACGGCGTCATAGACGCCTCCGGCTATATCAAGGGCTGGGCGCTCGAACGGCTCTCCCGCGCGCTGACCAACGCCGGCGCCGTCGATCACCGCATCAACGCCGCCGGGGACATCAGGGTGCGCGGCTCGGCCGCCCCCGGCAAGCGCTGGCAGATCGGCATCCGTGATCCGCGTACCGACCTGGTGCGCCGGGTCGTGTTCACCCACGACCTGGGCATCGCCACCACGGGCGGCGCGAAGGTCGTCGATCCGCGCACCGGAATCAAGCAGAACAGCCTCGGGTCGGTCACCGTGCTCGGCCCCGACCTGAGCGCCGCCGACGCCTACGCGACGGCGATGTACGCCATGGGGCCGGTGCTGGCCAGGCGCTTCTCCATGGAACTGGCGGCGGCCGGGCCGTACGAGACCATGATCATCAGCCGTGACGACCAGGAGGTCAGCACGCCCGGCTTCGCCGCCTACGGAGGCCCGGAAGCCCGCCTGGCGGGCTGAGGCGCCTTTCGGGCGGCGCGGAGCAGAGCGGCCGCGGAACAGAGCAGCCGCGGAACAGAGCAGCTGTGGGGTGGAAGCGCTAGGCCTCGGGATGCTTGCTCAGATATTCGATGTAGACCGGCCGCAGGGCCTCGCCGAGCTCGCCTTCGCCGGCCGCCAGGGCATCGCTGAGCAGCGCGGACACTCGGCTGAGGTCGTTGGCGGTCTCGGTGTCGTGCCCGCTGGCGGCCTCGGCCGCCGGGATCACGCGCAACAGGTTCCACAGAAAGCCCAGATCGCCGTGGCGCACGGCGTAGCTGACCGCGCGATCGTGCAACTCGCTGGCCGACAGCGATTCGAATCCATCCGAGTCCATCTCGCTCCCTTCCCCCGACTGCCTCTTCCCAGCGTTGCCCCTCGGTAACGCCTCTCGGTAACGCCTCTCGGTAACGCCTGTCGAGACGGCTGGCACAGTGGGTGGCCGGGCGGCACATATCCGCTCATCATGCTGTGCCTCTATCGGAGCACCGATCGGTAATGGGAGGATCAACCAGCGTGAGATTCATCATCAGAACCCTGGCGGCCGCGGTCGCCCTCTGGGTCGCCATCCAGTTCGTCCCTGGCATCCAGCTCGCCGGCGCGAACACCCCCAAATACTGGGGCACCCTGCTCATCGTCGCCCTGATCTTCGGCCTGATCAACGCCATCGTGAAGCCGATCATCAAATCGCTGGGCTGTGCCCTGATCGTGCTGACGCTGGGGTTGTTCCTCCTCGTGATCAACGCGGCCATGCTGCTGTTGACGAGCTGGATCTCCGGCCAGCTCGACATCCCCTTCCATGTCGCCAACTTCTATCCGGCCGCCTTCTGGGGCGCGATCATCATCAGCGTCGTCAGCTGGTTGCTCGGCCTGTTCATCCCCGACAACGATTGAGCCCGATGGAACTCGACGGTGCCGGTCTGACCTGCGCGCAGGTCCATGCGGTGGCGTACGGCGCGGCCCGGGTCACGATCTCCTCACTGGATCGGGCCCGGGCGGCGTGGGGTGCCGCCCAGGGGCTGACCGGCCCCGTCTACGGCCAGAGCACCGGGGTCGGCGCCAACAAGGACGTGGGCGTCGAGGAGGGCGGGCTCGACCTGCTGCGCAGCCACGCGGGCGGAGCCGGGCCACTCGTGGCGCCAGAGCGGGCCAGGGCGATGCTGGTGGTACGGCTCAACCAGCTGCTGGCGGGCGGCTCGGGCGTCGATCCTGGCGTGCTGCCGGTGCTGGCGGAGGCGATCAACGACGGCTTCACGCCCCCGATCCGTACCTACGGCGCCATCGGCACCGGCGACCTGACCGCCCTCGCCACCACCGCGCTGTGCCTCCTGGGAGAAATGTCCTGGCAGGGACCAACGTCTCCGCAGGGATCAATGTCTGGGCCAACCTCTCCGCAGGAACCAATGTCTGGACCAATGTCTCGGCAGGAACCGACGGCCGGACCGGGACCGAAGGCCACGGACGTACCGGCCGCCGGGGAAGGAACGACGGCTCCGGTGGGCGGGCCCCGTTATCCGCTGGCGTCCGGTGACGCGTTGCCGTTCATCAGCTCCGGGGCCGCGACGCTGGCCGACGCCGCCATCGCCGTGCACCGGCTGCGCGTCCTGCTGGACGCCGCCGTCGACGTGGCGGCGTTCAGCTTCGTCGCGGTGTCGGCCTCGGCCGAGCCGCTGGCCGCCGCCGTACAGGAGGCCCGGCCGCACCCCGGCCAGGCCACCACGGCCGCCCGCCTGCGCGGGCTGCTCTCGCGGGAGCTCGCCGCGCGCATCCAGGACCCGTACGGCTACCGCGCGTTCGCCCAGGTGCACGGTGCCGCGCTGGACGCGCTCGGCCGCGCCGGGAGCGTCGTCGAGACCGACCTCAACGCCGCCACCGAGAACCCGCTCATCGCCGACTCGCTGGCCTGGCACAACGGAAACTTCCACTCGGCCCCGGTCGCGCTGGCCCTCGACGCGCTGCGCGCGGCGCTGGTGCCGACGGCCCAGCTCAGCGTGGCCAGGCTGGCCACGCTCATGGAGCCCGCCTACACGGGGCGGCTGCCGTTCCTGGCGGCGCGGCCGGGCGGGTCGGGGGCGTTGATCCTAGAGTATGTGGCTCAGGACGCGCTGGCCGAGCTGCGCCACCTCGCGAACCCGGTCACGGCCGCGACCGCCGTCATCTCCCGGGGGACAGAGGATCACGCGGGGTTCGCGACGCAGGCCGCGCGCTATGCCCTGCGCTGCGTGGAGCCGCTGGAGATCGTGCTCGCCTGCGAGCGCGTCGCCGCCACAAGGGGCCCCGATGTCCCCGACCGTCCCCTCTCGGATGACCTCGACGCCGCACGGGCGCTGCTCTCACAACCTTTTCGATCTTGTACGGCAAGCGGTGGGAACCCGCCACCCACCGCACGGGGCTGAGGACCTCCAGGAAGACGGCCGCTGACCGGCACAGACGTCCCGCCGTTACGGCCCGCGGAACACACACACCGCCCGCCGTTACGGCCCGCGGAACACACACCGCCCGCCGTTACGGCCCGCCCACGCCCGGCAGGCGCCCCACCGAGCCGCGTTCGCGGAGTGTCGGCTGCTGCACGACCCGGCGGCGCCGTGTCCCCCCGTCGGCCGCCGCCGACATGAGGCGTACGGCCGCTCGCACGATGCCGTCGATGTCCCAGTCGACCGTCGTGAGCCCCGGCGTGAGCAGGCCCGACATCGGGTGGTTGTCGTAACCCATGACCGAGACGTCGCCCGGGATCGACAGCCCCAGCTCCGCCGCCGCCGCGTAGACGCCGTAGGCGATCGAGTCGGCGAAGCAGAACACCGCGCTCGGCCGGTGGGCGTCGAGGATGCGGTGGGCCGCGTCGGTGGCCGCCGCCAGGCCGTGGGGCGCGGTGGCCACCACGATGTCGAGGCCGAGGCGGTCGGCTTCGGCGGTGACGAGCACGTCGGCCGGACGGTCGGGGGTGCTGGTCATGGTCGGCGTCAGGAGGGCGATCCGCCGATGGCCCAGGGCATGGAGGTGTTCGAGCGCGAGGGTGACGCCGCGGCGGTTGTCGAAGACCACTTCGCCGGCCGTGCCCGCCAGTGAGTCGCCGATCGCCACCACCGGCAGCGACTCGCACAGCTCCGACCAGAACGGCGCCGCCGGGTCGACGGGCTGCACGATCATGCCGTCGACCCGCTGGTCGCGCAGCTGCTGGGCCAGCGCCCGCTCGCGGGCCGGGTCGCCGACCGCGTCGAGGATCAGCGCGTAGCGGTCCTTCTCCCGCAGGCCCCTGCTGATGCCGACGGCCAGCGACTGCTGCCACAGGTCCTCGAGTGAGCCGCAGAGCAGCCCGATCATGTTGGTGCGCCCGCTGGCCAGGGCCCTGGCGATGGGGTCGGCCTCGTAGCCGAGCTCCGCGGCGGCGGCGCGGACCCGCTCCATGGTCTCCTCGGAGACCTGCATGCCACGCAGCGCGTAGGAGACAGCGGCCGGCGACAGACCGGTCGCCTGGGCCACTTCCCGGATCGTCGCTCTCTTCCGCGGCATCCAGCCAGCCTATTGCGTGGCACCGACAGAAGCTCGCATGCCGAAGAGACCGCCGGCGGGGTTCGTCCCCCTCGGGGGGCATGCGGCCAACCGTTGACATTTGTCCGGTGAAGCGGTTCACTGAACCGTATCACTGAAACGGTTCACAACCTTGAAGTTCCAGCGTGATAGGTTTACCTGCAATACTAGTAGGAAATAGAGGGAGGTGTGGTCGTGATCATCGACATCCATCAGCATTTGTGGACCGGAACATTCGTCGAAGCGCTCCGCGCCCGGACCACGCCCCCCTACCTCGACGGCTGGACGCTGATCCTCGACGGCGAGCCGCCCTACGAGGTCGACCCCGCCGACCACACCGACCGGGACGTCACCGGGCTGGAGCTGGCCCTGGTCTCGCTGTCCAGCCCGCTCGGCATCGAGTTCCTGCCTCCGGAGGAGGCGTGGCCGCTGCTCGACGCCTACCACGAGGGCGCGCTCGGGCTGCCCGAGCCGTTCGGCGCATGGGCCTCGACCTGCCACAGCGAGCCCGACCCCGACCGCCTGGCCAAGGACCTCGACCGCGGGTTCGCCGGGCTGCAGATCCCCGCGACGGCCCTGCCCGACGACCGCCTGCTGGGCGTGCTCACGGACCGGGACCTGCCGCTGTTCATCCATCCGGGCCCGGCCGCCGCCACGCCCGGCACACCGTCCTGGTGGCCCGCGCTCGTGCCGTACGTCCAGCAGATGCACGCGTCGTGGCACTACTTCCACGCGGTCGTCCGGCCGCGCCATCCCAGGCTGCGCGTGTGCTTCGCGCTGCTGGCCGGGCTGGCCCCGCTCCACTCGGAGCGACTGATCGCGAGGGGCGGGACGGGCCGCGGCCTGGTGGACCCCGGCTGCTTCGTGGAGACCTCCTCGTACGGCCCGCGCGCGATCGACGCGATCGTCCGCGAGCTCGGCGTCGACGTCGTGGTCAACGGCTCCGACGCCCCCTACGCCACCGCACCCGACCCGGGACTCGGCGAGGCAGCCGCCCACGCCATCCGGGTCACCAACCCCCGTCGTCTACTCGGCCGAAAGGAGACCCGTACGTGAGCGAGCAAGTCCTCGAGCACCCCGGCATGAATCGAACCCAGGACGGGGGTGCCTGTGCTCGGCTCCCGGAGCGCACACTGGACCGGCGCGAGCTGCGCAAGCTGGTGAACGACCTGGCAGCCGACCCGGCCGAGTGGCGCGACCAGGTGGAGTTCCCCGCCGACGGCGGCCGGCACTACGCCTCGCTCTACCGTGACGCCTACGTCGACGTCTGGCTGCTGTGCTGGCGGCCCGAGGACGACACCGGCTGGCACGACCACGACATCTCCTCGGGCGCGGTCCACGTGGTTCAGGGCGCGCTGCTGGAGTGCAACCCGCGCATCGGCGGCGAGCACCTGGAGACCGTGGTGTCGGAGGGCCAGTCGTTCTCCTTCGGCCCGGACCACATCCACCGGCTCAACGGCACCGTGGACAACAGCGTCTCGATCCACGCCTACTCGCCGCCGTTGTGGCGGCTCGGCCAGTACTCCATCGACGACACCGGCGTCATGCGCCGCGTCTCGGTCAGCTACGCCGACGAGCTTCGTCCGATGGACGACGCGGTCGTGGCCTGAGCACGCAGCAGCTCGCGCAGGGCTCCACGTCGGGCAGCGCGATCCACAGGCAGCAGGTTTTGCGGAAATAGCCGTCGTCGGCGGGCTCGATCAGCCCGTCGACCGGCTTGCCGATCTCGGCCAGCAGCGCCATGTAGTCACCCGCCACGAACTGCGTCAACGGGTGGGCGAACGCCTCCGCGGTCGAGCCCCAGAGCGTCCGCTCACCCACTCTGGCCATCCGGCTGAGCACGCGTACGAGCGGCTCCTGCGACTCGGCCAGCGCCTGCCTGATCGGCGCGACGCCGGAGCCCCAGCTCACGCGGGAGGCCGCGATCGTCACCCCCGCCCCGGACACCTTGAAGTACGTGTCGGCCGGCCGCATGGTCGGCACCCGCCCATCGAGCGCCCAGCCGAGCGCCATCGGCATCGTGTGCCAATAGCCGTAGGTCTTCCAGAACAGCGCGGCACCGACGTGGCGCGGAGCGCTCCAGCGCGCCGCCGTCTCGTCGACCAGCTCCGCCAGCAGTGTGTACGGCGGGCGCAGCAGCTCCGAGGCGGCCGTCCAGGTCTCGTCCGGCGTGATGACCAGGCCGGGTTCGACCCCGATCACCCCGCCGCGCTCGTCGGCCAACCGCTGCAGCGCCTCCGTCAGCACGTGAGTCCTTCCGCTACCGGTAAGCCTTGTCCAACGTAGCAGGGCGCCCCGCGAACCAGCCGGCCAGGAGCTGCGCCCCCAGCACCCCGAGCCCTGTCAGCAAGGGCACCGTCCACCCGCCGGAGACCTGCCTGAGCAGCCCGAACAGCACCGGCCCCAGCGCGGCCACCGCGTACCCCACCGACTGGGCGACCGACGACAGCGCGGTCACCGACGCCGGGTCGGGCGCACGCAGCGCGATCAGCAGCAGCGCCAGCGCGAACGAGCCCCCCTGCCCGACCCCGAGCACGACCATCCACAGCCACGGCAGCCACGGCGCGGCGACCGGGGCCAGCAACATGCCGAGGTACCCGGCCACAGTCAGCAGCCCCGCCCCGATCACGAACGGCACCTGCGACGGCCGCCGCCCGGCCAGGACCGGCACGGCCAGCGTGGCGCCCACCTGGACCAGGTTCGTCACGCTGAGCAGGTAGCCGGCCTGGTCGGCGGGCAGGCCGGCGTCATGGAAGATCGTCGGCAGCCAGGCCAGCAGCACGTAGAAGGTGAACGACTGCAGACCCATCAGCGCGGTCACGTACCAGGTGACCCGGCTGCGCAGCACCACCCCGAACGGCCGCGGCCCGCCCTGCGGCCCGGCCTGCCCGCGCAGCGCCTGCGGCAGCCAGAGCAGCGCGGCCAGCAGCGCGGGCACGGCCATCAGCGCCGACACCCCCCGCCAGCCGTAGCCCGTGGCATGCTCAATGGGGATCACCAGCGCCGAGGCGGACGCGGCGCCGCCGACGATCGCGGAGCTGTAGACGCCGGTCATCAGGTTGACCCGGTCGGGGAAGTACTCCTTGGTGATGCCGGGCATGGCCACGTTCATCACGGCGATGGCGGTGGCCGCGATCGCCGAGCCCACATACAGCGCGGGGACGCCGTCGAGGCCGCGCAGCACCACGCCGGCGGCCAGCACGAGGAGCCCGGCGAGCAGCGTACGGTCCAGCCCGATCCGGCGCGCGAGCAGCGGCGCGATCGGCCCGAACACGCCCAGGCAGACCACCATCACCGTGGTGATCCCGCCGCCGGCGGCGGGCGTGAGGCCGACGTCGTTCATGATCTCGTCGAGGAGCGGGGAGACGCCGGCGATCGCGGGCCGCAGGTTCAGCGCGGCCAGCACGAACCCGGCGATGAGGAGTGCGGATCTCAACGACATAGAACCTCTACTCTCCCATAACCCTTTGACAACGTTGTCTAGGCGTCCTACTTGGGAAAGGATCCAAGGGTGAGACCGACGATGAAGGATGTCGCCCTGGCAGCCGGGGTGGCACTCAAGACCGTCTCGCGCGTCGTGAACGGCGAGCCGGGCGTCAACCCGGCGACGGCCCAACGGGTGCGCGAGGCCATCGACCGGCTGGGCTACAGCCGCAACGAGAGCGCCAGAGTGCTGCGCAGGGGCCGCACCTCGACCGTCGGGCTGGTCATCGAGGACGTCGCCGACCCGTTCTACGCGGGGCTGAGCCGGGCGGTGGAGGAGGTGGTCATCGTTGAGGGCTGCCTGCTGTTGAGCGGCTCGTCCGGCGAGAAGCCGGCCAGGGAGCGCGAGCTGGTGCGCACCTTCTGCGCCCGCCGGGTCGACGGTCTGATCGTGGTGCCCGCCGGTGACGACCACTCCTACCTGCGTGCCGAGCTCGACGCCGGGACGCCCGCGGTGTTCGCGGACCGACCGCCCGGGCCCGGGCTGGACGTCGACACCGTGCTCAGCGACAACGCGGGCGGCGCCAGGGAGGCCGTCGGCCACCTCCTGGCGCACGGTCACCGCCGGATCGCCATGCTCGGCGACCATCCGTCGATCTTCACGGCGGCCGAGCGGCTGGCGGGTTACCGCGCGGCCCTCGGCCCGCTCTTCGACCCCCGGCTGGTGGCGATGCGCGGGCCCGCGCCCGATACGGTCCGGGACGACCTGGAGCGCATGCTGGCGCTGGACTCGCCGCCGACCGCCCTGTTCACCGGCAACGGGCGGCTCACCGTGACCGCGCTGCGCGTCCTGGGCGGGCGGCGGATGGGGCTGGTCGGGTTCGACGACTTCGAACTGGCCGACCTGCTGACGCCCGGGGTGACGGTGGTGGCCCAGGACCCGGCCGGGATGGGCCGGGTGGCCGCCGAGCTGCTGTTCCGCCGCCTGGCAGGGGACGGAGGGCCGTCGGAGCACGTCGAGCTGCCGGTGCGCCTCATCCCCCGCGGCTCGGGCGAACTACCTCCGTGACCTCCGGACCCGCCTCGGGACCAGCGTCTCCGCCGACGCCAGGGCGGGCGTCTCCGGCGGAGGCGGGGACGCCCGCCCTGGCGTCGCGTCTCCGGCGGCGGCGGCGGGGCGGAGATCTCCAGCCGGAGCCGGGCTGAGGTCTCCGGCCGGGCGAGCTTCCGGGCGTAGTGCGCCTGACAGGGCCAGGGCGACGAGGACGCCCGCGATGCCCGCCGCGAAGATCGCCGGTCCCGGGCCGATCGCCTCACTCAGGACGCCGATCACCGCCGCGCCGATCGCCTGCCCGGTCATCAGCCCGGCCGACAGCAGCCCGAACGCCTGGCCGCGCACCTCCTCCGGCACCGCGTCCACGAAGCGCCGCTGCAACCCGAGCTGGTAGGACACCCCGGCGGCGGACACGGCGGCCAGCACCGCCGCCCACGCCACGCCAGGCGCCATCAGGAAGGCCAGCCACGGCAGCCCGATCAGCACCGCCAACGGCAGCGACAGCCGCTCCCTGACCGCCGGAGCCGCGAACCGCCCCACAGTGAACTCCCCGACCGCCATCCCGCCGGCCGCCGCCGCCAGCACCACCCCCGCCTGCCCCTGACCACCCAGATAGGGCACGACCATCGCCTCGGCCCCGGCCAGGCACATGATCGGCAGCCAACTCGCCAGCACCAGCCCCCGCACCCGCCGATCGACCATCAGCGACCGATTCACCCGCAGAGTCACCCGCACGGCCCCACCGCCCGCGCCGCGAGCCGCCTCCGCACCACCCACCGCCGCGCCACCAGCCGCCGTACTACCGGCAGCCGCCGTACCACTGGCAGCCGCGCTCCGGCCGGGACGGTGAGGCAGGCCGTACCGGAGCACCAGGGCGGCCACCGCCGAGAGCGCCGCCGTGACCGCCAGCGCCCCGCGCGGCCCCGTGACCGCCAGGAAGGCACCCCCCACGGCCAGCCCCGCGATCTGGGCGCCCGCCGAGGTGACCCCCATCAGCGACCGCGCCAGCACGAACGCGTCCCCGGGCAGTATGTCGGGCAGCAACGCACTGCGCGCCGCCCCGAACACCGGCGCGAACAGCCCCGTCACCAGCACCAGCCCGAGCATCACCGGCACCGGCAGTCCGGCGAAGGCCAGCAGCAGGCACACCACCACCCTGACCAGCTCGCCCACGACCATCACCGCCCGAGGGGGCAGCCGATCGGCCAGCGAGAGCAGGAACATCCCGCCCAGGATGTACGGCAGCCACCCGGCCATGTACGCGGCGGCCGAGAGCCCAGGCGACCCCGTCTCCGCGTACACCAGCACCGACAGCGCCAGCATCTTGATCGAGTCCCCGGAGATCAGCAGCGCGAAGCTGCCGAACAGCACCCGGAACTCCCGTACCGCGAACACCTGCCCGAAGGTGGCCCCACGCTCGGTCAACCCGCACCCCCACATCGAAAGGGCGGCTCCGGAGGGAGGTCTCGGAATCGCCGGTCACGATGCTGCGCGACCATGCCCGGCGAAGGCGAAGCTTTCGGATATAAACGAAAGGTGTTCAGGATCGAGGTCACCCCGCAGGACCTGGTGGCCAGCCGGTTCGCCATCTCGCCGCTGATCGAGACCATGCACGCGCAGTGGGTGCTCGAAGGCCGTACCAGGGCGGGCGCGCACCGGCGCTGGGTGGACAGGTGGCGCGAGCGGTACAAGGAGCTCGCCGGCCGTCACCCCGCCCTGCGCGCCATGGCGGCGATCACCGGTAACAAGGGCAGCGACAACGTCGACTTCATCGCGCCGCCGCCCGCCGGGATGAGCGTGCCGTTCGAGACCGAACTGGCGGCCATGCGCACGACTCCGGTCGAACAGGCGCACGGCGAGATCGCTTCCGTCCTGGCCCAGCGGCCGCCCGTGCCGGAGTGGACCAGGGAGTTGCTGCTCGGACCCGACGTAGTCCAGGTGCTGGCCGACGCCTACGAGGTGCTGTGGACGGAGATCCTCTCCGCGGACTGGCCGCGCTTCCAGGCGATCCTGGAGCGCGACGTGGTGCAGCGGGCGGGCCGGCTCGCGGCCTACGGCTGGGCGGCCGCGCTCGACGACCTGAGCGAGCAGGTCCGGTGGCACGGCGACGGGTACATCGAGGTCCGGATGGGCCGGAGCGACGAGCGGCACCGGCTCGGCGGCAAGGGGCTGCTGTTCCTGCCGTCGGCGTTCGTACCCGCCGTGGGCGCCTACCTGGAGGACGCCTGGCCGTACGCGCTCACGTACCCGGCCCGCGGCACGGCCGTCGAGGCGCCCGTGACGGGCGCGGGAGCGGGCCTGGCGGGGCTGATCGGCCGGACCCGGGCCCGCATCCTCGCCGAACTCGCCGTGCCCGCCACGACCACCCACCTCGCCGCCCTGCTCGGGCACAGCCTCGGCACCACCGGCGGCCATCTGGCCGCCCTGCGCCGCACCGGCCTCATCGCGGGCACCCGCACCGGCCGCGCCGTCCTCTACGCCCGCACCTCACTCGGCGACGCCCTCGTCATGGGAAGCGCCGCAGGTATCGGAGGCGCCGGAAGCGCGGGCCCGGAGGCGTGAGGTGATCCGCGGTATTCGGGACGCGCGCGAGGACCGATGATAGTTCGGCGGACTCGATACCCCCTTGCCCCGAGGGCACGAAGGTATAGTCACATCCGTCCAGCACAAGTGTTCAGGCCCGAGGGAGCGCGCGCATGAAGGCCGCCGATGTCGCGCCAGAGGCGCAGGCCCGGTTCCCGCACGATCTCATGTACGCGGCAGCGACCCAGTACTACCTCGAGGACGCCACCCAGGCCGACATCGCCAAGCGGCTGGGCGTCAGCAGGGCGACCGTGAGCCGGCTGCTCACCGAGGCCCGCCGCCAGGGCATCGTCGAGATCAAGGTGCACCGGCCCGCCACCCTCGAGGACGGCCCTCTGGCCGCCAGCGTGGCCGAGGCGCTGCGGCTGCGGCGCGTCCATCTGGTCCCCAAGGTAAGCGGCCCGGCGCTGGGCCCCTGGCTGGCTCCGGCGCTGGCCCGTGCCCTGGCCGGGGTCGGGCTGGAGTCGGGCGACGTGGTACTGGTCTCGTCCGGCAGCACGGTGTACGAGTGCGCGCGCGAAGGGCTCGGGCAGTTCCCCGGCGTCACCATCGCACCGGCCGTGGGCGGGCAGGAGGAGCCGCAGCCGTGGTTCCAGACCAACGAGACCACCCGCATCCTGGCCGAACGCGTCGGCGGTGTGCCCAGCTACCTGTACGCACCCGCGCTGCCGGGGCCCGAGCTGTTCTACTCGCTCCAGCACGAGCCGTCGGTGCGCAAGGTCATGGACCTGTGGGCGCACGCCAAGTGCGCCATCGTCGGCGTCGGCTCCGCGCCGCTGATGCGGCAGGTCGTGCCCGCCTTCATGCCGCGCGACGCGGAGAGCCTGCGCGAGGCCGTGGGCGACGTCTGCATGCGCGTCTACGACCGCGCCGGCGAGCCGGTCTCCTACCCGGGCAGCGAGCGCCTGGTGGCCCCCGGCCTGCACGAACTACGCCGCATCCCGTCCTCGATCGCCGTCGCGGTGGGCGCCGAGAAGGTGCTGTCCATCATCGCGGGCGCCAGGGGCGGCTACTTCAACCAGCTGGTCACCGACGTCCTGACCGCCGAGGGCCTCCTCGCCGCCGCCCGACGCTCCTGACAACGACGTCCCTGATAAACAGCCGACAAACCGGGAACGAACCCCAAACGACCACTTCTTGACTAAAACCAGGCTCAGCCCCTGAACACTTTTGCTGGACAATTATTCAGACCTCGCGCTAGCGTGAGCCGCACCACAGGACGTGGCCGGTTGTGAGCGGCTTGTCTCCCGTGGCGTTTTCGGGGGAGCGACGCGATCAGCGAGTCCGTGAGGACGTAGTGAGTGAGGAAAGAACCCGTGAAGAGAGTTCAGATGCGGACCTCCGCGTTCGCCGCGGTTGTAGTCATCGCAGGGTCGGCGCTGGCCGCCTGCGGCTCCGGTTCCACCGGTGGTGACAGCGGCTCCAGCGGCACCAAGGCGGGCGGCGGCGCGGAGAACGCCAAGGTGGCCTTCCTCATGCCCGACCTCGCCTCCACCAGGTACGAACTGCAGGACAAGCCGCTGTTCGAGGCCAAGATGAAGCAGCTCTGCCCGAGTTGCACGGTCATCTACCAGAACGCCGACTCCGATGCGGCCAAGCAGCAGCAACAGGCGAACTCGGCCATGGCGCAGGGCGTCAAGGCCATCGTGCTCGACCCGGTCGACTCGGCCGCCGCGGCCACGATGGTCAAGACGGCGCAGTCGCAGGGTGTGGCGGTCATCGCCTACGACCGGCCGATCCCGGCCACGCCCGCCGACTACTACATCTCGTTCGACAACGAGAAGATCGGCAACATGATCGCCCAGTCCCTGGTCGACCACCTCAAGAAGGAGAACATCCAGGGCGGCCTCCTGGAGGTCAACGGCTCGCCCACGGACGCGGCGGCCGGCCTGATCAAGAAGGGCATCCACAGCGCGATCGACCCGAGCGGCTTCAAGCTGCTGGCCGAGTACGACACCCCCGACTGGCAGCCGGAGAAGGCCCAGACCTGGGTCAGCGGCCAGATCACGCAGTTCAAGGACCAGATCGCCGGCGTGGTCGCGGCCAATGACGGCACCGGCGGCGGCTCGATCGCCGCGTTCAAGGCGGCCGGCGTGAAGGTACCGCCGGTCACGGGCAACGACGCCGAGCCGGCCGCAGCCCAGCGGATCATCGCGGGCGACCAGTACAACACGATCTCCAAGCCGATCAAGATCGTGGCGGAGGCGTCGGCCGACGTCGCCTACCAGTTCATGCAGGGCAAGAAGCCCGCGGGCAAGACCACGCTCTACAACACTCCGTCCCAGCTGTTCGTCCCCACGGTCGTGACCAAGGAGAACATCAAGGCGGTCCTGTTCGACAGCGGCATCATGAAGGCCGGCGAAGTGTGCACCGGCGAATACGCCAAGGGCTGCGCCGAGCTCGGCATCAAGTAAGGCTAGGGAGGAGCGGCCTTGTCGCCCACACAGCAAGCGGACAGCGTTCTGTCCCTGCGGGGGATCAGCAAGACGTTCGGAGCGGTCGCCGCGCTCACCGACATCGACCTCGATGTCGCGGCGGGCCAGGTCATGGCCATCGTCGGTGACAACGGCGCGGGCAAGTCGACGCTGGTCAAGATCCTGTCGGGGGTGCATCCGCCCGATTCGGGGACGATCACCTTCGAGTCGCGGGACATCCACATCCCGACGCCGGCGGCGGCGCACAAGCTCGGCATCGCCACCGTGTTCCAGGACCTCGCCCTGTGCGAGAACCTCAACGTGATCCAGAACCTGTTCCTGGGCCAGGAGGTCCGCCCGCTCCGGCTGAACGACGTGGCGATGGAGACCCGTTCCTGGGACCTGCTGCGCCAGCTGTCGGCGAAGATCCCGAGTGTCCGCGTGCCGGTGGCCGCGCTCTCCGGCGGCCAGCGGCAGACGGTGGCCATCGCCAGGTCGCTGCTCGGCGACCCCAAGGTGATCATCCTCGACGAGCCGACCGCCGCCCTGGGCGTCGCCCAGACGGCGGAGGTGCTCAACCTGGTCGAGCGACTCCGCGAGAACGGCCTCGGCGTCATCATGATCAGCCACAACATGGCCGACGTGCAGGCCGTGGCCGACACCGTGGCCGTGCTCCGGCTCGGCCGCAACAACGGGGTGTTCGACGTGGGCGCGGTCTCCACCGAAGAGATCATCGCCGCCATCACCGGCGCCACCGACAATGCGGTCTCCCAGCGCCAGGCGCGCCGCAAGGAAGGTCTGCCCTCATGAACAGCACGCTCACCACGGACCGCCAGGACGAGCGGCTGAGCGGGAACGAAGGGCTGCGCGGCGCGATCGCCGACGTGCTCGAGCGGGCCCGTGGCGGCGACCTGGGTGTGATCCCCGTCGTGGTGGGGCTCATCGTCATCTGGACGGTGCTGCAGATCCTCAACCCGATCTTCCTGTCCAGCGCGAACCTGGTGAACCTCACGCTGGAGTCGGCCGCGACCGGCATCATCGCGCTGGGCATCGTCTGCGTGCTGCTGGTCGGCCAGATCGACCTGTCGGTCGGCTCGGTCAGCGGCCTGTCGGGCGCCGTGCTCGCCGTGCTCTTCGTGAGCAACGGGCTGCCGATATGGGTGGCCATCCTGGCCGCGGTCATCATGGGCGCGGTGATCGGCTGGGTGTACGCGCAGCTGTTCAACCGGTTCGGGGTGCCGAGCTTCGTCATCACGATGGCCGGGCTGCTGGCCTTCCTCGGACTGCAGCTCTACGTGCTGGGCACCAAGGGCTCGATCAACCTGCCGTTCGACTCGGGCCTGGTGAACTTCGCGCAGCTCGACTTCGTACCGGCGTGGCTGTCGTACTGCTTCGCGGTGATCGCGGCGGTCTGGCTGTTCGCCAGCGGCTACCTGCACGCCCAGGAGCGGCGGCGGGCCGGGCTGTCGGCCAGGAGCCTGTCCATGCTGCTCATCAGGAGCGCGGCGCTGCTGGCCGTGCTGGCCTTCGTGGTCTACTACCTCGGGCAGACCCGCGGCGTCGGCTGGATGTTCATCTTCTTCGTGGCGCTGGTGCTGATCATGCACTACATGCTGTCGCGTACCAAGTGGGGACGGGCCGTCTACGCGGTCGGCGGCAACGTCGAGGCCGCGCGCCGCGCGGGCATCAACGTCAAGGCCGTCTACACCTCGGTGTTCGTGCTCTGCTCGTCGTTCGCGGCGGTGGGCGGCATCCTCGCGGCGGCCAGGCTGGCCGCGGCGAACCAGAGCAGCGGCTCGGGCGACGTCAACCTCAACGCCATCGCGGCGGCCGTGATCGGCGGGACGAGCCTGTTCGGCGGGCGCGGCACGGCCTTCGGCGCGCTGCTCGGCATCATCGTCATCCAGTCGATCTCCAGCGGGCTGACCCTGCTCAACCTCGACTCCTCCATCCGCTTCGTGGTCACGGGCATCGTCCTGCTGCTCGCGGTCGTGGTCGACTCGATCGCCCGCAAGTCGCGGACCTCCCACGGACGCGCCTGATGGCGGTCATCTGCGTCGATGCGGGGACCACGGTCATCAAGGCCGTCGGGTACGACGAGACAGGCACCGAGACGGCCGTCGCCCGGCACGGCACCACCGTCTCCAGGCCCGCACCCGGCCAGGCCGAGCAGGACATGGACTCCGTCTGGGACGCGGTCGCCGGCACGGTCCGTGAAGTGGCCTCCCGGCTCGGCACCGCGCCGGACTTCGTCGCCGTGACCGCGCAGGGAGACGGCTGCTGGCTGGTCGACGCGGCGGGCCGGCCCACCGGTCCGGCGATCCTGTGGAACGACGGCCGGGCCGCCGCGACGGTCGACCGCTGGAACCGCTCGGGGCTGGCCACCGACGCCTTCCGCGTCAACGGCTCCTCCGCCGCCTCCGGTCTCCCCCACGCGATCCTGACCTGGCTGAACGAGCACGATCCCGACCGGCTGGCCCGCTCGGCGGCCAACCTGTCGTGCGGCGGCTGGATCTTCTCCCGGCTGACCGGCGAACTGGCCGCCGACGAGTCCGACGGCTCGGCCCCCTTCATGGACCTGCGCACCCGCGCCTACTCCCCCGCGCTCCTGGCCATGTTCGGCCTGGAGTGGGCCGGACACCTGCTGCCCGAACTGCGCGACGACACGCGCCGCGTGGGCGCCCTGACGCGCGAGGCCGCCGAGCTCCTCGGGCTGCCCGCCGGGACACCGGTCGTGATGGCGCCCTACGACATCGCCGCCACCGCGATCGGCGCCGGCACCGTGGGCCCCGGTCAGGCGTGCAGCATCCTGGGCACCACGCTGTGCACGGAGACCGTCGTCGAGCGGCCCGACCTGGACGGCGAGCCCGTCGGCATCACGATCGCGATGCCCGACGGCTACCTGCGCGCCTTCCCCACCTTCGCCGGGACCGAAGTCCTCCAGTGGGCCTGCCGGCTGCTCGGCCTGGACGGCCCGGCCGAGCTGAGTGAGCTGGCCGCCACCGGCCCGCCGGGCGCGGGCGGACTGTCCTTCCAGCCCTACTTCTCCCCGGCCGGTGAGCGCGCGCCGTTCTCCGATCCGCTGGCCAGGGGCGCCTTCCTCGGCCTGTCCTTCGAGCACGGGCGCGAGCACGTCGCCCGGGCCGTGCTCGAAGGGCTCACGCTGGTCATCCAGGACTGCCTGGCCGCCTCCGGCGAGGGGCCGCACGAGCTGCGGGTGTGCGGCGGCGGCTCGGCCAGCGCGCTGTGGCTGCGGATGATCTCCGACGTCACCGGCCTGCCGGTCTTCCGATCGGGTGACGCCGAGGTCGGCGCCAGGGGCGCCTTCCTGGTCGGCCTGGTAGCCACGGGCGCGGCCACGAGCATCGAGGCCGCGGCGGACCGGTTCGTCCGGCTACGGGATGCCGTACGACCCGAGTCCGGCGCGTACGGCACGGCGTACCAGGACTTCCTGTCCCTGCGCGAGACCAGCGCCCGATCATGGCCGCTGCTCGCCGAGATGCGGGGGCGCTCGTGAGCGTCTGGATCGGTGTGGACCTGGGCACGCAGAGCGTCCGGGCGATGGCCGTCACGGACGGCGGCGAGGTGCTCGGCGCGGCGAGCAGGCCGCTGACCAGCCACCGCGACGGGCCCCGGCACGAGCAGGACCCTGAGGAGTGGTGGCGGCAGCTCGCCGCCGCCACCCGCGAGGCGCTGCGCGACGTGCCGCCGGAGCGGATCCGCGGCGTCGCCGTGGCCGCGACCTCCGGCACGATCCTGCTGACCGGCCCCGACGGCGCCCCGCTGACCCCTGGTCTGATGTACGACGACCGGCGGGCGGCGGCCGAGGTGGCGCGGATCGACTCGGTCGGCGCGGCCGTCTGGCAGCGGCTCGGCTACCAGCGCATGCAGGCCAACTGGGCGCTGCCCAAGCTGCTGTGGCTGCTGCCTGACGCCCCGCCCGGTGCCCGGCTGGCCCACCAGAACGACTTCGTGAACCGGCGCCTGGTCGGGCGCGACGTGGCCACCGACCTGAGCAACGCGCTCAAGACCGGCGTGGACCTGATCGAGGAGCGGTGGCCGTACGAGGTGTTCGACGAGCTGGGGGTGCCCGCCGAGGCGCTGCCCGACGTCGTACGGCCCGGCACCACGCTCGGCACGGTCTGCGCCGAGGCCGCCGCGAGCACCGGCATCCCGCTCGGCACCCCGGTGATCGCCGGGACCACCGACGGGTGCGCGGCGCAGCTCGGCGCCGGGGCCATGACGCCGGGCAGCTGGAACTCCGTCATGGGCACCACCCTGGTGCTCAAGGGCGTCACCAGGGAGCTGATCCACGACCCGCTGGGCGTCGTCTACTCCCACCGCGCGCCGGACGGCTCGTGGCTGCCGGGGGGCGCGTCGAGCACGGGCGCGGGGGTGCTGACCCGCGAGTTCGCCGGGCAGGACCTCGACGCGCTGAGCGCCCAGGCCGCCGCCCGCTACGGCTCCATCTCCCGCTTCGGCCCCACCACCACCGGCGGCGCCGGGGAGCCGGTCGTCACCGCCACGGAGCCGGTGGTCACCTATCCGCTGGTGTCGCGCGGCGAGCGGTTCCCGTTCGTGGCGCCCGAGGCCGAGGGGTTCACGCTCGGCCGGCCCGCCGACGACGTCGAGCGCTACGTGGCGATCCTGCGCGGCGCGGCGTTCGTCGAGCGGCTCTGCTTCGACTATCTCGACCTGCTGGGCGCCCCGGCGGACGGGGAGATCGTGCTGACCGGCGGAGCCACCAGGAGCGCCTACTGGACCCAGCTGCGCGCCGACGTCCTCGGACGTCCCGTCACGCTGCGGGAGAACGCCGAGCCGGCGCTCGGCATGGCCGTACTGGCCGCGGGAGACAAGGGCGACGCGGCCGGGATGATCCGCACCCGCGCGGTCGTGGACCCGGCCGGACCCCGCATGGACGAGACCTACCTACGCTTCGTCACCGAACTGGAAGGACGCGGCTGGCTGCCCGCGAGCGCCGCCGACCACGCCCGTGAGAGGACCGCGCCATGACCCACATCGCACTGGTGCGCCATGGCGAGTCCGTCTGGCATGCCGAGAACCGCTACGCCGGGCTCAGCGACATCGAGCTGACCCCGCGCGGCCTCGACCAGGCCGGGCAGCTGGCCTCCTGGGCCGGTCGGGCCGGGCTGTCGGCCGTCTGGGCGTCCACCCTGAGCAGGGCCCGCGTCACCGCCATCGCCAGCGCCGAGGCGGCGGGTGTCGAGCTGCGGGTGGACGAGCGGCTGCGGGAGCTCGACTTCGGCCAGGCCGACGGGCTGACCGCGGCGGAGATGCGCGAGCGGTTCCCCGAGGCCCGCGCCGCCTTCGAGGCCGGGCCCGCCACGAACCCGCTGCCGGGCGGCGAGGACCCCAAGCTGGCGGCCGACCGGTTCACCGAGTGCCTGCGGGACATCGCCGCGGCCCAGCCGGACAGCCGGGTGATGGTCGTCGCCCACACGACCGTCATCAGGATCGCGCTGTGCCGGCTCATGGGCGTGCCACTGGACGAGTACCGGCGGCTCTTCCCGAAGCTGGACAACTGCGCCATCACCGAGATCCGCCCGCGGGACGGCCAGGTGGCGATCCTGCGGTACAACTCCCCGATTGGAGCTCTTCGTTGACCATCCGAGTCCTCGCCGCCGGCGACCACTTCGTCCAGAACCGCCTCTTCATCGACGCGCTCCGGCACGCGGTTCCCGGTGACGTGGAGATCAGCGAGCTGACGCTGCCGTGGCCGGAGGTGCCCTTCGGCCGGGTGAGCGAGGTGGACGAGGCCTCCGATGTGGAGGACGAGCTGATCGAGGCGCTGCGCGGCGTCGAGATCTGCGTGACCCAGATGGCCCCCCTGACGAAGCGGGTGCTGGACGCGTGCCCGGAGCTCAAGCTGTTCTGTGTCAGCCGGGGCGGCCCGGTCAACGCCAACCTGGACGCGGCCACCGAGGCGGGGGTCGCGGTCACGTTCGCGCCGGGACGCAACGCCGTGGCCACCGCCGAGCACACCCTGGCCATGCTCCTCGCCGCCACCCGCCGCATCCCCCAGACGCACGCCGACCTGGCGGGGGGCCTCTGGCGGGGCGACTACTACACCTATGACAACGTCGGGCCCGAGCTGGAGGGCTCCACGGCGGGTCTGGTCGGCTACGGCGCGATCGGCCGCCGGGTGGCCCGCATGCTGGAGGGCTTCGGGGCGGAGGTCCTGGTCTACGACCCTTACGTGGAAATTTCAGGACAGGTGGAGTTGGACGAGCTGCTCGAACGCTCCCAGTTCCTCTCCCTGCACGCGCGAGCCACCCCCGAGACCATCGGCATGATCGGCGCCCCGCAGATCGCCGCGATGCCCCGGGGGTCGGTCATCGTCAACTGCGCGCGCGGCTCGCTGCTCGACTACGACGCCCTGTGCGACGCGCTGGAGTCGGGTCACCTGTTCGGCGCGGCGGTGGACGTCTTCCCCGAGGAGCCCATCCCGGCGGGGTCGCGGCTCCTCACGACCCCGAACCTGGTGATGACCCCGCACCTGGCCGGCGCCAGCAAGGAGACGGCCATGAACGCCGCCGCGATCGTCGCCGAGGACGTGGCCCGCTACGTCCGCAAGGAACCGCTCAAGCACTGGGCCAACCCCGGGGCGCTCATCCCTTAGAACTCATCCCTTGAGCGCGCCCGCCATCAGCCCGCGCATGAAGAACCGGCCGAGCAGCACGTAGATCAGCATCGTCGGCACGGACGCCAGGATCGCCGCCGCCATCTGCTGGCTGTACGGCGTGGCCTGGGCGCCGGCGATGTTGTTGAGCATGACGGTCGTCGGCCAGCTCGTCGGCCCGGTGAGGAAGACGGCGAACAGGAAGTCGTTCCACATCGAGGTGAACTGCCAGATGATCACCACCGCGATCGCCGGCGCGGACACCGGCAGCACTACTGACCAGTACGTACGCAGCATCCCCGCGCCGTCCACCCGCGAGGCCTCGATGAGCTCGTCCGGGATGGTGACGTAGTAGTTGCGGAAGATCAGCGTGCAGATCGGGATGCCGTAGACCACATGCGCCAGCGTCAGCCCGGGGATGCCGCCGTAGAAGACGCCCTGCAGCCCGGTCACCTCGTTGAGCTTCACCAGGAGCTGCACCAGCGGGATCATCACCCCCTGGTAGGGGATGAACATGCCGAACAGGAACAGCGTGAACAGCAGGTCGGCGCCCGGGAAGCGCCATTTCGACAGCACATAGCCGTTCATGGAGCCCAGCACGCAGGACAGCAGCGAGCCCGGCACGGCCAGCAGGACGGAGTTCCACAGGCCGGGGGCCAGCTTCTCCCACGCCACGCGCCACGCCTCGAAGGTCCAGGTCCGCGGCAGGTTCCACGCCTGGCCGGGATCCGCCTCGGTGAGCGGCTTGAAGCTGGTGACCAGCAGGACGTAGATCGGGATCAGGAAGATCACCACGAAGGCGATCAGCAGGACGAGCCGCACCCCGCTGGACACCCGCCGGCGCCCGATCACCGCGGTCATGAACGCCTCTCCTTACGCACGGACCAGATCAGGTACGGGATGACGAAGATGGCCACGCTCAGCACGATGTACGAGGCGATGGTGGCGCCCTTGGCCGGGTCGTGGGAGTCGAACACCGCCACCCACATGAACACGGCGGGCACGTCGGTGATGATCTGCTTGCCCGACACCGCCACGATCAGGTCGAACACCTTGAGCGAGATGTGCCCGAGGATGATCAGCGCCGACAGTGTCACGGGCCGGAGCATCGGCAGCACGACGTACCGGTAGACGCCCCACTCGTTGCACCCGTCGACCCGCGCCGCCTCGCGCAGCTCCTCCGGCACGCCACGGAACCCCGCCAGGAACAGTGCCATGACATATCCGGACATTTGCCAGACTGCCGGAAGGGCCATCGCGGCCATCCCCCAGTCCGGATCCCGGAACCACTGCCACTGCGGCAGCCCGATCCAGTCGAAGAGCCGGTTGAGCCCGACCGCCCGCTGCTCCATCCCCGAGTTCATCAGCCACCGCCACACGATGCCGGTCGCGACGAACGAGATGGCCATCGGGAACAGATAGATCGCCCGGAACGTCCCCTCGCCCCTGATCCCCTTCTCCATGAGAAAGGCCAGGAACCAGCCGAGCACCAGCGCGCCCAGCACGAACACGAGCGTGAACATGATCGCGTGCTGCACCGAGAGGTGCCATCGCGGCAGGTCCCAGATGTCGACGAAGTTCTTCAGCCCGACGAACTTGCCCTCGGACACCTCGTCGTGCTTGTCGGTCATGGCCAGCTGGAAGTTCCAGCCCAGCATGCCGTACACGAACACGCCGATCGCGATGATGGACGGCGTGACGAGGAGTAACCCAGGCAGCCAGGTACGTGCCCGCCTCACAACATTCCTCTCCCGAAGGTCCCTCCAAGAGGTACGGCAGGCGCGAAACGCCTGCCGTACCCGGGTGACCGCACTTACTGCGCGTTGGCCGCTGCCGCGTCGACGAGCCCCTTCTGCAGGGCCGCGACGTCCTTGCTGCCGATGAACAGGCCGACCGCCTCGGTGATCGAGGCCAGCCACGGCTGGTTCACCGACACCCCGTGCTGGATGGAGCCGGCCAGCTTGTTGCTCGACCAGTCCTTCAGCGCGTCCGCCAGGTAGTCGGTGTAAAGCGACTGGTCGGCGTCCTTACGGGCGGGGATGGAGCCCTTCTTCGGGTTGAAGGCGTCCTGTCCCTCCTTGCTGGCCGCGACCTTGAGCCAGGCGATGGCCCCGTCACGGTTCTTGGCGCCCTTGGGCAGCGTGAAGCTGTCGGACAGCCACAGGTAGGTGCCCTCGGTTCCGGGAGAGGGCGCCCAGTCGAAGTCCTCCTTCGACTTCTTGCCCAGGCCGCCGTCCGGCGGGTTGTGGAAGTAGCCGTAGGCCCAGTCGCCCATGACGTTGAACGCGGCCTCGCCGTCGGCCACCTGCTTGGCCGCGGGCTGCCAGTCGTCCTGCGGGTCGCCCGCGTAGGACATGATCGTCTTGAAGCTCTCCAGCGCCTTCTTCACCTCGGGGCTGCCCCAGTTGGCGCCCGGCTTGAACAGCGCGTTGTAGGCGTCGGTGCCGAGCGAGCCGAGCAGCACGCTCTCCATCAGGTGCACCACGGTCCACTCCGAGCCGATGGACAGCGGGATCTTGCCCTTGGCCTTGACCTTGCCCAGATCGGCGATGAACTCGTCGACCGACTTGGGCGCGGCCGCGATCCCCGCGTCCTTAAGCAGCTTCGGGTTGAACCACAGCACGTTCGAGCGGTGGATGTTGACCGGCACCGAATAGATCTTGCCGTCCACGCTGATCTGGTCGATCAGCTGGGAGGGGAAGACGTCCTTCAGCTTCAACTCGTCATAGAGGGAGTTGAGGTCCTCCAGGTCGCCCGCCTTGATGTAGCCCTGCAATTCGGCGCCCGCGTGACCCTGGAAGGTGTCCGGCGGGGTGTCCGCCTGCAATTTCGACTGCAGCAGCGCCTTGGCCTTGTCGCCGGAGCCGCCCGCGACCGCCGCGTCGAAGAAGGTGTAGTTCGGGTTCTGCTTCTCGAAGATCTCCCGCATCGCCTTCAGACCGTCGGCCTCACCCGGCCCGGTCCACCACGAGAACACCTCGACCTGCTTCTTCTCGCCGCCACCCGTGGCCTGCGGGCTCGCCGTTGCGCCGCCGCCGCTACCACCGCAGCCGGCCAGGCCGAGCACGCTCGCCATAGTGATCGCGACGGCCGCCAACCACCGTCGTCGCATCGCACACCGTCCCTTCGAAACCCCGAGTGGTGAAGGTTGACAACGTTGTCAGTAGGGCCATCAACCCACTTCGCACTTGGAGCCGTCAAGGCATGTGCTGGTAACAGGTCCGCATAGGCGCGACGACCAGCAGGTGGTGGGCGGGCCCGAGCCCTGCGCGGCTCGAGCCCGCTGTCACGCGTCCGGAACCAGACCCCCACCCCTCCGAGGAGGCCAAGCTCCGCCTGGACACGCGACGCCCCATTGGATCGAGCCACGACGCCCCCTGACTGAGAGGCGAGATCGCAAGGTGCGGTCGATCACATGCAGAACGTTAGACATGCGGACCGGATGCCGCATGCGTCGAGATGGCCATTCGAGGATGTAACCGTTCGACCCCGGAGATGTGTAGAGAGGTCTGCGCAGCCCGCTATGTAGGGTGCCGAGGTCACTCCGGTGAGCGCGCCGGCGTACCCATGAGGGGCCTTCAGGACAGTTCCGCCTTCAGGACAGTGCCGCCTTCAGGACAGTGCCGCCTCCAGGACGGCGCGGGCGATGAGGGCGGCGGTCGACGGGGCGGCGTGCTCCAGGACCACGCCCACGGCCACCTCCGGCGTGTCCGCCGGGGCGAACGCCGTGAAGAGCGCGTGATCCTCCCCGGCCCCCGACTTGGCCGCCACCTCCACCCCCGGGATGGCGGCCGCCGTACCGGAACCGCCGGCGCCGGTGACCGTGAGCATCATCGACGTGAGCTGGCCGGCCAGGGCGGCGGGCATGGTCACCCGGTACGGCGCCGGGTCGGCCCGGTCGATGAGCGAGCCGTCCGGAAGGCGGACGTCCTCCACCAGGTACGGCCGCATGAGGACGCCGTGGTTGGCGACGGCGGCCGACAGCATGGCGATCATCAGCGGGGTGACCCGGACGTCATGCCGCCCGATGGCCGACAGGGCGGTCTGGGCCCGGTCCATGTTCGGGGGATAGGTGCTGGCGATGACCTGCAACGGAATCGTGAGGCCGCGGTCGTTGAAGCCGAACGCCTCCGCCTGGTCGCGCAGGATGTCCTGCCCCAGCTGGAGGCCGATGCCGGCGAAGGCGGTGTCGCAGGAGGACCGGAAGGCGTCCGGCAGTGTCGGATGGGTATCGCCGCAGTGCCCGCCCGTGTCGGGCAGGTAGGCCGTGCTGCCGGGCAGCCGCAGCCGGGCGGGGGCGTTGACCCGCGAGGTGGGCGAGTACTCGCCCGACGACAGCGCGGCGGCCGCGGTGACCAGCTTGAACGCGGAGCCGGGCGGATATCTCAGGCTGACCGCCCGGTTGAGCAGCGGCCCGGTGGGGTCACCGCGCAGGCGCCGGTCCGTCTTGGCCAGCTCGGTGGGGTTGGTGGTGGTGTAGGCGTTGGGGTCGTACGACGGGTAGCTGGCCAGGGCGAGGATCGCACCGGTCGCCGGGTTGAGGGCGACCGCGGCGCCCGGCCGGCCCGCCGCCTTGAGGCCCTCGTACGCGGCCGCCTGCGCGCGGTCGATGATCGTCAGCCGGACGTCGGCGCCGCGGGCCTTGCCGTGCCTGACGAGCGAGCGGACCTCGATCCTCGGGTCGTCGCCGGACAGGACGTCGTCCGCGGCCCCCTCGATGCCCGTGGTCCGGCTGAGCGACGCCGTCCCGGTCACGGGGGCGTACCGCTCGCCCTCGGGGTAGGCGCGGCGATACGCGTACGGCCCGTGGGCCGTCGCCCGGCTCGTCGCGACGGTCGTGCCGTCGTAGGTGAGGATGTCGCCGCGCGGATGGTCGAACCTGGCGATGGCCGAGCGCTGGTTGCGCGGATCCGCGTTGAGTCCCCGCCCCCCGAACCCCTGGATCACCGTGATGTTGGCCAGCACCGCGAACAGCAGCATCGCGCACCCCTTGGCGACGCGGCGCAGGGGGATGTTGATCCGTTTCGCCCTGGGTCCGGCCATGGTCCCGGTCTAACAACCGGACCCCAAAGACAGGGCTAGACGACTCTGCGGTAGTAGGAAATCTTGTCGTGGATGTAGCGCTGGCGCTCGGTGAGGTTGGCGATCTGGTCCTGGACGCGGCCGTCATGCTCCTCCAGCAGCTTGATGCGGTCGGCGATCGTGTGGTCGCCCTGCCGGACCAGGTCGGCGAAACGGAGCATCTCGGCGATCGGCATGCCGGTGTCACGCAGGCAGCGGATCGTGCCGAGCCAGCCCACGTCCTCCTCGGTGAACCTGCGCTGACCTGCGGCGTTGCGGCCGACGGGCTCCAGCAGGCCGATCTTCTCGTAGTAGCGCAACGTGTCCAGGGTGAAGCCGGTCTCCTCGACCACTTCCGCGGGTGTGTAGACGCTCACGGCAGAAGCATCGCACCTGGAGCCGACTCCAGGTCAACCAGTTCGCGGTAGCACCGGCTGGAAAGGCCGGCTTGACATGGAGCGCACTCCAGCTTTCACGATCACCACCATGAACATCGCACTGGGCACGATCCCGTTCGGCACCGCGGTCGACGAGAAGGACACTTTCGCCATTCTGGACCGGTTCGCCGAGGCCGGGGGCACCATGCTGGACACGTCCAACAACTATCCGTTCTGGGTGCCGGGGTGCACGGGCGACGAGAGCGAGCTGGCCATCGGCTCCTGGCTCGCGGCGCGCGGCAACCGGGAGCGGATGTTCCTGAGCACGAAGACCGGCGCCCGGCCCACCGTCCCCGGCGACGACACGCTCGCCTCGGCGGAGGGGCTGTCGGCCGCCGCCATCGGCAAGGCGATCGAGGGCAGCCTGCGGAGATTGCGGACGGACTACATCGATGTGTATTGGTCGCACATCGAGGACCGCTCCGTACCCCTGGAGGAGACCCTGGGGGCATTCGACGACCTGGCCCGGCAGGGCAGGATCCGCAGCGCAGGGGCCAGCAACCTGGCCGCCTGGCGGGCCGAGCGGGCCAGGAACCTGTCGGCGGCGCGGGGCTGGCTGCCCTACACCTGCCTGCAGCTCCGGCACACCTACCTGCGCCCGCGACCGCTCACCCGGCTGGCCGAGGCGGGCCACGCGCTGGCGACGGACGAGACGCTGGATTATGTACGCGCCGAGCCCGACGTGACGCTGTGGGCGTACAACACGCTGATGGCGGGCGCCTACACACGGACCGATCGCCCGATCCCCGACATCTACCACCATCCGGGTACGACCCGGCGGCTCGCGGTCCTGCAAGAGGTGGCGGCGGAGGTGGGGGCGACGCCCAACCAGGTGGTGCTGGCCTGGCTGCTGGCCGACGGGCACGTCCCGATCGTCGGCGTCTCCACGATGGCCCAGCTCGACGAGGCCCTGGGCGCGGCCGATGTACGGCTGGACGACGAACTGCGCGCCCGGCTGGACGCGGCGTCCTGAGACCGGCACCACGACCCGGCGAGCCGGTCAGGGCAGGTGGTCGGCCAGGTAACGGTGGACCAGCTGCTCGCACTCGGCGAGCCGGTCAGGGCAGGTGGTCGGCCAGGTAACGGTGGACCAGCTGCTTGCACTCGGCGATCAGGTCGGAGTCGCCGTCGGGACGCACCCGGAACGCCAGCTTGAGCACCGCGTCGGTAGCCTCGACCGCCACCAGCAGGGCGCGGTCGAGCCCCGGCCCGACAGGCGCGTCGAGCAGGTCGACCGTGAGGGCCCGCAGCCGGTCGGCGACCACGACGTTGTTCTCCAGCGCGGCGTCGAGCATCCGGTTGGTGCCCTTGAGCGCCGGCCCGCCCGGCGCCGTCAGCACCTCTCCGAAGTCGACCACCGCGAACCCCGCGGTGGTCCGCTTCATCACCACGAACTCGTCGATGGCCAGGTCGACCAGGTCGGTCCAGTGGTCGAGGCCGGACTCGGCGATCCGCTCCGTGAGCCGCTCGGTGATGCGCCGCAGGAAGGCGTCGAGGTTGCGCAGGGCCAGCGCTCGCACCAGGCCCTGCTTGTCGGAGAAGAACTGGTAGAACGTGCCTATCGGCACCTCGGCCCGGCGCGCGACCTCTTTGGTGGTCAGCGCCTCGTAACCGACCTCGTCGAGCAGGTGTGCGCACTCGTCGAGCATCCGTTCGACTCGCTCCACGCTGCGGCGTTGGGCTGGACGCCGACGCAGGGTACTCGTCATGCCCCCCATCTTGGCGTATTACCGCCAGGTAGGGTTCCCCGAGCCTCCGCGAGTTAACATGAGTGCCACTCGGATGATCGCTTAGGAGTGCGCATGTTCCTGTGGGGTACGGCCACGGCCGGCTACCAGATCGAGGGCGCCGTCAAGGATGACGGCAGGGGCGCCTCCGTCTGGGACACCTTCGCCCACGAGCCGGGACGCATCCGGGACGGGCGCACCGGGGACGTCGCGTGCGACCACTACCACCGCTGGCCCGAGGACGTCGCGCTCATGGCCGACCTGGGCGTCAACGCCTACCGCTTCTCGATCGCCTGGCCCCGCGTGCTGCCGCTGGGCACGGGCCGGGTGGAGCCGAGGGGCCTCGACTTCTACGACCGGCTGGTCGACGGCCTGCTGGCGGCGGGGATCACTCCGGTGCCGACCCTGTTCCACTGGGACCTGCCGCAGGCGCTGCAGGACATGGGCGGGTGGATGAACCGTGATATTTCCTACTACTTCGCCGATTACGCGGCGATAGTGGCCGAGCGCCTCGCCGACCGCGTGCCCATGTGGATCACGCTGAACGAGCCGTTCGTGCACATGGCCTTCGGGTACGGCATGGGCGTCCACGCTCCCGGCCAGGCCCTGCTGTTCGACGCCCTGCCCGTCGCCCACCACCAGCTGCTCGGCCACGGCCTGGCCGTACAGGCGCTGCGCGCGGCCGGCGCGCGGCAGGTGCTGATCACGAACAACTGCACCCCCGTCTGGCCCGTCTCGGAGGAGGCCGCGGACCTGGCGGCGGCCGACGCGTACGACACCCTGCACAACCGCCTGTTCAACGACCCGATCCTGCTGGGCGAGTATCCGGACCTGAAGGCCATCGGCGCCATGGACGTGGTCCGCGACGGCGACCTGGCCGTCATCTCCACACCCCTGGACGGCCTGGGCATCAACTACTACAATCCCACCCGCGTCGGCGCGCCCACGGACGACGGCCTGCCCTTCACCGATCACGGCATCACCGGCTACCCCACCACCGCCTTCGGCTGGCCGGTCGTCCCCGACGGCCTGCGCGAGCTCCTGACGGGCCTGCGCGCCAGGTACGGCACCGCACTGCCGCCGGTGTACGTCACCGAGAACGGCTGCTCCCAGGACGACGTCCCCGGCCCGGACGGCACGATCGACGACCAGGGCCGCATCGCCTTCCTGGACGGCCACATCAGGGCGGTGGAGCAGGCGGCGGCGGAGGGCGTCGACGTGCGGGGCTACTTCGTCTGGTCGCTGCTGGACAACTTCGAGTGGGCCGAGGGCTACCACCAGCGCTTCGGCCTGGTGCATGTGGACTTCGCCACCCAGCGCCGCACCCCGAAGGCGTCATACACCTGGCTCCGCGACCTCCTGGCGGCCAAGCGCTAGAACACCGACACGTGCACGTGGTCGTAGTGGTTGGCGGTGACCCCGCCCCGGTCTGACATGGGGTCCCAGCCGCCGCCCGACCGGATGTCGTAGTAGCGCTGCTTCCAGATGATGTACATCACCCCGATCCGGGGCCCGTTCTTGATCAGCCATTCGGCCAGCGCGTCACCCCGGTCGGCGTCGGCCCCCGAGGCCGCCCGGCCACCGCTCGACATCATGAAGTCGCAGGCCCGCCCCTTGCCGTGCTCGCCGGGGTCACCAGGACGCAGGCAGCCCACCCCGTACGGCATGGGGAAGTTCCGCATGATCTCGGCGCGCACCGCGATCAGGCGCGGCGTGAGCCCCGAGGAGCCGCCCGGCTGCTGGAAACCGTACTTGGCGAGGAGCCGCTCGATCTGGCGGCGCTTGCCCTGCATGGTCTTGATCTCTTTCTTCAGCTTGCTGATCTTCTCGGCGACGGTCCGCTTGGCCTCCGCCGACTTGTCGATCAACGTCTGAATGCTCTTGACCTTGTTGACGCGCTCGTTGGCCAGATAGGTCATGTTCGCCGCCTGGCCGAGCGCGATGGAGGGGTCGCCGCTCAGGCTGAACAGCTGGGTGCCGTCAAGCGATCCCGCGATGTAGGTGCTCTGGGCGATCGAGGACACCTCGGCCTTGGCCCTGGCGAGCCGGGCCTCCAGGTCGCCGGAGTTGTCGGTGGCGTTCTTGGCCTGGATCCGGACCTCCTCCAGGCTCTGGATCTGGCCCCGATAGAGCTCGTTGAGCTGGGACGCCTGCTTGGTCAGCTTGCGCAGCTCGGCCGGGTTGGGATCCGCGAAGACCGGGAGAGGGAACGCGAAGAGCCCCACCAGGACGATGGCGAATAGGGCGAAGCGACTGATTTTCACGTCCGTCCTCCCCTCATAGACGGACCGAAACTATAGAAGATGATCTTGAATATTGTCACCTGAACGCGGCAAGTCGCGCCCCTTTGGCGAATTATCTGAGGATTGTCCGATCTAAGACAGAGATAAAGATTGGGCCTTGCCGAGCGCGGCGGAACGGTCTGAGATGGCGACGAAACTGGTCTCTGCGAAGGGGCAGACCTCGTGTCTCGATTACTGACCCTGTCCACCGCCGTCGTCCTCGGCCTCGGCACGTCCCTCGTCGCCCTGGAGGCCCAGGCGTCGGTGGACCCCCTGCCACCCCGTGACAGGATCGAGCTCTACCAGCTGGAGAGCACGCCCGGCACCGGGCAGGCCCTGAAGGAGAAGGGCTTCGACGTCGTCCAGCAGGACACCGCGGGCGGCAAGGAGCACGTCGAGGTGACCGCCGCCCAGACCGACCTCGACGGCCTGCGCAAGCTCGGCTACCGGCCGGAGCCCGTACGCAACCCGCAGGGCCAGACCCAGTTGGAGGCCGCCAAGGCGCAGGCCGCCGGCGGCTACACCGTCTGGAAGTCCTACTCCGCGCCCGGCGGCATCGCCGACCAGCTCAAGGCCATCGCCAACGCGAACAAGGACATAGTGAAGATCGAGTCCCTCGGCAAGACGCTGAAGGGCCAGGACATCCTCGCCGTCAAGGTCACCGCCCTGGCCAGGGTGCTGCCCGACGGCATCAAGCCGGCGACGCTGTACTCGGCGACGCAGCACGCCCGCGAGTGGATCTCCACCGAGGTCGACATGCGGCTGCTGAAGCACGTGATCGCCAACAGGTCCGCGCTCAAGGACCTGCTGAACAGGACCGAGCTCTGGTTCGTGCCGGTCGCCAACCCCGACGGCTACGACTTCACCTTCACCGAGGGCAACCGCCTGTGGCGCAAGAACCTGCGCGACAACGACGGCGACGGGCGGATCACCACCGGCGACGGCGTCGACCCGAACCGCAACTACCCCACCAACTTCCACTACGACGAGGAGGGCTCCTCGTCGATCCCGAGCAGCGAGACCTACCGGGGCGCGGCGCCCGCCAGCGAGCCCGAGACCCGGGCGCTCGACGGGCTGCTCAGGCGGATCAGGTTCAAGGGCCAGGTGAACTACCACTCCTTCGGCCCACTGCTGCTCTACCCGATCGGCTGGCAGGTCGCCACCAAGACCGCGGACAACCCGATCTACGAGGCCATCTCCGGAAACGACGCCAAGCCGGCCATCCCGGGCTTCGACCCGGACCTGTCGGCGGAGCTCTACACCACCAACGGCGAGACGACCGACCACGCCCACGCCTCGTACGGCACGCTGGCCTGGACGCCGGAGCTCGACGAGGGCTGTGACGGCTGCGGGTTCGTCTTCCCCGACGACGAGGCGCTGGTCCAGGCGGAGTTCGAGAAGAACATCCCGTTCGCCCTGGACGTGGCCAAGTCGGCCACCAACTGGTCCGAGCCGGTCAACCACCTCGGCAACGCGACGGCCGACTTCGTGCTCGACCCGTTCGAGGTCAGCTACGGCAGGGACCAGGTGGTCCAGGTGGACGCCAAGCGCAAGCTCGGCCCGATCTTCCTGAACTACCAGGTCAACGGCGGCCGGACCAAGACCGTACCGACGGGCGAGTGGCGGGGCGGCGAGCGCTACGGCAAGGGCTACGACACCTACTACCACTGGATGCGCGGCAAGATCACCGGCACCGGGCCCGGGGACAAGGTCAAGGTCTGGTTCAGCTCGATCGGCAGGAAGAGCGGGGACTTCACCTACCAAGTCTCCAGTGACATCGGCGGCAAGGTGCTGGTGCTGGCCACCGAGGACGTGACGGGTCTCAGCCCCGTCCAGGGCGTGACCGAGGCCAAGTACGCCGACGACTACGTCAAGGCGCTGGACGAGGCCGGTTACAGCTCCGACGTCTACGACATGGACAAGATGGGCCGCAAGGCGCCCCATCCGCTCGGCGTGCTCAGCCACTACAAGGCGGTGGTCTGGGAGACGGGCGACGACATCATCCCGAGATCGGTCGGCCAGGTGGCCGGCACCACCTCCAAGGGCGGCGTCGACACCGAGCTGGCCGTGCGCGACTACCTGAACGAGGGCGGCAAGCTCCTGCACACGGGCAAGTACCCGTCGTACACGGCCAACAACAACGGCGCCTACTACTACCAGCCCGACCAACCGGCCCAGCCCGAATGCGCCGATCCCAACGACCCGCCGTGCATCCAGGTGTTCAACGACTTCCAGCAGTACTGGCTGGGCGCCTACGTCTTCTTCGACGACTCGGGCACCAACCAGGACACGGGCCTTCCGTACGCGCTGCAGGGCGCGAGCGGCCGGTTCAAGGGCTTCACCGGCACGCTGGAGCCGAGCCACACCAACTCGTTCGTGGCGACCTCGGCGATTCTGCCGGCCGCCCAGTTCCCGCAGTTCGCCAGCTCCGCACCGGTCAAGTGGGCACGGCCTGGCGGACCTTTCGACCCGCACACCGGTTCCTGGGACGTCTACAGCGGCATCGCCGACGCCTCCTGGAAGCGGCTGACCAAGACCGTCGACCTGACCGGCAAGACCGGCGGCGACCTGTCGTTCTGGACCTCCTACGACACCGAGGCCGACTGGGACTTCCTGACCGTCGAGGCGCACACCGCGGGCGGCGACGACTGGACCACGCTGCCGGACGTCAACGGTCACACCACGCAGAGCACCGGCAGCAGCTGCGACCCGCCCAGCGGCGGCGAGGGCTGGCGCGCGCTCCACCCGTTCACCCAGCGCTACCAGGGCCCTGACTGCGCGCCGACCGGCACCTCCGGCTCGTGGAACGCGGCCTCGGGCAACTCGGCCGGCTGGCAGCAGTGGAAGGTCGACCTGACCCCGTACGCGGGCAAGAAGGTGGAGCTGTCCGTCTCGTACATCAGCGACTGGAGCACCCAGGGCGCGGGCGTCTTCCTCGACGACTTCACCATCACGCTGAACGGCGCGACGGCGGAGCAGACCTCGTTCGAGAGCGACCTGGGCGGCTGGAGCGCGGCGGCGCCTCCTGAGGGCACCTCACCCTCGATCAACAACTGGGCCCGCACGGACCAGGTGTTCGAGGAGGGCGGCGGCATCGCCACCAAGGACACCGTCTACCTAGGCTTCGGCGTGGAGAGCCTGACGACCCAGGCCATGCGCACGGACCTGGTCAAGCGGTCCTTGCGGCACCTGCTCGGCTGATCGACCCTGAGGGGTCCGGCACCTGTACGCGCGTGCCGGACCCCTCTTGCGCGCGTAGACAGAACATGGTTCGGTCACCTTGAGGAGCAGGGCAGCCAAGCAAGCATTCGGCTAAGAAAGCATTTGGCTAAGAAGGCATTCGGTCAAGCAGGAGGCTCACGACATGCGCCAGCACGACACGCTGTTCATCGGGGGCGAATGGGTGGCCCCGGCCGGGACCGGCACCATCGACGTCATCTCCCCCCACACCGAAGAGGTCGTGGGCCGCGTGCCCGACGGCACCCCCGAGGACATGGATCGCGCGGTGGCCGCGGCACGGCAGGCGTTCGACCACGGTCCGTGGCCGCGCATGACGTTCGCCGAGCGGGCCGAGGTGATCGGCAGGCTGGCCGAGATCTACGCCAGCCGGCAGGGCGAGATGGCCGCGCTCATCACCGAGGAGATGGGTTCGCCGATCACCTTCTCCAACCTGGCGCAGGCGCCGCAGCCGCTCGGCATGCTGCAGTACTACGCCGACCTCGGCAAGACCTTCGCCCAGGAGGAGCAGCGGCCCGGCCTGTTCGGGCCGACGACCGTGCGGCGGGAGCCGGTGGGCGTGGTGGCGGCCATCGTCCCGTGGAACGTCCCGCAGTTCGTCGCCATGACCAAGATCGCGCCCGCGCTGCTGGCCGGCTGCGCGATCGTGCTCAAGCCCGCGCCGGAGACGCCGCTCGACGCGTACCTGCTGGCCGAGATGGTGGCCGAGGCCGGGATCCCGGCCGGCGTGCTCAACATCGTGCCCGCGGGCCGCGAGGCCGGCGAGCACCTGGTCTCCCACCCGGGCGTGGACAAGGTGGCCTTCACCGGCTCGACCGCCGCGGGCCGCCGCATCGCCGCCATCTGCGGCGAGCAGCTCAAGCGGGTCAGCCTGGAGCTCGGCGGCAAGTCGGCGGCGATCATCCTCGACGACGCCGACCTGCCCTCCAGCATGGGCATGCTGGCGATCGCCTCGCTGATGAACAACGGCCAGGCGTGCGTCGCCCAGACCCGCATCCTGGCCTCGCGGACCCGCTACGACGAGGTCGTGGACGCGGTCGCGAACATGGTCACCTCCCAGCCCGTCGGCGACCCCGCCGACCCGGGCACCGGCATCGGCCCGCTGGTCGCCAAGCGGCAGCAGGAGCGCGTCGAGGGCTACATCCAGGCCGGCATGGACGAGGGCGCCAAGCTCGTCGTCGGCGGCCTGGACCGGCCGATGGACCACGGCTGGTACGTCTCCCCGACCGTCTTCGCGGGCGTCACCAACGAGATGCGCATCGCCCGCGAGGAGATCTTCGGCCCGGTGCTGTCGGTGATCCCGTACGAGGACGAGGCGGACGCGATCCGCATCGCCAACGACAGCGACTACGGCCTGGCCGGCACGGTCTGGACGGCCGACGCCGACCACGGCATGGAGGTGGCCCGCCAGGTCCGCACCGGCACCTACGGGATCAACTGCTTCATGCTGGAGTCGAACGCGCCCTTCGGCGGCTACAAGGCCAGCGGCGTGGGCCGTGAGCTGGGCCCCGAGGGCCTCAGCAGCTACCTGGAGTACAAGACGATCGCGCGCCTGGGCTGAGAACAGGGCTCCGGTACGGCGTACCGGAGCCCCGCTCGCGGAGCCCCCCACCCAGCGCGCCCCCGCAACGCTTGGTGTGCTCTCCGCTACTCCACGAAGTATGTCCTACGTCCACCGCCTCGACGGTTTCCTTCCCGTAGGACTTTCTCCCGGTGGATTTCTTCCTTACGCCCTAGATAGACGTCTATTACTCAGAAAAGGTTCGTACTGATCCACTTTCCGATTCGGCGGATGAGTTCCGGGGTCGCGGCGGACTCCGCGTGGCCGTAGCCCCGCTCGATCCAGAGCCTCTTGGGCTCGCGGGCGCCCGCGTAGAGCTGGTGCGCGTGTTCGAGCGGGAAGAAGGCGTCGGCGTCGCCGTGGACGATCAGCAGCGGCGTCGGGGAGATCAGCGCGGCGGCCTCGTGGGGCGGCACCGGAATCGGGTTCCACGCGCCGCGGGCGATCCTGGTGCGCTTGGCCATCCTGGCCGCCCACCGGCCGATCGGCTGCTCGATGGCCCAGTGCACCTGGCGCATCGGCTTGGTGCCGCGGTAGTGCCAGCGGGCCGGGCCGCTCACCGACACCACCGCGTCGATACCGCCGAGCAGTCCCGCGTGGCGTACGGCCACGGCGGCCCCCATGGAGAAGCCGACCACGGCGACCTTGGAATAGCCGATCACCCGCGCGTGCCGTACGGCGGCGTCGACGTCGAGGATCTCCTTGTCCCCCACGGTGGACTCGCCACCGGACCGGCCGTGCCCCCGGAAGTCCAACGCGAGCACGCCGCCGTAGCCGCTCAGCACATGCGCGATGCGCCGCGTGGCCGGGTCGCGCCACGAGCCGGTGAACCCGTGCGCCACCACGATGGCGAGGCCGGAGTGGGTGGACGGGGTGTGCGCGGCGTCGATGCGGACGCCGTCCTCGGTACGGAGCATGACCGGGAAGTTTGGAGCGAGCGGCATGTTCCCGAGCTTATGGTCACCGGTTGTCGAGGCCGTGTTCGGCCGCCCATACCGCGCTTATGGTCACCGGTTGTCGAGGCCGTGTTCGGCCGCCCATACCGCGCTTATGGTCACCGGTTGTCGAGGCCGTGTTCGGCGGCCCATACCGCGATCTGGGCGCGCGAACCGAAGCCGAGCTTCTCCATGATGTTGGCCACGTGCCTGGCGACCGTGGCGGGACTGATCACCAGCTGCGCCGCGACGGCCCGGTTGCTCAGGCCCTCGGTCAGCAGCCCGGCGATCTCCCGCTCGCGCGCCGTCAGCGTCGCGTAGCGCGGCTCGCGGACGGCCGGGCCCGGCGAGGACACGAACAGCGTGGCGGGCAGGGACGGGAGCAGGGCGGCGGGCTCGCGAACGTCGCCGGCATCGGCCTTCTGGTCGAGGATCCACCGGGCCACCGCACCGGGCTCCTGTGCGATCCCACTGGCCCAGAGCAGCGCCACCCGGCCCTCGCCGAGCTTGTCGCGGGCGAGTGAGAGCAGCTCCTGGGTGCGGGCCGGGGCGTCGTGCTGGCCGATCGACTCGCGCAACGCGCTCGCCGCCGCGGCCGCGACGACGGCCCCGTCCAGATCGCCCTCGGCCTGCGCCAGCACGGACAGGGCGACCAGTGCGCGGACGACGCCGCTGCGCCGGCCGGTCTGCGTGCTCAGCACCAGGCTGGCGGCCAGGCTGCGCCGGGCGGCGGGGAAGTCGTGCAGCCTGGCCGCCACCCTGCCGACCTTGGCCTGGCAGCGGGCCAGCTCGACCCGGTTGTCGAGCTCCTCGAGGATGGGCAGCGCCGCCGTGTGGTGCCGCATGGCGGCCGCCAGGTCGCCCCTGGCCTCGGCCACCGCGCCCAGGTGGGTCAGGGCCCTGGCCAGGGTCCAGTGGTGGCCGGTCTCCACGGCCAGGGCCAGCGCCTCCTCGCCGAAGCGCTGCGCCTGGCGCGGCTGCCCCTGGAAGAGCGCCAGGTTGAGCCGGGCGATGCGGGCGGTCGTCAGGTTGAACAGGTCGTCGTGCTCGGCGGCCGCCACTTCGAGCTCGCGCAGGTAGCGCAGGGCCGTGCCGGTCTGGCCGGTGCGGAAGAAGACGGTCAGGGCCACGCCGTAGGTGACGCCGAGCCAGTGCGTATAGGGGTGCCGCCGCTGCTCCTCGATGCTCTCCTCGATGAGCGCCGCGGCCCGCTCCAGCTCGTCGCGCGTTTCGAGCCCGTAGGCGAGGCCGCCCTTGGCCACGCCGATCAGCTGGTCGGGCACGCCCGCCAGGTCGAGGCCGAGCAGCCGTTCGTACCAGCCGACGCCCTCCCCCAGATCGCCGCGCACCGCCAGGATGGTCAGCGCCGCGTGAGCCAGCCGCAGCCCCAGCTCGGCACTGCCGGACTCGGCGGCCCAGTCGATCGCCGCCCGGCAGTCGTCGAGCAGGCGGCGCCCCCTGGCGAAGTGGACGGCGCGGGCCGGCCACGACAGCCGGCGGCCGAGCGGACCGGCCTCGTGGCAGCGCTCCATCTCGGCGCAGATCACCTTGAGGTGGCCGCCGCGCAGCCGCGCCTCCTCGCCCGCCTCGCGCAATCGCTCGGCGGCGTAGTGCCTGATGGTGTCGAGCAGGTGGTAGCGGCCGCCGTCGCCGTGGTGGAGCACCAGTGACTTGTCGACCAGGCCGCTGAGCACGTCGAGCACCTCGCCGCGGCCGAGCAGGTCGCCGTCGGCGCACACCTGCTCGGCCAGGTCGAGGTCGAAGCGCCCGGCGAACACCGACAGCCGCCGCAGCAGCACCCGCTCCTTGCGGGCGAGCAGGTCGTGACTCCACTCGACCGTGGCCAGCAGCGTGCGCTGGCGGGCGTGGGCGGTGCGGTCGCCGGTGGTCAGCAGCTTGAACCGGTCACCGATCCGGTCGGCGATGCGCCCCGGGCTGAGCAGGCTGCTGCGGGCCGCGGCCAGTTCCAGCGCGAGCGGCAGGCCGTCGAGCGCCCGGCACAGCCGGATGACGTCGGGCATGCTGTCGGTCACGGCGCGGGCTCCGGCCGCGGCCGCCCGCTCGACGAAGAACAGCACCGACTCGGCGTCGGGATGCCGCTCGTCGGGCAGGTCGAGCGGCGGCACCCGCCAGATCAGCTCGCCGGGGATGCGCAGCGGCTCGCGGCTGGTGAGCAGGAATCTCAGCTCGGGGCAGTCGGCGAGCAGGCCGGCGACCAGCTCGGCGCACGGCTCGACGAGGTGCTCGCAGTTGTCGAGCAGGAGCAGCGTCCTGGTGCCGCGCAGCCGGATCCGGAGCCCGTCGAGCAGCCGTTCGGAGCCTTCCTCGCGGACGCCGAGCACGTCGGCCATCTCCTTCACGATCAGCTCGGGGTCGCTGACGCGGGCGAGCTGGACCAGCCACACGCCGTCGGTGAAGCCGGGCAGGGCGCTGGCCGCGACCCGCAGCGACAGGCGGGTCTTGCCGATGCCGCCCACCCCGCTGAGCGTGACCACGCGCTCGCCGCGGACCAGCGCGCACAGCTCGGCCACGTCGCGCGCCCGTCCGACGAAGCGGTTGGGTTCGGCGGGGAGGTTGTGCTGGACTTGCGCAGTCATGAAAGAGGTCCAAGTGTTGGCGGGAGGATCACACTCCCTCACAGTCTCCCTTGGTTCGCCGCCCGGTGGGATCACTTTCCGTGCAGATCTCGTGACTGACCGGATACGAATGTAGCTCCGCGACGCTCACCACCATGCGTACCCGTGACTCTCGCGCCGCGTTCATCGCCCGCGGCAGGTCGGAGATCATCAAGCGGGCCCGGCTGGCCATGATCCGATCCCGTAGTCTGCCCTCGTCGAGCTCCGCCGGGACCGGCCAGGCGATCCCGCCGACGGCTATCACCGCGTCGGTCGCCACGAGCAGATCGGGACCGACGGTCAGGCAGATGAGCACCGTGTCGCCCGCGCGCACGCCCCGGCGCCGCAGCTGGACGGTCGCGGCGGCCGACCTCTCGTCCAGTTGCCCCTCGGTGAGACACAGACCGGTGCCAGAGTCCACCATCACGATGCGCTCCTCCATGGCGCCCACGCTATGGAGGGCATCTCATGCACACATGGGGAGGAATATGCAGATCGCTATGCAGAACCGCGCGGCTGCTCGGCCGCCCACACGGCGATCTGAGCGCGCGAGGTGTAGCCCAGCTTCTCCATGATGTTGGCGATGTGTCTGGCCACGGTCGCGGGGCTGATGACGAGCTCCTCGGCGATGGCCCGGTTGGACAGGCCCCTGGTCAGCAGGACCGCGATCTCCTGCTCGCGGGCGGTCAGCAGCGAGTGCCTGACGGGCTCGGCCACCACCGGCCCGTCTGGGACCGGACCGGCCGGGACCGGCCGCTCGCCCGCGAGGACCTGGCGGGCGGCGTCGTCGGGGCTCATCGTCCTGCCCCGTGACCAGAGCGTCGCGGTGCGACCTTCGCCGAGCTTGGCGCGGGCGCGGGTGAGCAGCTCCTCGATGCGGATCGTGGCGGAGTGCTGGCCCATCGACTCGCGCAGCGCGGTGGCCGAGGCGGCGGCCAGTACGGAGCTCTCCAGGTCCCCTTCGGCCTCCGCCAGCACCGACAGGCTCACCAGGCAGCGGGCCACGCTCTGACGCTGCCCGGTCTGCCTGCTCAGCGTCAGGCTCGCGGCCAGCCGCTCCCTGGCCACCTCGAACTCGTGCAGCAGCGCCGCGACCCGGCCGATCCTGGCCAGGCAGCGGGCCAGCTCGATGGTGCCGTCGAGCTCCTCCAGCCACGGGACCGCCAGCTCGTACTGGGCCATCGCCTTCACCAGATCGCCGCGCGCCTCGGCGACCGCGCCGAGCTGTGTCGCGGTCCTGGCCAGCAGCCAGCGGTGCCCGTGCTGGCGGGCCTTGGCCACTGCCTCCTCGCCGTGACACTGGGCCTCGCGCAGCCGGCCGCGGGTGAGCGCGACCGCCGACAGGCCGGCCAGCCCGGCCGCCTGGTTCCACTGGTCGCCGGAGGCGATGGCCAGGGCCAGGCCGGTCTCGGCGTGGTGCAGCGCCTCGTCGCCTCGTCCGATGCGCAGCAGCACCACGACCGACAGGCTGTGCATGACGCAGCTGGTGAAGACGTTGTCGGCGCCCAGGCCCGTCAGGCTGGCCGTGGCGTACTCCAGCGAACGGGCCAGCTCGTCGCGGCCCTCCAGGCCGTAGGCCAGGTACGCGTGGGCATGCGCGATCTGCTCGTCGGGCACCTGGGTCAGGTCGAGGGCCAGCAGGCGTTCCACCCAGCCGACGATCTCGGCCGGGTTGACGCTGCTGACCGGGAGCAGGCTGGTGCTGTAGGCGCACAGGCGCAGGCCCAGCGGCGCGTTACCGGACTCGATCGCCCAGTCGAGCGCGGCCCGCTGGTCGTCCACCAGGCTCCTGCTGGCGGTCAGCGCGGCCAGCCGCACCGGCCACGGCAGGTCGGGCTCGACCATCTCCGTGCCGAAGTGGCGCAGCTGGAGCTCGCACAGCACCTCCAGGTGCCGGTCGCGCAGCACCTCCCGCTCGGCCGCCTCCGCCAGCCGCTCGGCCGCGTAGTGCTTGATGGTCTCCAGCAGCCGGTAGCGCCTGCGCTCCTCGTCGCACAGCACGAGGGACTTGTCGACCAGGGCGCCGAGCAGGTCGACGATCTCCGCCTCGGAGATGGGCCGGTCGGCGCAGATCTGCTCGGCGAGTTCGAGGTCGAAGGACCCGGCGAACACCGACAGTCTGCGCAGCAGCACCTGCTCCTTGGCCGAGAGCAGGTCGTAGCTCCATTCGACCGCGGCCAGCAGCGTGCGCTGCCTGGGCGGCGCCGTACGGCCGCCGGTGGTGAGCAACGAGAAGCGGCCGTCGATCCGATCAACGATCTGCCCGGGGCTGAGCAGGCTGGTGCGGGCCGCGGCCAGCTCCAGCGCGAGCGGCAGCCCGTCGAGCGCCCGGCACAGCCGTATGACGTCGCCCAGGCTCGCCTGGCTCAGCCGGGTGCCCGCGGCGGTGGCGCGGTCGATGAAGAGCAGCACGGACTCGGCGTCGGGATGCCGCTCGTCGGGCAGGTCGAGCGGCGGCACCCGCCAGACCAGCTCACTGGCGATGCGCAGCGGCTCGCGGCTGGTGGCCAGGATGCCGAGGCCCCGGCACGCCGCGACGAGCTCGGCGGCCACTTGCGCGCACTGGTCGACCAGGTGCTCGCAGTTGTCCAGCAGCAGCAGGGCGGGCGTGTCGCGCAGCCGGGCCGCCACCGTGTCGAGCAGCGGGCGGGTGCCTTCCTCATGGATGCCGACGGCCCGGCCGATCTCCTGAAGGATCAGCTCGCCCCGGGTGAGCCTGGCCAGCTCCACCAGCCACACGCCGCCCGGGTAGGAGGGCACCAGGCGGGCGGCGACCCGCAGCGCCAGGCGGGTCTTGCCGATGCCGCCGACCCCGCACAACGTGACCACGCGCGTCTCACCCAGCAGCCCGCACAGGTCGTCGACGTCGCGCTCGCGACCCACGAACCTGTTGGGCTCGGCCGGAAGATTATGCCTGGGGGGCTCGGACATTGTGGTCACCCTGCGTCGCGGAAGGATCACACTCTCCCACAGTGTCGCACTTTTCACCGGCCGAGCGAGCTGACGATGGCCCTTTCGTCCACAACGCGCAACGTCGGATCGCCGAGCAGGCGTCTGACCACCTCATTCGGCGCGATCACCAGGGTGGCCGCGTGCACGTGCGCGAGCACGCGGCAGCCGATCAGGCTCGGTTCGTGCGCGATGACCACGTGGGCGCCCGACATCAACGCCAGATCGAGCACCCGCAGCCCCTTGAGCGGATCGCTGACCGCGGCGAGCACGACGTCGTCCTCGCTGACCAGCAGCCGCGACGACAGGCTGCGCAGGTCCGACGCCAGCTCGTCGTGGTCGTAGACGTATTCGCCGCCGACGCTCAGCGCGGGGCCGGCCAGCGGCCCGAACTGGACCGAACGCTCACCCAGCAGGTCGCTGAACGGAAGCTCCCCTGGCATCGGCTCGAAGGTGAAGACCTTCTGAACATCCACCGCGAGCGGGTCGTAGCCGCGCTGGGCGATCATCATGCGAGCGGTCCCGGAGGCTCCGAGCACCGCCACTCCCCCGGACCAGGCGACGGAGTGGACGGCGATGGCGAACCCCACCCCGAGCGGCATGTCGACGATCACGCGGTCGCCGTAGCGGAGACCGTGACGGCGCAGCCCCGCCGCCGCGTGCGTGACCTTCCGCGCGAACGCGTTGTACGACAGCACCTCTCCGGTTCTGACGTCACTGACCGCGGGCTGGTCGCCCTGTACGGGTGAGGCGCCCAGAACCAGCTCTGTCCAGGTCATGCCGCCAATGTAGGCATCCGGCCCCGGCCGGGACATGCGTAGAAATGTGCAACCCGCTATGTACGTCCGGCGCTCCGCGACGATGAAGCGCGTGCCTACGCCAGGCGACATCTCGTCCCGCTCCTGCCATCAGAGGGGATCAACTAGACTTATAAGGCCGCGACTTCGCGCGGTCGCCCCCACGATCACAGAGCGAGACGTCATCATGCCTTTGAACAGCCGCGACGACCTGCGGAACATCGCGATCATCGCGCACGTCGACCATGGCAAGACCACGCTGGTCGACGCCATGCTCTGGCAGTCCGGGGCGTTCCGCGCCAACCAGGACGTCGACGACCGTGTCATGGACTCCAACGACCTCGAGCGCGAGAAGGGCATCACCATTCTCGCGAAGAACACCGCCGTAAGTCACGGCGGCATGACCCTCAACATCATCGACACCCCCGGCCACGCCGACTTCGGCGGCGAGGTCGAGCGCGGCCTGTCGATGGTCGACGGTGTCGTGCTGCTGGTCGACGCGTCGGAGGGGCCGCTGCCGCAGACCCGCTTCGTGCTGCGCAAGGCCTTCGGCGCCAAGATGCCGGTCATCCTCTGCATCAACAAGGTCGACCGGCCCGACGCGCGCATCAAGGAGGTCGTGGACGAGGTCTACGAGCTCTTCATGGACCTCGACGCGACCGAGGAGCAGATCGACTTCCCGATCGTCTACGCCTCGGCCAAGGCGGGCCGCGCCTCCCTGAACCGTCCCGAGGACGGCGGCATGCCGGACGCCGAGGACCTGGAGCCGCTCTTCGACATCATCAAGTCGACGATCCCGGCGCCCACCTACGACCCCAACGCGCCGCTGCAGGCCCACGTCACCAACCTCGACGCCTCCTCCTACCTGGGCCGTATCGCGCTCTGCCGGATCCACCAGGGTGTGCTGCGCAAGGGCCAGCAGGTGGCCTGGTGCCGTACCGACGGCACGATCCAGCGGGTCAAGATCACCGAGCTGCTCATGACCGAGGCCCTGGAGCGCAAGCCGGCCGAGGAGGCCGGTCCCGGCGACATCATCGCGATCGCCGGCATCCCCGAGATCATGATCGGCGAGACGCTGGCCGACCCCGAGGACCCGCGCCCGCTGCCCCTCATCACGGTCGACGAGCCCGCCATCTCGATGACCATCGGCACCAACACCTCGCCGCTGGTCGGCAAGTCCAAGGGCTCGAAGGTCACCGCCCGCATGGTCAAGGACCGTCTGGAGAAGGAGCTCGTCGGCAACGTGTCGCTGCGCGTGCTTCCCACCGACCGGCCCGACGCCTGGGAGGTGCAGGGCCGTGGTGAGCTGGCGCTGGCCATCCTGGTCGAGCAGATGCGCCGCGAGGGCTACGAGCTGACCGTCGGCAAGCCGCAGGTGGTCACCAAGACCATCGACGGCAAGGTGCACGAGCCGGTCGAGCGCCTCACGGTCGACTGCCCGGAGGAATACCTGGGCGCGATCACGCAGCTGCTGGCCGTCCGCAAGGGCCGCATGGAGCACATGACCAACCACGGCACCGGCTGGATCCGGATGGAGTTCGTGGTGCCGGCGCGCGGCCTGATCGGCTTCCGCACCGAGTTCCTGACCGAGACGCGCGGCACCGGCCTGGTGCACCACGTCTTCGACTCCTACGAGCCGTGGTTCGGCGAGCTGCGCACCCGCAACAACGGCTCCCTGGTGGCCGACCGCTCCGGTCCCGTGACCCCTTTCGCCATGCTCAACCTGCAGGAGCGCGGCACGCTGTTCGTGTCGCCGACCACCGAGGTCTACGAGGGCATGATCGTCGGCGAGAACTCCCGGTCCGACGACATGGACGTCAACATCACCAAGGAGAAGAAGCTCACCAACATGCGCTCCTCCACCAGCGAGGAGACCGAGAAGGTGATCCCGCCGCGCAACCTGTCGCTGGAGCAGGCGCTGGAGTTCATCCGCGAGGACGAGTGCGTGGAGATCACCCCTGACCACGTGCGCATCCGCAAGGTGGTCCTCGACGCCTCCACGCGGGGCCGCTCCGTGGCTCGCGCCAAGCGCGCCTGACTCAGGCTCACCGACCACACCTGACTTCTTCCTGACATTCGGTAGAAGTCAGGTGTGACCACACCGTGACCGGAGTGGCGAGAACAACTGCCTCCACGAGTGAATCATCCACTCTGTGGGGAAGCTCCGGATGTTCATCGCGTTCGGGCTCGCGATGGTCTCGGCGGGAGCGATCGTCTGGTGCACGGTGGCGGCCAGGCCCGTGCCGCTGTCCACGCGGTCCGCGAGTCCCGTCGTGCCCGAACCATGGGAGCTGGACGGCCGGGGCGACCCGCGGGTGAAACTCGCCCGGCAGGCGACGACCGAGGTCCTGGTGACCAGGGCCGGCCCAGGTGACCTGCGCGCCGTGCCCGCGGGACGGCTCGACGAGCGGCAGCGCCAGGTGAAGGTGACCATCAAGCACCGGCTGCTCATGAACCGGGCCGACCCGCTGGTCGAGACGCTGCGGCAGGGCGGCAGCTTCCCCGCCGGCATCCGGCGGTTCACCGACGACGGGTTCGGGGCCGTCAAGGTGGGTGGCACCGTGCTGGCCCCGACCACGCGGCCGGCGCCGATCCTCACCACGTCCGCCGCCGGGCTGACCACGGCCGAGTTCCAGGTGACGTTGCTGCGGCAGTTCAGGCCCAGCGAGCTGATGACGTTCGACTTCAACGCCCCCAGCGCCAAGCCGCTCATCGTGAGCCAGCGGACGATCAGCCTGCTGCCGGGCGAGTGGACCGTGCTGCAGGCCGAAGGGCTCGATCCCGAGCGGGAGGAGCCGGAGCGCCTGCGGTTCACCGTCGGGTCGTACCTGGTGAAGGTGACGCTGGCCCAGGACTCCTACGGCTTCCCGGACGCGGAGGAGACGAACGACTTCTCGTGGACGGCCGGGCTCGGCGTGCTCACCGCGATCGCGCTGGCCGCCTTCCTGGCGCGCTCGCTCGGCCTGGCCTGGTGGAACCGGCCGCCCAACCGCGAGCTCCTCCTGGGGATCGCCCTGGTCACACCCCTGGTGCTGCTCCCGCTCCTGGCGCCGGACTGGCGGCCCTTGGCGTACGTGGCCCTGTTCCTCGCGCTGCCGGCGCTCACGGCGCGGCACGCGAGCCGGGCCCTGCCGACCAGCCCGCCGTGGACCACCCGCGACATGCTCGTGGTCACCGGGCTCGCCTGCCTCGTCGGCCTCGGCATGCTGTCCTGGTCGTGGCTGCACGAGCAGTTGCCCGCCCAGACGCTGCTGATCGGCTCCGTGGTCGCGGCCGTGACGGCCGCCGCGGCGGCGGTGGTGTTCAGCGTGGACCTGGGGGTCCGCGTGGTGATCGTCCGGCTGGCGGTGCTGGCGGCCGAGGCGGCGATCGGCCTGCTGGCGCTCGCCCTGTGGGGCCGGGCGCTGCTGACCGGGGTGTATCCGCCGGACAGCATCCGGCTGGTGCTGGCCCTCAGCTGGGCGGTGATCCCGGTCGCCGCCATCGCCGTGGCCACCAAGATGTGGACCCGCACCGCGGTCGTGGGCGCCGTTCTGGTGAGCCTGCTGGTGCAGGGCTGGCCGACGGAGTGGCTGGACAGCGGGTCGTGGAACCTGCCCTTCGGCGGCGCGGACGTGTCGAACATGCCGAAGATCGGCATCCTGCCGCTCGACCCGCTCGTACGCGGGGTACTCGGATTACTGCTGCTGGCGTTCGCGCTGCTGGTGCTCCGGCTCCGGCGCCTCGGCGGCTCGCTGGCCGCGCTCGACCACCCGGCGACGCACCCCACGGTGATCGCCTGCCTGATGGTGCTCTACCTCACCCCCAGGGGCAGCACCACGCTGACCGACGTCAACGTGGCGCTGCCGCAGCTGACGATCACCTCGATCGCCGCCTGGGTGACGGCCCGCTGGCTGCTCGTACGCCCCCACCCGGCCGTCGTCGAGCCGACCACCGCCGAGGAGCACCGGCAACTGGTCAGGGCCGCCCTGCACAAGCGGCTCCTGCTCATCTCCGAGCAGGAGCTCTATCGCATCGGCCGGGGCAAGCTGGGCGCCGGCGAGCTGACGATGACCGAGTTCGACACGCGGCGCCACGAGCTGGAGGCCGCGCTGGACGAGCACGGGCGGCACCCCGAGACGGCCCTGGCCACCGCCGCCGGCTGCACACCGTGGCACAACGGCGTGTACGCGTTCGTGATCAGCCTGCTGCTGAGCCTGCCCTTCGTGCTCGTGTTCGGCTGGCCGACGGGAGCCGACCTGAGCAGCTTCGTGTTCGACTCCCGCTACCTGCTGACGCTGCCCGCCTTCGGTTTCGTGTTCGGCTACTTCTATCCGCGCATCCGGGGCACCCAGCCGATGACCAAGGCGCTCCACCTGATGGCGGCGGCGTTGGTCACGGAGCTGTCGGCGTACCTGCCCACGCTGTTCGAGCCGGACATCGGGATGGCGGTCAAGGTGCAGGTGGTGGCCATCGTGGTGGGCGAGGTGGCGCTGGTCTGCATCGGGCTCGGGTTGTACTGGGAGTGGCGGGTCATGCACCTGGCCGGGGAGCCGTGGGCGCGGGTGCGCAACGTACGCAGCGTACGCAGCCTGGCCACGCCGCTGCTGGCCGTCGTCATCGCGGCGGGCACCACGGCGGCGACGTCGGCGGCGGGCCAGACCGTGGACCGCATCCTCAAGGGGGACCAGGTGTCCTCGGCCGGGCCGTAGCCGCCAGGACCACGTAGCCGTCCTGGGAGAAGCGCACCTCGTAGCCACTGGCGAGCAGGAGCCGTACGCGCTCGCGCTGCTCGGCCACGTCCACGAACGGGAAGGTCTTGCGCCCCACGTCGGCCACGACCCACGGCGCCCCGCGCCGCGTGCGGTCCCACAGCAGCACCCTGCTCCGTCCCGACAGGGCCGGCGCCAGGTTGTTGGCGGCCTCCACGAGCACCCCGTCGGGCACCACGGCGACGGCGGCGGCCGCGGCCCGCTCGCGGGCGTCGTGCCGGTAGGAGCCGGGGTCGGCCAGACCGGCCAGGGAGAAGAACGGCACGGAGACCAGCGCGAACCCGGCCACCCCCAGGGCCCAGACCCGCGTCACCCGATCCCCGAGGGCCGAGATCCGCGTCACCGGGTTTCCGCCTGCCGGCCCCGGAGCCTCGATTCGCGTCGCTGGGTCCCCTCCGGCCGCGTGGCGGGCGCGCAGGCGCCGGACGCCGTCCACTCCGGCCGCGAAGACCACCACCACGACGAAGGCGTTGTAGTGGTAGCCGGCCACCCACCAGTTGGGGAATGAGCTGGCCAGCATCCGCTCGGCCAGCAGCGGCACCGCCATGACCAGCAGCGGCGACAGCGGCGCCACCAGCAGCGTGACACCGAGCAGCAGGGCCAGCGTGACGAGCTTGACCGGCGGGCTGCCGAGCTGGGCCAGCACCGTGAGCGGATCGGTCAGGGCGGTGCGCGCGACGCCCCGCATGTCCGGCCCCAGCGCGCCGTACGCCCAGTAGTAGTCGGACCGGCCGCCGAACAGCGGGATGAGCACCTGCGACGCCAGCCACGTGTAGGCCGCCCCGCCGGCCACGAACGCGCCGCCCAGGACCCGCCGGCCGCGCTGGGTGAGCAGGACCAGCCCGAACCCGGCGACCAGCAGCCCCATGTCCTCCTTGACGCACAGCAGCGCCAGGGCGGCCGTCACCACGGCGAGGCGTTTGCCGGCCTGATGGCGTTCGAGCAGCACGGCGGTGAGCAGCGGCGCGAACGCCGCCTCGTGGAAGTCGAACGCCACGGTCTCCACCACGGGCCACGAGAGCGTGTAGGCCATGGCGACGAGATGCGCGGCGCCCGGCCCCAGCGCCCGCCGCGTGAACACCCACAGCGGGACCGCCGCCGCGGCCATCAGCACCGCCTGGGCGACCAGCAGCGTGGCCGGGCCGTCGAACAGCCAGTAGAGCGGGGCCAGGAGGGCGAGGATGGGCGACCAGTGATCGCCGAGGGTGGAGAAATCCGGGCCGAAGCCGTTGTGGACGCCCTTGACGATGGCTATCGGCAGGCGGAACTGGGAGTAGGAGCGCACGGCCTGGTCGAAGATCACCAGGTCGTAGGCGCCGGCCTTGAAGTTCGCCAGCTTGGTGAGGGAGAGAGTGGTGTAGAGGGCGGCCGCCGTGGCGGTGATCGCCGCCAGCGTGACGCGGTCGCGGCGCGTCCGGTCGCCCGTCTCGGCGGTGACCGTCGTCGCCGCGCCATCCCCGCGCGCCGTCACGATCTGTTGACCTCCCATGGTCAGCGGCGCGGCAACTCGCTGGCCCGTACATGGGCGCACATCCAGTCCACCAGCGGCCCGAAGGCCCGCCAGGTGTCGCGGACCCGGTCGAGGACCTCGGCGGTGTGGACCCACGGCTCGGGCTCCCACTGGCGGCCCGCGTGCAGGGACCTGTGGCGCAGCAGGTCGAGGCGGGGATGGTCCTCCGCGATGCCACGGGGACGGGTCTTGAGCCGGTCGCCGCCGACGACGTAGCCCCCGGCCCGCAAGGCCGTCACCATGTCCGCCAGCGGCTTGCCCGTCAGGTCCTCGTCTACCGCGGCGCGGTAGCGGGCCACCTGGTCGGACGCCTGGGTGTAGCAGCCGCCCGCCGCGAAGAGTCCGTCGGCGCCTACCTGGACGTAGAGGCCGATGCCGGGCGTGAGGTCGACGAAGGCGCCCTGATGGGTCTTGTACGGTGACTTGTCCTTGGCGAAGCGGACATCACGGTAGGGGCGGAACAGCTGGGCCTGGCCGAACTCCGCCGCCAGCTCCTCGGTGAGGGCGAGCATCGGCGCGCGCACCGCGTCCTCGTAGAAGTGCTTGTGGCGGGTGAAATATGTCTTGCTGTTGTCCGCCTCAAGGCCCTCGTAGAACACGAACGCCTCGTCGGGGAAACCGGTGAAACCCATGGGTCAAGAGTGCCACGGCCCGCCGACGGTTTGACGCGCCGCACGGCTCATCGGGCTTTGTACATCCGGGCGGTGTACATCCGGCCCGGCGCCGGCGTCCTGCCGTACAACTCCGAGATGGTCACCGGCGTGCAGCCCTTCTTCGCCAGCAGGTCGAGCAGGGCGGGGACCGCCTGGACGGTGCTGCGGTGGATGTCGTGCATCAGCACGATCGACCCCACCGCCGACCTGCCCGCGCGCCTGGCCACGAGGGCGGGCACCCGGTCCTGCCAGTCCAGGGTATCGACGCTCCACAGGATCTGCGCCAGCCCCAGGCGCCGCGCCTCGGCGGCCACCCGGCGGTTCGTCGCACCGTACGGCGGGCGCATCACCCGCATCCGGACCCCGGTCACCCGCTCCACCAGGTCGTTCGTGTGCTTCAGCTGGAAGCGCAGCCCCTGGTCCGTCAACCCGGTGAGCGGTGGATGGTTCCACGTGTGGTTGCCGAGCTCGTGCCCCTCGGCCACGATGCGGCGTACGAGCTGGGCGCCCCCGCGCGCGGCGACCATCTGCCCGACGACGAAGAACGTGGCCCTGACCTTCCGGGCGCTCAGCAGGTCCAGCAGCTTGCCGGTGTAGTCGCCGGGCCCGTCGTCGAAGGTGAGCGCGACGCACTTCAGATGCCTGCAGTCGATCCTGCGGGCCGTCGGCCAGCCGGGCTGCATGGCCTCGAGCCGCCTGGCCAGCTTTTTCGGGTCGATGGGCGCCTGTGGGCGGGTCAGCTGGGGTTGGATCATCGGCCGGGGCCCGCATCCGGCCACCGCGACCAGCAATGCCAGGGATATCGCCCAGACCCGCATGGCGCCCTCCGAGAGCGTCTGCGGGGTTTACGGATATTCCTGTACCGGGTTACCCCGCAACTCCTTGGCCAGGTCCTCCCACCAGAGTGGGATATCGGCCCGCAGTTCGGTGTATCGACGCGCCACTCGTATGGCACATCCAACCGGATCCGTACCCAAATGCCGACGTTTCACGGGCCCTTCCTGCCAGCGGTAAAACCCGTCCCTGTAATGCACGACCAGGCCGATCCAGACCGAGACGGTGGCGTCGTCGCCCACCTCGTAGGCGCTGGTGACACCGAGACCGTGCAGCTCCGCGTAGAGCTTCTCCGTCGCCGTGCGCCCTTCGGTCACGCGCCACCCCCAGCTGACGTTTCGTCGCACACACCCGGATGTACCCACCATCCGGCATCAGCCGTCAAGGACATGCTGTAATCATCAAACTCCAGAAGGTGATCTGGAGGCTGTTCGACGTTATTTGGTCAGCCGCCCTCAATCGGTCAGCCGCCCTCAATCGGCCGGCCGCCCTCATTGGTCAGGCGCCTCTCTGGGCTCGGCGACCACCATCACCAGCCGGAGCTCCTCGGATCCCTGGTTGGCGTAGCGATGGGGCCTGTCGGCGGTGAAGAGCACGGCGGAGTCGGCCTTGACCACGTGGCTCCTGCCGTACACCGTGAGCGTCAGCTCGCCCGCCAGAACCGTCAGCATCTCGCGGGTGCCCGGCGGGTGGGCGTCACCGTCGTGGTGCCGGCCGGGCGCCAGCCGCCAGTCCCACAGCTCCAGGATCATCGGCGTATCGGCGCCGACCAGCAGCTTCGCCTGCACCTCGCCCTGGTCGAACGTGACCACGTCGGCCTTCTCGACGATCCGCACCACCGGCACGTCGGAGACCTCCACCAGCCTGGCCACGGTCACGCCCAGTGCGGAGGCGATCCGGGTGAGCGTGGAGACGCTGGGGTTGGTCCGGGCCTGCTCGACCTGGACCAGCATGCCTCTGCTCACTCCCGACCTGGCGGCCAGCGCGTCGAGCGTGAGCCCGCGGTGCGCGCGCTGGGCGCGCACGTTGTTGGCGATGGCCTGTGTGATCGTCTCCGGATCCTCCATACGGTGCAGTGTAGTGAAGGTGATTTGCACTGTGTTGTACTCTAATGCATTGTACTAGTAGTGCACTCTGATGAACTGGACGGTGGAGCATGCTCGCGGTGATCCTCGCGACGGCCTGCGCGGTGGTCTACGGCACGGCCGACTTCTTCGGCGGCCTGGCCACCCGCCGATCGCAGGTGTTCCCGGTCGTGGCGCTGTCGCAGCTCGCCGGCCTGGCCGTGATCCTCCTCCTGCTGCCCCTGCTTCCCGGCGTGTTCAGCGACGGGGCGCTGCTCTGGGGGCTGGGCGCGGGCGTGGCGGGCGCCGCCGGCCTGATGCTCTTCTACCGGGCACTCGCCACCGGCGTCATGTCGGTGGTGGCGCCCACGACCGCGGTCACGTCGGCCGGACTCCCCGTCATGTACGGCCTGGCGACCGGCGAGCGCCCCGAGCCCGTGGCGCTGGTCGGGGTGGTGCTGGCCCTCGGCTCCGTACTCCTGGTCAGCCAGGACCGCTCCGCCACCAAAAGCGGCTCGATCGGCTCGGTGCTCATCGCCCTGGCCGCGGGCGCCGCGTTCGGCGGCTTCTTCATCCTGCTCGCCCTGGCTCCCGACGACGGCGGTCTGTGGCCCCTGGTGGGGGCCAGAGTGTCCTCGGTGGCGCTGGTGGTGGCCCTCGCGGTGGCGACGCGGCGCACGCTGAAGCCGGCCGGCCGCTCGCTGCACATCATCATCGCGGCGGGCGTGCTCGACATGCTGGCCAACGTGCTGTACCTGGAAGCCAAGCAGCAGGGCCTGCTGAGCCTGGTGGCGGTGCTGGTGTCCCTCTATCCGGCGAGCACGCTGCTACTGGCCCGGCGGGTGCTGGGCGAGCGGCTGCACGCGATCCAGGTGGCGGGCGTCGCGTGCGCGCTCGGCGCGGTGGCGCTCATCGCGGTCGCCTGACGCGGCGCTTCGCTCGGCACGCCAAGTCGCCCGACGCGGCTCGTATGGGTTTCCGCAGTCGCTTGGCGCGTCGATTCGGCCGTCCGGCGCGGTGCCGTCCTCAGCCGTTGCGCGGATTGCAAGCGCTTGCTACGTTTCGGCCGTGCGCCCTGATCGGGCTCGTCCAGACCACGAGTCGTTCAAGTGTGGGTGAGCGGAAGGGAGATGGTCTGCGAGATCGCCGACCCGGGCGGCGCGCTCGATGACCCTTTACCGGGCTATATACCACCAGAGCCCGAATCCTCGAGAGGATACGGGCTCTGGATCAGCCGACAGCTCTGCGACTTCGTCGACCTTCGCGCCGAGAACGGAACACTCCGCGTACGGCTCCATATGGGGTTGGACGGCTGGGCGCGGCTCTGGGTGTGGGATCGGGCGGCTATGCGGCGCTCTGGGCCGGCACGCGCAGGGCGCCCTCTTCGCGGGCGTAGCCCTCCAGCATGCCGCGCAGCTGGCGGCGGCCCCGGTGCAGCCGGGACATGACCGTGCCGATCGGCGTGCCCATGCGCTCGGCGATCTCCTTATAGGCGAACCCCTCGACGTCGGCCAGGTAGACGGCGACGCGGAAGTCCTCCGGCAGGGAGCGCAGCGCGTTCATCACGACGTTGTCGGGCAGCCGTTCGATCGCCTCGGTCTCGGCCGACTTCAGGCCGGTCGAGCTGTGGGACTCGGCGGCGTGCAGCTGCCAGTCCTCGATCTCCTCGGCGGCGGCCAGCTTGGGCGAGCGCTGCTTCTTGCGATAGTCGTTGATGAAGTTGTTGGTGAGGATCCGGTGCAGCCAGGCCTTGAGGTTCGTGCCCTCACGGAACTGGTGGTACGAGGTATACGCCTTGGCCACGGTCTCCTGGACCAGGTCCTCTGCGTCGGCGGAGTTGCGGGTCAGGCGCATGGCGGAGGCGAACAGCTGCGACGTCACGGGCACGACGTCGCGCTCGAACCAGTCTTGTCGCTGTTCATCGGTCATGGTGATCAAATCATTCCCCCTTGCGCTATCCCCCATCTCGGCCAAGCCGCTGGCCTCGGTACCAGTTTCGCAATCGGCACGTAAGGGCCGCGTTAACGGTTCCGCCAGGTCAGAGAGGTTAAAGGTCCACCTGCTCGCGGCGTGCGTCATCACGTCCACGGCGGGACCAGTCTCATTAGCATAACACTATACCCCCAATTCCGCACTTAATGTGGCAAGGGTCACATGGGATAGCGTATAGACATGGATTTCGTGGATCGGCATGACATCGAGGCGCGACTGTGGGTGACGGAGGCGATTCGTAAAGTAGAAGCCGACGCCAACCGGAGCTGTGATACGCACCTCCATGTCTTTCCGCTTCCCCCGCACTGGGGGGTAAACCTCTACTTGAAAGACGAGTCAGTCCACCCCACTGGTTCACTCAAACATCGACTTGCTCGATCTCTCTTCCTGTACGGCCTGGCCAACGGCTGGATCGGGCCGGCCACCACGGTCGTGGAGGCGTCGAGCGGCTCGACGGCGGTCAGCGAGGCATATTTCGCCCGGCTCCTCGGTCTGGCCTTCATCGCGGTGATGCCCGCCTCCACGTCACCGGAGAAGATCGCGCTGATCGAGTTCTACGGCGGCAAGTGCCACCTGGTCGACGATCCCGGCACCATCTATGACGAGTCCCACCGCCTGGCGGCCGAGACGAACGGCCACTTCATGGACCAGTTCACCTACGCCGAGCGGGCCACGGACTGGCGGGGCAACAACAACATCGCCGAGTCGATCTACGCGCAGATGTCCATGGAGCCCCACCCGGAGCCCACCTGGATCGTGGTGGGCGCGGGCACGGGTGGCACCTCGTCGACCATCGGCCGCTACATCCGTTACCGCCGCCACCCCACGCGCCTCGCGGTGGCCGACCCGGAGGGCTCCGCCTTCTATCCGAGCTGGGTGTCGGGCGACACGTCCGTCACCGCCCGGGGCTCCCGCATCGAGGGTATCGGCCGGCCGAGGGTGGAGCCCTCGTTCCAGCCGATGGTCATCGACCGCATGATCACCGTTCCGGACGCCCGGTCGATCGCCGCCATGCACTGGGTCCACGAGGTGACGGGCCGCGACGTGGGCGGCTCCACCGGCACGAACGTGGCCGCCTGCGTGGACCTGATCCGCGAGATGCGCCGGACCGGCACCCAGGGCAGCATCGTCACCCTGATCTGCGACGGGGGCGAGCGCTACCGGGGCACCTACTGCGACCGGGACTGGCTCACCGCCCAGGGCCTGGACCTCGCACCCCACCTGGCAGACCTGCGTACGTTCCTGACGGCGAGCTGACCTCTCAGGAAGGCGCGCCGACCTCTCCGGGAGTGGTGTGGCCGGCCAGGAAGCGGTTGTGGCCGGCCAGCAAGTAGTCGTGGCCGGCCAGGAAGCGGTCGTGGCCGGTCAGCAAGTGGTCGTGGCCGGTCAGGAAGTGGTTGTCCTGGCCGGATCGACGGCGAAGAGCTTCGCCACGTCATCGAGGATCGCGTGGGCCCCCTGGATGCCGACCGCGCTCATCCAGGTCAGGTCGCTGACCTCGTGCTTCTCGCCCTTGAGTTTCCCCCACAGTGGGTTGCCCACGAACTTCTCCTTGGGCCCATCAGACGACGGATCCGGATATGTCGCGACAAAGAGGTGGTCCGCGTCCAGGTCCCCGATGCGCTCCTGGCTCACGTCCACCACGATCGCGTCCTGCTTGGTGGGCTGGCCCTCCGGGCGCGGGAAGCCGATGTCCTTCATCACGACCCCCGAGTAGGAGTTCTCGACGTACAGCCGCGTCGTCGGCTCCCCGGCGAACCTGACGATGGAGATGGTCGGCAGCCTCCCGTCCTTGTCCTTGATCTCGGTGCCGATCTTCGCGGCCCGCTCCTCGTACGACTTGATCGTCGCGTCGGCAAGCTGCTCCTGGCCCAGGGCCTGTCCCATGAGCCGGAGGTTGTCCTTCCAGATGGCGCCGGTGGTCTCACTGAAGACGGTCGGGGCGATCTTGGACAGCTTCTCGTAGAGAGCCGCGTGGCGGACCTTGGCCGAGACGATCAGGTCGGGCTTGAGCGCGATGATCTTCTCCAGGCTGGGCTGCTCCAGGGTGCCGACCGGGGTGGCCTCCTTGCCGTACTCGGCGGCGACGGAGCCCAGGTAATCAGGTAGCTTCGTGTCGATGGACCGGTAGGTGGTGTAGCCGATCACCGGCGTCCGCAGCGTCAGCACCGCGTCGACGAAGCTCTGGTCCAGAGCCACCACACGCTTGGGCCGCGCCGGGATCTCGGTCTCGCCCATCGCGTGCTTGACGACACGGAACGGCTGCGCCGGCTTCTGCCCGGCCGGAGTCGAAGAACCACAGGCGGCGAGCGCCCCCACAAGTACGGCCCCCACCAGAGCGCGCAACGGCCTCATCTGATCCCTTTCCCAGCAAACGTTAGGCAACCCTAATTAAGGTTAGCCCTGCCTAACCTGGCATACTTCACCAAGGTCGGGCAAATATTGCGAGGGAGCGCCGTCGTCTGGAGGAGGAGCCGGCGAGGGAGCGCCGTCGCCTGGAGGAGGAGCGCCGGGAGCGTAGCGACCAGAGCGACGGGGGAAGGCGGCGGCATTGGGCGACCGAGCCCGCCGCACAAAGTGCGGCAAATAAGCACGGAGCGTAGCGACCAGAGCGACGGGGGAAGGCGGCGGCATTGGGCGACCGAGCCCGCCGCACGGAGTGCGGCAATAAACACGGAGGGATCGCGTGACCGTTACGGCTGTGACGCCGCGCCCGCGCGGCGTTCAGCATCGGCGGCTCACCGTTCTCCTGGTCCTGCTCGGGGCCGTCGTGATCGGCGTGGTGCTGAGCATCACGATCGGCGCCAAGTCCGTGCCTCCGGCCGACGCCTGGCACGCGTTCACCGCCCCGACCGGCACCGAGAACGACATCGTCATCCGCTCGCTGCGCGTCCCCAGGACCGTGCTCGGCGTACTGGCCGGGTTAGCGCTGGGCGTCGCGGGCGCGCTCATGCAGGGCCACACCCGCAACCCGCTCGCCGACCCCGGGCTGCTCGGCGTGACGCAGGGGGCGGCGTTCGCGATGGTCGCCTCGATCATCCTGCTGGGCGCCTCCAGCCTGCTCGCCTACATCTGGTTCGGCCTGGCCGGCGCCCTGATCGCCAGCGTCGGCGTGTTCGCGCTCGGCATGGTCGGCGGGCGCGGCGGCCCGACGCCGGTCACGCTCGCCCTGGCGGGCACCGCTGTGAGCGCCTTCCTGTATGCGCTGACCTCGGCCATCGTGCTCCTGGACGAGCAGGCGATGGACGTGTTCAGGTTCTGGCAGGCCGGCTCCATCGCCGCCCGGGGCTCCGAGGTGGTCTGGCAGGTGCTGCCGTTCATCCTGGCCGGCCTGGTGCTGGCGATGGTCAACGCCCCGGGACTGAACGCGCTGGCCCTCGGCGAGGACGTGGCGCGCGGCCTCGGCCAGAACATCGCCCTCACCCGCACCGTCGGCGTCGCCGCCGTCACCCTGCTCACCGGCGCCTCGGTGGCCGCCTGCGGGTCGCTGGCGTTCGTCGGGCTGATCGTGCCGCACCTGGTCCGCCCGCTGTCCGGCACCGACCATCGGTGGCTGCTGCCGTACTCCGGGCTGGTGGGCGCCGCGCTGCTGCTGCTCGCCGACGTGATCGGCCGCGTCGTCGCCCCGCCGGGCGAACTGGAGGTCGGCGTGGTGCTCGCGCTGCTCGGCGCCCCCTTCTTCGTCGTCCTGGTCCGCCGCAGGAAGCCGGTGCGGCTGTGACGACGACGATCCCGCTGCGGGTGGCGGGTCTGTCCTGGCGGGTACGGCCGCGCGGCGTCGCCGTCACGCTCGGCGGTCTGGCGCTCCTCGGCCTGCTCATGGCCCTGAACATGCGCATCGGCGACATCCCGATGAGCCTGTCCCAGGTGCTGGGCGGCACGTTCGACGTCAACAGCGCCGACCACTTCGTGATCATGGAGCTCCGCCTGCCGCGCGCGCTGACCGGCGCCCTGGTGGGCGCGGCGCTGGCGCTGTCCGGCGCGATCATCCAGTCCATCGCGCGCAACCCGCTGGCCAGCCCCGAGATCCTCGGCGTCACCACCGGCGCCTCCGTCACGGTCGTGGCCGGGGTGGTGGCCAGCGGCAGCGCGTACGGCGGGGTCAGCGGGCTGCTCTCGACCCTCGGCATCCCCCTCCTGGCCCTGCTCGGCGGCCTGACGGGAGCCGTGATCGTGTACGCGCTGGCCTGGCGGCGCGGACTCGACGGCTACCGGCTGGTCCTGGTCGGCATCGGCGTGGCCGCGGTGTTCACCAACGTCAAGTACTGGCTGCTGACCGTCGGCGACGTGAACGACACCGGCAGAGCCATGGTCTGGATCAGCGGCTCACTCAACGGGCGAGGCTGGGAGCACGTGGTGCCCGTGGCGCTCGCGCTGGCCGTACTCGTGCCGCTGACCCTGCTCGGCACCCGCTCGCTGGACGCGCTGCGCTTCGGCGACGACACGGTCACCGCACTCGGCCTGCGGATGAACCCGGCGCGCGCGCTGATGATCCTCGCCGCGGTGCTCCTCGCCGCCGTCGCCACGGCCTCGGCGGGCCCGATCGCGTTCGTCGCGCTGGCCGCGCCGCAGGTCGCGCTCCGGCTGACCCGCTACGGCCAGCCGCCGCTGTTGTCGTCGGCGGTGGTCGGCGCCGTGCTGACCGCCGCCGCCGACCTGATCGCGCGTACCGCCTTCTCCCCGATCGAACTGCCCGTCGGCGTCGTGACCGCGGTCCTCGGCGCCCCGTACCTGATCCACTTGATCTGGAAGGCGCGCAAATGAGGCTCCAGGCCGTCGACGTCAAGCTCGGGTACGGCGATCGCACCATCGTCGATGGGCTCGACCTCGGCATCGAGGCGGGCACGGTCACCACGATCATCGGCCCCAACGGCTGCGGCAAATCCACCCTGCTGCGCGCGCTCGGCCGACTGCTCCGGCCGCAGGGCGGCGAGGTGCTGCTCGACGGCAAGCGCATCGACCGTACCCCTACCCGCGAGGTGGCCAAGATCCTCGGCGTGCTGCCGCAGGCGCCCACCGCGCCGGAAGGGCTGACGGTCGCCGACCTGGTCGCCAGGGGCAGACACCCGCACCAGACCTGGTATCGGCAGTGGTCGTCGGACGACGAGTCGGCTGTGGACGAGGCGCTGGCCATGACCGGCCTGGCGGACCTCGCCGAACGCCCCCTGGACGAGCTCTCCGGCGGGCAACGGCAGCGGGCCTGGATCTCCATGGCGCTGGCCCAGGGCACCGACCTGCTGCTGCTCGACGAGCCGACCACGTTCCTGGACCTGGCGCACCAGGTGGAGGTCCTGGAGCTGGTACGGCACCTGCACGGGGCGGGGGGCCGGACCATCGTCATGGTCCTGCACGACCTCAACCTGGCGGCCCGCTACACCGACCGGCTGGTGGCCATGCGGGAGGGCCGGGTGGTGGCCGCGGGCGACCCGCACGAGGTGCTGACGGAGGAGCTGCTGCGGGAGGTGTTCGAACTGGACGCCAAGATCATCACCGACCCGGTGGCGGGCACGCCACTCGTCATCCCCATCGGCACGCACCGCTGACGGCCCGGCGACGGTTCGGCCGAGCGCGCCGGCGCCCGCGATCTACTTGGAATTGTCATCGCCGAGAATGGCGTCCACGAACACCTCGGGATCGAAGGGCGCCAGGTCGTCGGGACCCTCGCCGAGCCCCGCCAGCTTGACCGGAACCCCCAGCTCCCGCTGGACCGAGATGACGATGCCGCCCTTGGCCGTGCCGTCGAGCTTGGTCAGCGCGATGCCGGTGATGTTGACGACCTCGGCGAACACCTGGGCCTGCCGCATCCCGTTCTGGCCGGTGGTGGCGTCGAGGACGAGGAGCACCTCGTCGACCGTGGCCTTCTTCTCGATGACCCGCTTGACCTTGCCCAGTTCGTCCATGAGGCCGGTCTTGGTGTGCAGGCGACCGGCGGTGTCGACGATGACGACGTCGACCTTCTCCTCGATGCCCTTGGCCGTGGCGTCGAAGGCGACAGAGGCGGGATCGCCGCCCTCGGGCCCGCGTACGACGTCGGCGCCGACCCGGTCGCCCCACGTCTGAAGCTGGTCGGCGGCGGCGGCCCGGAACGTGTCCGCCGCGCCGAGCACGACCTTCTTGCCGTCGCCGATCAGCGCGCGGGCCAGCTTGCCCGTGGTGGTGGTCTTACCGGTGCCGTTGACGCCGACGACGAGCACGACGGCGGGCCGCTCACCGTGCTTCTGGATGTGCAGCGTACGGTCCAGCTCGGGGTTGATCTGGGCGAGCAGTTGCTCGCGCAGCAGCTTGCGCACCTCCTCGGGGGTGCGGCTGCCGAGCACCTTGACCTTGGTGCGCAGCTCCTCGACCATGACGCGCGTCGGCGCCACGCCGACGTCGGCGGTGATCAGGCTCTCCTCGATCTCGTCCCAGACCTCGTCGTCGAGGCGGTCGCGGGACAGCAGCTCCAGCAGACCGCGCCCGAGCGTGCTCTGCGAGCGGGCCAGCCGGGAGCGCAGCCGCACCATCCGGCCGGCGGACGGCGGCGGCACCTCGATCTCGGGCGTGACGACGGTGGGTTGCGCGGGCGGCGGGAGCGTGGTGGTCGCCCCTCCCCCCTCACCCTCCTCCGCGCTGGGCGCCGGACGCTGCTCGGGGAGCGTGGGCGCCTGGGGCGTCTTGGGCGGTTCAACCGGCGGCGCGCCCTTGCCACCGGGCCTGAAGAGCAGGAAAAGGCCGCCGGCCGCCAGCAAGGCGACGACGACCACGATCACGATGACGCCGAGGTAACCATCCACAACAGGTCAGTTTTCCAGATGGACCGGCATGCTGCTGACCCGCGCCGCGCGGACCGGACCGATCGGGACCCAGACGATCAGCACCGGACCGATCGGGACCTAGACGATTGGGGCCGGGCCGACGTCAGGCGGACTCGCGCTCCCGGAGCCGCTGGCTGACCACCTGGGTGACGCCGTCGCCGCGCATCGACACGCCGTAGAGGGCGTCGGCGATCTCCATCGTCCGCTTGTTGTGGGTGATGACGATCAGCTGGGAGCTCTGCCGCAGCTCTTCGAAGAGCCGCAGCAGCCGCTGCGTGTTGGTGTCGTCGAGGGCCGCCTCCACCTCGTCCATCACGTAGAACGGGGAGGGCCGCGCCTTGAAGATGGAGATCAGGAACGCCACCGCGGTCAGCGACCGCTCCCCGCCCGACAGCAGCGACAGCCGCTTGACCTTCTTGCCGGGCGGCCGGGCCTCGACCTCGATGCCGGTGGTCAGCATGTCGCCGGGCTCGGTCAGCACCAGGCGGCCGTCGCCACCGGGGAACACTCTGGTGAAGATCTGCTCGAACTCGCGCGCCACGTCCTCGTAGGCGGAGGAGAACATCTGCTCCACCCGGTCGTCGACCTCCTTGACCACCAGCAGCAGGTCGCGCCGGGTCTTCTTGAGGTCTTCGAGCTGCGAGTTGAGGAAGGCGTGCCGCTCCTCCAGCGCCGCGAACTCCTCCAGGGCGAGCGGGTTGACCTTGCCGAGCTGGTTCATCTGCCTCTCGGCGATCTTGGCCCGCTTCTCCTGCTCCTCGCGTACGTAGGGGACGGGCGGGTCGCCGGGAACCGGGGCCGCCGGGCCGTACTCGGAGATCAGTGACTCGGGCTCGACGCCGAACTCCTCCAGGGCGCGCTGCTGGAGCTGTTCGAGGCGGAGCCGCTGCTCGGTGCGGGCGACCGCGCTGCCGTGGACCCGGTTGACCAGCTTGTCGAGCTCCTGGCCCAGCTCGCGTACGTGCAGGCGGACCTGCTTGAGCTCGGCGTCGATCGCGACACGGGCCAGGTCGGCCTCGTCGCGTTCGCGGGCGGCGAGCTGGATGGACGTCCCCAGGACCTTGAGCACCTGCTTGGCGCCATTGCTCACGGCCTCGGCCACCGCGGCCTGCCGCCTGCGCCTGGCCCGCTGAGCGGCGGCCTCGGCGCGTTCGTGGCGCTCGCGCTGGGCTGCCCTGATCAGGCCGTCGGCCCGGCCCTCGATGCCCTTGACCCGCTCCTCCGCGGTGCGGACCTGCAGGCGGGTCTCCATCTCGCGCTGCCTGGCGACCTGGCAGGTGCCGGCCAGCTCGTCGCGGAGGTCGGTGGTCGGCTCGGTCTCCAGCTCCTGCGCGTATTCGGCCTCGGCCAGCCGGATCTCCAGCTCGGCCAGCTCCTCCAGCCCTTCGGCGCGGGACTCCTCAGCGGTCGTGACGTTCTTGGCGAGGCGCTGGGCCTCGGCCCGCGCGGCGTCGGCGGCGGCTTCGAGCTGGGCCAGCCGCTTGGCCGCCGCGGCGTTGCGCTGGTCGGCCTCCCGCTGCCTGGCTCTGACCTGGTCGAGCGCGCCCTGGGCGGCGTTGACCCCGGCCTGGGCGGTGCCCGCGGCGGTCTGCGCCTCGTTGACCTGGCTCTGAGCCGACTCCAGGGCCAGCTGCGCGGCCTGCTCGGCTGCCGCGGCCTCCTCTTGGGCGGCGGCGGTCTCCTCGGCCCTGCCCTCGGCCTCCTCCAGGTCCGCGACGGCGTCGTCGAGCGCCGCCCGCACCTGCAGCACGGAGGTGCCGCCCTCGGAGCCGCCGCTGGCCAGATGGGCGCCGACGAGGTCGCCGCCTCTGGTCACGGCCCGCAGCTCGGGATGGCGCTCCACGATCGCGCGGGCGGCGTCGAGGTCGTCCACGACGACGACGCCGGCCAGCACATGGTCGAGGGCGGCCCTGAGGTGTCCGGGCACCGTCACCAGCGCGGCGACCCAACGACTCCCCTCAGGCGCGGCCGCGCGCACCTGATCGGCGGCCCGCCCATCAGAACCCGCGACGAGACCGTCGGCCGGCCCATCGAGAGGTGCCACGCCCTGCCGATCAGCGGCCCGTCCGTCGGAGCCCGCCACCAGGAGGGTCGCCTGGCCCGCCTCCTTGACGCGGAGCAGTTCGAGGGCGCCGATCGCGGTGCCCACCGTCCTGACGGCGATCGCGTCGGCGATCGGCCCGAGCACGGCCGCGACCGCCGGCTCGGCGCCCGGGGTGACCTGCATCGACGCCGCCAGCGGACCGAGCACCCCGGCCAGGTCGGTCTCAAGAAGGGCCGCACCGCCGTCGCCCTTGGCCAGGCCGAGCTCCAGGGCCTCGCAGCGGGCCCGCAGGGCGGCCACGGACCGCTGCGCCTCCTGGTCGGTGGCGCGGGCCGTGGCGATGCCCGATCTGGCGGACTGAAGGGCCGCTCGCGGCGCGTCGAGGGCGGACTTGGCCCGCTCGACCGCGGCGCGCGCCTCGTCGGCCGCCGCCTTGGCCTCGTCGACCAGCGACTGGGCGGTGACCAGCTCCGCGGCCAGCGCCGGGTCGACGGCGGGCTCCTCCAGCCGGCGCGCCTCCAGGTCCTCACGGGCCTGGCGCTCACGTCCGGCGGCCTCCGTCACGGCGCGGGTGAGGCGGCCGATCTCGTCTTCGGCGGCACGGGCCCTGCTGCGTACGGAATCGACCTGGCCGCGCAGTTTGGCCAGGCCCTCGCGCCGGTCGGCGGCGGCCCGCGAGGCCATCGCGAGCCGCTGCTCCTCGGCGCTCAGCTCGGCCTCGGACTCGGCGCGTCGCTGGACCGCCTCTTCCAGCAGGTCCTGGGCGTGCTCCAGCTCCGCGCGGAGGATCAGCTCGTGCTCGCGCACCTCGGCCGCCTCGCGTTCGAGCTCCTCCGGGTCGCGCCCGCGCCGCTCGATGGCGGCCGCGTCGAGCGCGTGCCGGTGCCGCTCGGCGGCCAGTTGTTCGAGGCCGGTGATGCGTTCGCGCAGGGAGGAGAGCCGGAAGTAGGTCTCCTGGGCGGCGCTCAGCCGGGGCTGGGCCTCGGCCTCGGCGCTCTCCAGGGCGGCCTCTCGCTGCTGGCCCTCGGCCAGCTCGGACTCCACCCTGGTGCGCCGGCCCAGGATCGCCGCCTCGTCGGCCGCCTCGCGCTCCAGCGTCTCGCGCAGGACGCACACGTCGTCGGCCAGCAGGCGCAGCCGCGCGTCGCGCAGGTCCGCCTGGATGACGGCGGCCTTGCGGGCGATCTCCGCCTGGCGGCCGAGCGGCTTGAGCTGGCGGCGCAGCTCGGTGGCGAGGTCCTGGACGCGGGTGAGGTTGGCCTGCATGGCGTCGAGCTTGCGGAGCGCCTTCTCCTTGCGCTTGCGGTGCTTGAGGACGCCCGCGGCCTCTTCGATGAACGCGCGCCGGTCTTCGGGGCCCGCGTGGAGCACGGCGTCGAGCTGGCCCTGACCGACGATGACGTGCATCTCACGGCCGATGCCGGAGTCGGACAGCAACTCCTGGATGTCGAGCAGGCGGCAGGTATCGCCGTTGATGGCGTATTCGCTCTGGCCCGACCTGAACATCAGGCGGCTGATCGTGACCTCGGTGTAGTCGATCGACAGCGCGCCGTCGGAGTTGTCGATGGTCAGCGTCACCTCGGCCCGGCCGAGCGGCGGCCTGGAGGAGGTGCCGGCGAAGATGACGTCCTCCATCTTGCCGCCGCGCAGCGACTTGGCGCTGTGCTCGCCCATGACCCAGGCCAGGGCGTCGACGACGTTGGACTTGCCGGAGCCGTTGGGGCCCACCACGCAGGTGATGCCGGGCTCGAAGCGCAGGGCGGTCGCGGAGGCGAACGACTTGAAGCCGCGCAGGGTGAGGGTCTTCAGATGCAAGACCACGCCCCCTTCTCCGGCAACCGACTTCGAAAAGCCTACTGGTCTTCACCGCCCCACGAGGGCGTGTGCGGTCGAGGCCGCGCCGGTCTGGTAAAGGAGGCACAAAAGTCTAGGGAATAGGCAAATAACAAGGGACGCCTCTTCGAGACGTCCCTGGGGTGTCGTGCGCTCCGAACACTCTTAGGTGAGTGCCGGCTCGCGCTCTTGCATACGGCTGAGCGCCTCGTCGCGGGTTTGCGCCGCAAGAGCGTCATTCGTGGCCTGGAGTCGGATGAGTTCTGCCTCCAAATCCCGGATCCGCTGTTGCAGACGGCGCATCTCCGAGACCATTCGAGGGTCAGGACCGCCGACGTGGCCGAGTAGAGCCTTCGCCATGGTAAAGGGTCCTCCACGCTGAGTGACCAGACTGGTTCGCGCACTTCATTATTCCGCGGGAGGGGTGCGCGTGGTACTTAACAAGAGTCGCACCGGCAATGAGGGCGGTCAAGTCGAACGAACCGCAGAGACCTACCCTCGGGCACTCCCGACATACAACTATACCCTATTTGAGCTGTTTAACGAAACCCCTTACCTCTCCACAAAGCCCCCCAAACTACCTCGGGCTTCGCTCCATCGTTCCACCACTCCATCGACTCTGCCCGGCGTGTCGCAACCTCTGAGCAGCTCCAGCAGCTTGACGCAGGACTCTTGTGTGCCTTCCGCCACTATCTCCACCCGGCCGTCGGTCGCGTTCCGCGCCCAGCCCGTGAGTCCGAGCTCCAGAGCCCGCGCGCGCGTCCACCATCGGAAGCCCACGCCCTGCACTCGCCCCCGCACCCACGCTGTCAACCGCACCATGGGATCCCCCTTTTTCCTTTACGCAAGCCGAACCCCGGCCATCCCACGGGCCTCCAGGTCAGCGGTGCCATCCTCCAAAGCGGCCCCATCCTCCAAGACGAACCCTCCGGAGGGCTCGATCAGCGAGGCTTGCGCTGGCAGGTCGGGCAGCTGTAGGACGAGCGGTTCATGAAAGGGTCGCGCCTGATCGGGGTGCCGCAGCGGGAGCAGGGCTGGTCGCGCCGGCCGTAGACCTCCAGGGAGCGCTCGAAGTAGCCGCTCTCCCCGTTGACGTTGACGTACAGGCTGTCGAAGGACGTCCCGCCCTGTAGGAGGGCGGCGCCCATGACCTGGCGGACCGCGGCCAGGAGCTCGGCGATCTTGGGGCGGGTGAGGGTCTGGGTGGGCCGGGCCCAGTGAAGTTTCGCCAGCCAGAGGGCCTCGTCGGCGTAGATGTTGCCGACTCCGCTGATCAGGGACTGGTCGAGCAGGGCCCGTTTGATCTCGGTCTTCTTCTTGCGCAGGTTCGTGGCGAAGGCGGCCTCGTCGAACGCCTTCTCGAACGGGTCGGGGGCTATGTGCGCGATCGGCGCGGGGATGCCCCCGACCAGGGGGGTGAGCATGACGTGGCCGAAGGTTCGCTGGTCCACGAAGCGGAGGTCCGAGCCGCCGTCGGCGAAGCTGAGGCGTAGGCGTAGATGCTTCTCCAGCGGAGAGTCGGGCGGCACGATGAGCAGTTGGCCGCTCATGCCCAGGTGCGCCAGGAGCGCCTCGTCGTCGCCCGAGAGCGGCAGCCACAGGTATTTGCCGCGGCGCTCCGCCGAGAGCACCGTACGGCCGCTCAGGCGCGCGCAGAACTCCTCGACGCCCGGCACGTGCCGCCTGGTGGCGCGGGGGTGGAGCACCTCGGCTGAGGCGATCTCCCGGCCGGTGACCCATTCGGCGAGGCCGCGGCGGACGACCTCGACCTCCGGCAGCTCTGGCACCTAGCCCGCCGGCTGGCTCTCGCGCTGCTCGCGGCGGGTCCTGATGCGGGTCCACGCCGCCTCGGCCGCCTGCTGCTCGGCTTCCTTCTTGCTGCGTCCGGTGCCCGCGCCGTAGGACTCACCGCCCACCCGCACTTCGGCGGTGAACGACTTGGCGTGGTCGGGGCCGCTCTCCTCGACGTGGTATTCGGGCACGCCGAGCGCCTCTGAGGCGGTGAGCTCCTGCAGTGAGGTCTTCCAGTCGAGGCCGGCGCCCAGCGAGGCCGAGCGGACGATCAGCGGGTCGAACAGCAGGTGCACGACCCGGAACGCCTCGTCGAGGCCCTTGTCGACGTAGACGGCGCCGATCAGCGCCTCCAGCGTGTCGGCCAGGATCGAGGACTTGTCGCGGCCGCCGGTGCCCTCTTCGCCCCTGCCGAGCCGCAGGAACCGGCCCAGGCCGAGCGTGCGGGCCACATCGGCCAGGGCACGCATGTTGACCACCGCGGCCCGCAGCTTGGCCAGCTGCCCTTCGGGCAGGTCGGGGTGGTTGCGGTAGAGGGTGTCGGTCACGACGAGGCCGAGCACCGAGTCGCCGAGGAACTCCAGGCGCTCGTTGGTGGGCAGGCCGCCGTTCTCGTACGCGTAGGAGCGGTGGGTCAGTGCCCGCTCCAGGATGTCGGGGCCGAGGCCGACCAGCAGCACCCGCTCCAGCTCTTCTCGGGCGACCTCGACGGCCACCGGCTTAGGACCTGCGCCCACGTGCTTCCTCCTCGGACATCTTCACATGGCGCGACGGCTGCGGAAGATGCCCGAAAACGTGGTGGGCGTCGGGGGGACCAAACCCCGGCGTCCACCACGGCCGCGGGCGAACCGCCACCGCACGCGTCAGACGGTAACGCCGACCGGGGCACAATGGCACCCGGTCGGCAGTGCGTCAACCCTTCGAGCGGTCATGGTCCGCTCACCAGGCGGTGCGATCAGGCGGACGGCTCGATCACCTGGCGGCGGTTGTAGGTGCCGCAGCTGGGGCACGCGATGTGCGGCTGCTTAGGCGAACGGCACTGCGGGCAGCTCACCAGGGCGACAGCAGTCGTCTTCCACTGGGAGCGACGGGCGCGGGTGTTGCTCCGCGACATCTTTCGCTTCGGGACGGCCACGTCACTTCTCCTGATCGTTATCGTTCTCGGTAACCAGACCTTGCAACGACGCCCAGCGAGCGTCGATCTTCTCGTGCCGGTGATCGTCGCCGGCCTCGGCCAGCTTGATCCCGCATTCCGTGCAGAGACCCGCGCAGTCTTCACCGCAGACGGGACTCAGCGGCAGTGCGAGCACCGCCGCGTCGCGGAACGTCGGCTCGAGGTCGAGTAGTTCGCCGTCGAGCAGTGAATCCTCCTCCGAGGCGTCCTCGTTGGAGTAGAAGAACAGCTCCTGCAGGTCGACCTCGATCTCCGAGGTGACCGGGTCCAGGCACCGTCCGCACTCCCCGGCGAGCGGGGCGTGCGCCGTGCCCGAGACGAGCACGCCTTCCATCACTGCTTCGAGCCGGAGATCCAGCTCGACTTCGGCGTCCTTGGGGACACCGATCATGTTGACGCCGAGGTCCACCGGTGCCGGCAGGGACAGGGTCATCCGCTTCATCGAACCCGGTCGCCTACCCAGGTCGTGAGTGGAGATCACCCAAGGGGAGCGGGGGTCGAGGTGCTGAGTCATCTGCTCTCGCTAGGCATGGCGAAATGTCGCCGTCGTACAAGGCCGAAATAAAAGGATAGCAGGTCGGTGTCAGCTCCTGAGCCGCTCGATGAGGAGCTCGTGCACCAGGTCAGGCACCAGTCCGGACACGTCACCACCGTACCGGGCGATCTCCTTGACCCTGCTGGAGGACAGGAAGGAGTATTCGGGGTTGGTCGGCATGAACAGCGTCTCGACCCCGGACAACCGATAGTTGAGCTGTGCCATCTGCAGCTCGTAGTCGAAGTCGCTGACCACCCTGATCCCCTTGACGATGGCGGGGATGTCGTTCTGCTTGCAGAAGTCCACGAGCAGGCCATGGAATTTCCGCACCTTGACGTTCGCGTACTCCTTGGTCACGGTGTGCAGAACCTCGATCCGCTCGTCGACCGTGAACAGGCCGCTCTTCTCGAGGTTGATGAGCACTGCCACGGTCACCTCGTCGTACAGCCGGGCGGCCCGGCCGATGATGTCGAGGTGGCCGTTGGTGATGGGGTCGAACGACCCCGGGCAGACAACGCGGCGCAAAACGCCTCCCCAGGTCTACGGGTTCCCGGCGGCGCGACCGTACCAAACGGACGCTTCGCCGTAGCGACGGACCCTCTCCTCTGCGTAGCCTTCGGGCCACACCAGGGCTTTTCCCCTGCTTTCCCGCTCGAACGCCACCAAAGCCCCATCGGTCAGCCAGCCGTTGTCGCGCAGTGACTCCAGTACGCGCGTGACCTCGTTGTCGGTGACGGCATAGGGCGGATCCGCGAAAACTATGTCGTAGCCACCTTCCTCGGGCTTCGCCAGGAACCGCTCGACCTTGTCGGCCACCACCCGCGCCCCGTCGAGCGCCAGCGTCTCGACGTTCGCCTTGATCGTGCGGACGGCCCTCGGGTCGGACTCGACGAGCACCGCGCGGGCCGCCCCCCGGGACAGCGCCTCCAGCCCGACGGCCCCCGACCCCGCGTACAGATCGATCACCCGGGCGCCCGCCAGCCCGTGCAGCGAGTCGAGGGTCAAGAAGATCCCTTCTCGCGCCCTGTCACTGGTCGGTCTCGTCCCGCGCCCCGGCGGCACGGCCAGCCGCCTGCCACCCGCGCTCCCCGCGATGATCCGAGTCATGAGGGCCATTGTTCCGCATGTCGACGCAGGTCAAGAGTGGACAAGTGTCGGCCTCGAGTACGCAAGGGTGATTCCCATCGCGGTGAGGGTCTCGCATGATGGGTCCTGCGGCCTTCAAGGTGACCCAGTTGGAGGCCGACCGGCGTGATCGTGAGCCCTTCCGCACGCCGGTTCCCTCGGCACCTGACCCGAGGGTGGGCCCAGCCGGGGACGGCATTCGGGGGGAGGCCGTCCCCGCGGCTGGGGTTCCAAAGGGCTTTTTTCCTTTTACGGCACAGCCCGGCCGGCCGCCACCCTCCGCACGTGGCTGAGGGCCTCCAGGAAAACGGCCGCTGAACCCGCACAGGGCCGGGCGTCGTTACGTGCGATCCTTACTCGATTCCGTGGCATCTCATGCCCGGGGCTGCACGGGACGCACAGGGGGGCCCGGGCATCAGGTCTTCTCCAAGTACTCCGCACGCTCGTCCGCCAGCAGGCGGTCTATCTCCGCGCGCAGGGCGTCGTGGGACTTCAGATCCGGGTCGGCGGCCAGCAGGGCCGCGGCCTCGTCTCTGGCCGCCTCTATGACGTCCTCGTCGCGGAGGAGCTGGAGCAGCTTCAAGGACGAGCGTTTTCCCGACTGGGCCGCGCCCAGGACGTCGCCTTCGCGGCGTTGTTCGAGGTCCACGCGGGACAGCTCGAAGCCGTCGAGGGTCGCCGCCACGGCCGACAGGCGGGCTCGGGCGGGAGTGCCCTCGGGGAAGTCCGAGATCAGGAGGCAGAGGCCGGGCAGGCCGCCCCGGCCGACCCGGCCGCGGAGCTGGTGGAGCTGGGAGACGCCGAAGCGGTCGGCGTCCATGATGATCATGACCGAGGAGTTGGGCACGTCGACGCCGACCTCGATGACCGTGGTGGCGACGAGGACGTCGAGCTCGCCACGGGTGAACGCGCGCATGATCGCGTCCTTCTCCTCCGGCGGAAGCTTGCCGTGCAGGACTCCCAGCCGCAGGTCGCGGAAGGGGCCGCCGGAGAGCAGCTCGGCCACGTCGAGGACGGCCAGCGGCGGGCGCCGCTCCTCGTCGGACGGCGGCGCCTGCAGATCCCCCTCGTCGCCCTCCAGGTCGCCGATGCGCGGGCAGACGATGTAGGCCTGCCTGCCGAGAGCGACCTCCTCGCGGACCCGCTCCCAGGTGCGCTCCAGGAAGTGCGGCTTCTCGGCGGCGGGCACGACGTGGGTGGTGATCGGCGCGCGGCCCGAGGGAAGCTGCGACAGCGTCGAGACCTCCAGGTCGCCGAAGACCGTCATGGCGACCGTACGCGGGATCGGGGTGGCGGTCATGACCAGCACGTGGGGACGGCCGCCGCCGGCCTTCTCGCGCAGCGCGTCACGCTGCTCCACACCGAACCGGTGCTGCTCGTCGACCACGACCAGCCCCAGGTCGGCGAACTGGACATGCTCCTGGAGCAGGGCGTGCGTGCCCACGACGATGCCCGCGGTGCCGGAGGCGGCGTCGAGCAGCGCGGACCTGCGCCCGGCGGCGTTCATGGAGCCGGTGAGCAGGGTCACGGCCGTGCCGCCGAACATGCCGCCCTGCGCGAGGTCGCCCAGCATGCCGCTGATCGAGCGGTGGTGCTGCTGGGCCAGCACCTCGGTGGGCGCCAGCAGCACGGCCTGGCCACCCGCGTCGACCACCTGCAGCATCGCGCGCAGCGCCACCACGGTCTTGCCCGCGCCCACCTCGCCCTGCAGCAGCCGGTGCATGGGGTGCTCGAGCGCCAGGTCGGCCGCGATCTCCTCGCCGACGAGCGCCTGCCCCTCGGTGAGCGAGAACGGCAGCCGCCCGTCGAAGTCGGCCAGCAGGCCGTCTGCGCGCCGGGGCCGGGGCCGGGCGGGCCACGCGGTCGCCGCCTGCCTGCGCTGCAGCAGCACGGCCTGCAGGACGAACGCCTCGTCGAACTTCAGCCGCTCACGCGCCCGCCGCATGTCGCCGAGGTCCTTCGGCCGGTGGATGGACACCAGCGCCTCGGCCAGTCCCTCCAGCCCGCGCCGGTCCCGCAGCGAGTCGGGCAGCGGATCGTCGAGGGGCCCGAGCGTGTCGAGCACCACGCCGATCGCCCGCCGGATCGCCCACGGCGTCAGGTCCTTGCCCGCCGGATAGATCGGGACGGGCGCCGCCGCGAAGTCCTCGGCGCTCGCCTCGCCCTCGTCGAACAGCTCGAACTCCGGGTGCGACAGCTGCCAGCGCGGCGTGGCCCTGGACCCGAACATGCCCACCTTCCCGGCGAACATCCCCCGCCGCCCCGGCTTGAGCCGCGTCTCGGCCACGTGGGAGCCCTTGCCGAAGAACGACAGGTAGATCTTGTTGCGCCCGCCGTCGACGACCTCGACCTCCAGCCAGGTGCCGCCGCGGTTGCGCATGGGCTTGCGCATCAGCCTCGTCACCTCGCCCACCACGGTGACGTGCTCGTCGACCTCCAGCGCGTCGAGCGAGGTCAGCTCCCCGCGCTCGGCGTAGCGGCGCGGGTAGTGGCGCAGCAGGTCGCCGACCGTCTCCAGGCCGAGCACGCTGTGCAGCAGCTTGGCGGTCTTGGGGTCGAGCGCTTTGGTCAGGGGCTCGTCGAAACGGCTCACGGGACTATGTTCTACCGCCTGCGGCCGACAGGAATCATTCGACACCGATGAGCAGGGGATAACCGCCCTGTTCTCCGTCGTAGACGACCAGGTCCACGTCGGGCCTGATGGCTCTGAGGTGGGCTTCGACGTGCCCGGCCAGGCCTACCGGCGCGTCGGCGCCCGTGACCAGGGTGACCAGTTCGCCGCCGCCCGCCACCATCCGGTCCACGACGAGCGTGGCCACCTCCTCCAGCGTGCCGCCGATCAGCGACACGTCGCCGTCGATCAGCCCGAGCACGTCGCCGGGACGGCACACGCCCGCGCTCGTCACCGCCTCGCGGTCGGCCACCACCAGGTGCCCGTGGCGCGTGTGCCCGGCCGCGTCGGTCATGGCCACCACGTCGTCGTCGAAGCGGCGCAGCGGATCGTGCACGGCCAGCGCGGCCAGACCCTGCACGGTGGCCCTGGTGGGCAGCACACTGACCACGACGCCGTCCTCACGGGCGATCTCGGCCGCCGCGGTCGCCACCGCCCCGGCGCCCTCGTCGTTCGGCAGCACCGCCACCTCGCCGCCCGCCTCCCGGATGGCGGCCAGCATCGCGGGCAGCGTGGGCCGCGTGCCGGGGGCGCGGCGTACCACCACCGCGCCGCACTCCTCGAACAGCGCCGCGATCCCGTCGCCCGCCGCGACCGCGACCACGCCGCGGCCCGCGCCGGCCCGGTGCGTACGCTCGGCCAGGTAGGTGATCCTGATCCGGTACGGCCGCCCCGCGCGCAGCGCCGCCTCGACCGCGGGGCCCGCCTCGCCGACGTGGACGTGGACGTTCCACAGGCCCTCGCCGCCGACCACGACGAGCGAGTCGCCCATCGCGTCGAGCTCCTCGCGCAGCTTGGCCACCGCGGCCTCGTCGGCGTCGAGCAGGTACATCACCTCATAGCCGGCCCCCACCTCGGTCATCGGCGAGATCCGCGAGGTCGGCGCGGGCACGTCGTAGCGGTCGCTGTGGGAGCCGGTGATCACCCGTTCGAGCGACTCCAGGATGATCGCCAGCCCGGCACCGCCGGCGTCCACGACACCGCTGCGCGCCAGCACGTCCAGCTGCTCGGGCGTGCGCCGCAGCGCCGCCCGCGCCGCACCGGCCGCCAGCCGCGCGACCGCCGCGAGATCACCCTTCTCTTCCTGTACGGTCTCCTCCTGTACGGCCCGTGCCGCCGCCTCCAGCACGCTCAGCACGGTGCCCTCGACCGGCCTGGCCACGGCCTCCCTGGCCAATGTGGCGGCCCGCAGCAGCCCGGCGCGTAAGTCGGCGCCGTCCTTCAGCACCTCCGCGAGCCCGCGCAGCGCCTGGCTGACGATGACCCCGGAGTTGCCCCTGGCGCCGATCAGCGCGCCATAGGAGAGCGTCTGCCACATCACCGCGGCGTCCACGTCGTCGGGCAGCGCCTCGACGGCCTCGGCCGCGGAGAGCACGGTCAGGTGCAGGTTGGTGCCGGTGTCGCCGTCCGCGACCGGGAACACGTTGAGCGCGTCGATCTCCGCTCTGGCGCGGCCCAGCGCGTCGGCGGCCAGGCGGGCCCAGCGGCGTACCGCGGGCGGGTCGAGAACCTCCATCTGCGCGCTCCGACCTCCCCGCATGCGCTACCGTTAATGCAGGAGGATATATCCGCATTTGAGCCCGTCTAGTGCTCGTGGTTCGCGCCTAGTGGCACGGATCGGATACCCTCATCTGGCTGGCCGGTTGTCCCGGCATGCCCTTCGCCCGGAAAGCATCACGCGGACAGGGCTACACATCGACTGTTTTAAGGAGCGATACCGTGGCTTCCGTCTGCGATGTCTGCCGCAAGGGGCCGACCTTCGGCAACAACGTGTCCCACTCGCACCGCCGCACCCGCCGTCGCTGGAACCCCAACATCCAGACGGTCCGCGCGGTCATCGGCGGCACGCCGAAGAAGCTCAACGTGTGCACCTCGTGCATCAAGGCCGGCAAGGTCACCCGCTAGCCGGTTCCGACTTTCGCCAAAGCCCGCCTGCTCGACATCGAGCGGCGGGCTTTCGCCGTGCCCAGGGTGATGCTACGGCCCAGGGTGATGCGACGTCGGGATGACTCGGCATCCCGAGGTGACTCGGCATCCCGAGGTGACTCGGCGCCGGGGCCTCCAACATCGCGGGGTGGTTCAGCGCCCGGGGTGGCTCGGCTCAGCGCCAGCGCCAGGCGTGGTCGACCGGGCCGATGCCGGCACCGAGCGGGAAACCCTTGGCGATGGCGCCCGTCACGTACTCCTTCGCCTTGCCCACCGCCGTCGGCACGTCGTCCCCCAGCGCGAGGTAGGAGGCGATGGCCGAGGCGAGCGTACATCCCGTGCCGTGCGTGTGCCGGTTGTCCAGGCGCGGCGCCGAGAAGCGATATTCGCTCGTGCCGTCCGTGAGCAGGTCGACGGGCTCGCCGGGCAGGTGGCCGCCCTTGATCAGGGCCCAGGTGGGGCCCAGCTCCAGGATGGCGTCGGCCGCGCGGCGCAGGCCGTCCTCGTCCTCGACCTTGACCGAGGTGAGCTGCTCGACCTCCCACAGGTTGGGCGTGACGACGGTGGCGAGCGGCAGCAGCCGCGTCTTGACCGTCTCGACGGCCTCGGGAGCCAGCAGCGGGTCGCCGTGCTTCGACACGCCGACCGGATCGACCACCACCGGCGCGGAGTACGAGCCGAGCGCCGCCGCCACGACCTCGACCAGTCCTGGCGAGGCCAGCATCCCGGTCTTGACCGACCGTGCGCCGATGTCGCCGAGCACCGAGTCGAGCTGCGCCCGTACGGCCTCGGGCGGCAGCTCCCAGTAGCCCTGGACGCCGAGCGAGTTCTGCGCGGTGACCGCGGCGATGACGCTCATGCCGTGGACGCCCAAGGCGAGCATGGTCTTGAGATCGGCCTGAATGCCCGCCCCGCCGCCGGAATCGGATCCGGCGACGGTCAGCACGCATGGAGGGGTCGTAACCGTCATATCCCCCATCCAACCATCCCCCGCTGGGAGGACCGGCTGGCTGACGGCCCGTCCCCGCTGGGAGGACCGGTTCGCTGACGGCCCGTCCCCGCTGGGAGGACCGGTTCGCTGACGGCCCGTCCCCGCTGGGAAGGCTGGTCAGCTGACGGCGCAGTCCCCGCCCACCAGGCCGCAGTTCGCCGGTGTGGCGCCCCGGCCCGTGGCCGAGATCGTCAGCTGGGTGGAGCCGCCCGTGGCGAGCGACTCGGTCAGGTCGATGATCAGCTGATCGCCGTCCTGCGTCCACCCGGCGCCCTTCACGTCCAGTACCCGGCCGTGGATCGGCAGGGAGACCGTGAGCGACGGCAGCGTCTCCTGGGAGGAGTTGACGACGTCCAGGTGCGCGGTGTAGCCGACCAGCCCTTGGTTGACCACGTCGAAGTTCAGGCTCACCGACTGACCGCCCGCGGCCTGGGCCGGATCGGTGGGTACGGGGGCCGTCGTGACAGCGCCGGTCGGGGTGTCGGGGTTGTTGATCGTCGTGGCCTCGTCGGTCGGCTCAGTGAGGCTCTCCGTGGGGCTCGACTCGACCGGCTCCCTCGTGGGCCTGACCGGTTGCTTCGTCTTCGTCTTGGTGGGCGTCGGCGTCGGGGAGGCGCTACGGCGCGGCGTGCGTACGTTCACCGTGGCCGACGGCTTCGGGGTGTCGGCCGCCTTGGTCTTCTCCTCGGTCGGCTCGTCGGAGGGCTCCTCCGTGGGCTCCTCCTCCACCGGAGACTCGCTGGGCTTCGCGCCCGGCTGGTTGGTCACCTGTACGGCGGCGCAGGTGGCGCCGGCGCACTTGGCCGGCTCGTTCGAGGAGCTCATCATCTTGACGCCGAAGACGGTGCCGCCGAGGACGACCGCGACGGCGGCGACGGAGAGCAGCGCCACCTTGCCCCGCCCGCCGCTGGGAGGCGCGGCGAGTACGTCGGGATCGGCGGGCGGCTTCTTACGGCCACGGCGGCGGCGCGGCTCCGGCTCGTCGATCGGCTCGTCCGACGACCAGCCCGAGCCGAGGAAGCCGTTGTCGGCGCTGTCCGCCCAGGCGGGCGTGGGGGCGTCGACCATGGTCGGCGCGCCGTACACCTTGATGTCGCCCGGTGCGGGCGGCTCGTTCGACGGCGGCCCGAACACCTCGGTGGAACCGAAGACCTGGGTGGCGCCGAAGGGCTCGTTGAAGTCACGTGTCTCGTTCGAGCCGGGCTCGCCGGCGGGTCCCGGTGGTCGGCCGGGGGTGTCCCACTCCGGACGCGTGAAGGCGCCGGTCGTCTCGAACGGCCCCTCAGGGCGGTCAGACCGGCCGGCGCCGCCTGCCGGCGGCTGCTGCGGCTGGTTGAACCCGCCTTCGGGGGGCATGATGAAGGCCCCCGTGGTCTCGGAAGGCCCCTCCGGGAACGCCCCAGAGCCCTCAGGAAGCCCCGGGGGCCGCGTGACCGACCCTTCGGGCCGCATGAAGGCGACCGAAGGCCCTTCGGGCCGGGTGAAGCCGTCCGCGGGTCCTTCCGGGTGAGCGAAGCCGCCCGATGGCCCTTCGGGGCGGGTGAAGCCGCTTGAGGGCCCTTCCGGATGGGGGAAGCCGCCTGAGGGCCCTTCGGGGCCGGCGAAGCCGCCTGCGGGGCCTTCCGGACGGGTGAAGCCGCCCGTGGGTCCTTCTGGGCGGCTGAACATGCTCGGAGGCTCGGAGGACGACTCCGGGGGCCGGCCGGCGGCCTGCGACCGCGGCGGCGGCGCGAACGCGCCGGTCGTCTCGAACGGATCGGGCCGTACGCCGGGAGCAGGGCCGGCCGGGGCCGGTCCGCCTTCCCGTTTCGGCATCGGCGCCCATTGGCCCGTCACCTCCACCTGGTCGGGCGGCGAGGGCCAGCCGGGTGGCTCGGCGCCTTGCTCGTCCGGGCCCCAGAAGGCGCTCTTGGCGGTCGGGTCCGGGACGGCGGCCCACCTCGCGGCGGGGTCGGTGGTGAACCTGGGGTCCTCCTGTGAATCGTCGGAGCCCTCGTTCCCCCATTCATCCTCGTCGTCGGATCCACCTGTGCCGTGGCGGCCCATATGGCTGCCCTTTCTGCAGGTTACAGTGGCCGCCAATCTTCATAACACCTTTACTACGGCTTTGTCCCAGTAATCCCGGTAGTCACACCCCAAATCCGCCAAACCTTACACAAATCGCGGCGGCTTGTCACGCAAAGTGATCCCATCCGGCGTGACCAATTTCACGGCCTCGGACGTGAACTCCCTGACCTGCCACGACGTGCCCCACGATTCGCCACGGCGACGGCAGCGCCACTCCGGCGGGGAACACCGCCGCGAGCGCGTGGTCCTCGCCGCCCGACAGCACCCAGTCCAGCGGATCGGCCCCCAGCCGCTCGGCCGCCGCCGCCACCGGCTCCCCCACGACGAACGCGGCCGGGTCCAGCTCGACGCGTACGCCACTGGCCGCCGCGATGTGCCCGAGGTCCTGGAGCAGTCCGTCGCTCACGTCGAGCATCGCGCTCGCCCCCAGCTCCGCCGCCTCGGGCCCCGAGGAGTAGGGCGGACACGGCCGCCGATGCGCGGCCACGGCCTCCCAGAGCACCTCCCGGCTCGGCTCCGGAGGGTGGCTGGGCGGCCAGCCGGATTCGAGCAGCGCCAGCCCGGCGGCGGCGTACCCGAGACGTCCGGCCACCGCCACCACCTGCCCGGGGCGCGCGCCCGACCGGGTCACCGGCGCCCGGCCGCCCAGATCGCCGAGCGCGGTCACCCCGATGACGACCAGGTCGCCGCGCGCGATGTCGCCGCCCACGACGCTCGCCCCCACGACCGCGCACTCGTCGCGGAACCCGTCGGCGAGCGCGTCGAGCCACTCCACCGGCAGGTCCGCGGGCATCCCCAGGCCGACCACGATGGACGTCGGCACGGCCCCCATGGCGGCCACGTCGGCAAGGTTCTGAGCTGCGGCTTTACGCCCCACGTCATAGCCGCTGGACCAATCGCGGCGAAAGTGCCTACCCTCGAGTAGCAGGTCCGTAGACACCACGACGCGCCCGTCGGGCGCCCTTACCATCGCGGCGTCGTCGCCCGGCCCGAGCAGAACCGTCGCACCTTGCGGCAATCGTCCGGAAATACGAGACACCGCTCCGAATTCGCCGAGATCTCCGACTGTGATGACGCACCTCCTGACGCACACAGGGTACGGTGGCCCTTCGGCGTGATCGAATCGCCCGGGAGGACGTAATGGTGCAGGCCTACATCCTTATTCAGACCGAGGTCGGCAAGGCCGCGAGCGTGGCCCGCGAGATTTCCGGCATTCCCGGAGTCACGCAGGCGGAGGACGTCACCGGCCCCTACGACGTGATCGTGCGCGCGGAGGCCAACAACGTCGACGAACTGGGCAAGCTGGTGGTCGCCCAGATTCAGGCCGTGGAGGGCATCACACGTACTCTGACGTGCCCGATCGTCCATATTTGAGGTAAATCTAGTTCATGCGCCGCACCAGTGTCCTGCTAGCCCTGCTGATCCTCGCCGGGTGCGGCGGTGCTGTTCGCGTGGAGCCGCCCAAGCCCCAGGGGGAGGCGGCGGCGGCCTGCGAGAGCCTGGCCGGGCGGCTGCCCAAGACGCTCGACGGCGCCCCACGCGGTGAGTCCACGCCCGCCTCCCCATACGTCACGGTCTGGGGAGAGGCGGAGATCGCGCTCCGCTGCGGTGTGCCGCGCCCGGCGCGGATGGCCCCGACCGACACGTTGCAGGAGATCGACGGCGTGGGCTGGTTCGCCGACCCCGACAAGCCGACCCTGTACACCGCGATCGAGGACCCCGCCTATGTCGAGGTCACGATCGCAGGCACCCACGTCGCCCCCTCGGTCCTCGCGGACCTCTCGGGGCCGATCAGCCAGGCGTCGGCCTCCCAGAGGCCGGCCCAGTAGTCAGTACGGCCTGGGGAACCAGCCGCGATGGTCAGCGCAGGCCGGGTGAACGGTGCAGGGCGAGCTGGATGAGCCGGTCGACCAGCGCCGGGTATGACAGCCCCGAGGCGGCCCACAGCTGCGGCGCCACCGACAACGAGGTGAACCCGGGCATGGTGTTGATCTCGTTGAAGACCAGCTTCCCCTCGGGCGTGTAGAAGAAGTCGACCCGCGACAGCCCCTCGCAGTCGAGCGCCTCGAACGCGCGCACGGCCATCTCCCGCAGTTCCTCCGCCACCGCCTCCGGGAGGTCGGCGGGCACGGTGAGCGACATCTGGTCGGGGTAGTACTTGGCCTCGAAGTCGAAGAACTCCTGACCGCCCTGGACCTTGACCTCACCCGGCGTCGAGGCGATCGCCGGCTCGTCGCCGAGTGACTCGAGCACCGCGCACTCGATCTCGCGCCCCTCGATGGCGGCCTCGATGAGCACCTTGGGATCGTGCTCGCGGGCGACCTCGACGGCCCGCTCCAGCGAGGCCCGGTCGTGCGCCTTGGAGATGCCCTGCGACGACCCGGCCCTGGCGGGCTTGACGAACACCGGCCAGCCGAGCTCCTCGGCCTCCTTCAGCACCCGCTCCCGGTAGAGCCGCCAGTCGCGCTCGCGCACCACCACGTGGCGCCCGATCGGCAGTCCTGCGGCGGCCATGACCGTCTTCATGTGGGCCTTGTCCATGCCCACCGCGCTGGCCAGCACCCCGGAGCCCACGTAGCGCACGCCGGCCATCTCCAGCAGGCCCTGGATCGTGCCGTCCTCGGCGAACGGGCCGTGCATGACGGGGAAGACCACGTCGACGCCGCCCAGCTCGACAGGAATGCTGCCCGGGTCGTAGGCCACCAGCGAGGCGCCGCCGGACGGCAACGCCAGGGCCGCGCCCGTGGTGTCGACGGCGGGCAGCTCGCCGGCCTCGATGGCGAACCGCTGGTCCGACGCGGCCAGCACCCACCTGCCGTCCTGGGCGATCCCGATGGGGATCACCTCGTACTTGCTCCTGTCGATCGCCTCCAGGACACTGCCGGCTCCCATCAGGGACACGGCGTGCTCGGAATTGCGACCTCCGAAAACGACGGCGACGCGTGGCTTGCTCATGAGGTCCGAATCTACCGGCGCGTACGCTGGACAGCGAGTCAAGCGCGCGGATGACGTCGTCATACGCACGCTGGACAGCGGGTCGAGCAAGCGGGCGACGTCGTCATACGCCGTAGCGCTCGGGTTTGGGCGAGCGGGACATGAGCAGCATTCCGGCCTCGCTCGGGGACATGCCGTCGTGCACCACGCCCACGACGACCTCGGTGATCGGCATCTCCACGTCGTGCTTCCTGGCCAGCTCCAGCACCGACTCGCAGGACTTGACGCCCTCGGCGGTCTGCCTGGTGGCGGCGATGACCTCGGCGAGCGTCATGCCGCGGCCCAGGTTCTCGCCGAACGTACGGTTGCGCGACAGCGGCGAGGTGCAGGTCGCCACCAGGTCGCCCATCCCGGCCAGTCCGGCGAACGTGTGCGGGTCGGCCCCGAGCGCCGCGCCCAGCCGGGAGATCTCGGCCAGTCCCCTGGTCATCAGCATGGCGCCGACGTTGTCGCCCATCCCCATGCCCGAGGCCACGCCGACGGCCAGCGCGATCACGTTCTTGACCGCGCCACCGAGTTCGACGCCGACCACGTCGGTGTTGGTGTAGGGCCGGAACCACGGGGGCAGATGGCAGACCGCCTGAAGGCGCGCGGCGACCCCCTCGTCCACGCAGGCCACGACCGTGGCGGCGGGCTGGCGCTGGGCGATCTCCTTGGCCAGGTTGGGTCCCGAGACGACGGCGACCCGATCCTCGTGCACCCCCGCCACCTCGCGGATGACCTCGCTCATCCGCTTGGTCGTGCCGAGCTCGATGCCCTTCATCAGGCTGACCAGGACCGCGTCGCGCGGGATGTGCTCACGCCAGGCGGCCAGGTTGGGGCGCAGGGACTGCGACGGCACGGCGAGCACCACGAAGTCGGCGCCGTCGAGCGCCTCGGCCGGGTCCGTCGTCGCGCGCAACGACGGGGGCAGCGCCACGCCGGGCAGGTAGTCGAGGTTCGCGTGACTGCGCTCGATCCCCGCGACCAGCTCCGGCCGGCGGCCCCACAGCACGGTCTGGTTGCCCGCCTCGGCCAGGATCATCGCGAACGTGGTGCCCCACGATCCGGTGCCGAACACCGCGACCTTGGTCATACCGTCACCGCCCGGCCGGGTCGTAGGGGGCCGCGGGAGCCTGCTGCCCGCGCAGCGCGGCGAGCTGCTCGGTGATCGCCATCACGATGTCGTGGGTGGCCGCGCGCAGCACGTCGGCGTGCGGCTCCTGGCCGGTGTACGCCGACAGGTCGACCGGCGGCCCCACCATCACGCGGAACGTCTTGCGCGGGAACAGCCTGGGCCGCTTCTCCCCATAGGGCAGCAGCTCGTGCGCGCCCCAGTGGGCCACCGGGATCACCGGCGCGCCGCTCTCCAGCGCCAGCCTGGCCGCGCCCGTCTTGCCGACCATCGGCCACAGGTCGGGATCCCGGGTGCAGGTGCCCTCGGGATAGAAGAGGATCGCGGCGCCGTCCTTCAGCCGCGCCGCCGACTCGTGCAGCGACTTGGCCGCCTCGTCGCTGCCCCGCTCGACGGGGATGGCCCGCAGGGAGCGGACGGCGTTGCCCAGGAACGGCACCTTGAACAGCGTGGCCTTGGCCAGGATGACCGGCCACCGCCCGTTGTTGTAGAGGAAGTGCGCCAGCAGCACGGGGTCGGTCCAGGAGAGGTGGTTCGTCGCGATGATGATGCCGCCGGTGCGGGGAACGCGCTCGCCCCTGCGCCAGTCCTTCTTGATCAGGAGCCATGACAGTGGTTTCACGATCACTACGGCCAGGGTCTCCCAGAAACGCGATGGGCGCGTGGGGCGGCTCATGATCTCCTCCTACGGTCTGCGCCCCAAGTCTCCCGGTTGGCCGCATGGGATGTCGAGGCGCGATGCTTAACCCTATGAGCATCCGCTGGTCACTGGTCATTCCGGTGAAGACGCTGGTCGCGGCCAAGACTCGGCTGGCAGCCGCCACGGGTCCGCACCGCACCCGGCTGGCCGTCGCCGTCGCCTGCGACACCGTCGCGGCGGCGCTCTCCTGCCCGCTGGTGGCCCGGGTAATCGTGGTGACCGCCGACCCGGCCGCCGCCGGGCCGCTGACCGCGCTGGGGGCCGAGGTGGTGCACGACCCCGACCGCGGCCTGAACACCGCCCTGCGCACGGGCGCGGCGCACGCCGTACGCATCGCGCCCGGCGACGGGATCGGCGCCCTGCAGGCCGATCTGCCCGCCCTGCGCCCGGCGGAGCTGGCCACCGCGCTGGCCCGCGCCGCGGACTTCGACCAGTCCTTCGTACCCGACGCGCTCGACGTCGGCACCACCTTCTACGGGATACGGCCGGGCCGCCCGTTCACGCCGCGCTTCGGCGGGGAGTCGCGGGCCAAGCACCTGGCGGGCGGCGCCAAGGAGCTGTGCACGGAGGACATCGACTCGGTCAGGCGCGACGTGGACACCCCCGATGACCTGCGGGCCGCCATCGCCTTGGGACTGGGACGGCACACCGCGGCGGTCGTCGCCGAGCTGTGGCCGCCTTCGTGAGGCACCAAGCTGTGATCGCCTTCGTGACGCGCCGGGGTCTCGCTGGGCGGGGACCCACCGTTTACGCTGGGCCGCATGCAGGCGACGGTACGCAGTTTCGATCCGGTGACGCGTTCCGGCTCGGTCTTCCTCGACGACGGGACCGTGCTGGAGTTCGGCACGCCCGCCTTCGACGCGGGGCCGCTGCGGCTCCTGCGCTCGGGGCAGCGGGTCCGCCTGGCGATGACGGGTGACGAGATCACCTACATAACGCTGTCGACCTTTCCGCTCCCCTGATTCCCGGGAATCCAGCAATCCCAGGGATAAGGAAACGCCCGGCCCCCCGACGGGGACCGGGCGCCCGGCTGCCTCTAGCTATTACTTCTTCTTCGAGAGCTTCTTGCCGCCGACGTTCACGAGTTCCTTGAAGTCCGAACCCGGACGGAACTTGGGCCCCCAGCTCTCCGCGACCGCGATTTCGGCACCCGTAGATGGGTTACGGGCGCTCCTGGCCCCCTTGTGCACCATCTCGAACGCGCCGAAGCCGGTGATCGAGACCTTGTCTCCGCTGGCGACCGCCTTCTGGATGGCGTCGATGATCGCGTTCACGGCCTCCGTAGCCGTCCTCCTGTCGCCCACCCGGTCTGCGATGGCGTCGACGAGTTCCCGCTTGTTCATAAAGGTCTGCTCCCCCAGTTACGGCTCGGGGTTCCAGCTCATGAGTTCTCGGTAGAAACCCCTTACGCGCTCGAAAGTAGGCGGGATCGCGGGGGAACTCAATCACCGAGCGTGTTTTCGGGTGCGCGTGGCGTGTCGAAATCGCTGTCGAGCGCGGCGAGAAACGTGTCGAGGCGGGCCGCCGCCCTTTCCGGATCCCGCTTGGCCAGATCGCAGATCGCGACGTAACGGCGGCCCAGCCGTTCCTTCTCGGCGGCGGGCAGCATGCGGACGCGGCGGTGCGCTTCGCGCAGCCGCCGCGCCAGTTCGTCGTCTTCTAGACGGTCGTCGGCAGCCATGGCTGCCGACCATTCTCGTACGTCGCCACATCATCGGCATGACGCAGGGTCAGTCCGATGTCGTCGAGGCCCTCCATGAGGCGCCAGCGGGTGTAGTCGTCGATCTCGAAACCGACGCTCTCCCCGGCCCAGCGGACCTGGCGCTCCGCCAGGTCGACGGTCACCTCCAGCCCCGGGTCGGCCTCGACGGCCGCCTGGAGCGCCTCGACCTTGTCGCCCGGCAGGACGACCGGAAGCAGGCCCATCTTGGTGGAGTTGTTGCGGAAGATATCGCCGAACCGGGCGGCGATCACGGCGCGGAAGCCGTACTGCTGCAAGGCCCACACGGCGTGCTCGCGCGAGGAGCCGGTGCCGAAGTCGGGACCCGAGACGAGGACCGAGGCGCCCTCGTAGGCCGGGTCGTTGAGCACGAACGTCGGGTCCTCGCGCCAGGCGGCGAACAGGCCCTTCTCGAACCCGGTCCGGCTGACCTGCTTGAGCCAGACGGCCGGGATGATCTGGTCGGTGTCGACGTTGCTGCGGCGCAGCGGCACCGCCGTACCGGTGTGGGTGGTGAAAGCGTCCATCGGAAGGCTCTCCTAAGCGAGGTCGGCGGGGGCGGTCAGGCGGCCGGTGACGGCGGTCGCGGCGGCGACCTGCGGCGAGACCAGATGGGTGCGGCCACCCTTGCCCTGGCGGCCCTCGAAGTTGCGGTTGGAGGTGGAGGCGCTGCGCTCGCCCGGCTGGAGCGTGTCGGGGTTCATGCCGAGGCACATCGAGCAGCCCGCCTCGCGCCACTCGGCGCCGGCGGCCTTGAACACCTCGTGCAGGCCCTCCTGCTCGGCCTGGAGCTTGACCAGCATCGACCCGGGCACGATCAGGGTGCGGGTGGTGACCTGGCGGCCGCGCAGGATCTCGGCGGCGGCGCGCAGGTCCTCGATGCGCCCGTTGGTGCACGAGCCGACGAAGACCGTGTCGACCTGGATCTCACGCAGCGGCGTGCCGGCCGTGAGGCCCATGTACTCCAGCGCCCGCTCGGCCGAGGAGCGCGCGATCGGGTCGGCGAAGTCCTCGGGGCTGGGCACGGACGAGTCCAGCGGCAGGCCCTGGCCCGGGTTAGTGCCCCAGGTGACGTACGGCGTGAGCGTCGAGGCGTCGATCTCGACCACCCGGTCGAACACGGCGTCGTCGTCGGTGCGCAGCGACTTCCAGTATTCGACGGCCTGGTCCCACGCCTCGCCGGTCGGCGCGTGCTGACGGCCCTTGAGGTAGTCGAAGGTGGTCTCGTCCGGCGCGATCAGACCCGCGCGGGCACCGGCCTCGATCGACATGTTGCAGACCGTCATGCGGCCCTCCATGGAGAGCTTGCGTACGGCCTCACCACGGTATTCGACGATGTAGCCCTGGCCGCCGCCGGTGCCGATCTTGGCGATGATGGCCAGGATCAGGTCCTTGGCCGTGACGCCGACGGGCAGCTCGCCCGAGACCTCGATGGCCATCGTCTTCGGCCGGTAGGCCGGCAGCGTCTGGGTGGCCAGCACGTGCTCGACCTCGGAGGTGCCGATGCCGAACGCGATGCCGCCGAACGCGCCGTGCGTGGAGGTGTGGGAGTCACCGCAGACGATCGTCATGCCCGGCTGGGTCAGGCCGAACTGCGGGCCGATGATGTGCACCACGCCCTGGCCCGCGTCACCCATAGGATGCAGCCGGATGCCGAACTCGGCGGCGTTCTTGCGCAGCGTCTCGACCTGCGTCTTGGACACCGGGTCGGCGATCGGGCCGAGCACGGTCGGCACGTTGTGGTCTTCGGTGGCGATGGTGAGCTCAGGCCTGCGCACGGTCCGCCCGGCGAGACGGAGACCGTCGAACGCCTGCGGGCTGGTCACCTCGTGGATGAGGTGCAGGTCGATGTAGAGGAGGTCGGGTTCGCCGTCGGCGCGGCGCACGACATGCTGCTCCCAGACCTTCTCCGCCAATGTGCGGGCCATGATCTCCTCCTGGTTGATGCGATGCTCCCCATCGCGCTCCCTCGCGGGAGAGTCCTCCGACTTGCCTTCTCATATGTCGAGACGTCAGTATCGGTGTATGGACAACTCTAGCGGAGTCGGCGTACTGGACAAGGCCGTTCTGGTACTCAATGCCCTTGAAGCGGGTCCCGCCTCGCTGGCACAGCTGGTCCAGGCCACCGGCCTGGCCAGACCCACGGCCCACCGGCTCGCCGTCGCACTCGAGCACCACCGCATCGTGACCCGTGACACACAGGGCAGGTTCGTGCTCGGCCCACGGCTTTCGGAGTTGTCCACGGCGGCGGGTGAGGACCGGTTGCTCGCGGTGGCCGCCCCCGTACTGATGCAGTTGCGCGACCTCACCGGCGAGAGCGCGCAGCTCTACCGGCGTCAGGGAGATGAGCGGGTCTGCGTGGCCGCGGCCGAACGGTCCAGCGGCTTGCGCGACACCGTGCCCGTGGGCTCGGCGTTGCCGATGACGGCGGGTTCCGCCGCCCAGATCCTGCTGGCGTGGGAGGAGCCCGACCGCCTGCACCGCGGGCTGCGCGGCGCCAAATTCACCGCCGCCACGCTGGCGTCGGTGCGACGGAGGGGCTGGGCGCACAGTGTCGGCGAGCGCGAGCAGGGGGTGGCCAGCGTCTCCGCGCCGATAAGGGGCAGCGGCGGCAAAGTCATCGCGGCCGTCTCGGTCTCCGGGCCCATCGAACGACTGACGAGAGCCCCCGGCCGGCTGCACGCCGTGCCCGTCATGGCGGCGGCGGAACGCATCACGGAAGCCATGCGCCGCACGTCATGATCAGCAAAAGCGCCTATTTGGGGAGCCGAGTGCCTCGCGGGCGCACTAGCCTGAGTGCGTGACAGATCGCATCGAGGTAGCCGCCACTGAGCTGCGACCCCTGCTCGAAGAGTTCATCATCTGGGCGCAGGCCAACGCGCCCGAGAGCGATCCCGAGCTCGTGGGACCAGCGGCGCTGTGGCACCGCCTCGCCTTCTCCCAGGATCTCGGCACGTGGAAGCGTGCCGACCTGCGCAACCTGCTGCTCGACCGCATGCCCAAGGTCGTGGAGGACCCTGACGCCGCCGCCGACGGGATGCTCCCGGCCGTCGACGCGTACCTGACGTTCCTCTCGCAGACCGGACGGCTCACCGAGGGTTCCGACTCCCTCTCCGACCTGCAGGCCGAGCTCGACGACGTCGAGGACGACTTCGTCGAGCTGATGGAGGAACTCCTCGACGACGACGCCGAAGGCGACGACGAAGAGGAGGAGATCGGCGACCTGGGCGACTTCGAGCCGTTCGCCGACGCGCTGGCCGACCTCGACACGATCAGGCTGCGCCCCGACTCCGAGCTGGCCGCGGCCGCCCGCGAGGTGCCGCTGATCGCCCAGGCGCGCGACCTGGCCCTGTGGGTGGGCTCCGGGCGCCGGGTGGGAGAAGACACCCTGCTCTCCGACGACGAGGTGGCCGAGGCGCTGGCCGCGGTCGGACTGCCCAGGCCGGAGACCGAGGGCTCGCTCGCCGAGGCCGTCCCGCAGCTGTGGAACATCTGGAACCTCGCCGTCGACCTGGAGTTCCTGGAGCCGGGTGACGCCAACACCGTGGGCGTCCAGGACGACACGTCCGAGTGGCCGTTCGACGACGACGAGGACGTGCTCGACGCCTGGATGCTCGGCCTGCACTCGGTCGACTACGGCGACCCCGAACTGGCCGACGAGGACCTCACCATGGCCCTGGCGGGCCTCACGCGGGGCGTGCTGGTCAGGCTGCTCCTCGGCGGCGGCTCCCGCGATCTGGAGGAGCTCGGCCAGGAGCTGTCCGAGGCGGCCGCGGAGCTCGACGAGCTGGGCGCCGACGCCTGGGAGGCGGCGGGCGACCCGCTCGCCGGGGCGCTCGCCTGGCTGACCGGCTACGGCATGGTCGAGGTCACCGGCCAGACGGTCAGCCTCACGCCGCTCGGCACCGAGGGCGTCGTCCACCTGGTCGACGACTCCGACATCGAGGTCGACGCGCGGCCGGCCATCGAGTCGATGAGCGCCCACGAGCTGCTCGCGCTCAGCGCCGAGCTGCCGGAGGAGGAGGCCGACGCCGAGTTCGCCGACTGGATGCGGCTGCGCGAGCCCGGCAGGGCGGCCGAGGAGCTGCTGGAGGCCGCCGCCCAGGACGAGTCGGACGCGCTCATCCGGGTGCAGGCGGCCAGCGTGGTCGGCACGCTCGGCGAGGCGGCGATCCCGGCCTGGCAGGAGGCGCTGAAGCAGTCCTCGCTGCGCCCCTACGCGGCCACGCACCTGAGCCAGCTCGAGGTGGAGGGCGCGCCGGAGCCGACGCAGGACGACACCCACTGGCTGATCCTCGACATGTGGACGATCTCGGCCGGGCTCGGCCGGTCGGAGTTCATCGGGAGCCTGCGCGACATCGGGCCCGAGCTGCTCAACAACCTGCTCGAGGTGATCTGGAAGATCCCGCACGCGCACGTGGAGGAGCTGCTCGACCTGATCTCCCAGGTCCACCCCGACAAGCAGGTCGCCAAGGCGGCGCGGCGGGCGCTGTTCAAGGCCCGCTCCAACTCCTAGGCATCTTTTCCTACGATGGCGCCGCTCCGACTCCTGGAGCGGCGCCATCGCCGTTCTGGAGCGTCCTGGCGGGCACATGAAAAAGCCCCCGGCGCGAGACGCGACCGAGAGCGGTGATGAAATGTAGTCCCGACCGGATTCGAACCGGCGCTACCGCCTTGAGAGGGCGGCGTCCTGGGCCACTAGACGACGGGACCTTCGTGTGCTTGTGACAGTGGTAGTCCCGACCGGATTCGAACCGGCGCTACCGCCTTGAGAGGGCGGCGTCCTGGGCCACTAGACGACGGGACCCTGTCCACAAGCGATTTTGCCAGGTTTCCCCGGCAACGCAGGTAACTCTACCGCACCCTCGGAGCACCACCAAACCACTATCAGGCCAGCAGATCGGGCCTATGACGGCGGACCCAGTCGCCCATCGGACCGCGTTCCCAGAGTGGATCGATGGCGCCGAGCGGGATGCCGATCCACTGGAGGCCGGTCTCCGGATCAACGGGCACCGCGGCGAGCTGGGCCCGCATCCACGGGGGCAGCCGCGGCGGCACCTCACGCTCCCCCCAGCCGATCAGCCCGACGGACCACAGGGCGCCGGCCCGCACCCGGACGCCCCCGAGGCTGCCGATCGGATGGGGGCCGGCCATCCGGCTCTCCACGACGTCGATCCGCTCCATCAGGGCCCACGCCAGCCGGAGGCGGAAACCGTGGGCGTCCGCCAACTCCACGCCGTGTGGGGAGAAGCGCACGACGGTGCCCGCCACCATCCGGCGGTGCTTGATCGCCAGCACGCCGATGAGCGCGCCGACGCCGAGGGCGCCGATCAGCACTCCGGCGGCCGCGCTGCCCGTCACGAAGGCGCCGAGCAGCAGGCACACCGGGAAGAAGAGCACGAGGGGCATCAGGAGGGGAGCCAGGAAGGCGAGGAACGACCCCGGCCGCATCCGAAATTCATCCATAAGCAAAAAACGGACGCCTCTATGAGACATCCGTTAAGCGCTGGGGTACCAGGACTCGAACCTAGACTAACTGAACCAGAATCAGTCGTGCTGCCAATTACACCATACCCCACCGGCCCGAACCCCGTGGGGTGCGTTAAGGCGACGTCCGAAAGAATAGCCCAGCTTGGGCGCCAAGACCAAAACGATTGCCGAACCGCCTTCCTCCGGGGCGCGGAAGAGGGCCGGGCGTGCCAAGCTGAGGGGGACAAAGCACCACGTGGAGGAGCCCAAGCGTTGGCAGAGAACCCCTTCTTCGCCCCCAGCAGCCTGCCCTACCAGCTGCCGCCCTTCGAGGAGATCCGCGAGGAGCACTACCTCCCCGCGTTCGAGCGCGGGATGGCGGAAGGGCTGGCCGAGGTCGAGGCGATCGCCGACAGCGGCGAGCCGCCCACCTTCGACAACACGATCGCCGCGCTGGAGCGTTCCGGGCGCATCCTGGAACGCGTGTCCGCGGCCTTCTTCAGCATCGTCTCCTCCAACTCCACGGAGGGCGTCCTGGAGCTGGAGAAGCAGATCTCGCCCGCGCTGGCCAAGCACAGCGACGCGATCCGGCTCAACCGCGCGCTCTGGGCCCGCGTCAAGCGGGTGGCCACCGACGACCCCGAGGAGTCGTGGCTGCTGGAGAAATACCGCGAGGACTTCGTCAGAGCCGGCGCCGACCTGACGGAGGCCGAGCAGGGCGAGCTGCGGCGGCTCAACGAGGAGCTGTCCCGGCTGTCCACCGAGTTCGCCCAGAACCTGCTGAAGGCGCTGAGCGAGTCCGCGCTGGTGGTCGACGACGCCAAGGATCTCGACGGCTTCGACGAGGCCACGATCCAGTCGCTGGCCAAGGACGGGCGCTATGTCCTGCCGCTGCTCAACTACACCAACCAGCCGGCGCTGGCCCAGCTCACCGACCGCGACGTGCGCCGCAGGCTCTACACGCTGAGCGTGGAGCGGGCGCCGCGCAACTTCGAGCTGGCGATCAGGATGGCGACGCTGCGCGCCGAGCGGGCCGCGCTGCTGGGCTTCCCCAACCACGCCGCCCACACGGTCGCCGACCAGACGGCCAAGACCGTGGAGGCGGTCGAGGCCATGCTGGGGCAGCTCGTCGGGCCGGCCGTACGCAATGCGCAGAAGGAAGCGGAGGCGCTCACCGAGCAGGCCGGGTTCGCGGTCGAGCCGTGGGACTGGTCCTACTACTCGGAGAAGGTGCGCCAGGCCCGCTACGACTTCGACGCCGGGGCCATGCGGCCCTACTTCGAGCTGTGGCGCGTCTACCGCGACGGCGTGTTCTACGCGGCTACCCGGCTCTACGGCGTCACCTTCACCGAGCGGCCCGACCTGAAGGGCTACCACGAGGACGTACGCGTCTACGAGGTGTTCAACGAGGACGGCGGCCGGCTCGGCCTGTTCCTGCTCGACCCGTACGCCCGGCCCAACAAGCGGGGCGGCGCGTGGATGAACAACCTGGTCGACCAGTCGGGCCTGTTCGGCGAGCTGCCGGTCGTGATGAACAACCTCAACATCACCAAGCCGGGCGCCGGGCCGACGCTGCTGACCTACGACGAGGTGAGCACGGCCTTCCACGAGTTCGGGCACGCGCTGCACGGATTGTTCTCCGAGGTGCGCTTCCCCCGCGTGTCGGGCACCAGCGTGCCGCGTGACTTCGTCGAGTACCCCTCCCAGGTCAACGAGATGTGGGCGACCTGGCCGGAGATCCTGGCCAACTACGCCAAGCACCACGAGACGGGCGAGCCGATGCCCGCCGAGCTGGTGGAGAAGATGAAGGCCGCGGAGAAGTTCAACCAGGGCTTCATGACGGTCGAATATCTGGCCGCGACGCTCCTCGACTGGGCCTGGCACAAGCTGGCCGCGGGCGAGGCGGTGGCCGACGCCCAGGCGTTCGAGTCCGCGGCGCTGGAGGCGGCCGGGATCGCCCTGCCGACGGTCCGGCCGCGTTACCGGACCAACTACTTCGCGCACATCTTCGCGGGGGGCTACAGCGCCGGCTACTACTCCTACATCTGGAGCGAGGTGCTGGACGCCGAGAGCGTCCTGTGGTTCAAGGAGAACGGCGGGCTGGAGCGGGCGAACGGCGACCACTTCCGCCGCGAGCTGCTGTCCAGGGGCGGCAGCATCGACCCGCTGACCGCCTTCCGCAACTTCCGCGGCCGGGAGCCCAGCATCCAGCCGCTGCTGGAGCGCCGCGGCCTCCTCTGACGCCCACCGCGTCTGTCCGCTGCCCCCTGTCCGGCGCGTTCGTCCGGCTCAGGGGTGCGGCGGCGCCGTACCCCTGAGTGCCCGCCGGAGCGTCGCGGTCAGCCCTGGAGGCGGGCCAGGGCGGCGCGGATCCGCTCCTCGGTGCGTTCGCGGCCGAGCACCTCGATCGACTCGAACAGCGGCAGACCCACCGTCCGGCCCGTGACGGCGACGCGCACGGGCGCCTGGGCCTTGCCCAGCTTGAGGCCGTGGGCGGCGCCGACCTGCTCCAGCGCCTCCTTGAGCGACTCGGGGTCCCAGCTGACGCCCTGGAGCCGCTCCAGGTAGCCGCTGAGGATCTCCACCGGGGAGTTCTTCATCGCCTTGTCCCAGGAGGCCTCGTCGAACACGGGCTCGTCCAGGAAGAGGAAGTCGACGTTCTGCCTGATCTCGGACAGCACGGTGATGCGGGTCTGCGCCAGCGTGGCGACCTTGCTGAACATCTCCCGGTCCCAGTCGGCCTCGAGATAGGGCGCGCAGCGCTCCTCGAACGTCTCGACGGGCAGGGCGCGGATGTACTCGCCGTTGAAGGCCCGCAGTTTCTTCTCGTCGAAGAACGCGCTGGCGGAGTTGACGCTCTCCAGCTTGAACAGCGGCATCATCTCCACCCACGGCATGATCTCGCGGTCGTCGCCGGGCCCCCAGCCGAGCAGCATGAGGTAGTTGACCATGGCCTCGGCCAGGTAGCCCTCGGCGCGGTAGTCCTCCAGCGCCACCTTGTCGCGGCGCTTGGACAGCTTCTTGCGCTGCTCGTTGACGATCACCGGCAGGTGCGCCCAGACCGGCGGGTTGGCGCCGAGCGCGGGCCACAGGAGCTCCTGCTTGGCCGCGTTGCCCAGGTGCTCCTCACCGCGCACCACGTGGGTGATGCCCTGGGTGATGTCGTCGACCGCGTTGGCCAGCACATAGAGCGGCGAGCCGTCGGTGCGGGCGATGACGAAGTCCTCCTGGGCGTCGTTGGGGAACTCCACCCGGCCCCTGATGACGTCCTCGACGACCGTGACGCCCTCGTCGGAGGTGCGGAAGCGGACGGCGCCCTCGGTCAAATCCCGGTCACGGCAGAATCCGTCATAGCCCTTGTGCTCGGAGCCGGTGCGGGCGACGAGCGTCTCGCGGGTGCAGTCGCAGAAGTACGCCTTGCCGTCGGCGAGCAGCTTGGCCACGGCCTCGCGGTGCTGCGGCTCGTAGGCCGACTGGAAGTAGGGGCCCTCGAACACCGGGTTGGTGCCGTTGATGCCGATCCAGTCGAGCGCCGAGATGATGCCCTCGGTCCACTCGGGCCGGTTGCGCGTCGCGTCGGTGTCCTCGACGCGCAGCACGAAGCGGCCACCCGACTGCTCGGCCAGCGCCCAGTTGAACAGCGCCGTACGGGCGCCGCCGACGTGGAACATGCCGGTGGGCGACGGGGCGAAACGCACCCGTAGATCAGTCACGGGAGACCACCTTGTTCGTCAGAGTGCCGATGCCTTCGATGCCGACGCTGACCTCGTCACCGACCTCGACCGGGCCGACGCCCGCCGGGGTGCCGGTCAGGATCACGTCGCCGGGGATCAGCGTCATGACCGCGCTGACGTAGGCGACCAGCGCGGGGATGTCGTGGATGAGCTGGTTGGTACGGCCGCTCTGGCGCACCTCACCGTTGACCGTCGTCGTGAGCGCCAGGTCGGAGGGGTCGAGGTCCGTCTGGATCCACGGCCCGAGTGGGCAGAAGGTGTCGAAGCCCTTGGCCCTGGTGAACTGGACGTCCTTCTTCTGCAGGTCGCGGGCGGTGACGTCGTTGGCGCACGTGTAGCCGAAGATGACGTCCTTGGCGCGCTCGACCGGCACCTCGCGGCACAGCCGGCCGATCACCAGGGCCAGCTCGCCCTCGTAGTCGACGCGGTGGGACAGCGACGTCGGATAGGCGATCGGCTCGCCGTGGCCGATCACGGAGGTGGACGGCTTGATGAAGATGAGCGGCTCGTCCGGGATCTCGTTGCCCAGCTCACGGGCGTGCTCGGCGTAGTTTCTGCCGATGGCCACCACCTTGCTGGGCAGCATCGGGGCCAGCAGCCGCACTTGGGACAGCGGGTGGCGTTCGCCGGTGAACTGGACGTCCCCGAACGGGTGCCCGGAGATCGCGGACACGAACTCCTCACCGGGGCCACCCTCGACCACGCCGAACGACACGCCTTCGCCTGTGGAGAACCTCGCTATACGCACCTGACAAGGCTATCGCCGCCGCCACCCCCTCCGCCCGCCTCATGAATCGGTCACAAACGTACCTAAAGTCCGTTTTGTCACGCATTTTCGGTTGCCTGGAGGTTACGAGGGCTTTGTGACACATCGAGTGTCGGGAGGTGACGAATCGTGGCTGACACGGTAGTCAATCAGCAGGGCACGGTACCGCGGGCCAGGACGATGGAAGGCGGCCCGGCCGGCTCACTGGTGACCGACAAGGGCACCACCACCATCGAGGACGTGGTCGTCGCGAAGATCGCCGGCCTCGCCGCGCGCGAGGTGTCCGGCGTGTACGACATGGGCGGCGGCACCGCCAGAGCACTCAGCACCATGCGCGGCATCGTCGGCGGCGACAAGAGCCTGTCCCAGGGCGTCTCGGTGGAGGTGGGCCAGCGGCAGGCGGCCGTGGACCTCGACCTGGTCGCCGAGTACGGCATCGCGATCCCGGAGTTGGCCGGGGCCGTGCGCAGGAACGTCATCAACGCGATCGAGCGCATGTGCGGGCTCGAGGTCACCGAGGTGAACATCAGGGTCGACGACGTACACCTGCCCATGCGGGACACACCCGCCGGAGAGAGCGGCGGCATGGGCGCCGCCGAGGGAGAGCGGTCCGGCGGCAAGACGGAGCAGGGGCCCAGGGTCCAATGACCGACGCCCAGACGAGCGGCGCTCAGACGAGCGGCGCCCCGGCGGGTGCTGCCCAGGCGAGCGGCGCCCGGGCGGGTGCTGCCCAGGCGAGCGGCGCCGCTACAAGTGGCGCCCAGGCGACCGGTGCTCAGATCGCCGGAGCCGGAGGGACGGACGCCCCGACGAGCGAGGCCCAGTTGGTCGCCGAGCGGGTTCGCGCCTGCGCCGGGGTGGCCGGGCTGTCGGGCGGCCTGTTCGGAACGGTGGCGACCTACCTGCCCGGCGAGCGCCTCACGGGCGTCTCCGTGGACGAGCGCGAGGTGACCATCGCCATCGTGGCGCGCCTCGGCCACCCGCTTCCCGAGACGGCGGAAGAGGTACGGCGGGCGGTGGCCGACCTGGCCGGCGACCGTCCGGTGAACATCCGGATCGACGACGTGGCGCCCGAAGACACGGCGCCCGCAGACAAGACGCCCGAAGGCGCGGTGAAGGAGACCTCACGATGAACATCTCATGGTTGCCCGTGATCGGCCTGGCCGTAGGCATGGTGCTGGGCATCGTCGGCGCCTTCGGCGGGCTCGGCGCCTTCCTCCTCGTGCTCGTCCTGGGCGCGATCGGTCTTCTGGTGGGCCGCATCATGGAGGGCGGCGAGGTGAACCTGTCGAACCTCTCCGTGAGGCGGAGATGACCACGGCCACGCCCGCGTCCCAGGCGTCCGCCGTGCTGGTGCCGGGGCAGCGTCTCGCCCCGGCGGTACCACCCGAGCGGCGTGGCCGTACCGAGGTCACGGACCGCGTGGCGGCCAAGATCGCCCGCCATGCCGCCCGCGAGGTGGCTGGGGTGCGCGAGGTGATCGAGCGCGCCGGGCTACGCGGGACACGCCCGTCGAGTGCCACGGTGCGGGGTGAGACCGTGGAGGTCGGGCTGACCGTGTCCGTGGCCTATCCGATGCCGCTGCGCGCGGTGGCGGCCGCGATCAGGAGCCACGTGGCGAGCAGGATCGCCACGCTGACGGGACTCCAGGTGTCCCATGTGGACATCACGATGACCGAACTCACGGCCTCGCCGGAGGTTTCGCCATGAGTACCGGAGCCCACGGGGCGGATGAACCGGTGACGACGACCCTGGGCGACCAGGCGATGGAGGCGCCGCCGGGCGGTGCGACCGTCCGGGACCGGCCTTCAGGGGACGGCGGCGCCGGGCGGGCGGCGGATCGGGCGGCGATGCGGGCCTTCAGGCCGCGGCGGACCGTGCCCGCCGTCGTGGTGGCCGCGCTCCTCACGATCCTGGGCGTGGTGGTGGCCGCGCAGACGATCTCGGCGCTCGCCGGGCGGCCGCTGCGCTGGGTACCCCTGGACCGGATGTTGATCTGGGCGGCGTCCACGCCGTGGAGCAACTCGCCGTTCCTGCTCGGCGCCGCGCTCGTCGCGCTGGTCGGGCTGGCGCTGGTGGTGACCGCGCTGGTGCCCGGCAGGCCGCGATTGGTGCCGGTACGTACCGGGGACGCGGACCTGATCATCGGCATGCGGCGCAGGAGCTTCGCCAGGGCGCTGGCGCATGCCGCGGAAGGGGTTCCGGGCGTGCACGCGGCCCGCGCCTCGGTCCGCGGCCACACGGCCGCCGTCACCGCGACCACCGCCGGGTGGGACCGGGAGCGGTTCGGCGAAGCCGTACACGCCGCGGTGCTGTCCAGGCTCGTGGCGCTGAGCCCCGTCGAGCCGTACCACGTGAAGGTCAACGTGAGGGAGCGCAAGTGAACCGCAGAACGAGCCGCGGCAACCGCTGGGGGTTGGCCCTGACCGGAATCGTGCTGCTCCTCCTCGGGGCCTACGCGCTGGCCCGCGGCCTGGGGGCGTTCGGCCGAGCCCGCGCGCTGACGCCGATCATGAACTTCTCCGTGCGGTCGTTCCTCGCGGCCTGGAGCCCGTGGATCTGGTGGGCCGTCGCGCTGGTGGCCGTGATCGTGGCGCTGCTCGGCCTGCGCTGGCTGTTCGTCCAGGGGCGTCGCGACAGCCGCGATTCGCTGCGGCTGGAGACCGGCCCCGGAGGCGTCACCGACCTCACCGCGAAGGGCATGGCCTCCGCCGTCGCGGCGGACATCGAGACCAGCCCCGCCGTGCTGAGCGCCGGGGCCGACCTTGGAGGCTCCGGCGCCCGGCTGCTGGTACGGCTGCGCCTCGTGGCGGACGAGCAGGCGCCGATGAGCGAGCTCAGGGACCACCTTTCAGGCGTGGCGATCCCGCACATGCGCAGCGCGCTGGATCAGGATCGCGTACCGGCGGTGGCCCGGGTGACCCTGGAACCCGCCCCGACCGCGCACCGCGTCGTCCACTGATCAGTCATCCAGCGGGTTGCGGGCGATGCGGTCGGTGATGCCCGCCCGGACGAACCCGCCCGCCAGGCTGGACGGCTTGCGGATGCCCTGATCGGTCACGCAGACCGCGAACTCCTTGGCGATCTCCAGCCGCGGATGGCGGGCGAGCACCTCCTGCCGCAACTCCGCGGGGATCTCATCGGTACGCCGGCCCGAGATGTCCATGCCGGTCGAGAGCTCCAGCAGGTGCCCCTCGGGATCCTCCGCCGGCGGCACCTCGTCCCACATGTGGCGGATGATCACCTCGGCGGCCCGCGTCCTGCGTTCGACCGGCCACCCGGCCCCCGCCGCGAACGCCCAGGCCACATGCCCGCCCGCCTCCTCGAACGGCACCGTGTGGCTGTCGAACTCCGCGGTCAGCCCGATGTCGTGCAGCATCGACGACACGTACAGGAGCTCAACGTCAAAGGCGATCCCGTGCGGCCCCGCGTACGCCGCCGCCCACAGATAGGCGCGGACGGAGTGGTTGAGCAACGAGGGCGAGTGGTACCTGGTCGCCACCTCCAAGGCCCCCCGGCAGACGGGGGTGTCCGGGATCACGATGTCGTCGTATCTCATGGCCTCAGCATGTCGTGAAATGACCGGTCCGGAAACCGAGCCGCATCGAGCCGCTAACGATCCGGCACCCAACTTGACCAGTTGATCGTGATTCGGTCAGCATGTTCCGCCCCCATCTTTTTGCCCGGAAGGAACCGGCGTGCGCCGCCTTGCGATCCCCCTCGCTCTCATGCTCGTTTCCGCCGGGCTGGTGAGCACCGCGTACGCCGACACGTCGGTGAAGCGCACCTCGCAGTGCCAGGGCGACTGGCTGCCCGGCACGCCGACTGCGGACGAGGTCATGCGGGGTGAGCTTCCCCTGGTCGAGCAGCCTCCGGTGAAGATCGGCAAGAAGATCAACTGGAGCATGAGCCCGTACCACAACCGTTCGTGGGAGTTCGTCTTCCAGTCGCTGCGGTGGATGGGCACGCTCGTCGTGGCGTACGAGAACAGCGGCGAGGAGCGTTACCTCGACCGGGCCGTAGAGATCACCAAGGACTGGGCCGAGAGCAACAGGCGCGGCGCCCGCGGCACCCCGTCGTACGCCTGGAAGGACCACCCCGTCTCGCTCCGCTCCCAGGCACTGGTCTGCCTGAGCATGCACGTGAAGGACGCCTGGCTCAAGCAGACGCTGGCCGAGCACGGCAAGCTCCTGACCGACTCGCGGCTCTACAAGAAGGGCCACAACCACGGGATCGACCAGGACATCGCGCTCATGGGCATCGCCTGCCGCTACGACCGCAAGGACTGGCTGAGCCTGGCCGTCAAGCGGCTGACCGGCACGGTCAAGCTCGACGTCGACTCCCAGGGCGCGCTCATGGAGCAGGCGCCGCGCTACGCCGTCTACGTGCACAGCAGGCTCATGGTCGCGATGACCAACATGAAGGACTGCGGCCGCAAGGTGCCCGGCGAGATCACCAGGCGGGCCGACGCGCTCAAGACGTTCGTGGCCCACTCCACCCAGCCCAACGGCTTCATGGTGCCGATCGGCGACGGCAGCGCCGAGGTCGAGCCCAAGATCGAGACCGGCACGCCCAAGGAGAAGGTCAAGGTCTACAAGGCCGGTTACGTGTACGGCCGGACCGACTGGGGCAAGCCAGAATCCGCCTTCTACTCGATCAGGTTCGGCCCCGGCCTGAAGTTCCACGGCCACGAGGACCACCTGAGCGTGACCTACTACGCCCAGGGCCGCGACATCCTCGTCGACGGCGGCTTCAACTCCTACGAGAAGAGCTCCTACCGCTACTGGACGCTCTCCCCCGAGGCCCACAACGTGCCGTCCGTGGTGGGCGGACGCTTCCGGCCGCGCACGGCCAGCAAGCTCATCAAGTCCTCGTACGGCAAGGACCGGCAAGCCTTCCGGCTGACCGACACGGCCTATGGCACCTCCCGTACCCGATCAGTGCTGGTGAACCACGACCAGAACGTGATGGCGGTGCTCGACACCGCGTCCGGCGGCAAGAAGGTCAAGAACCTGTGGCGGTTCGCGCCGTCGCTCAAGGTGATCTCCAACGGCGGCGGCCGGGTCGTGCTGGGCGACGGGAAGTACCGGGTCACGATGGTCCAGCTGGCGGGGTGCAAGCCGGTGGGCGGGCAGCAGGTGCAGCGGGGCGGGAAGCTGGGCTGGGTGTCGCCGACGTACCTGTCCAAGGTGCCGACGAACGTCGTCGTCTCCCCCGCCGCCAAGTCGCTGCTGACCGTCATCGTGCCCGACACCGACGCGCCGAAGGTGTCCTGCTCGGGAGGGAAGCTCAAGGTCCAGGGCCTGACCTTCCCCGCCAAGCTGCTCTAGCCGGGCCGCTCGGCCGGGTCTGCTCGGGCTCGGTTTCTCGGCCGGGTCTGCTCGGGCCCGGTTTCTCGGCCGGGCCGGGTCGCGCGGTTAGCCCGCTTCGCGGCCCGCCCGGAGCAGGCCGTACGTCACCGCCTGCTCCAACGCCTGCCAGGAGGCGTCGATGATGTTCTCGGCGACGCCGACCGTGGACCACTCGGCCGTGTCGTCGCTGGAGGTGATGAGCACGCGGGTTATGGCGTCGGTGCCATGGGTGCCCTCGAGTATGCGCACCTTGTAGTCGATGAGCTCCAGCCTGGCCAGCTCGGGGTAGAGCTTCTCCAGTCCCAGGCGTACCGCCCGGTCGAGCGCGTTGACCGGGCCGTTGCCCTCGCCGGTGGCGACGATGCGCTCGCCCTTGGCGTGCAGCTTGACCGTGGCCTCGCTGACCAGCTCACCGCCCTTGGTGCGCTCGACGATCACCCGCCACGACTCGACCTCGAAGTGGCGCCTGCGCCGGCCGTGGACGGTGTCGCGCAGCAGCAGCTCGAAGGAGGCGTCGGCGGCCTCGAACGTGAAGCCCTTCGACTCCAGGTCCTTGACCCGCCCGACCAGCGTCTTGGTGGCCGCGGGGGTGAGTTCGTAGCCCAGCTCGCGGCCCTTGAGCTCGACCGAGGCGCGGCCGGCCATGTCGGAGACCAGCATGCGCATGTCGTTTCCGACCTGGGCGGGGTCGATGTGCTGGTAGAGGTTCGGGTCGACCTTGATGGCGCTGGCGTGCAGCCCGGCCTTGTGCGCGAACGCCGACATGCCGACGTAGGGCGCGTGGGAGTTGGGCGTGACGTTGGTGACCTCGGTGATCGCGTGGGCGATGCGCGTCATGTCGGCGAGCGACTCCTGCGGCACCAGATCGAAGCCCCGCTTGAGCTGGAGGTTGGCGACCACGGTGAACAGGTTGGCGTTGCCGGACCGCTCGCCGTACCCGTTGGCGCAGCCCTGCACGTGCGTGGCGCCGGCCTTGACGGCGGCGAGCGTGTTGGCGACCGCGCAGCCGGTGTCGTCGTGGCAGTGGATGCCGACGCGGGCGCTGGTCTGGGCGGCGACGTGGACGATGTCGGCCAGCTCGTCGGGGAGCATGCCGCCGTTGGTGTCGCACAGGGCGATGACGTCGGCGCCCGCCTCGGCCGCGGTGCGCAGGACCTCGAGCGCGTAGGCTGGGTTGGACTTGTAGCCGTCGAAGAAGTGCTCGGCGTCGAGGAAGACTCGCTGTCCCCCCGCACGGAGGTGGGAGACCGTGTCGCGGATCATCGCGAGGTTCTCCTGGAGAGTCGTGCGGAGGGCCAGCTCCACGTGCCGGTCGTGGCTCTTGGCGACAAGGGTCACGACCGGCGCGCCGGATTCGCGCAAGGCGGCCACCAACGGGTCGTCGGCTGCCTTCACACCTGCTCGGCGGGTCGCACCGAACGCGGCGAGCTGCGTGTGCTTCAGGTCGAGCTCTGTTTGAGCGCGCCTGAAGAACTCTGTGTCCTTGGGGTTGGCGCCAGGCCAGCCCCCTTCGATGAAGCCGACACCCAGGCCGTCCAGATGCCGCGCGACGGCGAGCTTGTCGGCGACGGTGAGGGTGAGACCCTCCTGCTGGGCGCCATCACGCAGCGTCGTGTCATAGACGTGAAAGCGGTCGTCGGCCATGGTGTCGTCTCCCTGGAAAACAAAAAGACCCCTCACGGACGTGAGAGGTCTGCGCGCTGGCGGTGTCCCTTTGTCAGCCAGCGCGCCTGCTGATAATGAGCAGACCGTAGAACATGGTGCTTGTGAGTCTGCCACATCTATCCACTGGTCGGCACATCGATCTCAACCCTTGGGACGCTTCAGACAGTGACGCCCTCAGACAGTGAACGCCCTCAGACAGTGACGCCTGATCCACCGGTGATGGCCCGCTCCAGGGTGGCCGGGTCGAAGGCCTCGTTGCCCAGCACCTCGCCGTCGAGGAGCAGGGTCGGCGTCCCGTCGATCCCCGCCTTCGCGCTCTCCTGCAGGTGCGCGTCGGCGTACGACTGCGAGATCACGCACTGGTCGACGTCCGCGCCGACCTTCCTGGCCGCCTTGGCCAGCGCCTGTACGTCGAAGCCCGAGGCCAGCCCGTGCGGCGAGGGCTGCATCGCGTACAGCTCCTCCCTGAACGCCAGCCAGCTCTCCTCGGGCACGCAGCGGGCGGCGGCGGCGGCGCGGACGGAGTTGGACCGCATGGGCTCGTCCTCGAAGACCGTCACCGGATGGAAGACGACCTTGACCTTGCCCTCCTTGGCCAGCCGCTCGATCGTCGCGTTGACCCTGGTGTGCAGCTCCTTGCAGACCGGACAGTCGAAGTCCTCGTAGAGGTCGAGGACAGGGGCGTCACCGCCCCTGTCCGCGAGCACCATGGAACCGTCGGGCTGCCGGGTGAGCCGCACTCCCTGCGCCGCCGTCGTGCCGGGCTCGGAGAACGCCACGACAGTCAGCAGCACGACGAGCGCCACGCCCACGGCCACCACAGCCGTCACCCTTTTGTTCATTTTGCCCGCCCTTAGCTCATTGATCGCCGAGACCTTACCCGAAGAGCAAGGGCGGGCGTCTGTCAGCCTCCAGCCGAGCCGTTGCCGTTTCCGTTGTGGTTGCCGTTGTGATGACCGTTCCCGTTGGCGTTGCCGTTCCCGTTGGCGTTGCCGTTCCCGTTGCCGTACGCGCGCATGAACGTCCGGACCCCGGCGGCGATGGAGGCGTCGAGCTCGTCGTCTCGCATCGAAGCGTCACCGATGGTCCAGCCGACCTGGGCGTCATACGTGATCAACGCCAGGAAGTCGCGAGCCGCCTGATCGGGGTCGGCCAGGGAGAGCTTCCCCGCCAGCGCCAGCCTGGCGAACCTGGCGGCCAGGGACCCCGCGAGCTGCCCCTGACCACGCTGCCGCCACTGCCTGGCGATGTCGGGACGCCGAGATCCCTCTGCCTGGACGAGTGTGCGCAAGGCGCGCGCCCGCTCGTCCATGAGACAGTCACGCATGAGAGCACCGGCGAACGCCGTCAGCTCCGCCATGAGGTTCGCCGGTCGATCGGGAAAAGTCTCGATCATGGCGAATTGCTGGGCATTGACCCGATCGAAGTTCTCGTCGATCAGGGACTCGAACAAGCGCTGCTTGTCGCCCAGATGGTTGTAGATGGTCTGTTTGGATACCGCCGCTTCAGCGGCGATGGTTTCGATGCTCGCACCCGAGTAACCGTCTCGGACGAACACCCTCATTGCAGCGGTCAAGATCGCTTCTCGTTTGGCGATACGCCCGCGCGGAGCAGCCTTTCCGGTCGCCCCTAGGCCCCTCGCCGAGGTCGCCGTTTCACCCACCCCGTAAGAGTACCTGTTTGACATATCGGACGTTTTATGTCTTTAGACACGGGGGATTATGACTTTCCCCATTGTGCCCGGCAAGTGGCCCGAGCTGGTCCCATGCCCATGAAGAATAGAAATCATGAAAGCCGAGTTTCTCGACCCCGCCGTGGCCCAGTACATCCTCGACCGTTCCACCCCGCCCGACTCCCTGCTGGAGGAGCTCGCCGCCGAGACGATCGCGGCGACCGGCGACAGCGCGGGCATGCAGATCACGCCCGATCAGGGCACGTTCCTCACGATGATCACTCAGCTCACCCAGCCGGAGGTGGCGGTCGAGGTGGGCACGTTCACCGGCTACTCGTCCCTGTGCATCGCCAGGGGCCTGTCCGGCGGCACGCTGCACTGCTTCGACGTCAGCGACGAGTGGACGTCCATCGCCCGCCGCTACTGGGAGAAGGCCGGCGTGACCGACCGCGTCACCCTGACCCTGGGCCCGGCACGCGAGACGCTTGCCGCCTTCCAGGAGCCCGTCGACCTGGCCTTTCTCGACGCCGACAAGCCCAATTACCCGGCGTACTACGAGCTGCTGATGGACCGGCTGCGTCCGGGCGGCCTGCTCATGGTGGACAACACGCTGTGGAGCGGCCGGGTGGCCGACCCGGCCGAGACGGACGCGAGGACCGTGCAGATGCGTGAGTTCAACGACCTGGTGCGGGAGGACCCCCGGGTCACCGTGGTCATTCTGCCGATCGCCGACGGGCTCACCATGGTGCGCCGACGCTAGCCTACGGCTCTCGGACGGGCGTCACCCGCTCATGATGGACGACGGCGTCGAACCAGCCGCCGAACGAGCCCCCGGACAGGTGGTAGGCGGCGTCGTCCGCCGGGTCGTAGCGGGGCCCGATGAGCCGCGTCCTGGCCGGCGTGTCGAGCCAGGCCCGTACGGCGGCCGGGCCTTCGACGCGCAGGTCCAGCAGGAAAGCGTCCAGGCCGGCGGCGCTCAGGGCCGTCTCGGCGAAGTCCGCCGGTGGGGTGGGCACCTCGAACGGCAACGTGCCGTGTCCGAAGGTCAGCCCGATCGACAGGTAGCCGGTTCCGAAGCGCTCGCGCAGATACCCGCCCACGTTGCGGTACGCGGCGGCCTCCGGGGACGACGGCGAGCCGGACCCCTGAGAGACCTGGGGAGATGAGGGCGCGCCGGATCCTTGGGAGATCTGGGGAGACGAGGGCTGGCCGGATCCTTGGGAGACCTGGGGAGACGAGGGCTGGCCGAGTCGTTGGAGGCCGGTGCTGATGCTGGTGTGCGCGAGGCCACCCCAATAGACGATCTTGTCTCCGGTGCGCTCGTGCCACCAGATCGTGTCCTCGGCCATCCGCCGCTCGATGGCCGTCATGCCGACGGCCGGCTCGGCCTGGGGCCGCACGCCGGCGAACCGTACCGGATCGTCAGGATGGTCCTCGTTGTAGGCCCGCATCCAGTGGACCAGGTCGAGGATCTCCCCGGTCCGCCAGAAGGCCCGCGCGTCGGCCAGCGACGCGCGCGGGTCGCCTTTCCCCGTACGGACGTAGTCATCGAGCCCGACGCGGGCCGGGTCGTCACCCTCCAGCGCGAGCGAACGGAACCCCAACTCCTCGACCAGGAACCGCGCCATCCGATGCGCGGAGACCGACAGCTCATGGGCCTGACGGGTCGAGGCGCCGAGAGCGACGATCGAGGCATCGCGCACGATGTCCCGCAAGGGCCGTAGATCGGGGAGCGGGCCCCCTGGATCGAGCGTGGTGAGCGGGTGGGCATGACGGTTGATCCAGGCCGCCGTCGTATCGGTCATGAGGTCTCCTCTGCAGTGGCGTTCGAGGACAGGCTCGTACTTAAACCAATGTTTAAGTCAAGCTAGGCTCGGGGCATGCCCGAAGCGATCGCCAAGGAACTGACCATCGGTGAGCTGTCCGAGCGCAGCGGCGTACCCGCGTCCGCGCTGCGCTTCTACGAGCGGCAGGGGCTCATCGACAGCCGCCGGACCACCGGCAACCAGCGTCGCTATCACCGCACCACGCTGCGGCGGGTGGCGTTCATCCGCGCGTCCCAGAGCGTCGGGATACCGCTGTCGGTGATCGGGAGCGTGCTGGCGTTCCTGCCGGAGGGGGTCCCGCCGACGCGGGAGTTCTGGCTCAGGGCGTCGGAGTGCTGGAGCGAGGAGATCAACGCTCGGATCGAGCGGATGGAACGGATGCGGGACCGGTTCACGGAGTGCATCGGGTGCGGGTGCCTGTCGTTCGAGCAGTGCGCGCTGGTCAATCCGGGCGACACACTCGCCCAGCAGGGCCCGGGCCCGCGCCGCCTGCTGGAGCCCTGATCAAGCATCTGATCGACCGCATTCTCCAGAAACCGATCCGCGTGGCAGAGCAGATCACCCTTTACGCCGGGCGGATGCCGACCCGCGAAAGCCGAACCTCTCCAGATGGGCCGGCAGCTCATTGACCTGGACCGCGCTCGGCGCCCTGTCGCCAGACCGAACTCGTCATCCCGTGTACGCGACCCTGGCCGGGCAAGCGTTGACGAAAGAGATCGTTTAGCTGGAGTGAGGCCCGGGGAGCCTGATCGCGGATCTTGGTAGCGACCCAAGCCGGGGCGGGCGCTCAGGATGGTGAGTTTCGTCGGCTCCTGCTGGAGGGCCGCCGCCCCATAGCTGAAGGCCGGTTGTATCGGTATCCGCACTATTGGTGGCCCGGGGAGAGCGCCCGGGGCAGGGCGAAGGCGAGGTGGCAGGTATGCATCTGACTCCGCATGAACAGGAACGTTTGATGATTCATGTGGCTGCGGACGTGGCCGAGAAGCGTCGAGCGCGAGGAGTTCTACTCAACTACCCGGAGACGGTCGCGCTGTTGACCGTGCACGTTCTCGAAGGAGCCCGGGACGGCCGTACCGTCGCCGAGCTCATGTCCTCCGGACGCCATGTGCTCAACCGCGATCAGGTCATGGAAGGCGTTCCGGAGATGATCCCCAACGTACAAGTTGAGGCCACCTTCCCCGACGGCACCAAGCTGGTCACCATTCACAACCCCTTTCCGGAGGCGAGTGAGGAGGTGCTGGTATGTCCAGGAAGGGTGGAGCATCCGGAAGGCGCCGATTCCGTGGACTTCAACATGGGCCGTGAGGTCACGATCGTGACCGTCGTCAACAATGCCGACCGTTCCATCCAGGTGGGCTCCCACTACCACTTCTTTGAAGTCAACCCCGGCCTGGAATTCGACCGCGCCAACGCCTACGGCAAGCGTCTGCACATCGCCGCCGGCGGCTCCGTGCGTTTCGAACCCGGCATCCCGCAGGAGACGGAGCTCGTGCCTATCGAGGGCAAGCGAATCGTCGCAGGTCTGCGCGGCGAGGTCGGAGGGCAGCTTGATGGCTGAGCCACTGTCTCGGGTCGAATACGCGGATCGGTTCGGCCCGACGGCCGGTGACCGCATCCGCCTGGCGGACACCAATCTGCGGATCGAGATCACCGAGGACTGGTCGGGCGGTCCCGGACGTAGTGGCAACGAAGTCGTCTTCGGCGGCGGCAAGGTGATCCGTGAATCGATGGGCCAGTCCTGCGCGCCGCGCGACTCCGAAGAGTCCGGTGCTCCCGAGCCCCCTGACACCGTCATCACCGGCGCCGTCATTCTGGACCACTGGGGTGTCGTCAAGGCCGACGTCGCCATCCGCGACGGCCGGATCATCGCGCTCGGCAAGGCGTACAACGACGAGACCATGGACCCTCTCCACGACGGCCACCAGACGGCCACGGACTTCCTCATCGGTCCCGAGACCGAGATCATCGCGGGCAACGGCAAGATCCTCACCGCTGGAGGAATCGACACCCACATCCACTTCATCTGCCCCGAACAGATCCACGAGGCGCTCGCGGCCGGCGTCACCACCCTCATCGGTGGGGGCACGGGTCCCGCGGAGGGCAGCACCGCCACCACCGTCACACCCGGCTCCTGGCACATCGCCAGGGCATTCGAGGCGCTGGACTCCTTCCCGGTCAACGTCGGACTGCTCGGCAAGGGCAGCACCATGTCCAGGGAGGCCCTCTATAACCAGGTGGACGCGGGCGTCCTTGGCTTCAAGATCCACGAAGACTGGGGAGCCACCCCCGCCGTCCTTCGCACCTGCCTGGAGGTGTGCCATGAGACCGGCGTCCAACTCGCCCTCCATGCCGACTCGTTGAACGAGGCGGGCGTGGTCGCCGACACCATCGAGGCCATCGGCGACCACTCCATCCATGTCTTCCACGTCGAGGGCGCCGGCGGCGGCCACGCCCCGGACATGATCACCATGGTGAGCCGGCCGAACGTGCTGCCCGCCTCCACCAACCCCACCCGGCCGTTCACCGTCAACACGGTCAAGGAGCACATTGACATGGTGATGGTCTGCCATCACCTGAACCCGGAGGTGGAGGAGGACCGGGCCTTCGCGGAGGCGCGTATCCGGCCTTCCACGATGGCCGCCGAGGACATCCTGCACGATCTCGGCGCCATCTCGATCATGTCGTCGGATGCCCAGGCCATGGGGCGCATCGGCGAGATGATCATGCGGACGTGGCAGACCGCGCACGTCATGAAGGCGCGGCGCGGCGCCCTGGAAGGGGACGACGGAGCCGACAACCATCGCGTCCGCCGCTATGTCGCCAAATACACCATCAACCCGGCGATCGCGCAGGGCATCGACCACGAGGTCGGATCGGTCGAGCCTGGCAAGCTCGCCGACCTGGTCCTGTGGGAGCCGAAGTTCTTCGGCGTCAAGGCGCACCGGGTCATCAAGGGTGGCCAAATCGCCTATGCGCAGGTGGGTGATGCCAACGCCTCCATCCCCACCCCGCAGCCTGTCCTGCCCCGCCCCATGTTCGGCGCGACCGGCCGAGCGCCTCGTGCCAACTCCGTCAACTTCGTGACCGAACGAGCCATCGACGGCGGCCTGCCCGAACGGCTCAAGCTGGGCAAGGAGTTCAAGCCCATCCGCAGCACACGTCGTGTCCGCAAAGCGGATATGCGGGAGAACAGCGCCACCCCTGAGGTCCATATCGATCCAGAAACGTTCGAGGTGGAAATCGGTGGAGCGACGGCCAAGGACGTGAAGACGGAGATCGACGACCGGCTCGTCGAGCGGAACTATGCCACCGAACTGCCGATGGCTCAGCGGTACTTCCTTTTCTGATCGCCTTCTGATCGCCCTCTGATCGCTTTCTGATGGCCTTCTGATGGCTGCAAATCGCTGCAAGGTGCACGAAAGGTGAGCCGCGCAAGATGAACCGTGCCGCACTGCTCGTCCTGACCGACGGTCGATTCCCCGCCGGAGGGCACGCCCACTCCGGCGGGGCCGAACCGGCCGTCACGACGGGTCGCATTCATGACATGGCGAGCCTGGAGGAGTTCTGTCGCGGCCGGCTGCACACCAGCGGTCTGGTCGCGGCGGGTCTCGCCGCCACGGCCGCCGCTGGATACGATCCGCTCCTGCTGGACGAGGCCGCCGACGCCCGCACGCCCGCCCCTGCCCTGCGGCAGACCGCACGCAGGCTGGGGCGGCAGCTGATGCGGGCCGCCCGCGCCGCCTGGCCCTCGGCCGAGCTTGACGCACTCGCCGCAGCGCGGCCGCGGGGCGCCCACCAGCCTGTCGTCCTCGGCCTCACCGCCCGGTCCGCAGGTCTGACCCCGCTGGATGCCGCGTGCGCGGCGGCGTACGAGACCGTCAGCGGCCCGGCCACCGCTACCGTCCGCCTGCTGAGCCTGGACCCCTTCGACGCCATCGGCATCCTCGCCCGCCTCGCCGCCGACATCGATCACGTGGCGGCGCAGGGGGTCGAATCCGCACTATGCGTCCTCACCGAGGGCGTCGACGCGTTGCCCGCCGTGTCAGCCCCGCTGCTCGACATCACCGCCGAACAGCATGCCGCCCGCCCGGTACGCCTCTTCGCCTCCTGACCCAGCACCAGTCGTTCAACCACCGGAGCAACCATGCACCTCCACCACAGCGACGCCTTTCCCGAGCGCCACAGTTCCGCTGGCCACCGCGCCCTGCGTATCGGCTTGGGCGGGCCGGTCGGCACTGGCAAGACCGCGACCGTCGCCGCCCTGTGCCGCGCGTTGCGTGATGAGTTGTCCATCGCCGTCGTCACCAACGACATCTACACCCGTGAGGACGCCGAATTCCTGCTCCGCGAGGCCGTACTGCCTGCCGAGCGCATCAGGGCCGTCGAGACCGGAGCCTGCCCGCACACCGCCATCCGCGACGACATCTCCGCCAACCTCGAAGCCGTCGAGGACCTGGAGGATCTGGTCGGCCCGCTCAACCTGATCTTCGTCGAATCGGGCGGCGACAACCTCACCGCAACCTTCTCCAAGGGCCTCGTCGACGCCCAGATCTTCATCATCGACGTCGCGGGCGGCGATGACATCCCACGCAAGGGCGGCCCCGGCGTCACCACCGCCGACCTTCTCGTCATCAACAAGACCGACCTCGCCCCATACGTCGGCGTCGACCTTGAGGGCATGGCCCGCGACGCCAAAGCCCAGCGCGGCGACCTCCCCGTCGTCTTCACTGCCCTGAAGACCGAAGGCGGCATCAAACCCGTATCGGACTGGATCCGCGAACGCCTCACCGACTGGACCGCAGGCCTCGAATGACCACCGTGGCACCTCGAACGACACAAGCCAAGCGCCCGCCCCAGGGCGTACAGGCCACCGCACGCATCAGGGCTACCCGCGTGGGAAGCACCACCACACTCCCCGTCCTCGATGGTGACGGCCCCTTCGAACTGCGCCGTAACCGCTCGCACGGGGACGAGGGACGGGTGTGCATCCTCGGAGCCATGAGCGCCCCCCTCGGCGGCGACCGACTGCGCATCGAAGCCACCGCCGAGCAAGGCGCCCACCTGCACATCACCTCAGCCGCCGCAACCGTCGCCCTACGTGGCCCCACACTCGAGCATGCCACTTACGACGTGCGGTTGACGGTGGCGGAGCAGGCGCGGCTGCACTGGCTCCCCAAGCCGCTGATCTCCACCGCACGCAGCAACCTACGGCAGACCTGCAGCATCGACCTCGCCGCCACCGCGCGACTCGTCCTACGCGAAGAACAAGTCCTTGGACGCGTCAACGAGCCGCCGGGCCGACTGACCACTCGCCTCACTGTCCGACACGACGGACACCCACTTCTGGACCAGCAGACCGTGTTCGGCCCAGGCGCACCCGGCTGGGATGGCCCCGCCGGCATTGCCGGTCATCGCGCGGTCGGCCACATCCTCATCGTCGACCCAGCCTTCGAGAAAGAGCCGCCCAAGGTCCGCCTGCTCGGCGGCGACCCGGCACAAGGACACGCTGTGCTGACCCCGCTCGTCGGCCCCGCCGTCCTGGTGACGGCCCTCGCCCCGGACCCGATGCGACTGCGCCGTCTCCTCGACACGGCTCATCTCATCGCGCAGAACGCGTCGCGGTGAACACCGTAAGCGCCCGCGCTCGCCTGTCCTGTGAGCTGCCGAGTACCTGTTCAAGCAGGCCGCTGCGAGCGTCGACCCGTCCGGACTCGGCTACACCCTCCACCAGCTGCGCCACTCCCGGCTGACCCACCTGGGCGAGGACGGCCGGCCGGACTCAGGGCACCCTGGCCTCCATGGACGCGGCGGCCAGGGCCTTGATCTCGGGCGCGTCGTCCGCGAGGAGGAACCCCTTGGCGACGGCGTCGTCGGTGGCGGACTCGAAGGCGGGCAGGTGGCTGCCGCCGTACAGGCTGTCCAGGATGGCCGGGGAGAACGGGACGGTCAGGCCGAAGAGCCTGCCCAGGACGCCGTCGTCCGGGCTGACCCCGGTCAGTACGGCGGTGGGCACCTCCATCCAGGGCGTGCGGACTCCGCCGAGCGCGTTGCCGTGGTCGTCCCGCTCCAGCGCGGGGCCGGGCACGGTGGCCAGCGGGGGAGCTTGCGGCGGCGGAACGTCCTCGCGCACCCACTGGTCGAGCCGTCGGACTGCGGCCTTGGCGACGTAGTGGTGCTGGGGGCCGGAGTTGGCCAGGTGCCGCAGGTCCATGCCGATCACGCGGGTGGTCGGGGTCAGCGCGGCGGCCAGCTCCGCGGGGGTGGCGTGGGTGAGGTCGAGGCGGCCGGTGGTGTTGAGGTAGGTGTCGGCGTGCGAGGCCCCGGCGAGCTCCCACACGCGCAGGTTCGGCCCGTCGGGCCGCCTGGCCCCCGCGTACCCGGCCGTGATCACATCGGTCTCCGTCACCAGGGCGAGCACCGGCACCCGCGGGTCGGCGCGGAAGGGCACCGGCGTCCCATCGAGACCTGGCGTCGCCGGCCACCGCGACGGCACGAGGGCCGGGGCGATGCCGATGCGGCAGTGCGGCAGGAACCCGTCGTACACCTGGGCGATCGGGTCGACCTCGTTGATGTAGGTGGTCAGCATGTAGGCACCCAGCGACATCCCGGCCGCGATGAGCCGCGCGCCGGGGAACAGCTCGCGGATGGCCCTCCCGGCCTGGGAGAAGATGTCGTAGGAGAAGTCGTCGCCGGGGTGGTCGAGCATCCCGTACCGTTCGGGGTTCGACGCCTTGAGCCCGCCAGGGGCCGGCCCGTCCACGGGATGCACGCTGCCGGTGACCCCTAAGCACTGGGCCGACACCCCGACCCAGACCATGCCACTCCGCAACAGCTCGCTGTGGATGTACTGCCATTCCACGCCGGCATCCATGTACGACGAGACGTTGAACCACTCCACCACCACGGTGCCGCTGAAGTGTTCGGGCCTGCGTACCAGGATCCGGGTCACGTACGAGGCCAATTCGTCGGCGTATGAGGCGGCCGTGCCGCGCATCAGGTACTCCTCCTCGGTGTAGCCCGTGGCCAGGCCGCGGGCGGCCTCGATGGCCTGCCCGTCCGGGCATCGTTCGAGATTCATCGGTGCGTCTCCTCTCGTCTCAGGCTTGTCAGCCCGTCCTTGACGTCCCTAGGCCCCGTCAGCCTGTACTTGACGCGGCGCGGTGTCAAGGACAGGCTGACGTCGTGATGACGCGAAGCAAGGGCCGTCGCCGGGTGACGCCGGTGGAGGAGGTCGCCACCAGGTGTTCGTTCTGCGGCAAGTCCCACGCGGAGGCCAAGAGGGTCGTGGCGGGGCCGGGTGTCTACATCTGCGACGCCTGCATTGAGCTGGCTCACCGGCTGCTCTCCGACCCGCCGCAGGGTAGCGAGCCCCAGCGGGTGCACTGCGGGCCCGATCCGGAGGCCGAGTGGCTTCCGGGCATGTCGGACGATGACCTGCTGGCCTCACTGCCGCGTCACGCGCTCACCATCGAGCAGGCCGAGCGCGACCTGCGGGGCTGGGTCCGCATCCTGCGCGACCGCGGGGTGGCCTGGGCCAGGATCGGCCAGGCCCTGGGCATCTCCCGCCAGGCCGCCTGGGACCGCTTTGCCGCCGACGTCGGGGACCGCTGACCACCGCTCAGCTCGCCTCGTCGGCGCGCCTATGCTCCGGCTTGCCCCAGGGGCCGGTGGTGATCGACTGGGCCGACGCCAAAGAAGGCCCACCCGCACTGGACTGGGGGATATCTACTCTGATCCTGTCCGAGGTCGCGGTGGGTGCGCGGGCCGATGCATTCCTGGCCCGGACGACCCTTACTGGGCGGGGGCCTGCGCGAGCGACAGGCTGTTGCCGTCCGGGTCGAGGACTTCCACGTGGCGCACGCCGTTGCCGTAGGTCTCCACGGGCTCGTGCTCGATGCCGTACGCGGCCAGCCGGGCCAGGATGTCGTCGAGGTCGGTCACGCCGAGCGTGATCATGGTGCCGCCCACCCGAGCGGCCCGCATGTGCCGGTCATCGATGACAACCCACGCGTTCTCACCAACCTGCCACAGGAGCTCCTCGCCGATGATCTCGTCCGCCGGCCGCCCGAAGAACGCCTCGAACCACTTCTGCGATGTCGCCAGGTCACGTACGCACACAACGCTGTACAAGTCCACCAAAGCCGCCCTTCTCGTCGTCGTCTCGAGAAGGAGACCACTCCCCCGCCCGAAACTCATCGGCGCGTGCGGGCCGCTCTGACGCCGTGAGCCGATAATACGGAGATGATCGATAAGCAGATGCCGGGGCCGCGCCCCATACTGCGCCGCCCCGAGGACGGCGAGCTGATCGACGTGGCTGGGGTGGCGCACTTCTTCCGGTTGACGGGCGAGCACACCGGCGGCCGCTTCGCGTTCGAGGAGTTCACCCTGGCGGGAGGCGCGATGGGGGCCCGCCCGCACGTACATCAAGAGCACGACGAATATTTCTACGTCCTGCGGGGCGACCTGACCCTGCACCACGGCGACGGGGAGGTGACGGTCGGCCCCGGGCACCTGCTCGCCGCGCCGCGCGGCACCCCGCACGGCTTCCGCAACGCCGGCACCGAGCCGGTCCAGGCCTTGTGCCTTTACACGCCGGCCGGGTACGAGGGCTACTTCCGCGAGGTGCATGCGGCCGTGGCGGCCGGCGCTGAGGTGACCGACGAACTCTTGTCGGAGTTCCGCGCCCGCCACCACACAACCTCGTTCTAGCTGCTGCCGTGACGATCGGCCGAGCCCGCGGTGGGACGTTGAGCGCCCCGCACGGGCCACGGCTACCTGTCCCAGAGGGCGCTGAGGGGCAACGCCGTCAGCCGGTCTCCGAAAGAGAGCGACCTCACTCCTGTGTAGAAGACGAACCCGTGCTACTGCGTTCGGTATGTATGATCGCAGGCGAAGTGGAGGGGAGTACTCCTTCGCGGCCATGTCGTCATCACGGACCCGCCTCGGGGCCCGGCGTGGTCGGTCCGCGACGCCGCGGGCGGAGAAGACCTCCGACGGACGTGTCAACGCCAAGTCGGAGGAGCGCTCATGCCCCCACCTATGTCCGTGCCCGCCTGGCTTTGGGCGGCCACCATCGCGGCTCTGCTCGGGCTCATCCTCCTAGACCTGGTCATCGTCAACAGGAGACCCCACAAGGTCACGATCGCCGAGTCGGCCCGGTGGATCGCCTTCTACATCGGCTGTGCCGTCGCTTTCGGCGCAGGCGTGTGGATCTTCGGCGGCGATGACCACGCGGCCTCCTACATCACCGGCTACATCACCGAGTACACACTGAGCGTCGACAACCTGTTCATCTTCATGCTCATCATGGCGAACTTCGCCGTGCCCGCGATCCACCAGCACCGCGTGCTGCTCATCGGGATCATGATGGCGCTCGTCATGCGCGGAATCTTCATCGGCGTGGGCGCGCAGGTCGTTCAGCACTTCAGCTGGGTGTTCTGGCTCTTCGGTGGCATCCTCATCTACACCGCGTGGAAATTCGCCTTCAACAGCAAGGACGACGAGGAGTACGACCCCAACGGCGGCATCGTACGGCTGGTGCGCAGGCTGTACCCCGTCACTGACGAGTACCACGGCTCACGGCTGACCAGCAAACAGGACGGCCGCCGCCTGCTGACCCCGATGTTCATCGTCATCATCGCCATCGGCGGCGCGGATCTGGTCTTCGCGGTCGACTCGATCCCCGCGATCTTCGGTATCACCCAGGACGCCTACCTGGTCTTCGTTGCCAACGCGTTCGCGCTGATGGGGCTGAGACAGTTGTATTTCCTGCTCGGCGGGCTGGTGGAGAAACTCGTCTACCTCACCTACGGCCTGGCGGTCATCCTCGGCTTCATCGGCGTGAAACTCGTCCTGCACGCCCTGCACGAGAACGAGCTGCCGTTCATCAACGGTGGCGAGCACGTCACCTGGGTCCTTGAGATCAACAACTGGATCTCGCTGGCCGTCATCGTCACCGTGCTCGCCGTCACGACGGTGGCCAGCCTGCTCAAGTCCAGGCGTGGCACACGCCAGGTCGCCGAGCCGTCCGTGTCCGAGCCCGCCGACCAGGCGCGCAACTGACCCAGGGGCAGGTTCGCCGCCCGGCGGCGAACCTGACTCGTTGCCACGACCCCGGACATATAACGAGTAGTGGGGAAGGCTGATCACGCATACCGAAGGTGTCTGAACGTCTTTGACGTTTTCGTGAGGGCAGTGCTCTACTCCCTGCCATGACGACTGCGACGAACCTTCAGCCCGCCCCTGTCATCGACGAGACAACCCGACTGCTGACCGAGCACTACGTTTTCCATGAGATAGCCAAGCAACTCGCCGACCTGTTACAACGACGCCTCGCCGAGGGCGCCTATGACGTCGACGGTGCCGAGGAACTCTCCCGTCTGGTCACCGCGGACCTGCAGTCCGTCAACGACGACAAACACCTGAGACTGAAGCACCACGCCGACCCGGTGTCCCCCGAACAGGGCGCGGCAACCCTGGACTCCATCCGCCCGGACTTCGACACCTCGCTGGGCGGTGCGCCCCGGGTGGAGTTGCTCGACAGAGGGGTCGCCGTGGTGGAGCTGGCGCCGATGCTGTTTCCGCTGGAGTGGGCCGCCGAACCGCTGAGCGCAGCGCTCACCCTGGCCTCCCGCGCCCAGGCGCTGATCGTGGACCTTCGCAACAACCGGGGCGGCGACCCGGACACCGTCGCCTTCGTCTGCAGCTACCTCCTGGACGAGCGCACCCACCTCAACACCATGTACTGGCGCAGCGGCGAGCGCAGCGAGCAGTCCTGGAGCCTGCCGCACGTTCCTGGCGCGTGTTTCGGCGGCAGCAAACCGTTGTACGTGTTGTCCAGTGACAGCACCTTCTCCGCCGCTGAGGAACTGGCCTACGACCTGCAGCAGCTCGGCCGCGCCGTTGTCGTCGGCGAGCCCACCCGCGGCGGCGCACACCCGTGCAAGGGCTGGACCGTGCACCCCCACCTGGAAGCCACCGTCCCCACTGGCCGTGCCATCAACCCCGTCTCCGGCGCGAACTGGGAGGGCACCGGTGTGCAGCCGGACGTCCCTTGCGCTGCCGCGGAATCCCTCGACCAGGCACACGCACTGGCCCTCGCCCGACTGGCAGGCTGACGCAGTCCAGCTCATCGAGAGTGTGGTACCAAAACGTCGTTCGTGATCAAGGCGACTGGAGCTCCGAGCCTGGTACCAGACCGCGCTGAGGTTGGTACCAAAACTCATGCTTCAACCAGGCATCCCCGGGGTGGGGCCACACCGGACATGAATCCGCTTCACCCGGCTGCTTCATTTGCGCGGTCTACCAGAGCCCTTCGCTTGGCTGCCTAGAATACGGCCCTTGACAGCGCAGGGAGGCCCAAAGTTCGCGATCATGGCACGGCCCAACGTGCCGTCTTTAGCATGGATTCATGGCCACGATAGGCGAACGCATTCGCAGCGTCCGGAAGCGCCGGGGCTTGACTCAGCAGGGCCTGGCCGATCTCGCCGGCGTATCCGCTTCGCTTATCCGCAAGCTGGAACAGGACGCGCGAAAAGACGTACGGCTGGAGACGCTGCGCAAGGTCGCGGTGGCCCTCAAGGTGCCGACGACGTCACTCATGGCCCGGCTGGACGCTGAGTCAGCGGACGAAGAGACACTCGACCTGTGGGCGCCGGTACGGCGGGCGCTCTACGGACTCGATGGTCAGCCCACAGAGGCGCCGACACGAGAGGGCCTGGGCGATGCCTTGGAAGCCTCGATGCCGCTGTGGAAACAGGATCGCTACACACAGATCGCCGCAGTGCTGCCCGTGCTGCTCAGGGACGCGGACGCGCTGGTAGAGGGGGACCTGTCACAGCGTCACGTACGAGGCAGACTGCTGCACCTCGTCGGCTGGCTGATGACTCAGACACGCCAGTTCGACGAGGCCGAGTTCGCACTGTCCCGGGCCATGGACGACATGAACGACTCCCTGGACGCGGCGGCGACGATCAGCACACAATGCTGGCTTCTCCTGCGTCAGGGCCGCCTCGACGAAGCCCGCCAGATGGCGACGCGCTGGGCCGAGGACGTGGAACCCCGTATCTCCCGCGCGACACCGCACCAGCTGTCCGCCTGGGGCTGGCTGCTGCTGCGCGCCTCTGCCGCCGCCATCCGTGACAACCGGCCAGGGGAGGCGACCGACACAATCCGTCTCGCGCGCACCGCCGCCGTGGCCATGGGCCGTGAACTGACGCCGGGCGATGATTTCCTTCGCACCTTCGGGCCGGTGACCGTAGCGATGAAGCGGGTGGAGAACGCCATGGTCGAGGACCGGCCGGACAAGGTCCTCCAGCTCTCCCAGACAATCCCCCTCACCGACCTGCGTCCCACCTCGAACAACCGGAACCGGCACCTCCTCGACGTGGCCGAGGCGCACCGCCGCATGCATCGACAGAGTGAGGCCTTTGAAATCTTGCAGAGTGTTCGGCACGATGCCCCGGAGTGGATGGCGAGCCAGAGCTATGCCAGAGACATCCTGAAGGGAATCATCGGCAGGCGGCGCTCTCTCACCGATGAAATGTGTGATCTCGCAGACTTTGTGCGACTTGAATACTGAGTTATGGCACCGCTCGTGTCACTTCCGCTGCAGGCCATCAGGAAGTGACACAAAATCGCACTTCCGAGCCTATTTGGCCTGCTCATAGCGTTGCAGTATGCATCCGGCCTCCATGGGTTCCGGTCCCATCAACGCACACGGGAAATCACCGGTCACACCGTCGCGCGCCGCCAAGCGATTGAGCGATGAATTGGCAGCACTGGGAATCAGAACCGATATCCAGGAAGGACACGGGCTTGCTCTGGTGTCCGTATGGGTCGAACTGGTGGTCTGGACCGACGGCTGGTGCTACCGCTGGTGGTCTGGTCGGATATCTGCGCGCAGTGGGCGATGGGTCTACGCGCTGACGCCGGTCGACGACCCGGTAACCGCTGCTCGTCGAGGCGCTCTTCGATGCATCGGGAAGGCTGGACCCCGGCAAGGATCAGGTTGGCGGCTTTGCTCAGAACTGCAGTTCTGACCAGTCGATCACCATGGGGATCGGGTTGCTGACACTGGGAGCGCCACCCGATTCGTCCTTCATGAACGTGCCGATGTGCTTGTAAAGCATGGCCGCCCGGTCCAGCCGATAGCGTTCGATGATCGACACACCAGAGCGGTCAAGCCGGACGATCCAGTAGTGAGGAATGCCGGCCTTGGCGTACTCTCCGAGCTTGTCGGTCGTGTCCTGTGTCTCGGATCCCGGAGAAACGATCTCCACGACGAGCAGCGCGTGCTCGGCGCGGAGCCGTTCGCCCCGCTCGCGGTCCAGGCACCGATAGAGGGCGACATCGGGTCGCCGGTTGAGCAGCGGCAGATCTCTGAGACGCAGATCCACATCATTGTTCACGGTGACACACTCGTGGCCCTTGCCCATCGCCTCGCGGGCATGGCGTTCGAGCACATTGGCCAGCCGCCGACCGGCGGTCTGATGATCTGGCGTAGGTGCTGCGCAGTAGACCACGTAACCGTCGACGATCTCGATGGCTTTGGCAATCTCTTCCGGAAGCGCCTCATACTCCTCGGCGGTGACCAGCGCGGGCTGAGGACGGATGTTGAGAAGCCAACTGTCATCCGGTAGAGCTGTCATTCGGCATCTCCTCGTCACTGTCCGCCGAGCCAAGCCTACGGTCTATCCCTCATCTGGTGGGGAGCACACGGGAGCGCAACCACTTGAGCCGTCCCGTGCTGCAGGAGCGGCGTCGCGATCTGCCGCAGCTCCACCCCAGTGATCTTCACGTCTACCTCTCTACCACGTAGTAGGTTTTGCGATGGAAGCCGGTCATCTGGGCGCCCTCCTCCATGAGGCCGCCCAGCACGTCGCGCACGGCGTGCCGCCACGCCTTGGCGGCGCCGGCGTCCACCGCGCGCAGCCGCTCGATATCCTCGGGGACGGCGACGAGCACCACGCGCCCATCGGTACGGCCCTCGACCGGGCGGTCGCCATCGTCGCCCAGCCCGACCACGGCGTCCTCCGGCACCGCCGGCACGTACGGCACCCGCCGGACCGCTGCCTCGACCAGCGGATCGGTCAGCGGCCACACGGCCAGGATCCGGTCGGACTCGTCATCCTGGTTGATGGCGTCGGCCATCACGCCGTAGAAGTTCGGCAGGTACTCCGCCGGCCGCGCGCCCAGCTTGGCCAGGTTGAAGTGCGCGTTGCGGCGGACCAGCGGGTCGTAGGTCCAGGTGATCCGGGAGATCCCGCGGTCCAGCGCCCACAGCCGCTGGTGCAGCTTCAGCTCGAAACCGATGCCCTGTCCCGGTGCCGCGCCCGTGGTATTCGAGTGCAGGGTCGAGTCCTGCCCGAAGAAGCCCACCGCCGCCCCGACCATCCGGTCGCGGTCGAAGGCACCGGAGACGTAGTTGCCCACGTGGGTCAGCGCCCGCATCAGCCCGGCGGTGAGCGGCGGCCGGGTGTCCGGCTCGAACCTCCAGATCCGCTCGAACAACTCCTCGACCTGCTCGAACTCCTCGTTCGCATGGAGTTCCCTGATCATGGCCGAGATCGTCCTTGTCGAGTGGTCGAACCCGCCGCCCCGACCATCCGATCGCCGTCGCTCACGGCCCTGGCGTACCCGATCTGTTCCTCGAAGGTCTGTTCCCCGAAGGTCGATCCGCTGAGGATCGCACGTCGCTCCGTCACCCGACGAACGCTAGGAGGACCAGGGATGATACGTCCAATATGCGCTGGGAGATGAGCTGATATCTGTAGACGTATGGACCGTCTCGAACTTCCCCTGCCACGACTGCATGCCTTCGTCGTGCTGGCCGACGAACTCCACTTCGGTCATGCGGCCGAACGTCTCGGCATCGCGTAGCCGCCGCCGCAACAACTCGGGTCAGCCGCCTGCCGCCGCCCCGAACCACCGCCACCGGGACAGGCAGTGATATCTCATACCCGACGGGGCGCTCGCTCTCGCATGCTGAAAGCAGACCTCACCAGCGATCAGATCGGGTCCTCGTCAGCCAGCGAAGGCATCGGGTGTGGACGCAGGACCATGAGCGAGCCTTCCAAGGTCGCCACCATGGCGAAGGGGAACCGGTCGAGCTCAAGACAGAGTGCGACGTCATCAGGATGGACTCCTTGACGCACCCCCTCTGCCAGTTCGGCGGCGGCGCGCGACTCGGCAGCGCGGCGGAGGAACTCAGTAGCATCCGTCCCAGCCTCGGTGGCCCTCCGAGCGATGTATTGAGCACATGCCAGATCTTCATCCGCCTGCCCGTCCTCGCCGGTGACCACGAACGTGACACTGTCACTCTTGCGCGTCCGCAAGAGCCGAGCCGTTGCCTCCGCCACCACGAAGCCGGCGCACAGCACCAGCGCCGCCTCCTTGACCGCAAGGGCGCCGACCGTCCCTGCCGTGGTTTTCTGCACAACAGTCCGTCCGCCAAGGTCAACAGACCGCAGCAGGCCCGGTGAGTTGACGGCGTCGAACCCAGGCGCGGGCGGACCGTCCTTGAGCGCCACCCAATCTCGATGGCGAGCCTTGAGCGCCAGGGCTTCGTCCAGCGACTCAGCAAGAACGATCTTTTCCGCCCCCTGGGCAAAGGCCCAGGCGGCCACGGTGAAAGCACGCATGACGTCGACCACGACCGCCACGGACGGGGCCTCGACCAGATCAGTGATCCCAAGGAAACGAGCGTCCATCCGGTTATGATCGCGCATGCCCGAACCGAAGCATCCAGACAGGTCGAGTGCTCGTGCACGGCGATTTCCCTCGCGGCAACCTGATTGCCGCCGACAACGGTGCCCGACACAGTGGTGCTGGATACCCGCCATGGGCCTCCGGCCAGGCATCTCGCGTAGTCCAACCGGCCAACCCGGCGAAGCGCCGGGAAGGCTGTCCGAGCGGAGCGAGGTCCTCCGGGGGGCGGGCGGTAGCCCGCGTGGGAGAACGTCCGGAGCGTAGCGGAGGCCCTTTGTGGGCGGGTGGGCATCAGACGGCCAACCACCGAATCGGGTAACGGGTGGGTGGCGAAAGACGCCCGGAGCGGAGCGGAGGCCCTTCAGGGGGCGAACGGCCGGCCACCCGCTGGAAGGGACGTCTACGGATCGTTAGCTGATCTTGTGGACCCAGCTGTGGGTGTCGGGGCGGGAGCCGTACTGGATGCCCACCAGTTCCTCCCGGATGCGCATCGTCACTTCCCCAGGGGTGCCGTCTCCCACGGTCCAAGCACGGTCCGTGCCCTTGACCGAGCCCACCGGCGTCACCACTGCCGCCGTCCCGCAGGCGAACACCTCCGTGAGCTCGCCCGACTCGCAGCCCGCCTGCCACTCCTCCGTCGAGATGAGGCGTTCCGAAGCCTCCAGGCCCAGGTCGGCGGCCAGGGACAGGATGGAGTCGCGGGTGATGCCGGGCAGCAGGGTGCCGGTCAGTGCGGGGGTGACCAGTTTGTCGCCGAAGACGAAGAACAGGTTCATCCCGCCCATCTCCTCCACGTACCGGTGCTCGTGCGCGTCCAGCCACACCACCTGGTCGCAGCCCTGCTCGACGGCCTGCCGCTGGGCGACGAAGGCGGCCGCGTAGTTGCCGCCGCACTTGGCGAAGCCGGTGCCGCCGGGGGCGGCGCGGGTGTACTCGGTGGAGAGCCAGACGGAGACGGGCTTGACGCCGCCGCTGAAGTAGGAGGCCGCCGGGGAGGCGATGACCATGTACCGGTAGGTGCGGGACGGGTAGTTGACGCCGAGGCCGACCTGGGTCGCGATGATGAACGGGCGCAGGTAGAGGCTGTGGCCCTCGGTCGTGGGGACCCAGTCCTTGTCGGTCTGGACGAGGAGTTCGAGCGACTCGACGAACACCTCTTCCGGAAGCGAGGGCATCGCCATGCGCTCGGCCGAGGTGTTGAAGCGGACGGCGTTGGCGTACGGGCGGAAGGCCGCGATCGAGCCGTTGGCCTGGCGGTATGCCTTGAGCCCCTCGAACAGCTCCTGCGCGTAGTGGAACACCGAGGTGGCCGGGTCGAGCGACAACGGTCCGTACGGCTCAAGCCGGGCGTCGTGCCAGCCCTCGCCCTCGGTGTAGTCGATCGAGACCATGTGGTCGGTGAAGGTCTGCCCGAACCCGGGGTTCGCCAGTACCTGCTCCCGCTCTGCCGCAGTGCGAGCGTGGTCGGATAGCTGCACGTCGAAGCTGAGCTTCTGAGCGATGGTCATGACGGTGGTCCTTCTCTCTACGGTTCTGGACAGACTCTACGGTTCGGGGCAGTCACTGCTTAGAGCGGCCTGTACTTCCTATTGTCTCGCTATTTGGGATTGCAAGCGGCCAATGGGGTGCTTTGGCCATTTAGACGCGAAAAAGCGCCTGGCGGTCCTTGTGCGGACCGCCAGGCGCTTGGGGAGCTGGGCGGCCCTAGCTCGATACTCGCGCGGTGATGTCGTCACCGATCTCGTGTGTACTCCGACCGGCCCAGCCGGCCAGACGCTCGACGATGTCATCGGCGACGGCCTGCTCGACCCTGGCCGCCTCGGCGGACAGGCCGAGGTGCTCCAGGAGCATGGCGACCGACAGGATCGTGGCGGTCGGGTCGGCCTTGCCCTGCCCGGCGATGTCGGGGGCGCTGCCGTGCACTGGCTCGAACATGCTGGGCGCGGTGCGCTCCGGGTTGATGTTGCCGCTGGCCGCCAGGCCGATGCCGCCGGCGATCGCCGCGCCGAGGTCGGTGATGATGTCGCCGAAGAGGTTGTCGGTGACGATCACGTCGAACCGCTCGGGCTGGCTCACGAAGAACATCGAGGCCGCGTCGATGTGGCAGTAGTCGGTGGTGACCTCGGGGTATTCCTCCGCCACGCGGTTGACCGTGCGCTGCCAGAGGTCGCCGGCGTAGGTCAGGACGTTGGTCTTGTGGACGAGCGTCAGCTTCTTGCGCGGGCGGGACTTGGCCTTCTCGAACGCGTAGCGGACGACCCGCTCCACGCCGTAGGCGGTGTTGAGCGACTCCTGGGTGGCGATCTCATGCGGCGTGCCACGGCGCATAACGCCGCCGGTGCCCGCGTAGAGGCCCTCGGTGCCCTCGCGGACGACGACCATGTCGATGTTCTCGGTGGGCGTGTCGGCCAGCCGGGTCTCGACGCCGGGGAACAGCTTGACCGGGCGCAGGTTGACGTAGTGGTCGAAGACGAAGCGGAGGCGGAGCAGCAGGTCGCGCTCCAGGATGCCGGGCGGCACGCTGGGATCGCCCACGGCGCCGAGCAGGATCGCGTCATAGCCGCGCAGCTCTTCGAGCACGGCGTCGGGCAGCGTCTCACCGGTACGGTGATAGCGAGCGGCACCCAGGTCGTAGTGGGTGGCCTCGATCTTGGTCCCGACGGCCTCCAGGACCTTCAGCCCTTCGGCGACGACCTCGGCGCCGATGCCGTCTCCGGGGATGACGGCCAGGCGAATATTCCGCGACTCCATGTGCGTACCTTACCCGCTTGTCTCGACTGCCGAGCGCGACATCTCACCTCTTGGACAAGACCTTTCATACGAAGACCAGGGGTCAGCCCTGTCTGGCGTCGAAGATCAGGTCCCAGGCCCTGGTCCGGGCATGGGCGACCGCGCCCAGCAGTACTCCACTGTCCCCCAACGCGCTGGCGACCACCACCGGCCGCAGGGGGCCCAGCTCCGCGATCCGATCCTCTATCGCCGCGCCCAGCAGCTCCAGGTTGCGGCCCACCCCGCCGCTCAGGACGATGACCTCCGGATCCAGGACCGCCGCCACCGCCACCAGGAGACCGCCGATGCGGCGCCCTTCGGCCTCCACCACCGAGCGGGCCGCGGGGTCACCGGCCGCCGCCACCGCGAAGACGTCCTTGGCCGTCTCGAGGTCCAGCCCGGCCGCCCTGGCCGCGCGGACCACGCCGGGGGCCGAGGCCACCGTCTCCGTGGCACCGTGCGCCAGGGCGTCGTCTGTTGGGGGTAGGTCCGTGGGGACGTAAGGGGGTGAGTCCGTGGGGACGTAGGAGACCTCTCCCGCCGCTCCCCTGGCCCCCACATAGAGCTCGCCGTTGATGACGATGCCCATCCCGACGCCCGTACCGATGGAGACCAGGGCGAAGTTGGCCTTGCCGCGTCCCTCCCCGTACGTGTGCTCGCCGACCGCCGCCAGGTTGATGTCGTTCTCGATGATCAGCTCTACGTCGAGCGCCGACCGGAGGCGCCCCGCCAGGTCGGGCGGGCCCGGCAGGTTGGGCGCGAAGTCCAGGCGGCCCTGGGCCGGGTCGTAGACGCCGGGCGAGCCGACCACCGCGCAGGCGATCACCGACCAGTCGAGCTCGGCTTCCCTGGCCGCGGCGCGGCAGAGGTCGCCCACGAGGACCGCGAGCTCGGCCGAGTCGCGGGCGGTGTTGCGCCCGTCGGTCCGGCCCGCGAACGTACCCCTCAGGTCGGCCACGGCGACGCGGATCCAGTCGCGGCCGATGTCGATGCCCGCCACGTGGGTGGAGGCCGCGTTCATGTCGTAGAGCGAGGTCACCGGGCCCGGCCGGCCCGACACCTCGCCGACCAGGTGCACCAGCCCGTCTTCCTCCAGCCCGGCGAGCGCCGCCGAGACCGTCGGCTTCGACAGCCCGGTGATCTTGGCCAGATCGGCCCGTGACGCCGGGCCGTTCGCGTGGAGCTGGTCGAGCAGCCGACGCTCGTTCAGCACCCGCAGCAGCCGCGGATTACCCAGCCCACCTCGCATCTTCAGCCCTCCTCGCGCCAAACTCTAGCCAACGGCCCTGGTAGTAAACTACCTTTCTTACCAAACAGCGGGGCGGGCCCACCGAGAGGACGATGTGCGATGGACCGAGCATGGCGACTGATCCCGGCCGCGGCGCTCTTGCTGACTGCCGCCGCCTGCGGAAACTCCACCGGTACGAGCGGCAGCACCGCGAGCGCCAGCGCGAGCGCCGGAGCCACGGCCAAGACGATCGCCCTCTTCCTGCCCGAGTCCAAGACCACGCGGTATGAGGCGTTCGACCGCCCGCTGTTCGAGGCGAAGGTGAAGTCGCTCTGCGCCGACTGCAAGATCCTCTACAGCAACGCCGAGCAGGACGCGGCCAAGCAGCAGCAACAGGTCGAGGCGGCCCTCACCCAGGGCGCGAACGTCCTGGTGCTGGACGCCGTCGACGCCAACGCGGTGGCGCCGCTGGTCAACCAGGCCAAGCAGAAGAAGATCCCGGTGATCGCCTATGACCGGCTGATCTCCGGCATCGACTACGCGTACTACGTCTCGTTCAACAACGTCCGTGTCGGCGAGATGCAGGGCCAGGCCCTGCTCGACGCGATGAACGCCAAGGGCACGACGGCCAAGGGGCAGATCGTGGAGATCCACGGCGCGCCGACCGACCCCAGCTCGGCCGACTACAAGAAGGGCGCCAAGAGCGTCCTGGACGGCAAGGTGAAGGTCGGCAGGGAGTTCGACACGCCCGACTGGAGCCCCGACAAGGCCCAGCAGCAGATGGAGCAGGCGATCACCGCCATCGGCCGGGACAACATCGTCGGCGTGCTGTCGGCCAACGACGGCATGGCGGGCGGCGCGATCGCGGCCATGAAGCGCGCGGGCTACAAGCAGCTGCCGCCGATCACCGGGCAGGACGCCGAGCTGGCTGCCGTGCAACGCATCCTCACCGGCGAGCAGTACATGACCATATATCTGGACATCAGGGCTGAGGCGGAGAAGTCCGCCGAGCTGGCCGTGGCCGTGGCCAAGGGCGAGCAGCCCGCCGCGACCAGCAAGGTCAACAACGGCACCGTGGACATCCCCGCCTTCCTCCTCGACCCCATCGCCGTCACCGCGGACAAGGTCAAGGACACGATCGTGAAGGACAAGTTCTACACCGCCGACCAGATCTGCACCGCCGAGGTCAAGGCCGCCTGCGCGAAGGCGGGCATCCAGTAGTGCTCTCCGCGACAGGAATCTCCAAGCGCTACGGCGCGGTCCAGGCGCTCGACGGCGCCAGCCTCCACCTGCGCCCCGGCGAGGTCACCGCCCTCATGGGCGACAACGGCGCGGGCAAGTCCACGCTGGTCAAGGCCATCTCGGGGGTGGTCGTCCCGGATGAGGGCACGATCACGCTCGACGGCACGCCGGTCAGGATCACCAACCCGCACGACGCGCAGGCGCTCGGCGTCTCGACCGTCTACCAGGACCTCGCGCTCTGCGAGAACCTGGACGTGGTGGCCAACCTGTTCCTCGGTACGGAACGCCGCCGCTGGTCGCTGCTGCGCCACATCGCGATGGAACGCGCCACCCGCGACCTGCTCCAACAGCTCGACGTGCGCATCAGGGACATCAGGGTGCCCGTCGCCATGCTGTCGGGCGGCCAGCGCCAGTCCGTGGCGATCGCCAGGGCGCTGATCGGCGAGCCGCGCCTGGTCATCCTGGACGAGCCCACCGCCGCACTGGGCGTGGAGCAGACGGCCCAGGTGCTCGCGCTGATCGGGCGGCTGCGCGAGCGCGGGCTCGCGGTCCTGGTCATCTCGCACAACCTGGCCGACGTCCGGGCGGTCAGCGACCGCGTGGTGGTGCTGCGTCTGGGACGCAACGCCGGCGACTTCGGTACGGCAGACACCACGCAGGAGGAGATCGTGGCCGCGATCACGGGGGCAGGGCGATGACCGACACGCTGGCGCGCAAGCCATACACGCCGAAGGTCGCCGTCGAGCGGCTGAGGCAGGGGGACGTCGGCGCGTGGCCGGTCGTCGGCGGACTGGTGGCGATCGCGATCGTCTTCAGCGCGCTCAACGACCGCTTCCTCGCGCCGGAGAACCTCACGAACCTGGCCCTGCAGATGGCCGCGACCGGCACCATCTCGCTGGGCATCATCATGGTGCTGCTGCTCGGCGAGATCGACCTGTCGGCCGGCTCGGTCAGCGGCCTGTGCGCGACGATCATGACCATCATGCACGTCAAGCAGGGCTGGAACCCGCTGGCGGCCATCCTGGTCGCCCTCGCCGCGGGGGCGGGGATCGGGTTGATCCACGGGCTGATGTTCACCAAGCTGCGGATGCCGTCGTTCGTGGTCACGCTGGCCGGGCTGATGGGCTGGCTCGGGCTGCTGCTCTTCCTGCTGCGGCAGGGCGGCACGATCAACCTGCCGTTCACCGGGTTCATCTCCAAGCTGAGCGACACCTGGCTGCCGTCCTGGCTGTCGTGGCTGCTGGTGGCGGCCCTGGTGCTCGTCTCGGGCGGCGCCGCGCTGCTCACGCGGCGTCTCAGGCTGGCCGCCGGGCTGCCCGTCACTCCGCTCTGGTGGCTGCTGGTCAGAACGGGCGGTCTGACCGTCCTGCTCGCGGCAGGCGTGATCATCATGTCGGCCGACCGGGGCGTGCCGCTGCTGCTGATCATCTTCGGCGCACTGGTGGTGGTGTTCGATCTCGTGCTCAGGCATACCGCGTTCGGCAGGCATGTGTACGCCGTCGGGGGCAACGCGGAGGCGGCCAGGCGGGCCGGGATCAACGTGACGCGCATCAGGATCCTGGCGTTCATGCTGGCCTCCACGCTGGCGGCGGCCGGGGGCATCCTGGCGGCCAGCCGGCTGTCGGCGGTCAACCAGCAGTCGGGCGGCAGCGACATCCTGCTCATGGCGATCGCCGCGGCGGTCATCGGGGGCACCTCGCTGTTCGGCGGCCGGGGGCGGGCCTATGACGCGCTGCTCGGGGTGCTGGTGATCCAGTCGATCACCAGCGGCATGTACCTGCTCAGCGTCGACTCCTCCGTACGGTTCATGGTGACGGCCGCGGTGCTGGCCCTGGCCGTGGCGATCGACTCGCTGGCCCGGCGGGGAGCCGCCCAGTGAGCCGCGTGCTGGGCATCGATGTGGGCGGCACGAAGGTCGCCGTCGGCGTGTCCAGCTCCGACGGACCGGAGATCGTCGAACGGATCCGGCTCGACACCGGCGCCGGCACCCTGGAACGGGCCCTGGCGGCGGCCCGGGACCTGGACGGCGCGCCGGCCGCCGTGGGCTTCTCGACCTGCGGCGTCATCCGCGACGGCCGGATCCGGCTGGCCCCCAACGTGCCCGGCTGGGAGGGGCTGGAGCTGCCCCGGCTGCTGCGGGAGGAGTACGGCGCGATCCCGGTGGCGATCGACAACGACGTGAAGGCGGCCGCGGCGGCCGAGCTGCGCTGGGGAGCGCTGCGCGGCGTGTCGGCGGGCGTCTATCTGAACCTGGGCACCGGGCTGGCGGCGGCGCTGGTGGTGGGCGGTCAGGTGGTGTCCGGGGCGCACGGCGCGGCCGGCGAGATCGGCTACCTGCAGGCCGTTCCGGGCGAGCCCGCCTTCGCCGACGGGCACGTTCCCCTGGAGGAGCGGGTCTCGGGGGGCGCGCTCGCGGCCCGGGGCACCGCCCTGCTGGGCCGCGAGACCACGGCGGCCGACCTGTTCGCCCTGTCCACCTCAGCCCCCGCCTCGGCGGTCGCGGAGCTGGTGGACGAGGCGCTCGGGCTGCTGGCCATGAACGCGGCGAACCTGTGCGCGACGTTCGACCCCGAGTGCCTGGTGGTCGGCGGCGGCATGATGGGCGCGGCCGACCTGATCATGCCCCGCCTGACCGCCGAGCTGCGCCGGGCCGTACCCTTCCCGCCCGAGGTACGCCCGGCGCGGTTCACCGACGACGCCCCATTGCTCGGCGCGCTGGCTCTCGCCCATGCCGCTTCACAGTCTTCATAAGTTCGTGAAACGGGTGTAGCTTCGACGGCATGGCTCCCGAAAAGGTGCGGCTGGCCGCCGAGAAGGCCACGCTCCTCGCCACCCTGTACGGCAGAGCGCTGGACGCCCGCTCACCACATCCCATACTCGACGACCGCATGGCGGCCGCGACCGTCGAGCGCATCGACCACCGCTCCGCCGCCTCGGTCGCGCTCAGGGCCCGCCACCTGGATGGCTGGGCCAGGGAGTTCCTCTCCCGGCACGCCGAGGCGACCGTGCTGCACCTGGGCTGCGGCCTCGACACGCGGGCCTACCGCCTGGACCCGCCGCCGAGCGTCGACTGGTATGACGTGGACTATCCGGACGTCATCGACCTACGGCGGCGGCTGTATCCGCAGGAGCACCGGACGATCGGCACCTCGGTCACCCACCTCGGCTGGCTGGACCAGGTGCCCGCGGACAAGCCGGTGCTGGTCATCGCCGAGGGCCTGTTCTACTACCTCGACCCGGCGGAGGGCCGCGCGCTGGTCAGGGCGATCGTCGACCGGTTCCCCGGTGGCCAGTTCGTCTTCGACGCGCTCAGCCCTTTCGGCCTGCGCCTGCAGAAGCTCAACAAACCAGTCAAGAAGGCCGAGGCCACAATGTACTGGGGCATGGACGGCCCGGCCGATCTGCTGTCGATCAGTCCGAAGCTACGCCTGGTCACCGCGATGAGCGCCTTCGACCTGCCCGGCTACGGCCGCCTGTCGGCGTCGCACCGGATCTCGGTCGGGCTCGCCAAGGTCGTGCCCGGGTTCAGGAGGATGGCCGCCTTCTACCGGCTGGAGTTCTGAGGACAACCGGCCGGAGTTTTGAGGGTTTCCGGCCGGAGTTGGAGGGCTAGCGGCTGGTGTTTTGCGGGGCGCCGCCGTTGTCCCTGCGGTCCAGGGCGGTCTGCAGGGCCTCGGCCGCCTCGTCAGCGGTCTCGTCGGTGGAGTTCCAGGCATACATGTCGTACATGCGTCTCATCTCATTTCGCGGGGCGTCGTGTGCTGTGCGGTCGGACTCCGGTCACGAATCCGACCGGGCCTGTGCTCGTGGGTCCGGATCGCGGACCGGACGATGGGACTTACCGGTCGACGCAACGCCGCACACCACGGCGGGTCGTCGACCTGCCCTAACAGGCCCCGCCGCGGCAGGTAATAAGTACGAGAACCTGGCGCATCTTCCGAAAGAATACCTGGCGGTAGTTTGGCTGTCTCGTTGGACGTCCTACTATCTCGCATCCTGAGACAGAAAAACGGCTGCCGCGGACGCGACAGCCGTTAGTCCTGGAATGCCCAAACGGGAGAGGTCAGTCCTCCAGGTCGACCGAGCGGCCGCTCTCGGCGCCGATCTCGGTGCCGATCTGCTCGACCACGTCGGCCGGGATGGCCGAGTCGACGGTCAGCGCGATCAGCGCCTTGCCGCCCTTGGCGTCACGGGCCACCTGCATCGAGGCGATGTTGACGCCGTGCTCGCCGAGCAGGCGGCCGACGACGCCGACGATGCCGGGCCGGTCGGTGTAGGTGAAGAACGACAGGTGCGCGGTCGGCTCGATCTCCATCTCGTAGCCGTTGACCTCGACGATCTTCGTGATCTGGCGCGGGCCCGACAGCGTGCCCGAGACCGAGACACGGCGGCCGTCGGCGAGCACGCCGCGCACGGTGACCACGTTGCGCCAGTCGGGGCTGTCGGAGCTGGTCACCAGATTGACGGAGATCCCGCGGTCCTTGGCCAGGAGCGGCGCGTTCACGTACGTGACCGAGTCCTCGACCACGTCGGCGAAGATGCCCTTGAGCGCGGCCAGCTCGATCACTCGCACATCCTGCGAGGCGATCTCGCCGCGCACCTCGACGTCGAGCTTCGTGGCGACCTCGCCCGCCAGCGCGGTGAAGACGCGGCCCAGCTTCTCGGCCAGCGGCAGGCCCGGCTTGACGTCCTCGGCGACCGCTCCGCCCTGGACGTTGACCGCGTCGGGCACGAACTCACCGGCGAGGGCAAGCTTGACGCTCCGCGCGACCTGGGTGCCGGCCTTCTCCTGGGCCTCGTGCGTGGAGGCGCCCAGGTGCGGCGTGACGACGACCTCGTCCAGCTCGAACAGCGGGCTGTCGGTGCAGGGCTCCTTGGAGAACACGTCGATGCCCGCCCCGGCGACGCGGCCCTCCTTGATCGCCGAGTAGAGCGCGGCCTCGTCCACGATGCCGCCGCGGGCCACGTTGACGATCCGCACCGACGGCTTGACCTCGTGCAGCTCCTTGTCACCGATCAGCCCGAGCGTCTCCTTGGACTTGGGCAGGTGCACGGTGATGAAGTCGGCCTGCTTGATGACCTCTTCGAGGCTGACCAGCTTGACGCCCATCTGGTCGGCACGGGCCGGCGGCAGGTAGGGGTCGTAGGCGATCAGCTCGACGCCGAACGGCTGCAGGCGCTGCGCCACGAGCTGACCGATCTTGCCCAGGCCGAGGATGCCGACGACCTTCTCGTCGAGCTCGACACCGGTGTACTTGGACCGCTTCCACTCGCCGTTCTTCAGCGCGGCGTGCGCCTGGGCCGTGTTGCGGGCGCTGGCCAGGATGAGCGCGATGGTCTGCTCGGCGGCGCTGGTGATGTTGGAGGTCGGGGCGTTGACCACCATCACACCGGCCTTGGTGGCCGCCTCGACGTCGACGTTGTCGAGCCCGACGCCGGCCCGTGCGACCACGCGCAGCTTGGGCGCCGCGGCGATGGCCTCGGCGTCGACCTGCGTGGCGGAGCGGACGATGAGCGCGTCCACGTCAGCGAGCGCGGGCAGCAGCTGCGAGCGGTCGGCGCCGTCGGTGTGGCGGACCTCGAAATCGTTGGCGAGTACGGCGAGGCCTGCCTCGGACAGCTCCTCTGCGACCAGTACGACGGGCTTGCTCATGGAAGTGGATCCTTAGGGGCAGCTGGGCGGGCATTGAGGGACACGTCTCCGGGACCCTCGGATCGCTCCGAGTCTATCCGCGCTTGTGAATGTGTTCACGAGTGACCCAGGATCTGAGACGGCTGCCGCCATACCCCGCGTCCCGCAAACTCATCCAGACTGCTCCCATCTTTGTCTTGATCGGGGGATTTCTTGGCTATTAGCCTGATAAGCCGTGACCGACTACCTATGGTTCGTCATATGAGCATCGGGAATCCTGCGCTTGCCGACGTGCTCGCCCAGCATGGCAATCCACATCGCCTGCTGGCGGCGCTCGCTGATGGTGGGGTTCTGGTGGCAGTGCGACCAGACCGTTCAGTCGTCCTGGGCACGACCCAGGCCGGCGACAGAGTGCTGCTCGGATACACGGGCGCGGCTACGTACGCCCGGCACCGCGGCAGTCACTCCCTCTCCGCCTGCGATCCGGACACGATCCTCGACATCCAGCGCGTCACGGGTGTGCGGGAGATCGTGATCGACGCGGCGGGACCCGCGGCGGCGGCCGTGCCCATCGAGGACCTGCAGCGCTTCCTCGCTTCGACGCGTTCGGGGCCTCATCCGGTGCTGTCGGGAGCCGTCCCCGCCGCGTACGCGACGGGCGCGATGGCCACCGTGTCGCGGGGGGCCGCGCTCGCGCAGGTGGCGCCGCGCTCGGCGGACGCCCCCTCGATGCCGTGGATCCCGGCGCCGCGACCGCACCTGTCAGGGCCCATGCAGCAGGTCGATCCCGGCTACCGGCGGTGCACGCACCCGATCCTGCCCGCCCTGCGGCTGGCGATCGGGAACCTGCTCATGGACTACCCGCTCGTGCACCACGTCTGGATCTCCGAGGCACGCACCGCCTCGGGGGCGCCGGGGATCATGCTGCACGTGAAGGTGCACATGTCGGCCGCCGAGGACGTGGTCCGCGACCTGCACCGCGGGGCCCGCGCCCGGCTGCCGCAGTTCGCGGCGAGCGGGGCACCCATCCTGATGGCCCGGGTGGCGGACTCGCGCAGCGAGCAACGGATGATCGAGATCGGTGCCCACGTGGTCTGCGCCGACGTGATCGACTAGCCACGCGCATGACCGCGGCCCGCATCGAGCGGACCGCGGTCACGAGCACGCGGGTACGGCTTACGCCAGGCGGCGGGTCAGCTCCAGCCGCGTCCTGGTGAACGCCCAGGCCACCAGCCCCGCCAGCAGCGGCAGGCCCACCGCGAACGCGGCGAGGAACAGCCAGGGGATGGAGATCGTCGTCGGCCCGGGAGTGAACCAGCTCGCCCCCTGGATCCCGTTATGGCGGCTCATCGGCCACGACAGCGCGATCCCGCCCACGATCCCGGCCACGACGCCGACCAGCCCGCCCAGCCCGGCGATGTAACCCGCCTGACCGGCCACCACCAGCCGCCGGACGCGCGGTGGCGCGCCGACCGCCGACATGGTGTTCAGGTCGTGGCGCATGTCGGCCGCGGCGAGCCCGGTGGCCGCGAACGTGCCGCCGAGCACCAGCACCATGGCCGCGCCCAGCAGGATCCAGAACATCTGCGTGAACGCGCCTTCCCTGGGGTTCTCGACATAGAGGTCGACCTGGTCCCCGACCGCCGCGAGGTGCTGCCTCAGGCGGTTCTGATCCGCCGGCTGGTGCATGGCGTACAGCCGCCGCTCCTTCACCTGCAGTCCGACGGACCGCAGCACGGCCGGTGGAACGACCCCGCCGCCGACCCGCGGATCGGCGGCGCTCGCCAGCACGGCGGGAACCCTCTTGTCGTCGATCGCACCCCCGTCGTCCATGGTGTTGACCTTCAGGGTGGCCAGGCCGTCCTTGATCAGCACCGGGTCGAACACCACGATCTTGCCCGCGGCCAGGGCCGCGGCGGCCTGCGGATCCTGACGTCCCTGGATGAACGCGAGCAACCGCGCGTCGCCAACCGGAAGCTCACCTCCGTAAACGGAGTTCCCGCACCGCCCACCACAGTTGCGGGCGAGGTCGATCCACGCCTTATGGCCCTTGGAATCCACCGGACTCGAAGCCGGAAGCAGCTGGGTCTTCGGCAGCTCGCGCTCGGCCACCGCCCGCAGCTTGACCCAGCCGCTATCGTCCATCTCCTGGGCTTCGATCTTGAGGCTGCCCGTCGGGGCGTAGGGATGGTAGGCCGCGTTGTAGGCCGCGTCGGAGCTGGCGAGCCCGACGCCGAACGCGACCGCCGCCGTGGTGGCCGCCATGACGGCGGCCGTCGCGGAGGCCGTACGGGATCGGTGTCGCGAGGCGTCGCGGACCGACAGGCGCAGCGGGAGCGGCAGCCGGGCGGCGAACCGGCTCGTCCGGCGCACCAGCCACGGCATCAACGCGACCAGCCCCAGCACGACCAGCCCAAAGGCCGCGACGATCGACAACTCCTGGCCGCGCGTGCTCAGCTTGACCAGAGCCAGCCAGACGAGGGCCAGTCCGGCCACCACCAGCAGCAGACCGAGCACCGGACGACCCGCACGGTCGCGGAGCTCGCCTTCACGGCCCGCCAGCACCTGGGCAGGGCTCTGCCGCGCGGCCTGCACGGCGGGCACCAGGGCGGCGATCAGCCCGCTGACCACGCCGAGCACGGCAACGCCCGCGACATTCGCCCATGGCACCTCGAACGGGCCGAGCGACCCGAACAGCCGTCCGGCCAACGGCACCGCCGCAAAAGCGCCGCCGATGCCGAGAACCGTCCCGGCCAACGCCGCCGCGCCGCCGAGCACCAGCCCGTCGGCGAGCACGATGGCCCGCAGATGCGCTCCCGAGCCGCCCTGCGCCGCGATCACGGCCAGCTCCCGGCGCCGCCGCCGCAGTCCCACGGCGAACGCGGGCCCGGCCAACAGCACCGTTTCCATGACGATGAAGACGACGGCGAGCGCGGTCGCGATCAGCTCGTCTCCGTTCGGGGCGACTTGGGAGACCCCGGCGGGCGGATTCTCGACAACGATTCTCGACTGGACCTGCAGCCCGTGGGCGTTCAGCGCCTCCACCCCCGACCAGCCGAACGGCGCGGCGGTGTCGGCGAGCCAGCCGGTGCCGTTGCCGTCGTTCTTGTCCGCCAAAAGCGCACCTTGGAGTCCGACGAACTCCGGCACACCCGGCCGGTACGGAAACTCGACCACGCCGACCACACGCACCCGCTTGTTCGTCCGGATCACCGCGACTGTGTCGCCGACCTTGACTCCCTGCTCCAAGACCGCGGGTGTCACCACGGCCTCGCCAGGAGCGGCCGGGAGCCTGCCCTCCGTCAGGCGCCGCATTCCCCGCGTCATCGGGTCCCGCAGGTCCACCTCACTGGCGTTCGCCGTCTGGTAGCCGTCCGTGCCCGCGAACAGCACAGTGCCCTTGTCAGACGGGATGAGCCTGCCCTCGACCAGCTCGGCCACCCTTGCGGTCGTCCACGGCGGAGCCTTGGACGGCTCACTCGCGCCAGACCAGCCCCTGCCCGAGACTTCCTGCTTGATCCAGCTCTGGCCCGTCGTGGAGATCCGCGCGTCCGCGCTGCCCAGCTCGGCGGTCAGTCCCTCCCGCATGTCCACGTTGATCGTGGCGTATGCCGTGAGCACGCCGGTGATGAGCAGCACCGGCAGGCCGATCATCACCATGATCAGCGCCGTACGTCCCTTGAACCGCAGCGCGTCCCTGCGGGAGATGCGCAGGGCGGCGGTGAAGGCGCTCATCGGGCGCTCTCCAGAGGTACGGCCGTCGAGTCGGCGATCTCCCCGTCACGCAGGAACACCACGCGGTCGGCCCACCCGGCGTAGCGGGGCTCGTGGGTGACCAGCAGCACCGCCGCGCCCGCGTCGCAGCGCTCGCGCAGCAGCCGCAGGATCTCGTCGCCGCTCGCCGTGTCGAGCGCCCCCGTGGGCTCGTCGGCCAGCACCAGGCGCCGCTCGCCGACCAGCGCCCTGGCGATCGACACGCGCTGCCGCTGCCCGCCGGACAGCTCCCCGGGAAAGCGGTCGGCGACCTGGTCCACCCCCACCGACGCCAGTACGGCCAGCGCCTCCTCACGGGCCTGCCGGGAGCGGACGCCGTCGAGTTCCCTCGGCAGCATCACGTTCTCGGCGGCCGTGAGGGACGGGATCAGGTTCAGATCCTGGAAGACGTACCCGACGCTGCCGCGCCGCAGCGCCGCCAGGTCCTTCACGCCGGCCAGGTCCGTGCCCTCGATCGTCACGCTGCCCGAGGTCGGCCGGTCGAGGCCGCCCGCTAAGTTGAGCAGGGTCGACTTGCCGGAGCCCGACGGGCCCATGACGGCGACCAGTTCGCCGCCGGAGACCTCGAGGCTCACCCCTTTGAGCGCGTGCACCTGACCGTGCACGCGCGTCACCTCGTCCAGTCTCAGCACACTCATGTGTTCTTCTCCTTGAGTACGGCCTCGCAGTGGTCCAGCCAGCGCTGTTCCGCCTCGGCCTGAAAGATCAATGAATCGAGGACGAGCCGCTGCGCGAGCCCATCCGTGTTCGCCCGTTTCGCCTTGGTCAGCTCCAGCAGCGCCCGCATGGTGGCGGTGCGCTGGGCCAGGATCACCGCTGACACGTCGACGTCCCCGGCGGCGACGGCCATGGCGAGCTTGATGACCAGTTCGTCCCGGGGCCGGTCGGTCTGGTCGACGGGGGTGCTGAACCATCGCTCCAGTTCGGCCCGACCGGCCTCGGTGACCGTGTAGACGGCCCTCCCCTGTTCGTCGGCCCCTCCGGGCTCGACGAGGCCGTCACGTTCCATCCGGGCGAGCGTCGTGTAGACCTGGCCGATGTTGAGCGGCCAGGTCGCCCCCGTCGACGCCTCGAATTCCACCCGGAGCTGGTAGCCGTAACGCGGCCCCCTGCTCAGTAACGCGAGCAGTCCGTGTCTGATCGACATGGATACTGAGTATGCATACTGAGTATGTTCAAGGCAACTGATTCGCATATTCTGGACAGGGAACGCCGTTCAGGCCGATACTCAGGGCATGAGCTCGACGCATCCACCGTTCCGCGCGTCCGACGGGGAACGCGATCGCGCGATCGACGAGCTCCGCGACCGCGCCGTCGAAGGCCGGATCTCCCACGACACCTTCGTCGGCCGGGTGGATCAGGCGCTGCGGGCGCGCAACCGCCACGAGCTCGACGACCTGGTCGCCGACCTGCCCCGCCGCCGGACGTTCCGCCAGCGGGTGACCGACGCGGTGTCGAACGTCTCCGACTTCACCACCCGCCTCCAGGCGGCCTGGCGCCGGCCGCGCCTGCCCAGGCTGGCCCTGCCCGACGATCACCGCGTGCGCTACGTGGTCGGTCGCGGATCGGCCTGCGACCTGGTGCTGGCCGATCTGACGGTCTCGCGGGTGCACGCCGAGCTGCGGCGCGAGGACGACGGCGGATGGATGCTGGTCGACCTGGGCTCGCTCAACGGCACGCGGCTGAACGGCTGGCGGCTGGTCGGACCCGCCAAGATCAAGTCGGGCGACGAGGTCTCCTTCGGCGACTGCGGCTTCATGGTGAGCGCCGGCCAGCTCTCCTGAGTGCTTTCCTGAGTACGGGGCCGCCCTCGTGACGGCGTACCCGCCGTACGACTGACCCGAAAAATACGGATATTTGCGGATTACAGGCTGCGTGCGCTGCCGCATGATCCCAGGCGAGACCCCAGTCCTCATTGGAGACCCCATGCGGCGTACCTCAGCATCCCTCGTCGCGGGCGCGCTCGTCGCGGCCCTCGCGTGGGCGTCCAGCCCCTCCTCCCCCGCCGTCGCGCTCGAACCCTCGGCGGGCGTCGCCGACCTGACCCAGGACATCAACCAGATACTCGCCGACTCGCGGCTCACGGTCGGGCGGGCCGGCGTGGTCGTCAAGAGCGTGGCCAACGGCGACGAGCTGTACGCCACCGACGCCGGCAAGCTGATGATCCCGGCCTCCAACACCAAGCTGTTCACCTCCGCCGCCGCCGTCGACACGCTCGGCCTGGACTACCGCTTCCCCACCACCGTGCTGAGCGGCGGGCGCAAGCTCGGCTCCGTGCTGAGCGGCGACCTGGTCCTGCGCGGCACCGGCGACCCGACGATGCTGGCCGAGGACTACGACACGCTGGCCGCCAAGGTCGCCGCCTCGGGCGTCAAGCTGGTCGCGGGCAAGCTGGTCGCCGACGACACGTGGTTCGACTCCGTACGGCTCGGCAACGACTGGACCTGGGACGACGAGACGGCCTACTACGCGGCGCAGATCTCCGCGCTGACCGCCTCTCCGGACCGGGACTACGACGCCGGTTCGGTGATCGTCTCCGTGGCGGCCGCCGGCAACGAGGTCAAGGTGTCGACCACGCCCGAGACCGACTACCTGAAGATCGTCAACAAGGCCACCGTGGGCGCCACGACCGACGTGCTCATCGAACGGCAGCACTCCACGAACACCGTGGTCATCACCGGCACCGTGGCCGACCCGTACCAGGAGTGGGTGGCCGTGGACGACCCCACCCGCTATGTGGCGTCGCTGTTCCGCAAGTCCCTGGCCAAGCACGGCGTCCGCGTGGCGGGCCCGACCGTCACCGGCGCGGCCCCGTCCGGCGCCACCACGCTGGCCGAGCACCAGTCGATGCCGCTGAGCGAGCTGCTGGTGCCCTTCCTCAAGCTCAGCAACAACATCCACGCCGAGATCCTGACCAAGGCGATGGGCCGCAAGGTCTCCGGCCAGGGCACCTGGGCGGCCGGGCTCAAGGTGAGCACCGACTTCGCCAAGGCCAACGGCGTACAGGTGCTCAACATGCGGGACGGCTCCGGTCTCTCGCGCCGCGACGGCTTCGCCCCGGGCTCGATCGTCCAGCTGCTGACCGCCGTACGCGCCAAGCCGTGGTTCAAGACCTGGTACGACGCGCTGCCCATCGCGGGCAACGCCGACCGGTTCACCGGTGGCACGCTGCGCAGCCGGATGCGCAACACCGCCGCTGCCAACAACGTGCACGCCAAGACCGGGTCGCTGACCGGCGTCACGTCGCTGTCGGGCTACGTGAACAGCGCCGAGGGCGAGCCGCTGGTGTTCTCCATCATGCTCAACCAGTTCCTGTCGGGCTCGCCGAAGGACATCGAGGACAAGATCGCCATCCGGCTGGCCCAGTTCTCGCGGACCGCGCCGGTGGATGCCGTTTCGCGGCTCCGCGCGCCGGATGACAGTGCGACCGGCGACCTCGAGTGCTCCTGGCTCAAGCCCGCCGCGTGCTGATGCCCCCCGCGTGCTGATGCCCGCCGCGCGCTGACGCCTTTCGCTGCGGCTGGCAGCTCCCACCCATCCGTCTCGACTCCCACCCCTGGCCGTGCGGCTTTTCGCCGCACGGCCCTATTTTTTCGCACAAGACGCGCAAGGGGCAGAGAAGGTTTACCGAGGTCGATGAGGCAATGGTTACGATTGGGCCACCTGGTACTCCAGATATAGCTGGGTTTTTCATGACATAGCCATTGCGGGCACACCAGAATGCGGGAACGACGCAGTATTTAGCAGCACTAGACCGCAGAACCCCACCCAGCCAGGGAGCGTCGGGCCTCCACCAGGCGCGCCACCGCGCCGGTTCCCACCGCAACGCCACGGCGCTCCCATCCGGCGGGCCCGGTCGCGCCTCCCCCCGCACAGCGGACCGCGACCGGGCCCGCACCCTTATCCGCCGCCCCTGACTCGCGGGAGCAGTCAGTCGCGGTTGTCCGAGAAGCGGGCCAGGACCAGGGACTCGACGACGCCCACGACCGCGTACGCCAGGATCGACACGGCGGTGACCACCACGATGTCCGCCCACACCTCGTCATACCGGAACCCGCCGATGGCCCGCAGGATCCCGGCGCCGATCCCCTGCCCAGTCGCCAGCCACTCGGCGATGAGCGCGCCGATGATCGAGGCGGGCACGGAGATCCGCGCGGAGGCGAACACCGAGGGCATCGCCGTCGGCACGGCCACCTTGCGCAGCACGGTCAGCCGCCCGCCCCCGTACGCCATGATCAGGTCGGTGGCCTGCGGTGAGGCGGAGCGCAGCCCGAAGGCGACGTTGACCAGGGCGGGGAAGAACACCACGATGCCGACGATGACCGCGACGCCGACGAGCTCGCGGCCGAAGACGAGCGTGATCAGCGGCGTCATCACCACGAGCGGCACCGAGCGCAGCAGCATCGCGACCGGCATGAACGTCTGCTCGACGGTCCTGAACAGCACGAACGCCATGGCCACGACGACCGCCGCGACCATCCCGGTGACGAAGCCGATGGCCGCGTCCCTGATCGTGATGCCCAGAGCGGCGAAGACCGCCTCGCGATGGGCCGGGGACGAGCCGAACAGGTACTCCCAGACCTGGGGAGGACGCTTGCCCACCAGCGGGCTGATGCCGAACGCCTCCAGGGACAGCCACCAGAGCGCCACCACGATGACCACGGAGGGCAGCAGCGGGCCGACGACGCGCAACACGATGCGGCCGATCATCAGGAGGACCTCACTCTGCCGTACGACCAGGGTGTCACCACGCGGGCGACCAGCGCGACGATCGCGTAGCCGAGGCCCGCGACCAGGCCGGCCACCAGCGCCAGCCCCCACGTGCGGGGGACCTGGAACTGCTGCTGGGAGATCATCAGGGAGACGCCGAGGCCCTGGTCGTTGCTGCCGAGGTACTCGCCGATGATCGCGCCGAGCAGTGCGCCGGGGGCCGAGATCTTCAGCCCGGCGAACGTGCTCGGCAGCGCCGCGATGACCTGGACGTGTCGCAGCTTGGCCAGGCGGCCGCCGCCGTACACCGCGATGAGGTCGAGGCTGGTCCGGTCGGCGGAGCGCAGGCCGAGCAGCGCGCCGATGAGCGTGGTGAAGAAGACGGAGACGGCCGCCAGGAACACCACGGCGGCCTCACCGCCGAAGACGACCAGGACGATCGGGCCGATGGCCAGCAGCGGGATGCAGTAGCTGATCACCGCGAGCTGGGTGGCCACCGCCTCCAGGCGCGGGACGAGCAGGACGAGCAGCGCCACCCCGATGGCCAGGCCGTTGCCCCAGAGGAAGCCCTGGAGCGCGGCGCTGACGGTGGCCGTCGTGTTGGGGCCGTAGAAGCCCCAGCCGTCGTGGACCATCCCGGCCAGGACCGCCCACGGCGTCGGGACCGCGCCGCCGTCCGCGAAGACCGTCACGGCGAGCAGCCACCACAGGGCGATCAGGACGACGACGCCGAGCAGGCCGTGGATCCGCTTCACGAGCCGTGCCCGAAGAGCAGGTCGCTGAGGTGGTCGTGGATGGCGTGGAACTCCGGTGTACGCATCATCTCGGGCACCCGGGGGCGCGGCAGGTCGATCGGGACCACCTCTTCGATCCGGCCGGGACGCGGGCTCATGACGGCCACCACGTCCGACAGGAAGATCGCCTCGCCGATGCCGTGGGTGACCATCAGCGTGGTGGCGGGCTTCTCAGTCCAGATGCGCAGAAGTTCCAGGTTGAGCCGCTGGCGGGTCATGTCGTCCAGCGCGCCGAACGGCTCGTCGAGCAGCAGCACGCTGGGCTTGACCACCAGCGCGCGGGCGATCGACACGCGCTGCCGCATGCCGCCCGACAGTTCGGCGGGCCGCGCCTTCTCGAAGCCCTGCAGGCCGACCAGCTTGATCAGGTCGTCGATCACGCCGGGCTCCGGCTTGATCCCCGCCACCTCCAGCGGCAGCCGGATGTTGGCCGCGACGCTGCGCCAGGCCAGCAGCGCCGAGTCCTGGAAGGCGATGCCGAGGTGGTGGCTCCTGCGGAGCTCCTCGGGGGTCTCGCCGTTCACCCGGATCTCGCCGGTGGTGGGTTTTTCGAGCCCGGCCAGGATGCGCAGCACGGTGGACTTGCCGCAGCCCGAGGGGCCGAGCAGGGACAGGAAGGAGCCCTTCGGCGTCTCCAGGTCGACGTGCTCGACCGCGGTCAGCCCGCTGCCGAACGTCTTGCTCAGCCCCTTGATGCCGATCCCGGTCATGAGAGCTTGAGGCTCGCGTCGGCCTTGTAGATCTCCTCCAGGATCGACAGGTCGAAGAGGTTCTCGGCCTTGACGGTCAGCCCGGCCTTGGCGAGGGAGGCGATGTTCTGCTCGATCAGCTCGGAGGTCATCGTGAACAGGCCGTTGGCCTTGGCGTCGGGGGTGACGACGAGTTCGTTCTGCATCTTGGCCTCCTCGGTCTGCTCGGCGACGTCGAGGTTCTGGTCCTTGCCGTACGTCTTCGCGGCCAGCTCGGCCGCCTTGGCCGGGTCCGCGACGGCGTCCCTCCAGCCCTTGATCTCGGCCGTGAGGAACGCCTTGAGCTTGTCGCGTTCCTTGTCGATCGTCTCCTGCGTCACCGTGAACGTCTCGGCGACCAGCGGCAGCCCGTGGTCGGCGAACAGCATGTGCGCCGCGTCCACGCCCTGCATCTTCAGCCGCACCGGGCCGCTGGTGACGAAGCCGACATAGCCATCGAGCTGGCCGGAGGTCAGCATCGACGGGTCGGACTGGAACGGCACCCGCGTCACGCTCGACGGGTCGATGCCGTTGGACTTGAGCAGCGCGTTCCAGACCAGCTCGTTGGAGTCCTGGACGCCGATCTTCTTACCGGCCAGGTCCTTGGGGTCCTTGATCGGGTTCTTGCCGAGGGAGACGATGGCGAAGGGGTTCTTCTGGAAGGTCGCGCCCACGATCTTGAGCGGCGCGCCCTGGAGCACGGCGGGCGCGGTGATCGTCGGCGTCGACAGGCCGATCCAGCAGCGGCCGGTGGTCAGGCCCGACTCGACCGAGGTGCCGGAGCCGCCGCCCGACAGCAGCTCCACCTGCGAGAACCCGGCGGCCTTGTAGTAGCCCTTGCTGTCGGCGAAGTACTCGCCGGCGAACTCGACGTTCTTCTTCCAGGAGAGCTGGATCTTGACCGCGCCGAACCCGCTTCCGCTCGCGCCGGACGTCCCGCTGTCGCCACATGCGGCCAGGCCGAGCGCCAGTCCGGCCATTCCCGTCGTCCGCAGGAACGCGCGACGGTCGAGGGTAGCCATAATTCTCCTTGGAAGAGCGGTGAACCTGCAGGTCAGGAAGCTATACACCGATTATTACCATCGTGTGACGAAAAATCGGGACATCGTATGGGCTCGCATGGGCTCCAGTGCCCGGATGGGGAAAAGCCCAGTACCGGCGCTTCTGGCCCTGTAGGTCCCTACGAGAGCGCTCGGTGAGGTCCGTAGATCCCTCCAGCGGCGGAGGGCGTCAGGTAGCGTCTTCGCTGACATGAAACTGGACGGAATCCCCCTTTGGGACGGCACCGAATTCCGCGGACCGGTCGAGCTGAGCTGGGAACCGGACCGGATCGGCGACGTGCGGCCCGCCACCCAGCGGTATGACGACCTGTGCGTGCTCCCCGGCCTGGTCGACACACACGTGCACCTGATCGGCTACGCCGGTGCAGGCCCGATGCCCGACTTCGCCACCTGGCCGCTCGTCACGACCCGCGACGAGCAGGTGCTGCACGGTGTCGCCCACGCCCAGCGGGCCATGCGCCACGGCGTGACGACCCTGCGCGACCTGGCCGGCGACGAGGCGCAGATCGCGCTGCGCCGGGCCTTCGACGCGGGCGTGCTGCCCGGCCCGCGCGTCCAGGTCCACGGCGTGGTCGGCATGACCGCCGGGCACAACGACCTGTTCGTGCCGCCCGCGATCCCGCAGCGCAAGCCCACCGCCGACGGGCCCGACGAATGCCGCAAGCTGGTACGCACCTGGGCCCGCGCCGGAATGGACGGCATCAAGCTCACCACCAGCGGCGGCGTGCTGTCGATCGGCGACAAGAACGGCTGGCGCAACTACACGCGCGAGGAGATCAGCGCCGTCGTCGACGAGGCGCACGCGCTCGGCATGCTGGTGGCCTCCCACGCCCACTCCGAGGAGGGCATCCGCGTCGCCGTCGAGGAGCGCGTCGACTCGATCGAGCACGGCACGCTGCTGAGTAGAGACCTCGCCGAGGTGCTCGCGGCCCGCCGCACGCCCGTCGCACCGACCCTGCTGATCAACGAGGCCATCGCCGAAGGCCGGGTCCCGGTCACCGCGGAGTCGATGGCCAAGGCCGCCGAGCTCGTGGCCACGCGCAACGTGCTGCTCGCCGAGGCGGCGCGGCTGGGTGTCCGCTTCGTCCTGGGCACCGATGCCAACGGGCACCACGTCCAGTTCGGCGACCAGCTCGCCGAGGTGGTCCACATGACCGAGATCCTGGGCATGTCCGCTTCGGAGGCACTGCGCGCGGCCACCTCGGACGCCGCCGACTCGATCGGCCTGCCGGTGGGCCGGATCGAGCCCGGCCTCGGGGCCGACTTCATCGTGCTGCGCGGGCGCCCATGGGAGCGGATCACGGACCTGGCCGTGGCGAACATCGTCGCCGTGGTCTCACGAGGACGTCTCGTCGCGGGCGAGCTGCCCTGACCCTTCGGATGGCTGAGCAGCGGGCGAGCTACCCTGACCCTTCGGATGGCTGAGCAGCGGGCGAGCTACCCTGACCCTTCGGACGGCTGAGCTGACCTGAGGGCCAGATACAGGTCCGTACGGTCGCGCATCGACGACATCCGCCGCCCGGTCAGCTCCTCGATCCGCTGCATGCGGTAGCGCAACGTGTTGACGTGCACATACAGCTCGTCGGCCGTCCGCTGCCAGGAGCCGCACGTCTCCAGGAAGACGTCGAGCGTGCGCAGCAGCTCGGAGCCGTGCCGCGCGTCGTAGTCGATGATCGGCCCGAGCAGGTGCTCCCTGAACGAGCGCCGCACGCTCACGGGCAGCTGGGCCAGCAGGAGTTCGTGGCTGTCCACGTCGGCGACCGACATGACCGACACCGGCCCCTCGCCGTAGCGGGCCGACTCCATGCCCCGCCGCGCCGTCTCCAGCGCCTCGCCGAGCTGCGACACGCTGGCGGTCGCGTCGCTGATCCCGGCCGCCACGCGCATCCCCGGCCGGTTGGTCACCAGCGCGCGCAACTCCTCGGTCAGCGCCTGGCGCGACACCTTGCCGTTGACCAGCACGATCCCCTCGTCGGACCGCCCGCCGACGACCAGCTGGCGCCCTCTCCTGGCCAGCGCGTACATGATCGCGGGCACGTCGTCGTCGTTCGACCCGCCCGTCCTGGCCACCACCATGGCCGTGGTCGGCAGCCCCGGATCGGCCCCGAGCAACCGCAGGTGGGCCGACACCTCACCGGGCGCGATCCGCTGCGTGCCCAGGAGGTCGAGCAGCGTCTGCGCCCGGGCCCGCTCGTCCCGGCGCCGCTCGGCCGCGAACGCCTCCTCGATCACCACCTCGGTGATCGCGCCGAACGACTGGTCGGGCGCGGCCAGGAGCAGCGGCAACCGGCGGCGTTCGCACGCCTTGACCAGCGCTTCCGGCAGCTCCCCCAGCACGACCAGCCCGACGATCAACCCGGCGGCGTCGCTCGTCCACAGCGCGTCGGCGAACGTCTCGCAGTCGGACGGCTGGGTGTACCAGACACCGCTGGTCAGGACGAGGTCACCGGGGCGCAGGTAGCGCCGCGGGTCGGGCAGATCCGTCGGATAGGCTCGCCCCACCTCCCTGCCGAGCCCGTCATGTCCGGTGACCGGCACGAGGCTCAGGTCATCGCGCGCCACCAGATCCGCCAGCCTCATGAATCTGATGTTATGCCAGGTCATTGGGCGAGAGTTCGGAGGTTCGCACGATACCGTGGCCGGTGTCCTGTCAGGTTTACTCGATCACATGCGTCCCAAAGCGGAACTCCACCTGCACATCGAAGGCACCCTCGAACCCGAGCTCGTCGTCGAGCTGGCCAGGCGCAACGGGATCGACCTGCCGACCTTCGACGCGGAGGCCATCAGGGCGCGCTACGACTTCGCCGATCTCCAGTCGTTCCTGGACATCTACTACGAGAATATGGCGGTCCTCCGCACCGACCGGGACTTCTACGACCTCGCCACCGCCTACCTGGGGCGGGCCCAGGCGCAGGGCGTACGGCATGCCGAGATCTTCTTCGACCCGCAGGCGCATCTGATCAGGGGCGTGTCGCTGGAGGCGGTGTTCGGCGGGCTGTCGGCCGCCCTCAAGGACAGCGACGTCTCAGCGGCCCTGATCATGTGCTTCCTGCGTGACCGGGGGGCCGAGGAGGCCGAGCAGGTCTTGCGGGCCGCGTTGCCGTACCGGGACCACTTCATCGGCGTCGGGCTGGACTCGGCGGAGGTCGGTCATCCGCCCGCGCTGTTTCGCCGGGTGTTCGACATGGCGGCCGCGGAGGGCCTGCGCCGGGTCGCGCACGCCGGCGAGGAGGGCGGCCCCGACTACGTCTGGGAGGCCCTGGACGTGCTCAAGGTGGAGCGGGTGGACCACGGCATCCGCGCCATGGAGGACCCCTCGCTGGTCGCCCGCCTGCGGGAGGAGCGGATCCCCCTGACGGTGTGCCCGCTGTCGAACGTCCGGCTGCGCACGGTAACGTCGCTGCGAGACCACATCCTGCCCGCGATGCTGGACGAGGGCCTGATGGTGACGGTCAACTCCGATGATCCGGCGTACTTCGGCGGTTATGTCGAGGACAACTACCGGGCGCTGCGGGACGAGCTGGGCATGACGGAGACGCAGCTGGACCAGATCGCCCGCAACTCCTTCGAGGCGTCGTTCATCGAGGTTCCGTCAGCCGGTCACTAAGGCAAGCTGGTGATCCACGAGGGCCTCGCGTCAGACGGAAGGAGATCAGGTGAACACATCCTTGGCCAGCTACCTCGACAGCCTCTACCAGCTGGGCCGCGACCATGACGCGCCCCTGGCCGACCGCCTGCTGCGGCTGCGCAACATGACCCCGGGCGCGGCGGGGCTCGTCGCGCTGCTGATCCGTGTCCAGGGGAGCCGGCGGGTGCTGGAGATCGGTACGTCCAACGGCTATTCGGCGATCTGGTTCGGCGACGCCGTACGGGACACCGGCGGACACCTGGAGACGGTGGAGATCGACGCCTCACGGGTCGCCCAGGCGCGGGCCAACATCGCGGCGGCCGAGGTGGCCGACCACGTGACCGTGATCCACGCTGATGGCGGGGAGGTGCTGGCGGCCAGCCCGGACGGGTCGGTCGACCTGGTGGTGCTCGACGCGGAACGGCCCGCGTACGTGGGTTACTGGCCGCAGTTGCAGCGGGTGCTCAGTCCTCGGGGTGTCGTCGCGGTGGACAACGCGCTCAGCCATCAGGAGCAGGTGGCGGCCTTTCGTGACCTGGTGACAGCGGACGGGCGATTCGCCGTACAGCTGCATGAGGTCGGCGACGGGGTGCTCACGGTGGTGCGGCTGCAGCAGTCTTGACCGCGCTACTTCTGGGCCGGTCTCGGCGCATGGGCCGCCAGGTCGAGGATCTCGTCGACGGACCACTGGTCGTAGGCGTGCTCACCGTACTTGGCGGCGAGCACCTGGCCGTCCCGCCCGATCAGGAAATCGGCGGGCAGGCCCAACCGGCCGCCGTGCGGCTTGGCCGCAGGGGCGCGTTCGCGACCCCGCAGGACCCCCCACGTGGTCACGGCGACCACGCGCAGGAGCGTCCCCCACACGCGCGGGTCGAGCAGCGAGCGGGCCGCCGACTCCACGCCGAATTCGACGTACAGCAGCTTGTCCGGGTCGGCGATCACCGGGAACGGCAGTCCGGGCGTGTGCTCGGCCAGCTCTTCCGCGGTTGAGTGGAAGACCACGACCTCGCGGACGCCCGCCGCCTCGATCTCGTCGTGCCTGCGTGTGATGGACCGCAGGTGCAGGTTGCAGACCGGGCACCCGGCGAACCGCCGGAACTGCAGGTGCACCAGACGCTCCGGGTCAGGGATGGCGACCACCTGACCGGACACCGCGCTCAGCTCTCTGGCATCGACGACACGCATGTGAACCCCCTATAGGCGTACGGCATACGCTTACGATGATAGGCGTATGCCGTACGCTGTCAACTGTCATGCCGCGACCCCGTTCACTCACTCCTGAGCAGCTGGCCACGGCCGCGCTCGCCGTCATCGACCGCGACGGACTCGCCGGGCTGTCGATGCGCGCGGTCGCGCAGGAGATCGGCATGAGCACCATGGGCCTCTACCGCTACGTCGACGACCGCGGCGAGCTCGAACAACTCGTCATCGACCGCGTCCTCGACACCGTCGACCCCGTGCCGCCCGACCAGGACCGGCCCTGGCACGAGCGGATCGAGATCATGGTCGAGCGGCTGCGCGGCGTCGTGGGCTCCCACCCGTGGCTCGTGCCGCTGATCATCGCCCATCGGCACCGGTCGGTGGCCATATTGCGCTGGTCAGAGCCGTTGGCCGCCATCCTCGCCGAGGCCGGGCTGGACGGAGGCGAGCGGGTGATCGCACTGCGCTCCCTGCTCGCGTACGTGGTGGGGGCGATCCAGCTCGAACAGCTCGGACCGCTGGCCGGAGCCGGCACCCAGGTCATCGCGGACCGGGCCGAGCTCCCCTACCTGTCCGAGACCGCCAGGCACGCCCACGACGTCACCACGGACGAGGAGTTCCGCGGCGGGCTCGCCCTCCTGCTGCGCGGCATAGGCGGCGGGGACATGCGCTAAAGCTGGGGCGCGGACACGCGCCAAGACTGCGGCACGGACATCCGCTGAGGCGGGGGCACGGACATGCGTCAAGGCGGGGGCGCGGGAAGCGACCGGCGTCCCTCGCGCGCGAGTGTCGTCACGAGCAGGAGCACGAGCACCGCGGCGATGACGGTGAGCCCCGCGGCCACCCCCACGGCGGGCGCGGCGAACACGGTGAGCACCATGAGCACCGCCGCCACGCCGATCGCCTGCGGCCGCACGACGGTCCTGCCCACCAGAGGGGCATGCAGCACCCACAGCAGGACGAGCATGACAACGACCGGAATGACGACCGAGGCCACCACGGCCTGCGCACCCGCCGCGATGTGGTGCTCCCCCTCCCCCGCCGACGCCACCGCGACCTCGAGACCCGCACCGAGCGCGGCAAGCGCCGCGAATATCAAATAGTGCCCATATCCCCAGATGAAGGACTGTTCCCGTCGCTCCTCAAGCCCGTCACCGGCGGGCTCGGAGAAGTAGATCCACCACAGCGCGAAAAGGATGACCAGACCGGCCATCGCGATGACGACGAGGCTGACGCTCAGCCCGTGGGCGACCGCTCCCTGCACCGCGTTCGTCGCCGCGAGGACGCTCTCGCCGAGCAGGATGATGGTGAACAGCCCGTAGCGCTCGGCGATGTGGTGCGGGTGCCAGCTCGTCGAGCCCGTACGCTCCGCGATCGGCGGCACCGAGAGGTCGAGGAGCGCGCACGCGATGAACAACCAGACCGGCCCGCCCCCCGGCAGCGCGAGCTTGGACACCCAGAGCACCTGAACGAACGAGATGCCGATCGCGTAGCGCAGAGCCGTCGCCCGCCCCTCGGGGTGCGCGACCGCCGCGCGCAGCCACAGGCTGACGAGCCCGACGCGCATGACGAGGTAGCCGATCGTCACGATGGTGAAGTCACCCTCGACCGCCGCGGGCACACCGGCCGCGAGCACCAGCACGCCGGCCATCTGCAGGAGCGTCATGACGCGGTACGGCACGTCGTCGGTGTCGTACGCGGAGGCGAACCAGGTGAAGTTCATCCACGCCCACCAGATGGCGAAGAAGACCATGAGGAAGGGCCCGACGGCTTCGAGGCCGTGCCCCTGCTCGGTGGCGTGGGCGAGCCGGCCCACGATCTGGGACACCGCCGCGACGAAGGTGAGATCGAAGAGCAGTTCGAGCGGGCTCGAGACCCGATGCGGCTCTCCCAGATCGCGAGCGGCCATGCGGGTCCGGAGCGGCGACATGTGCCTACCCTATGGGCGCATAGGGCCCGACCTGGACACTCGCCCTCACCACCGAGCTGACAACGGTTTCAAAAGAGCCCCGACCGGCAACACGGCCCCAGGAAGGCTCATCCCTGAAGGAGTTTCCCTATGAGACGCAACAGCGGAACGCTCAACGCCCAGCTCGCTCGGGTGATCTCCGAGATCGGCCACACCGACCGGCTCGTCGTCACCGACGCGGGCCTGCCCATCCCACCGGGGGTGGAGCGGGTCGACCTCGCCATCAGAGAGAACCTGCCGCGCTTTCTGGACGTCCTCGACGCCGTCCTGGACGAGGTGCAGGTGGAGGGCGTCCTGCTGGCCGAGGAGATCAGGCAGCACAGTCCCGCGCTGCTGGAGGAGATCCAGGAGCGGCTCGCGCGGCTGAACATCCCCCTGCGGTTCGTCCCGCACACCGAGTTCAAGCAGGCCACCGCCTCGGCGCGCGCGGTCGTCCGCTCCGGCGAGTTCACCCCGTACGCCAACATCCTGCTCACTGCGGGCGTCGTGTTCTGACGCGGGTGGTCGCGGAGTGAGCCCGCAGCCGTTCTCTGAGCCTGGGGCCTCCCGGCACACACGGCGGGATCGCACCGCCAAGAGGGCCATGCGATCCCGCCGCAAGCATGCCACGCCGACGACCGCCGGCCCCCGGCGAGCCGGGGACCAGCAGCGGGGCTACTTGAGCCAGAGGACCCAGGCGCCGGGTATTTCGGTGCACTTGTACGCGTTGAAGTTCTCACGCACATACTGCTGGCCTGCGTCGACACACTTCTTCTTGGTGGGGAACTGCCCGTAGGACACCCAGTCGGCCGCCTGAGCGGGCAGGCCGAGTCCGAGGACTGCCAGGACCGCGATTCCCGCGCCCGCTACCGCTGTCCGTACACGCATTCTTGACTCCCTTTCACCACTGGGGCAATGCACGAAGATCATCCCAGGGGTGAGCGGGCCGGGTGAGCGGCAAGACATATCAAGTGATCTAGTCACTCTCGGCATATCTCGCCCTTGCGGAAAGCCTCTCGCTCATGACAGAAAGGAAGGTCCGGCCCAGAGAGGTGGACCGGCGGTTGCGTTAGATCGTGGCCCAGAGCGCCCAGAACGGGCTGTCCCAAATGCAGTCCCAGTATTCGCCGTCCCCGGAGTATTTGCGGCCCGCCTTCTCGCACTCCTTGAGGGTCTTGTGGGTGCTCATGATGTGGGCCTTCTTGGTCGTGGCCGCATCCGCGCTCGCGGACACGCTGGTGCCGAGTGTCGCCACCATCGCCAGAGCGGCCGCTGGGACCACGACACTCATGATCTTTCTCCGCATTGAAGAACCTGCCTTCGCTCGGTTACGCGAAAAGCGTCGCAGCGACGGCTTCCGTAATTCTTCTCTGTCACTTCCGGCGAAGCAGGCCGAGCCCGTGGCGCGAAGCGCCACGGGCTCGGAAAGCGAGCTTGTCAGGCCTTGAGCCAGCTCATCATCGGGCGCAGCTTGGCGCCGGTCTTCTCGATCGGGTTCTCGGCCAGCTCCTCGCGGTGCCGCGTGAACTCCTTCTGGCCGCCGTCGAACTCCTCCACCAGCTGCCGGGCGAACGTCCCGTCCTGGATCTCGCCCAGGATCCGGCGCATCTCCGCGCGGGTCTCGTCGGTGATGACGCGCGGGCCACGGGTGTAGCCGCCGTACTCCGCCGTGTCCGACACCGACCAGTACATCTTCGAGATGCCGCCCTCGTACATGAGGTCGACGATGAGCTTCATCTCGTGCAGGCACTCGAAGTAGGCGACCTCGGGCTGGTAGCCGGCCTCGATCAGCGTCTCGAACCCGGCCTTGATCAGCTCCGACACGCCGCCGCACAGCACGGCCTGCTCACCGAACAGGTCGGTCTCGGTCTCCTCGGTGAACGTGGTGCGCAGCGCCCCGGCCCGGGTGCCACCGATGCCCTTGGCGTACGACAGCGCCAGGTCCAGCGCCTTGCCCGAGGCGTCCTTCTCCACCGCCACGAGCACCGGCACGCCGCGCCCGGCCTCGAACTGACGCCGCACCAGGTGACCCGGACCCTTCGGCGCCACCATGCACACATCGACGCCCTCGGGAGCCTCGATGAGGCCGTAGCGGATGTTCAGGCCGTGGCCGAAGAACAGCGCGTCGCCCTCGACCAGGTTCGGCGCGACGTGGTCGGCGTACAGGTGGCGCTGGATGTGGTCCGGCGCCAGGATCATCGTCAGGTTCGCCTCCTCCACCGCCTCCGAAGGCGTCAGGACGCGCAGGCCGTCGTTCTCGGCCTTCTCCCGGCTCTTGGAGCCCTCAGGCAGGCCGACGCGCACGTCGACACCCGAGTCACGCAGGGAGAGCGCGTGGGCGTGGCCCTGGCTGCCGTACCCCAGCACGGCCACGTGACGCCCCTGGATGATCGAGAGGTCGGCCTGGTCGTCGTAGTAAATCTCGGTCACTTGCATAAACCTTTCAGGCGGTACGGTCCAGTGCCCTGAGGGACCGGTCGGTGATGGAACGGGCGCCGCGGCCGATGGCCACCATGCCCGATTGGACGAGCTCCTTGATCCCGAACGGTTCGAGCACCTTGACGAAGGCCTCGAGCTTGTCCGGAGTGCCGGTGACCTCGATGGTCACGGCGTCGGCCGCCACGTCGATGCAGCGGGCACGGAAGAGCTGGACGAGCTCCAGCACATGCGAGCGGCTGTCGGCGTCGGCCTTGACCTTGACCAGCATGAGCTCGCGCTGCACGGACTGGGTCGGGTCGAGCTCGACGATCTTGAGGACGTTCACCAGCTTGTTGAGCTGCTTGGTGACCTGTTCGAGCGGGAGTTCCTCGACGCTGACGACGATGGTCATGCGCGAGATGTCGTTGTGCTCGGTCTGCCCGACCGCGAGCGAGTCGATGTTGAAGCCCCGCCTGCTGAACAGCGCGGACACGCGGGCGAGAACACCCGGCTTGTTCTCGACAAGCACAGAGATCGTGTGCCTACTCATCTTCGTTCTCCCACGTCGGCGCCATGTCCCGGGCGATCTTGATGTCGTCGTTGCTCGTGCCCGCCGCGACCATCGGCCAGACCATCGCGTCCTGGTGGACCACGAAGTCGACCACGACGGGCACGTCGTTGATCTCCATGGCCTTCTTGATGGTCGCGTCGACGTCTTCTGGGCGCTCGCATCGCAGGCCGACACAACCATAGGCCTCCGCGAGTTTGACGAAGTCGGGGATCCGGCGCGTCGTCTGGAGGTCGCTGTTGGAGTAGCGCTGGTCGTAGAAGAGCGTCTGCCACTGGCGGATCATGCCCAGGTTACCGTTGTTGATGATCGCGACCTTGATCGGCACCCCCTCCAGGGTGCAGGTGGCGAGCTCCTGGTTGGTCATCTGGAAGCAGCCGTCGCCGTCGATGGCCCACACGGTGCTGTCCGGCTGCCCCATCTTGGCGCCCATCGCGGCCGGCACGGCGAAGCCCATCGTGCCGAGGCCGCCGGAGTTGATGAACGTGCCCGGGTTCTCGTAGTCGATGAACTGCGAGGCCCACATCTGGTGCTGCCCCACGCCCGCCACGAAGTAGGTGTCCGGCCCGGCGATGGCGCTGAGCCGTTCCATGACGTACTGGGGGGCCAGCGACCCGTCCTCGAACTCGTCGTAGCCGAGAGGGTAGGTCTCCTTCATGTCGTTGAGCAGCTTCCACCAGTCGGCGTAGTCGCCCTGCAGCCCGGCGGCCTCGACGGCGGCGAGCAGGTCGGTGATGACCTCCTTGCAGTCGCCCACGATCGGCACGTCGGCGTGACGGTTCTTGGAGATCTCCGCCGGGTCGATGTCGGCGTGGACGACCTTCGCGTGCGGCGCGAACGTCGAAAGCTGACCGGTCACCCGGTCGTCGAAGCGCACGCCCAGGCCGATGAGCAGGTCGGCCTTCTGCAGCGCCCCGACGGCCGTGACGCTGCCGTGCATGCCCGGCATGCCCATGTGCTGGGGATGACTGTCGGGGAACGTCCCGCGCGCCATCAGCGTGGTGACGACCGGGATGTTGGCGAGCTCGGCCAGCCGGAGCAACTCGGGCGCGGCGCCCGCCTTGTGCACACCGCCGCCGACGTAGAGCACCGGGCGCTTGGCCTCGGCGATCAGCTTCGCGGCCTCGCGGATCTGCTTGGAGTGCGGGCGGGTCACCGGGCGGTAGCCGGGCAGCTGCATGGTCGGCGGCCAGCTGAAGGTGGCGTCGGCCTGCAAGGCGTCCTTGGAGATGTCGACCAGCACCGGACCGGGACGGCCCGTGGAGGCGATGTGGAAGGCCTCCACGATCGTGCGGGGGATGTCATGCGGATCGGTGACCAGGAAGTTGTGCTTGGTGATCGGCATGGTGATGCCGGAGATGTCGGCTTCCTGGAAGGCGTCCGTACCGATCGCCCCGCTGGCCACCTGGCCGGTGATCGCCACGATCGGCACCGAGTCCATGTAGGCGTCGGCGATGGGCGTGACCAGGTTCGTCGCACCCGGGCCGCTGGTCGCCATGCAGACCCCGACCTTGCCCGTGGCCTGCGCGTATCCCTCGGCCGCGTGGCCCGCGCCCTGCTCGTGCCGTACGAGCACGTGCCGGACCTTGGTCGAGTCGTACAGGGGATCGTAGGCGGGCAGGATGGCGCCGCCGGGGATCCCGAACACAGTGTCGACTCCCACGTGCTCCAGCGCCCTGACCAGGGCCTGTGCACCTGTCATCCGTTCGGTCATCGGCTCGTTCCTTGCGTGGCTACACCTTAAGGACATAAAAAATGCCCCATCCACCGGAGGTGGTACTGGGGCGGCGCGCAGGCGGTAGTGCTTCGCTATCGGCCCGCGCGCCGGCGAAGTACTACGAGAATCTCACTGCGAAGCATGGCCATACCATAGCCCCACCGGAGGGCCTGATGCCAACTTCATGGACACATGTCTCAAACAGTGAGACTGGTCCGCATCAGCGAGTCCACTCCGCGAGCCGCCATCGGGCGTGCCACCAGGAAACCCTGACCCCTGGTGCAGCCCATTTCCCGCAGGAGTTCGAGCTGCTCGGGACGTTCGATGCCCTCGGCCACCACGATGAGGCCCAGGTCATGGCCGAGCCGGACGATCGTGCGGGTGAGCAGGGTCAGGGTCTCGTCCCGGCCCAACCCGGACACGAACGACGGGTCGATCTTGATCATGTCGACCGGGAGCTGCCGGAGGAAGGCCAGCGAGGCGTAGCCGGTGCCGAAGTCGTCGATGGCCAGCCGTACGCCCAGGGCGCGCAGCTCGGACAGCCGCTTGACCGTCTCCTCGGCGTCCTCGACGAGCATCTCCTCGATCACCTCAAGGGTGAGGGCGGAGGCGGGCAGCCCGCTCTCGGCGAGCGCCTCCTCGACCGTCTCGACGAAGCGCGGCGCGGTGATCTGGCGGGCCGACAGATTGAGCGACAGCCCGATGTCCCAGGAGGAGGCCCGCCAGGCGGCCACCTCACGACATGCCTCGTGCAGGATCCACTCGCCCAGCGGCACGATCAGGCCGGTGTCCTCGGCCGGGCCCAGGAACTGGTCCGGTGGGACGAACTCCGAGCCGCGCCACCACCGCACCAGCGCCTCCACCGCGGTCACCCGGGAGGTGGCCAGGTCGACGACCGGCTGGTATTCGATGGCGAACTGGTGCTCGATCAGCGCCCGCTGCAGGTCGGCCGCCAGCTCCAGCCTGCGCACCACGTCGGCGTGCATCTGCGCGGCGAACACCTCCACCCGGCGCCCGCCCAGCTCCTTGGCCCTGGCCATGGCCACGTCGGCGTTGCGGATGAGATCGCCGGAGGGCATGTCGTCCTCGGCGAAGGCCACACCCACGCTCGCGGTCAGCGCCACGTCGCGGTCGGCCACCCGGAACGGCTCCTGCGAGACCGCCCTGACCAACCGCTCGGCCAGATCGACCGCCAGTTGCGCCTCGCCGCCGGTCTCCAGCAGCACCGCGAACTCGTCGCCGCCCCACCGGGCGAGCGTGTCGTCGGGGCGTACGGCCCCGCGCAGCCGGCGCGCGGCCTGCCCGAGCAGGTAGTCGCCGCTGGCATGGCCCACGGAGTCGTTGACCGAGGTGAACCCGTCGAGATCGAGGAAGATGACCGCCACGTGGCCGGACATCCGGCCGGACAGCACCTCGCGCGTGCGCTCCTCGAAGTAGGAGCGGTTGGGCAGCCCGGTGACGCCGTCGTGGAAGGTCAGGTGGGCGACCTGGTTGCGCAGGGCCTCCTCGTCGCTCACGTCCCGGGTGGTCACCAGCAACTGGTCCTCGCCGCCCACGTGGCGGGTGGCGACGGACTCGGTGGGCCGCCATGTGCCGTCGGCCGCGCGCACCCGGCAGGCGATCAGGCAGGCGCCGGACGTGGCGCCCTCGTCGTCGAGGCCCATCGCGCTCAGCGCGGCCTGGATGCCGGGGACGTCTTCGGGGTGGATGTAGTCGAAGATCGACCCGCCGACGAGATCCTCGGGGCGGTAGCCGTACGTCACCTGCATCCCGGCGCCGATCTCGTACATGAGGCCGTCGTAGTCGCAGATGAACACCACGTCGCCGGTGCTCTCGGCCAGCTCCCTGAGCTGCCGGTCGCCGAGCGAGACCTTCCTGCGCAGCCGGATGTTGGCGGCCGCGAGCACGAACAGCCGGACGAGCAGGAGCAGGACCACCGAGGCGATGAGCACGACGACGCCGGTGACCGGTGTCTGCGGCTGGCCGCCCACCAGGTGCACGAGCAGCGTGCAGGTCGCGACGGCGACCAGCGCCATCGGCACCGTCGCGATCAGGTTGCCGATGCCGCTGCCGCTCGCGCGGGCCTGCGGCTCGGCGGGGCGCGGCCCCCAGGGCACGGCGGCCAGGAGCAGGAACGCCACGGGCGCGATCATGATGCTCCACGTCGGCGGCACACCGCCGGTGAGGCGCGCGGTCGCGGCCGCCACCCCGGCGACCGAGGTGGTGGCGAGCACGCCGGTGCCCGCGAGCCCGAGCGGCCAGGCCGCGGTCCTACTGGTGATCACGGAGGGGACCACGGCGCAGGTCACCAGCAGCGCGATCATCGGCGGCAGCATGGCGAAGGTGAACATCGCCGGGTCGGCGGCCTCCGCGTAGACCTGCCGCAGCGCCACCACCCAGGCGATCACGAAGAGCGAGGCGGCGCACAGGTAGGCGCCGGTGACGTGGCGCAGCACCACGGTGGCGGGCAGCCTGCGCCGGGCCGCGATGAGAACGCCGCCCGCGGTGAGCACCACGCCGAGCAGCACGAGCAGATCCGCGAAACTCACCGCGACGCTGGAGGTGTCGGCGATCGGACGCACTCCGACTCCGGCGGCCCAGACGATGGCGCCGCTGCCCATCCAGCGGGCTCCCATCGCGGTCGAGCGGTGCTCGTCCAGCTTGACCGAGGCGACGAGCAGGGAGACCGCGGCGAACAGCGCCGCGAGAAGTCCGGCGATCGCGCCGGTGAGCAGAGCCGGGCCGCCCGCAAGGAGCGCAGCCGCGAACCCCGCCACACCGAGCGCCGCCGCGGCGATCAGCGGTGCCCGTGGATCACGCCAGCGGATCACAGTCGTTAGCCCATCCCGTCTCGAACACTGTCCAGTGATCGCCGAAGTCCGGTCGATCACATCGCCAGTGTGTGCGTTTGCGGGTGTGCGGGTGGTGACAACGGCGATGTCGTCACCGATCTGATAACCACACAGACCAATTGCCCCGAAGATTCACTTGACAGCGAGTCAGGAACCCTCAGTTAGAGGCAACCGTACGCACCGAAGGTCACGGGCCAGCCACGTTCCGGAATCCTCTCAATATGTGTCGGTGATGACGTTGTTCAGCTGCTCACCGGACAGGTAGCGGAGGAGCTGCGAGCGCATCAGGCGCAGCAGGCGCCGCCCGGACGCGGGGGTGCTGCCCGCGATGTGCGGGGTGATCAGCAGGCCCGGCGCGCTCCACAGGGGATGGCCCGCCGGCAGGGGTTCGGGGGCGGTCACGTCCAGGGCCGCGCGCAGCCGGCCGGTCTTCAGCTCGGCGACCAGGGCGTCGGTGTCGACGACGCCGCCGCGCGCCGCGTTGACCAGCACCGCGCCGTCCTTCATCCGGGCCAGGAACCCGGCGTCGACCATCCCGGCGGTCTCCGGCGTGGCGGGCACGAGCAGCACCACGACGTCGGCGGCCGGCAGCAGCGCGGGCAGCTCGTCGAGGGGGTGCACGCCGTCACGCGCGCTCCTGGCCACCCGGACGACCTCGACATCGAAGCCGCCGAGCCGCCGCTCCAGCGCCGCGCCGATGGAGCCGTAACCCACGATCAGCACGGTGGAGTCGGCCAGCACGTCCGTGTGGTGGTAGGTCCACTCCCCCTGGCGCTGCGCGTCGACGAACCCCGGGAACTCCCGCAGCACCGCGATCATCGCGCCGACCGCCCACTCGGCGGTCCCGGCGTCGTGCACGCCGCGCGCGTTGCACAGCACCGCGCCGTCCGGCATGTGGGGCCGGTACGGTTCCACGCCCGCGGTCACGGTCTGCACGAGGCGCAGCGAGGTCATCGCGGCCAGCAGGCCCGGCACGTCCGGAACGGTGACCAGCGGCGGGATCCACACCTCCACCTGGCCGATGCCCGCGGGAACTGGCCCCGTACCGTCATAAACGTCGCATTCCACTCCGGGCAGATCGGTCAAAACCCCGGCAACGGCACCAGAAGGGACCCAGATCTTCATGCCGAGAACCTTACGGCTAGGGAGGAAGTATGGAACGCATGAGAAAGCTTATGACCCTGATGCCGCTCGCCATGCTGCTCGCTGTGCTGACCGCCTGCTCCAGTGCCGGAGGGGCGGTGCCGGACGCGGCCGTCGCCGCCGCGCCGCCGCCTGGTGAGCCGAGGACGGTGGCGCGCGATCTGGCGGTGCCGTGGGGGATCGCCTTCGTCCCCGGCGGCGACGCGCTGGTGACCGAGCGCGACACGGCCAGGCTGCTGCGCGTGACGCGGGCGGGCCAGGTCACCGAGCTGACCCGCATCGCCGGGGTCACCCCCGACGGCGAGGGCGGGTTGATGGGCGTGGCGGTCAAGGGGAATCAGGTCTTCGTCTACTTCACCGCCGCTGACGACAACCGGATCGTCCGCTACCGGTTCACCGGCGACACCGTTTCCGACCCCAAGGTGGTCTTGCGAGGCATCCCCAAGGGCGCCATCCACAACGGCGGCCGGCTGGCGTTCGGGCCCGACGGCTTCCTGTACGCCACCACGGGCGAGACGGGCGACCGGCAGCTCGCCCAGCGGCGCGACTCCCTCGGCGGCAAGATCCTTCGTATGACGGTGGACGGCGCCCCCGCCCCCGGCAACCCGTTCGGCACGCTCGTCTACAGCCTCGGCCACCGCAACGTCCAGGGGCTGGCCTGGGACCCGGCGGGTCGGCTGTACGCCTCGGAGTTCGGCCAGAACGCCTTCGACGAGGTCAATCTCATCAAGCCCGGCGCCAACTACGGCTGGCCCGAGGTGGAGGGCAAGGGCGACGACCCGAGGTTCGTCAACCCGATCATCACCTGGCCCACGTCGGAGGCCTCACCATCCGGCGCGGCCTACGCGGCCGGCTCGCTCTGGGTGGCCGCGCTGCGCGGGGAGCGCCTGTGGCAGATCCCGCTCGGCCGGGACGGCTCGCCCGGCAGGCCGGTCGCGCACTTCACCGACACCTACGGCCGGCTCCGCGGCCTGGCCACGGCCCCCGACGGCACGCTGTGGCTGTCCACCAGCAACAAGGACGGCCGCGGCGACCCCAGGGACGGCGATGACCGCATCCTGTCCGTGAACCCGAGCCGCTCCTAGCCGCGACGGACCGCCTTCATCCCCCAGGGGCCCCAGCCACGACGGTCGTGGCACGAATCACCGGTGGGCCCGCGGCCACCGCGCTAGTTGCCAGTGGCGCACGTGGTCTGCGCCTGCGGCCGGTACTTCGTGGTCAGCTTCTTGTCCCGCTTGACTTCCTTGCCGTCCTTGAAGAACACGCGGGTCACGTCGATCGTGAAGCCCTGCTCGCCGACCGTGGCCATGCACCCGGGGGCGGAGCTGGTCTCGCGACGGAACGGGGTGAAGTCCCGCTTCTCCGACTCGACGGCGTCGATCTTGTCGTACCGCTTGGTGCTCCACAGCTGCACGGAGACCGAGGTCCCGGTCGACACCGTCTTGATCAGCACGCCGTAGTCGGAGTCGTTGCGCCACTTGAGGTCCAGGTCCGGGTACAGCAGGGCGGCGTCGCGGCCGGCCGGGTAGCGGGCGGCGTGGTAGTCCATCGGCGTGTGCGAGACGTCGTCGAACCCGCCGAAGAAGGCCGCGTTGTACATCGTGGTGGCGAACTGCGAGACGCCGCCGCCGACGATGGGCACCATCCGGCCGCCGACGATCTGCCCGGCCTGGACGTAGCCGCCCTCGACGGTGCGCTCGCCCACGGCGTCGTTGAGCGAGAACGTCTCCCCCGGCTTCACCAGGTAACCGTCGACCTGGGCGGCCATCCGCTGGATGTTCGTCACGCGGGGCAGGCAGCAGTCGAAGGTCGTGGTGAACTCGGCGATATTCGCCTTGATGCCGAGCCCCGTCACCTCTTCGGTGGTCACCTTCGGCGCGACCACGGCCAGGGTCACGGGGATGATGCGTGCGCCGTTGCCGCTGACCACCTTGGCCACGTCGCGGGCCAGCTGCTTGGCGTCGATCCCTCTGCCACGGTGGGCGGGGACCAGCACCGGCTTGCCGTTGACGATCTGGTAGGTGGCATCCTGCGGCGCCTGCGCCGCGTCGACGAGCTTGCCCTCCACCGAGGTGAGCGCCGCCGCGGCGTTGAACTGCGGGGTCAGACCGCCGTCGTCGTCGGAGACGAAGCTCAGGTTGGCGGCGATCACGGCCGGGAGCAGCTGGGCCTGCTTGGCGCCGAGCTTCAGCGTGAGCGGAGCGGCGACCGCCCGCTTGGCGGCGGCCTCGGCCTGCTTGAGCGCGGTCGGCGTGGTCTCGGGCTTGGCGGGCCTGAGCGTGAGAACGGCGGAGTCGCGGCCGCGCAGGAAGGCGTCACTGATCACGCGGACGGCGTCGGGCCTGTCGATCACCACGCCGTCGCGCGGCTCCGACGAGACCGGCTGCCCGTTCTTGAAGGCCACCCGGCCGTCACGCGGCTTCTTGTCGTAGGTCTCCGCCAGGCCCTCGACGGTCCTGGACAGCTGGGAGGAGTCGATGGTCATCTTCGGCTGGAGCTCGGTGGTGCCGGTCAGCCCCTTCCACACCTCGACCGGGCCGGGGAAGCCACTGGGCGCCTGCCCGATCGTGCTCACCACGTCGAGCTCAAGCCCGGCCTCGTCGGCCTGGATGGTCTCCTTGCGCCCGGCGATGTCGACGACGACGGGCTTGTTCAGCTTGGCCGCGAGCTCGGTGCGGAGCTTGTCCGCCGCCTGCGTCACGGTGAGCCCGCCGATGTCCACACCGGCCACGCGCGTGCCCCGCAGTACGGACCCGGACATGAGTACGGCCGGCACCAGGTACGCCAGCACGGCCAGGATCACCACGAGCAGCACTAATGCCGGCAGAAGGCGACGGCGGCGGGGCGGCTCGGGGTCGATGAAGGCGGGCAGCCGCTCGGAGGCGGAAACGCCGAACACGGGGGCGGGCGGTTCCTGCCGGCGCCCCTCGTTCACCGGCCAGGGCTGGGGCGGAGGCGCCACCGGCGGCAGAGCGCCACTGCCGTTCTGGCCGTTCTGCCCGTTGGACCCGTTCGCAACGCTGGGAGTCGCCGGCCGGGGCTCCGGTTGACCGGGCGGCCCGAAGATGTCACGGGACACCCCCGGGGGCAGCCCCTCGACCCGTGGCTTCTTGCTACCGCCTGACATGGGCAGAGGCACTGAAGCGAAAGGGTCGGTCGGCGATTCGATCGGTCCGGCGTTACGCACGCCTCAATCTCCTCCCGCTCCGCAGCCACATTCTCAGGCAACAGTAAGGCACGCCCATTGGGATATGTCACGAGAAATGACTACGGAAGTGTGTCAACCTAGCCACCGGTAGCGATGTTCGGGGCGTCCGGCCGTACCGTACCGGGGCCTGAGTTCGGCGTGCCCGGCGAGGCACAGGTATTCGAGGTAACGGCGGGCGCTGACGCGGGACAGCCCCGCGAGCGAGGCGGCCTCGGCCGCCGACAGGTCGCGGCCGCAGGTCCGGAGGGTGTCGGCGACCAGCGCGCACGTCGCCGACGACAGGCCCTTGGGCAGCGGCGCCGCGACGGGCTGCGTGCCGAAGAGCCGGTCGACGTCGTCCTGGCGGGCCTCCGCGCCGATGGCGGTGAGCTGCTTGCGGGTGTCGACGTACTGCTGGAGCCGCTCGGTCAGCGCGGCGGCGGTGAACGGCTTGATCAAATAGTTGACCGCGCCGCCGCGCATCGCCTCCCTGACCGTGGACACGTCGCGGGCGGCGCTGATCATGAGGACGTCTACGTCCTGCAGCGCCTTGAGCACCTCAAGTCCCGACATGTCGGGTAGGTAGATGTCGAGCAGGACGAGGTCGGGCCGGAGCTCGGCCGCCATGGCGAGCGCGGCGGCCCCGGTGTGCGCGGCGGCCACCACCCGGAAGCCGGGCACCCGCGCCACGTAGCCGCTGTGGATGCGCGCCACCATGAAGTCGTCGTCCACGACCAGCACCCGGATCTCGTTCATCGCACCCGCTCGCGAACCGGTGCCGGCAGCAGGGCGGTGAACACCGCGCCGTCCGCGTTGCCCACCTTCACCCAGCCGCCTCTGCGCAGGCACGCCTGCCGGGTCAGCGCCAGGCCGAGCCCGCGTGGCCCCGAATGGGCGGCCTTGGTGGTGAACCCCTCCCTGAACACCTCTTCGACCAGGTCCGGAGCGATCCCGGGACCGGAGTCGCCGACCCGGACGTGCAGCCCGTCGGCGTCGGTCAGCACCGACACCTCGATGGTGCCCGTGGCCCCGTCGAGCGCGTCGAGCGCGTTGGCCACCAGGTTGCCGACCACCAGGACCGCGTCCTGCGGGTCGCCGAGCGCGCCCTGCTCCACCGCGGAGTCCTCGGACAGGACCAGCAGGACGCCGCGCTCGGCCGCCTCCGCCGACTTGGCGAGCAGCAGCGCGGCCAGCGTGGGGCACTGGACGCGCTCGCGCAGGTCGGTGATGTACGTGCCGCCGGTGGTGCTGGTGATGAAACCGATCGCGGCCTCGTGCTCGCCCAGTTCGAGCAGGCCGACGACGGTGTGCATGCGGTTGGCGAACTCGTGCGCCTGGGCCCTGAGCGCCCCGGTGGCGCTGCTGGTGTCGTCCAGCTCGCGGGCCAACCGGACGAGCTCGGTGCGATCCCTGAGGGTGACCACCCAGCCCCGGTGCTGACCGCGTACGGAGATCGGCGTGCGGTTGAGTACCAGCACCCGCTCGCCGTGCAGCACGATCCGGTCCTCCCCCGGGTCGGCGCCGCCGAGCACGTCGCGCATCCGCTCGGAGACCGGCATCTGGGTGAGGTCCTCGCCCACCTCGCCGAGCAGCTCGCGGGCCGAGTCGTTGACGAGCGTCACCCGGCCCGCGAGGTCGAGCGCGAGCACGCCCTCCTTGACCCCGTGCAACACGCCCTCGCGCTGCTCCAGCAGCGCGGCGATCTCGCGCGGCTCCAGGCCGAACGTCTGCCGGCGCACCCGCGCGGTGATCAGCGCCGCCGCCGCGAGCCCGGACAGCAGCACGGCCAGCGCGGTCCATATCAGCGGCGGCAGCGCGCCCGCCAGCTGGCCGGTGACCGTGGTCTGGAGCACGCCGACGGAGACCAGGCCGATGACGTCGCCGTACTCGTCGAAGATCGGCGCCTTGCCCCTGACCGTGGTGCCTATCGTGCCGGTCTCGGTGCCGACCCAGCTCTTGCCGGTGTTCAGCACCGTGGTGCCGTCGGTGGACAGCCGCTTGCCGATCAGCGCGGCGTTGGGGTGGGCGTACCGCGTCTGCTCGCGGTTGGCGATGACCACGTAGTCGGCGCCGGTCGACTGCTGCACGCTCAGCGCGAGCGGCTGCAGCACATTTTGCGGATCCTTGACGTTGAACGCGGCCCGGACCTGAGGCAGGCCCGCCACGGACTGGGCGATCGCCAGCGCTCGCTGCTGGTGCAGCGAGTCCAGTTGCGCGCGCGTGTGCTCGGCCCACACGCCTCCGGTGCCTCCGACGGCCAGCAGCACGATGACCATCTGGAGCACGAACAGCTGGGTTCCGAGGGAGGCGTCACGTACCCGTCTCACCGCCCCATGGAAACATGCCGAGGTCACAGGGGGGTTGCGAGGGGGTGCGAGGGGGTGCGAGGGGGGTTGCGACCAATACGACCTATATGACGGCTATCGTGAAAAGGGTCGACTCCATCGGCGACGGACTTCACCATCCAGTATTCCGTAACGTGAAATCCCCCCTTTGGAGTGATCATGCGTCTCCGCATACTCGCCGCCGTCGCGGCGCTCTCCGTCGCCGCTGTGTCCGGCTGCGGCGCCGGCTCAGGTTCCGACGGTGGAGGCACGGGCGCGCTGCGCATCATGGCTCCCGCCTCACCGGGCGGCGGCTGGGACCAGACCTCCCGTACGGCGGAGCAGGCGCTCAAGTCCGTCGACCCGAAGCGCAAGGTCGAGGTGTTCAACGTGCCCGGCGCGGGCGGCACGATCGGCCTGGCCCAGCTGGCGGGCGAGAAGGGCAACGGCAACCTGCTGATGACCATGGGCCTGGTCATGGTGGGCGCGATCGAGCAGAACAAGTCCAAGGTCACACTGGCCCAGACGACGCCGATCGCCAAGCTGACCGAGGAGTACGAGATCATCGTGGTTCCGGCGGCCTCCCCGTTCAAGTCGGTGGCCGACCTGGTCGCCGCCTGGAAGGCCGACCCGAAGAAGGTGTCCATCTCGGGCGGCTCGGCCGGCGGCACCGACCACATCGCGGCCGGGCTGATGGCCAAGGCCGCGGGCGTGGACCCGAAGCAGGTCAACTACATCGCCCACTCGGGCGGCGGCGAGGCGCTGAACGAGCTGCTCGGCAACAAGGTGAGCGCGGGCATCTCGGGCGTCGGTGAGTTCGCCGAGCACGTGAAGTCCGGCAAGCTGCGCGCGCTGGCCGTGACCTCGGCCCAGCGGCTGCCCGACCTCGACGCGCCCACGCTCAAGGAGGCCGGGCTGAACGTGGAGCTGACCAACTGGCGCGGCTTCGTGGCGCCCGCCGGGCTCGACGAGGCGGCCAAGAAGTCGCTGACCGACCAGGTGACCAAGATGCACGACTCGCAGGCGTGGAAGGACGCGGTGGCCAAGAACGGCTGGATCGACTCCTTCCAGACCGGTCAGCAGTTCGCGGACTACCTCAACGCCGAGCAGACCAAGGTCAAGGCCATCATCGCCGAGCTGGGTGTCGTCTCCTGATGTCCGAGACCCATACCAGCTCTGATGGCGCCGGCCAGAAGCAGCGCCGGCGGTGGCGGCCCGAGCTGGGGTTGGCCGTCATCGTGCTGGCGCTCGGCGTGTTCGTCGTGCTCGGGACGCTCGACGTGTCCGCCGCCGCCTCGCAGCTCGGCATCGGGCCGCGGTTCTTCCCGATGCTGGTGGGCTGCTCCATGATCGTCATCGGCCTGTTCTACGTGGCCGACGTGCTCAGGGGCGGCAGCGGTGACCCCGAGGAGAGCGAGGACGTCGACGTGGACGCCCCCGCAGACTGGCGCAGCGTCGGGCTGGTGAGCGGGATCTTCCTGGCGTTCACTGCCGTGCTGAACGTGCTCGGCTGGATCATCGCCGCGAGCCTGCTGTTCTTCGGCCTCTCCGTGGTGCTCGGCGCGGAGCACAAGCTGCGCGCGGCGGGCGTCGGGGTGGTCCTGGGGATCGCCACGTACCTGCTGTTCGTCAAGGGCCTGGGCGTGTCGCTGCCGGGTGGGCTGCTGCGGGGGGTGATCTAGGTGGATTCGTTCCAGCTGCTGCTCGACGGGTTCGCCGGGGCGCTGACGCCGGTCAACCTCATGTACGCGCTCATCGGCGTCACCCTCGGCACCCTCGTCGGCGTACTGCCCGGCATCGGCCCCGCCATGACCGTGGCGCTGCTCCTGCCCATCACCTTCACCGTGCCGCCGACCAGCGCGTTCATCATGTTCGCCGGCATCTACTACGGCGGCATGTACGGCGGCTCGACCACCTCCATCCTGCTCAACACCCCCGGTGAGTCGTCCTCGATGATCACCGCGCTGGAGGGCAACAAGATGGCCCGGCGCGGGCGGGCGGCGCAGGCGCTGGCCACGGCGGCCATCGGCTCGTTCGTGGCGGGCACGATCGCGACCGCGCTGCTGGTCGTGGCGGCCCCCGCGGTGGTGAGCTTCGCCATCTCCTTCGGGCCCGAGGACTACTTCGCGCTGGCGATCCTGGCCTTCACCGCGGTGTCGTCGGTGCTGTCGCGCTCGGTCGTGCGCGGGCTGGCCTCCCTCGGGTTCGGCCTGGTGATCGGACTGATCGGCATCGACCAGCAGACCGGCCAGGCACGGCTCACGCTCGGCCTGGACCAGCTGCTCGACGGCGTGGACGTGGTGGTCGTCGCCGTCGGGCTGTTCGCGCTGGGCGAGGCCCTGTACGTCGCCTCGCGGCTGCGCCACTCGATGCCCGAAGTCGTACCGGTCGGCCGGGCCTGGATGGGGCGTGCCGACTGGCGCCGCTCATGGCTGCCCTGGCTGCGCGGCACCGCGTTCGGCTTCCCGTTCGGCGCGCTGCCCGGCGGCGGCGCCGAGATCCCGACCTTCCTGTCGTACGCGGCCGAGAAGCGCCTGGCGCGCGGCGTGGCCAAGGAGGAGTTCGGCAAGGGCGCCATCGAGGGCGTCGCCGGGCCCGAGGCGGCCAACAACGCCTCGGCCGCCGGGACCCTGGTACCGCTGCTGACGCTGGGCCTGCCCACGTCCGCGACGGCCGCGATCCTGCTGGCCGCCTTCCAGCAGTACGGCCTGCAGCCCGGGCCGCAGCTGTTCGACCACAACCCGGCCCTGGTGTGGGGCATGATCGCGTCGCTGTTCATCGGCAACACGATGCTCCTGGTGCTGAACCTGCCCCTGGCGCCGCTGTGGGCTCGTGTGCTGCGCATCCCCCGGCCGTACCTGTACGCGGGGATCGTGCTGTTCGCCGCGCTCGGCGTGTACGCGCTGAACGGCTCGGTGGTGGACCTGGTCGCGCTCTTCCTGCTGGGCCTGCTGGGGTATGCGATGCGGCGCTTCGGACTGCCGGTCGCCCCGGCGGTCATCGGCCTGATCCTGGGCCCGATGGCGGAGATCCAGCTGCGCCGGGCGCTGGCCATCGGAGCGGGTGACGTGACCACGCTGGTGCGCAGCCCCATCGCGGTGATCCTGCTGCTGCTCGCCCTGGCCGCGCTGACCGCGCCGCTGTTCAGGAAGCTGATGGAACGGCGCCACGTCGAACCGGCCACGCCCGCGTCCCGGGAGGAGGACTAGGCGGCGGTCCTGTGGGTTTTCCTCCGGGGCTCCACCGGCCTGTCCGAACCGGTGGAGCCCCGTTTATGTCGTGCCAGCCGGGCATCATGGCAGGCATGGCCGTGAAGATACAGGTGTCGTTCGACTGCACCGACCCCGACAAGCTGGCCCGGTTCTGGGCCGAGGCGCTGCACTACCGGCTGGAAGAGCCCCCGCAGGGCTTCGCCACCTGGCAGGACTACTGGCGCGCCCGGGGGCTGCCCGAGGAGGAGCTGACCGGCGACGGCGGCCACGACTCGGTCGTCGATCCGGCCGGGGTGGGCCCGCGGCTGTGGTTCCAGAAGGTGCCCGAGGGCAAGGTGCTCAAGAACCGCCTCCACCTCGACCTGTCCGTCACCTCCGGGGACCGGCCGGTGGAGGTCCGCCGGGCCCAGCTCGACGCCGAGGCCGAGCGGCTGGTCGGGCTGGGAGCGACGCTGTCGAAGGTGCTCCTGGTGGAGGGCCTGCCCGACTACTACGCGATCACCCTGCTGGACCCGGAGGGCAACGAGTTCTGCATCAGTTAGGACCGCAACGCTGAAGGAGGGGCGGAGCAACGATGGCTGAAGCGCACGACCTTCACCGGACGCCGGAGGAGATCCGCGCGTCCCTCAAGAGCGACCGCAGCCCAAAGAACATCCGGGCCGCGCTTCCTCCGAAGGATCGCGCCATGTTCGATCGCGAGTACTGGCGTGCTCTCGACAAGGCCAAGCTCAACTATGACCTTGCCCCCATCCAGTCCTTCCAAGACAGCTGGTGGTGGACCGCGTACCAGAAGGCCGCCCCGTACGAGTGCGCAGAGACAATCCAGGCAGCCGAACGCGCCCTGAAGTACCTGGAGCGGGGAGAGTCACCACCCGGCGCCGTCAGAGTGGACGACACCTACAAGGCCCGCATGCGGCAGCGCGGCGACTAAGGGATGTACGTCGTCATGGAAGAACGCCGACTCGTGTACGTAGTCCGCATCGCGTGGGCCGCGTAAGCCCTGATAGCCGACGTGATCGGCAGGGCACACGAAGGCCCCACTACCTCTATTCATCAGTGGGACGCTGTTGGCGAATTGATCAAAGACTGGCTATGAGGGAATCTGCTCACCCTCTGGGCCGGCATCGGACCTCACCTCGGCTGCGACGCCACGGCTTCGCAGCCGGGTGTGCAGAAACTCCATCTCCGCCAGCGTCCCGACCAAGCCGGTGTCAGTGAGTTTGTCGGCGAGTTCACGAGCTTGGGGAATCGGCACCTCCCAGACCTCCCGCAGAACCTTTAAGACCGAGACCAGGTTCGGCACCGGACCGACCACACACAGCCGGCTGGGGCCATGCTCCGCCAGCAGGGCACTGCGGATATCCTCCGGCGTCTCGCCTGAACCAAATTGCTCGCACCAGCCAGTACCGCAGGACTCGCAGGCGACCTCGGCATCCCAACACAACTGCCCGTTGTCGATGAACTGGTTCACCTGACGGACCAGGGTGCCCTCGCAGCTACCACAACGCGATTCGATCTTTGCTGTCTGCCCCGTCATCCCGACACCAACACTCCCCTCGCCGCTACGAGTAGACGGGCCCGGTAACCACATACTCGTTCACGTCACACCGTACAGATCGCTAACTGAGGCCAGAGATTCTTTGTTGATCTTCTCGAAGGTTGGTCGTTGGTGTCGCTACGCCGAGTGGAGTCCGAGCTGATCCCCAGCGCCACCGCAGAGGTCGCACGGGCCGCGTTCCCAAGGGGAGCATGGCGATCAGAATCCGTGACGAACTGGGAGTGCTGTTCGAAGATGAGGACTTCGCACTTCGCAGCGCTGGCTGCGTAGGCAGGAATCCCCGGATTCGCCAACAGTGTCTCTTCATCAGTGGGGCGGCGGGCCTTCGGCACCGAGCCCGAACGGCTGGTGGGCTGGGGGCGACGTTGTCGAATGTGCTGCTGGTGGGCGGCCTGCCCGACTACTACGCGGTCACCCTGCACGATCCGGAGGGCAACGAGTTCTGCATCAGCTCGGACCACAAGGCACCTGCCATCGCCAATGCCCATAACGATCAGATCGCGGAAGAGCTGGCCTGGATCAGTAGTGGCGGCTGAGCCCTGGTCGTGGCGGCCCCGTCCAGCGCAATGCGGGACGGGGCGGGCCCGGCAGTAGACGTGGGCCTGCCGGACGTTGGGGCCGGGGCCACGCAAGCGGTTGATTGCGAGCCCCGGCCGGTGGAAGGTGGCCCCGCGCCGTCCCGCCGGCCGCAGACATCGGGACCGCAGGTTAACGAGTTGCGGGGCCACCAACCCGGCCCGCCTCGACGGGGGCGACGCGGCGGGCCGGGAAGTTCATGTGCCGAACATGTTGTGGGCTCGGCAGTTGTGAACGAGAGCCGACTGCCAAGCCAGCGTCGCCGCGAGCGCAATCGCATCCGGCTGCCGGACGCACTGCACAACGCCGGCCGCCACCATTTCGACGGTGACGGCCTTGCGCAGTTCGGCCGTCCACCACACCTGACCGGACGCAGAGCGCCCGAAGTCGATGTCCCACCCCGGATAGGTGTTCCTCAGCACCGAGAGCTGGCGGCCTCGCAAGTCCTGCAGCAGCGCCGCCTGTGCCATGACCTCTCGGGCGCTCTTGCTGGTGACGCGAAGGAGGGCAAGTAGCTCGTCGTCGGTCATTGGTCCTCCGACCAACTCACCCTTATCGACTATCAGGCTGCGGACTTCTGTCATGCACGCACCGTATGCGCGCCAAGACCGGGCACCGGTGCCGTCTGCACCCGTCGCCGCAGGGGTGCACTCCGCACCTTGATCTACAGGGGCAGTCCGAGCTCCTGGGCAAAGCCGCGGGCCCGACGCTCGATCAGCGGGCCACCCTGATCGACCGCGTCGGAGGCCATCAGCCGGCCGGTCGGGCTGAAGTGCACCGAGTCGTGCGAGATGGCGTACGCCTGTTGCAGCCAGTCGAGCATGGATGACCAGTCGCGCCGCTGGTGATAGGTGCGGGCAATCTCGACGTGGAGCCGGGCCCGCCGCTCCCGAGAGGGGATGCTGTCGGGGTTGATCTGCTCGGCGCGGTCCTTCGCGCTGGCCGACTTGGTCAGGTCGGCGCCGATCGACACGGCATGCAGGGCAACATTCGAGTCGCCGAATTGGGTCCACGAATGGTGGTAGCCGACGGACAGACGGCGGGCGACAGCGGCGGCCTCGTCCCAGAACCGCCAGGCGTCGCCCTCTCTGCCCGCGCGGGCCGCCGTGGTGGCGGCATGCAACTGCATCGCACCGTACAGGGCGCGAAGTTCGTCGTCGCCGTCGTCGAGCCGGTCGCGAAGCAGACCGGCCGCGTCGAGGGCAAGTGTGAGGGCAGCGTCGGTGTCGCCTCCCGAGCGTTGCACGATGGCGTACGTCCAGGCGGCTCCGGCCAGCGCGGCGGGCTGGTCGGCCTCCTGAGCAGCGGCCATGGCCCGGTCGGCGACAACCCAGATCAACTCTGGCTCGCTCGCCCACACGATGACGTGCTGTACGAGTGCCCACAGGTCAGCGAGCACGGCGTGGGCGTCGCGCCGTTCCTGGCCTTCCGTCTGGCGGGCGGAGGCGCGCACATCGCGGATGAGGGATGGCAGGACCCGGCCCACGTCGGTGCGGTGGGTGCGGGAGGTGTGCCACACCTGCCAGGCGTCCGCTGTACGGGTTCGCAGGATCGCGACCGGAAGCGGCTGCTGATCGACCGTGAGCAGGGGCGCCCGGATGGCCTCACGGATAGCGGGCACCGCCTCGTGCGGTATTCGGGCGAACGCACTGATGGGGATGGTGGTGTTCCCCCCGAGATCCATGTCGCTTCCAGCAAGGACGGCGACGTCGCCCACGGCGAGCACTTCGGCAAGGCGGATAAGCACAGGCAGGCGGGGCGGCAGGCGTCGGCCGGACTCAATGCCCTTGAGCCACTCCGCGGAGTAGCCGACAAGCCCGGCCAGTACTGACCGGCTCATCCCTTTGCGTTCCCGGATCGTCTGGATCCGCTCGCCTGTGCGCTTCCCTTCGAGGTCGTCGAGCATCAGGGCTACTCTCGATTCGTTCCGTATCCACTGCCAGGCTACGCCCGAGCGCTGTGGCCAGGGCGGGGAACGTGGCTTCGGTCATAGGGTCGGCGAACGGGTACCGGCAGTAGAAACAACGCGCCCCGTCCCGACGGGCGAGCACACCACGATAGATCGAGCGGCACGGCGACGAAGAGGCCTTGAAGGCCCTGGCCCCCGCCGTCCTTACCCCAGCCGGGCGGTCCTCCTAGGTGCCCGTGGCGAGGGCGGCGACCGCCTGGATGGTGCGGTGCTGCTCCTCGGGTGTGCCGAACGGAGCGGCCAGGTACTCCGTGACGCCCGCGTCCGCCAGCCTGCCGATCCCCTCGGCGACGGCCGCCTCGTCGCCCACGATGACCACGTCCTGCGGTCCGGCCACGCCCTCGCGGTCGAGCATGGCGCGATACTCCGGCATCTGACCCGCCAGCCCGAACTGTTCGGCGACGCGCCCGCGCACCCCTGCCTCGTCGTCCGTCACGCACACCACCAGTCCGGCGATCACCCGGGGCGCGGGGCGTCCGGCGGACTCGGCCGCCTTGGTGACGGACGGCACGATGTGCCCGGCCAGCGTGCGCGGGCCGGTCATCCACGTCACCACGCCATCGGCGAGCTCTCCTGCCAGGGACAGCATGGCCGGGCCCATCGCCGCCAGCAGCACCTGAGGCGGCTCCGCGCCGGGCACGGCGGCCGTGCCCGAGGCGGTGAGCAGTTCGCCATGGTGCGCCACGGTTTCGCCCCGCAGGAGAGGTCTCAGCACTGACAAGTATTCGCGCATCCGCCGTACGGGCTTGTCGGCGGGCAGGCCGTACATCGACTCGACCATCTTGAAGCGCTCCCCACGACTACGGTCGGGGAATTCCAGCCAGCTCGGGCTCCGTCTGCGCGGTGGCCTGAGCTGCTGTTGCTTGGCGGTTCGCCTTCCGGCCCACGCGGTTGCGTGGTTTGCGCGCCCCAACCCGCACACCCGGTCGGGGTTGTGCGTGCTCCGCCCTCCCGGCGGTGAGGATGTTCTTGGCGGCGTTCACGTCGGCGTGCTCGGTGTGTCCGCACGAGGTACACCGGAAGACCGCTTGACTCTCGCGGGACTTGCGATCCACCACCGTGCACACATTGCACGTCTGACTCGTATACGCCGGATTGACAGTGATCACGCAGGTGCCCGTGTACCGGGCCTTGCTCCGGGTGGCAAGCTCGATCCGATGCCAGCCCTTGTCCAGGATGGCTCGGTTCAGGCCGGACTTACTCGCGGCCCCGTTGGGCAGGAACGCGCCCAGCTGCTCGGGGTCCGGCTTGGGTGCTACCCCGGCGGTCATGTTCCTGGTCGCCAGCGCCTCGAACACCACCAGCTCAAAGCTCGCGGCCAGGATGCAGCCGGTCTTGGCGGCGAAGTCCTCCCGGCGTCGGCGGATCTTCCGCGCCAGTGCGGCGACCCGCGCGGCGGCTCTCCTGCGCCGGACCGATCCCTTGGTGGTCCGGGCGACGTCCCGCTGGAGCTTCTTGGCGTGCCCGACCTCCCGCTCCCGGGCGAACACCTGATGGTGAAACAAGCCGTCCGAGCGGGTCACGACCTTGACCACGCCCCGGTCGATACCGACCGCACTGCCGGGATGGGCGTGCCGCCCGGGTGTGATCACGCCGTCTTCGACAAGGAAACTGACATGCCAGTGCTTGCCATCCCGGCTGATGGTGGCGTTCTTGACCCTGCCGCCGAGCGGGCGGGTGATACGGAAGCGGACCCAGCCGAACTTGGGGAGTTTCGCCCGCGCCCAGCGCCGGTTCAACCGCTCGATGGCGATCTTGGCGCCCTCGGGAAACCGGAACGACGGCCGATTCCCGGTCTTGGACTTCCAGCGTACCTTCCACGTGCCGTGCCGGGCACACGCCTGATCCAGATCGATCAACGTCTGCTGAAGGCAGTGGCCGGGCACCTCGCCCAGCCACGCGAACTCCTGCTTGGCCTCGGCGAGCTGGCGGGCCTGGTCGTGGTAGCCGATGAACGCGCCGCGTCGCCGGTAGGTGCGGCGTTGCTCTAGCGCGGTGTTCCACACGCTGCGGCAGGCCCCGCCGACCCGCTCGGCGAACTCCGCCTGGCCGGCAGTCAGATCCAGGCGGTACTTACGCCCGGTCAGCATCCGCGATCACCGGTTCTTCTGGTTCTCGACGTACCGCTTGACGACCTCCGGAGGCGCCGCGCCGATGGTGGCCACGAAGTAGGAGTTGGTCCACAGCGTCGGCAGCTTCGACGTCAAGCTCGGGAACTCCTGGCGCAGGACCCGCGAGGAGCGGCCCTTGATGGCCTTTACCAGCTTGTGGATCCCGAGCTGGGGATCCACCTCGACCAGCAGCCGCACGTGGTCGGGCATGACCTCCGTCTCCACCAGCCACGCCCCTTTCTCCTCGACCACCTCGCCGATGAGCTGCTTGAGTCGTTCCTCGATCCCTCCGCCCAGCACCCGCCTGCGGTACTTGGGACACCACACCACGTGGAAGGCGCATTGGAAGGCGATGTTGCTGTTCGTGCGCAAGGTCACGGTCACATGAATCAATATACAGCAGCGACCTATCTACCGCTCAAAGATTCGACAGAAGGGCTCACCCCCATGGCTAAACCCAGGGTCCGCGCCCTAGGGCCTGTACGGAGTTGAGATCAGAGGGATTCGCTGCGCTACGGCCGGCGATCCTGGTACGCCTTCGCCATGGCGCGTGGAGACCTCACCGACGAGGAATGGTCCTTGATCGAGCCTCACCTGCCGCTGGGTGAGCGAGGCCCGATCCCGGACCTGCGACAGCAGTTCAACGCGATGATGTGGCGCTTTCGGACCGGCAGTCCGTGGCGGGATCTGCCCGTCGAGTACGGGCCCTGGTCCACCGTCTACGACCGGTTCCGGTCGTGGGCGAGGAGCGGCGTCTTCGAGCAGTTGATGCAGGCGATGATCGCCGAGGCCGCTGCCCGTGGGCAGGCCGATCTCGACCTGGTCAGCGTGGATTCCACGACGGCCCGTGCCCACCACCACGCCGCTGGGATGGTCCTGGACGGCGAGTTGGCCGAGGCGCTGGAAGAGGCCGCCGAACAGGAAAAGAGGCTACGCCAAAGGGGCAAAACCCCCACAACGGCGACCCCGGCCAAGACGGAGATGGAGACGGGGATGAGGACGAGGACGAGGACGGGGACGGGGACGGATGACGGCGGTTACGACGACAGCGCAGGTTCCGGCTGACGGCGGCCAAGCTGGGCCGCTCGCGGGGTGGGCTGACCAGCAAGGTGCATCTGTCCGCCGACCGGCGATGCCGTCCGCTGTCCTTCGTCCTGACCCCCGGCCAGGCCGGAGACAGCCCGCAGTTTCGCGCCGTGCTGGAGCGCATCAAGATCCGCCTGCCCATCGGCCGCCCCCGCACCCGCCCGGGCGCGGTGGCCGCCGACAAGGCCTACTCCTCCCGCGCCAACCGCGCCTACCTGCGCCGGCACCGGATCAAGGCGGTCATCCCGGAGAAGAGCGACCAGGCGGCCAACCGCAAGAAGCGCGGCTCCCGCGGCGGCCGCCCCGTCGGTCATGATCCCGATCTCTACAAGCAGCGCAACACGGCCGAACGGGCGATCAACCGGATGAAAGAGTGGCGCGGGCTGGCCTTCCGCTTCGACAAAACCCCCACCAGCTATCTGGCCGGTCTTCATCTCCGCGGAGCCATGCTGTGGGTCCGAAGCATCCAACCCATCTAAAGATCAGAACTCCGTACAGGCCCTAAATCACCGATCGCGATCCCCGCGCCGATCCCGAGCGTGAGGCGGTTGCCCGTGGCGGCCTGAACGCTGAGCGCCTGACCGGCCAGCACAAGCGGATGGCGTTGCGGCACGGGGACGACGGCCGTACCGAGCGGGATGCCGGGACTCGCCCGCCCACGGCGGTCAGCGCGGTGAGCGCGTCCCAGCCGAGGGCCTGGCTTGCCCAGGCGGTGCTGTAGCCGAGCTCGGCGGCGGTCCTGACCTGCTCGGTCAGCTCCTCCAGCGTCGCGGGGCCGCGTACGTCGCCGACGGCGATTCCGATCTTCACGTGTTCCACTCCCCATTAACGGAGAACTTCTCCGGTTCGATACGATAGGGAGAACCTCTCCACTTAGCAACCAGGGAGCCGTCTGATGATGCGGGCCGACGCGCTGCGCAACCGCGAGCGGATCGTACGAGTGGCCAGGGCCGTCTTCACCGAGCACGGTCCCGACGCCTCGCTCAACCAGGTGGCGCAACAGGCCGAGGTAGGGCCGGGCACCCTCTACCGGCACTTCCCGACGCTGCAGGACCTGCTGGTGGCAGTGATCAGAGACGACGTGGCGGCACTCTGCGCACGGGGCCAGGCGCTGCTCTCCGAGGCGTCAGCGCTTCCCGAGACATCGACATCATCCGGGGCGTCGGCGATTTCCGCGGCACCGGCGATTTCCGCGGCATCGGCGGACCGGGCGTTGCGGGCGTGGCTGCGGGCGGTGGCCGTACACGCGACGGCCATGCGCGGACTGGTGGCGGCGCAGCTGGCCTCCTGGCCCGCGGACGGTGCGCTGGCGGCCTGCCACGAGGAGATCACCGCCACCGGCGCCGCACTGCTCGACCACGCCCGCCGCGCCGGCTCCGCACCCGAGGGGGTGGACATCACGGACCTCCTCCGGCTGGCCAACGCGATCGGCTGGGCCAGTGAGCAGTCCCCCGACGACGAAGGCCTCATCGACCGCCTGCTCGCCCTGGTGACGACCACCTCAGAGGCAACACAGAGGCCCCGCCACCTCACTCGGTGACGGGGCCTGAGTCGAGCGGATCGCCCTACTCGGAGACGCCCAGCTTCTCCAGGATCAGCTCGCGGGCCCGAGCGGCGTCGGCCTTGCCGCGGCTGGCCTTCATCACGCCGCCCACCAGCGCACCGGCCGCGGCGATCTTCCCGGAGCGGACCTTCTCGGCCGCGTCGGCGTTGCCGGCGATGACCTGGTCGACGATCGCCGACAGCTCGCCCTCGTCGTTGACGATCTTCAGCCCGCGCCGCTCGACCACCTCGTCGGGCGTGCCCTCCCCGGCCAGCACGCCTTCGAGCACCTCGCGGGCCAGCTTGTCGTTGAGCGCGCCCGAGGCCACCAACTCGGTGACGCGGGCGATCTGCGCGGGCGTGATGGGCAGGTCCGCCAGGGCCACAGCGGACTCGTTGGCGCGCCGCGCCAGCTCGCCCATCCACCACTTGCGCGCGTCGGCGGCCGGCGCGCCCGCCGCGACCGTGGCCTCGACCAGGTCGAACGCGTCGGCGTTGTGCATGGCCTGCATATCGAGGTCGGACACCCCCCACTCCGCCTGCAGCCGCTTGCGCCGGACCGACGGCAGCTCGGGCAGCGCGTCCTTGAGCGTGGCCACCCACGCCGGGTCGGGCGCGATCGGCACCAGGTCGGGCTCGGGGAAGTAGCGGTAGTCCTGCGCCTCCTCCTTGGACCTGCCGGGTGTGGTGACGCCGGTGTCCTCGTGGAAGTGCCGGGTCTCCTGAATGATCCGGCCGCCCTCGGCGAGGATCGCCGCCTGCCGCTCGATCTCGCTGCGCACGGAACGTTCGACGCTGCGCAGCGAGTTGACGTTCTTGGTCTCGGTACGGGTACCCCACTCGGACGAGCCGCGGGGCATGAGCGAGACGTTGACGTCGCAGCGCATCGAGCCCTCTTCCATGCGCACGTCGGAGACGCCCAGCGTGCGCATGATCTCGCGCAGCTCGGTCGCGTACGCCTTGGCCACTTCTGGCGCCAGGCTCTCGGTGCCCTCGATCGGCTTGGTGACGATCTCCACCAGCGGGATGCCGGCGCGGTTGTAGTCGACGATCGAGTAGTCGGCGCCCTGGATGCGACCGGTCGCCCCACCCACGTGGGTGGACTTGCCGGTGTCCTCCTCCAGGTGCACCCGCTCGATCTCGACGCGCACGGTCCGGCCGTCGACCTCGACGTCGAGGTAACCCTCGAAGCAGAGCGGCTCGTCGTACTGGGAGATCTGGTAGTTCTTCGGCATGTCCGGATAGAAGTAGTTCTTCCGGGCGAACCTGCACCACTCGGCGATCGAGCAGTTCAGCGCCAGGCCGATGCGGATCGTCGACTCGATCGCGACGGCGTTGGCCGTCGGCAGCGAGCCGGGAAACGCCAGACAGGTCGGGCAGACCTGGGTGTTGGGCGGGGCGCCGAAGGTCGTCTTGCACCCGCAGAACATCTTCGACGCGGTGCCGAGCTCGACGTGCGTCTCCAGCCCGAGCACCGGCTCGAACCGCGCGAGGGCTTCGTCGTACGGCATGTGCGTATCGACAGTCATGATGAAGTCCTTAGTTCAGATCGTCGCATTTCACGCCCCTTCGTCACCCGCATGTCCGCTTCCACGCCGATCGTGGACCTGGAGACGGAATCGTGTCTCACTGGACGGTGAAACAGCTCATGCGGTTTGCCGGGCCGCCAACCACGGCGAGGACGGCGGCACGTCGAGCTCGAAGTCAGGGAATGACTCGAACCCGTCGATCTCAATGTGCGTCAGCACGCCACCGTCCCCCTTTCGACAAGTTCCTACAGCGCCGGAGCCTTGGACAGCAGGCTGCCGCCCCAGCGGCTTTCCAGGGCCTGCTCGACCGCGGCGCCGACCCGGTAGCAGCGGTCGTCGCCCAGCACCGGGGCCATGATCTGCAGGCCGACCGGCAGCCCGTCCTCGTCGGCCAGGCCGCACGGGACCGAGATGGCCGCGTTGCCCGACAGGTTGGACGGGATCGTGCACAGGTCGGCGAGGTACATGGCCATCGGGTCGTCGGCGCGCTCGCCGATCGGGAACGCCGTCGTCGGCGTCGTCGGCGACACCAGCACGTCCACCTGGTGGTAGGCGGCCTCGAACTCGCGCGAGATGACCGTGCGCACCTTCTGCGCCTGGCCGTAGTAGGCGTCGTAGTAGCCGCTCGACAGCGCGTAGGTGCCGAGCATGATGCGCCGCTTGACCTCGGGGCCGAACCCGGCGGCCCTGGTCAGCGCCATGACCTCCTCGGCGCTGCGGGTGCCGTCGTCGCCGACGCGCAGGCCGTAGCGCATGGCGTCGAAGCGCGCCAGGTTGGAGGAGCACTCCGACGGCGCGATCAGGTAGTAGGCGGGCAGCGCGGTCGAGAACGACGGGCAGGAGACCTCGACGACCTTGGCGCCGAGCGATTCGAGCAGCTCGACGGCCTCGTGGAAGCGAGCCAGCACGCCGGCCTGGTAGCCGTCGCCGCCGAACTCCTTGACCACGCCGATGCGCATGCCGGAGATGTCGGCGTTGCGAGCGGCCTCGACCACGGACGGCACGGGCGCGTCGATCGAGGTGGAGTCCATCGGGTCGTGCCCGGAGAACGCCTCGTGCAGCAGCGCCGCGTCGAGCACGTTGCGGGCGAACGGGCCCGGCGTGTCGAGCGAGCTGGCGAACGCGATCAGGCCGTAACGCGACGAACCGCCGTAGGTCGGCTTCATGCCCACGATGCCGGTCACAGCCGCGGGCTGCCGGATCGAGCCGCCGGTGTCGGTGCCGGTGGACAGCGGCGCCTCGTACGCGGCGACGGCGGCGCTGGAACCACCGGAGGACCCGCCGGGGATCCTGGACAGGTCCCATGGGTTGTGCGTCGGGCCGTAGGCGGAGTTCTCCGTGGAGGAGCCCATGGCGAACTCGTCGAGGTTCGTCTTGCCGAGGATGACCAGTCCGGCCGCGCGCAGGCGGCTCGTGACGGTCGCGTCGTACGGCGGGCGCCAGCCTTCGAGGATCTTGGACGCGGCCGTCGTCGGCATGTCGGCGGTGGCGAAGATGTCCTTGTGCGCGATCGGCACCCCGGCCAGCGGGCCGAGCCGCTCACCGGCGTCCAGCCGGGCGTCGACGGCCCTGGCCTGCTCGACGGTGGTCTCGCGATCGACGTGCAGGAACGCGTTGACCTTGGGCTCGACCTCGGCCATGCGGTCGAGATGCGCCTCGGCCACCTCGACGGCCGTGATCTCGCCACCGGCGATCAGCGCGCCCAGCTCGGCGGCGGTCTTGTGGATCAGGCTCATGCCTCCTCCCCAAGGATGCGCGGCACCCGGAAGCGGCTGTCCTCGACGGCCGGCGCGCCGGACAGCGCCTGCTCGGGCGTCAGGGACTGTCGCACCTCGTCGGCGCGGAAGACATTGGTCAGCGGAAGCGCGTGCGACGAAGGCGGAACGTCCTCGGCGGCGACCTCTGCCACCTTCGCGACCGACTCGATGATGGCATCGAGCTGTGTGGCGTAGTGGTCGAGTTCGTCGTCGGTGAGGGCCAGCCTGGACAACCGGGCCAGGTGTGCGACCTCGTCGCGGGTTATGGCGGACATGAGTCGTGTAACCCGTTTCGTGGATGGAGTTGGGACACTGTCATCCTAGGGGCCTTGACGGAGCGACACAGAACCATTAACCCTCGCCACAGGGGTTCCACGCTCGCGACAGCTGCGGCGCCACGTACCTGGCCATTCGGTGCCCTGGGGAAGCGCCGGGTCAAGCGGTCTGGGTGACCCCGGAGCGGTAGCCGTACTCGATCTCCGGCTGGGTCTCGATGTGTTCGCGCAGCCAGACCGTGGCCTCGGCGGGCGGCATGGGCTTGTGGAACAGCCAGCCCTGACCCATCTCGCAACCCATCTCGGTGAGCCGGATGGCCACGTCGTCGGATTCGACGCCCTCGGCGACCGAGCTCAGGCCGAGCGAGCGGACCAGGTCGACGATGGAGCGCACGATCCGGTAGTCGTCGTCGGACTCGGCGATGCGCTGCACGAACGACGCGTCGATCTTGACCTCCGACACCGCCAGCCGCTGCAGCCTGATCAGCGAGGAGTAGCCAGTGCCGAAGTCGTCCAGGGACAGCGGCACGCCGAGCACGGCCAGCGCCTTGATCGTCTCGTGTGTGTAGGCCTGGTCGCCCATCAGGATGCGCTCGGTGACCTCCAGCTGGATCGCCGACGGCGGCAGCCGAAGCTTGGCCAGCCCCGCCTCCAGCTGCTCGGGCAGGGCCGAGTCGAGCAGGTCGCGGGCGGAGATGTTGACCGAGACCTGCACCCGCAGGCCGCTGTGCCACCAGCGGGAGGCCTGCTCCAGGGCCGCCTCGATGACGTATTCGGTGAGCTGGCGCATGAGGTAGGACTGCTCGGCCAGCGGGATGAACTCCGACGGCGGGATCTGGCCGTGCACCGGGTGATGCCAGCGCAGCAGGGCCTCCATGCCGTGGACGGCCCCGGTGGCCATGCCCACCTTGGGCTGATAGTGCAGCCTGAGCTCGCGGTTGTCCACGGCGCGCCGCAGGTCACCGAGAAGGTTGAGCCGTTCGGGCGAGTTGCGGTCCTTGTCCGGTTGGTAGAGCTCCACGCCGGTGCGCCCCTCCTTGGCGAGGTACATGGCCACGTCGGCGCGCTGGAGCAGCAGCTCGAAGTCGGGGGCGTGGTCGGGGTAGAGCGCGATGCCGACCGAGCCGTCCAGGTCGAACGACATGCCCTCCAGGCGTACCGGCTCGGTGAGCGCCGCGCGCAGCCGGGCGGCCACCTCACGGGCCGCGTGGGCGTCCCTGATCGAGGGCAGCAGGACGGCGAACTCGTCACCGCCCAGCCGGGCCACGACGTCGCCGGGGCGTACGGAATGGGTGAGCCGGTGGGCGACCATCTGCAGCAGCCGGTCACCGACCGGGTGGCCCATCGTGTCGTTGACCTCCTTGAACCGGTCGAGGTCGAGCAGGAACAGGCCGACCCGCTCGTCCTGGCGGGCCTCGGCGAGCGCCTCCTCGGTGCTCACGATCAGCATCTTGCGGTTGGGCAGGCCGGTCAGCTCGTCGTGCATGGCCTGGTGGTCGCGGCGCATCGACAGGGTGGCGGTGAAGTAGACCGCCGCCAGGGGCGCCACGAACAGCGGTACGAGGGTGGGTGAATGGGTCATCACGACGACGACCAGGGGCGCCAGGCCGAGCAGCGCGACGTAGACGAGGCTCTGCGGCCCGAGGCTGGCCTTCAGCACGCGGGTGATCGACCGGCGCTCGTGCAGCGCGACCGCGCCGCTCACCAGCGCGGCCCTGACGGCGAAGTAGGCGATGCCGGCCAGCGAGAGCGCCAGCAGGTCGGCGCCCGTGGGCACCCACGGCGCGGCCGGGCTCGGCACGATGCCGAACAGGCCGAGCACCACGCCGGCGGAGGTCAGCGCGAGCGTCGACTGGGCGATGTTGAACATCACCCGATGCAACGCCTTACGGGTGACGACGCCGTTCATCACCACGGCCACCGCCTGCATCAGCACCGCCACGGGCAGGCCGAAGTGCAGGAGCACGGCGAAGGTGAACATGGTGGAGGGGTACGTGCCGCCGACGGCGGTCGCCGAGGACACCATGACGGGCCTGAGCTCGCCCAGCACCACGAGCGCGGTCAGCACCCAGAACAAGGGCGTACGGGCGAGCTCCGCCAGGCCGGCCGGGTCGAGTCTGAGCATGGCCACGGCCAGCGCGGTGAAGCCGATCACGGTGATGCCGGCGAGGAACGCCCACAGAGGCGTCCCGGCGCGTGGCCCTGTGTCGCGGGTGTCGGTTGGGTCAGCCATCAGTAACAGAACCCCCATTAGGTCACTATGGGAGGGTACGACCTTCACCCCACTTCGCGAAACCAACCGCGTACGTTCCGTCACTTATCCTTCGGACATATACCCCGAAATCACTCTTAGTATACTCCCCATCAACAGTGCGTATATGATCTACGGCTGAGGAGTGACAGCCACTACGGCTGGGGGGTGGCGGCCACTACGGCTGGGGGGTGGCGGCCACTACGGCTGGGGAGTGACGGCCACCCGCGAAGCCGCCTCCGGCCCATCGGCGAGGAGCACCCCGAAGCCCTCACCGTCGAGGATCGGCACGCCCAGGCTGACCGCCTTGTCGTACTTGGACCCGGCGTTGTCGCCCGCCACCAGAAACGAGGTCTTCTTCGACACCGAGCTCGCGACCTTGCCGCCCCGATCGCTGAGCGCCTCGGCGGCGGAGTCGCGGGTGAAGCCCGGCAGCGTGCCCGTCACCACGAAGGTCAGGCCCTCGAGCGTCTGCGGCCCCTTCTCGGGAGCGGGCTCGTCCTCCATGCGCACGCCCGCGGCCCGCCAGCGGGTGATGATCTCGCGATGCCAGTCGACCTCGAACCAGGCGCGGATCGTGGCGGCCACCCGCGGCCCGATGCCCTTGATGGCCGCCAGCTCCTCCTCCGAGGCCGCCATGACGGCGTCGATCGAGCGCAGGGCGACGGCCAGGTCACGGGCCGTCGGCGGCCCGACATGGCGGATGGACAGCGCGACCAAGACATTGGCCAGTGGCGCCTGTTTGGCCCGCGTCAGCTCCTCGATGAGCTTGTGGGCGTTCTGGCTGGGCTCGCCGTTGATGTTGGAGAAGAACGAGACGATCTTCTGCTCGCCCGTCTTCGGATCGATCTTGGGCAGGCCGCTGTCCTTGTCGCGGACCACGGACTTGATCGGGATCAGCTGTTCGAGCGTCAGGTCGAACAGGTCGGCCTCCGTGCGCACGACCGGCTCCTGCGGCGGCAGCGGCTGGCTGAGCGCGGTCGCCGCGACATAGCCCAGCCCGTCGATGTCGAACGCGCTGCGCCTGGCCGCGAAGAACAACCGCTCGCGGATCTGCGCGGGACAGCCGCGGGCGTTGGGACAGCGCAGGTCGGCGTCGCCCTCCTGCTCGTAGGCCAGCTCCGTGCCGCACTCGGGGCAGTGGGTCGGCATGACGAACGGCCGCTCGGACCCGTCACGCAGGTCGGTGACCGGGCTGAGGATCTCGGGGATGACGTCGCCCGCCTTGCGCAGCACGACGGTGTCGCCGATGAGCACGCCCTTGGCGGCCACCACCGCGGCGTTGTGCAGCGTGGCGCGCTCCACCGTGGACCCGGCGACGCTGATCGGCTCCATCACACCGAACGGCGTGACGCGGCCGGTGCGGCCGACGCCCACCTGGATGTCGAGCAGCTTGGTGTTGACCTCTTCTGGCGGGTATTTGTAGGCGATCGCCCAGCGCGGCGCCCGCGAGGTGGAGCCGAGCTCGCGCTGGGTGCGGAAGTCGTCGACCTTGACCACCACGCCGTCGATCTCGTAGGGCGGGTCGTGGCGGTGCACGCGGTAATGCTCGATGAAGGCGTCGACCTCGGCGGGGTCGCCGACCACCCGGTAGAGGTCACTGACCGGCAGACCGAACTCGCGCAACCGCTCGTAGACCTCGGACTGCGCCTTGGGCTCGGCCGCGCCCTCCCAGACGCCGACACCGTGCACGATCATGCGCATCGGGCGCTGGGCGGTGATCCGCGGGTCCTTCTGGCGCAGCGAGCCGGCCGAGGCGTTGCGCGGGTTGGCGAAGGGGGCGACCCCCTGCGCGACCAGCTGCTCGTTGAGCCGCCCGAACTCCGCGACCGGCATGTAGACCTCGCCCCGGACCTCGATCAGGCTGGGGACGTCGGCTCCCTTGAGCCGGTGGGGCACGCCCTCGATGGTGCGGACGTTGGGCGTCACGTCGTCGCCCGTCCTGCCGTCGCCCCTGGTCGCGCCGCGCTCCAGCCGGCCGTCGCGGTAGACCAGCGCGATGGCCAGCCCGTCGATCTTGAGCTCACAGAGGTACGGGCCCGGCTCGCCCTCGGCCAGCCGCTCGGCCCGCGCCTGCCACGCTGCCATCCCGGCCGGGTCGAAGGCGTTGTCGAGGCTCTCCATCGGCGCCAGGTGGTCGACCTTGGCGAAGTCGCCGGCCACCGGCGCGCCGACCTTCTGCGTCGGTGAGTCGGGCGTCTGGAGACCCGGATGCGCCGCCTCCAGGGCGAGCAGTTCGTTGAACCACTCGTCGAACTGAGCGTCGCTGACCGTGGGCCGGTCGAGCACGTAATAGCGATAGCGGGCTTCCTCCACCAACTCGCTCATCTCAGCGTGCCGCTCACGCGCGGCCACGGGCACGCCATCGACGCTTGGCTCGCTCACCAGGGTCTCCTTCCGTCAAACACCCTAGGCAAACGCTATCGCCGAGCACCGACAACAGGCACCTTCCACGACGCCCGGACGGGCAGGTCACGCTGGGATCAGCGGCGTGGACGGCCGACCGCCTTTACGGGTCGGCCGCAGGGGGACCGGTGGAGGGGCGTCAGCCGCCCTGGGACCAGACGCCGTCCCAGCCCGAGCACTTGCCGGTGACCTTCACGGCCGTGCCGCGGCAGACCCGGCCCTCGATCGAGAGCATGTAGCCGGTCGGGAAGGAGAACTGCAGCGGCTTGGTCCCCGAGCAGTTGTGGAACGTCTTGGCCCCCCTGCCGCCGTCCTCCTTGACCCACCGGAACTTCAGCCACGAGCACCCGCTCCGCCCGGGGAAGTCGTAGAGCTTGCCGTTCACCACGAACCCCGGCCGGTCCAGGACGACCTTGCCCTTGGCCTTGCCCGCCTTGTCGGCGGAGTAGATGGAGCCCCAGTTCCAGATCTCCGGGTTGGCGGCGGCCGCGGCCGGAGCGGCGATCGACGCGGACGCGATCAGGAGCGTGACGCCGACCGCCACAGTGCGAAAAATCATGAAACTGAGGCTACTCACCTGGCTTGCAGGCCGCTTGCCGGATCGTCGCGCAGCACCTGGGCGCCCTTGCGGCAGGCGGCCAGGGCGGCCCGCGCGTAGCGGGGGGAGGCTCCGGCGAGCCCGCAGGCCGGGGTCAGCACGACCTGCCCGGCCAGCTTGTCGGGCGGGAACCCGAGCCGCCGCCACAGGTCCACCGCCGGCCTGGCGACGACGCCGGTATCGGGCAACCGGGTGTCGGTCCCCGGCACCACCCCGAGGAACAGCAGCAGCCCCGCCTCCAGCGCCTCCCCCACGGCGTCGTCGTCCCTGCGGCTGAGCAGGGAGGCGTCCACCGAGACGCCGCGGACGCCGGCCGTACGGAGGAGGCGGAGCGGCACCGACGGCGCGCAGCAGTGCACGATCGGGTCGCCGAACAGGCGCAGCGACTCCGCCACCCGCGAGCCCTCCACGGCGGCCAGCCGCCCGAAGCCCGAGGCGGTCGGCACGGTGCCCGCGAGCACGCCCGGCAGGCCGGGCTCGTCGAGTTGCAGGACGATCTCGGTGACCCCGGGCAGGCGCCGCCGTACCTCCGCGACGTGGTCGGCGACGCCCTGAGCGAGCGAGGCGGTCAGGTCGCGTACGGCTCCGGCGTCGGCGAGCATCTTGTCGCCGTACTTGAGCTCGATGGCGCCCGCCAGCGTCCACGGCCCGCAGACCTGCAGCTTGAGCGGCCCCGCGTAGTCGTGCCCGATCTCCTCCAGGCCGTCGAGATCGCGTCTGAGATGGTCCACCGCCCGCTGGTGGTCGCGGCCGGGCCGGTCGGACAGCCGCCAGCCCGACGGCTGCACCTCCACCGGCAGCTCGACGAGCAGCGCCGCCGTCCGCCCCACCAGGTCGGCGCCCACCCCGCGGCCTGGCAACTCCGGCAGGTACGGCAGGCCGGGCAACTCACCGAACACCACTCGGAGGGCCTCGAAATGATCCTCACCCGGATGCGACCCAACCCCGGTGGCTTCGAACATCGACATGGGACAAGCGTAGGCTCTGAAAAATGGAGCTCACCAAATACGGCCACGCGTGCGTACGGCTGAAGAAGGACGGCAACGTCCTCGTCATCGACCCTGGCGCCTTCACCGAGGGGCCCGTCCTCGACGGTGCCGGCGCGGTGCTCATCACCCACGAGCACATGGACCACGTCGACGTCGAGCGGCTCAAGGCCGCCTCTTCCGACCTGGAGATCTGGACCTGCGAGGCGGTCGCCGCCCAGCTGACGGAGGTTCCGGGGAAGGTACAGGTCGTACGGCATGGCGACGACTTCACCGCGGCGGGGTTCGACGTGAAGGTGTTCGGCGAATGGCATGCCAAGAATCACCCTGACGTGCCGATCGCGCAGAATGTCGGCTTCATGCTCGACGACGAGGTCTTCTACCCCGGTGACGCGCTGACCGTGCCGGGCGTCGAGGTGCCCACCCTCCTGGTGCCGACGAACGCTCCTTGGCTGAAGCTTCTGGAGATGGTCGACTACCTGCGTACGATCCGTCCGGCCAGGGCGTTCTCCACGCATGACGGGCTGCTCAACGACATCGGCCTCAGCCTGATCGACAACTACCTGAAGCTGGAGTCCGACAAGCAGCACGCCGACATGCGGCGGCTCAAGGTCGGCGAGTCGGTGGAACTGCCTTGAGATCAGCCGTGGCCTAGCAGTCCTTAGGTCAGCCCGCCGAGGCGATGGTGGCCGAGCCGATCACGGTCTCACCCGAATAGAGCACCGCCGCCTGCCCCGCCGCGACCCCCGTGGCGGGGCGGTCGAGCGTGATGCGCAGCCCGTCGCCGACCTCCTCGAAGTGGCACCCATAGACCTCGCCGTGGGCCCGCAACTGCACCCTCAGCTCGCCCGGCGAGGCCGCCAACGCGGCCGAAGCCGGCTCCGTCGGCCCGTTCCAGACCGGCCGGGCGCAGGTGATCGAGGTGACCTCCAGCGCCGAGCGCGGCCCCACCGTGACCGTGTTGGACACGGGCTCGATCGACAGCACGTAACGCGGCCTGCCGTCGGCGGCGGGCCGGTCGATGTGCAGGCCCTTGCGCTGGCCGATCGTGAAGCCGTGGGCGCCGTGGTGGTTGCCGACGACCTCGCCTTCCTGGTCGACGATCGGCCCTTCGGCCGCGCCGAGCCGCTTGGCCAGGAAGCCGCGGGTGTCGCCGTCGGCGATGAAGCAGATGTCGTGGCTGTCGGGCTTGTCGGCGACCGTCAGGCCCCGCCTGGCGGCCTCCTCGCGTACCTCGGCCTTGGTCGAGTCGCCCAGCGGGAAGATCGCGTGGCCGAGCTGCTCGCGGGTGAGCACGCCCAGCACGTAGGACTGGTCCTTGCCCTGGTCGGCGCTCCTCGACAGCACGCCGTCGACCAGCCTGGCGTGGTGGCCGGTGGCGACCGCGTCGAAGCCCAGCGCGAGCGCCCGGTCGAGCACCGCCGAGAACTTGATCTTCTCGTTGCACCGCAGGCACGGGTTGGGCGTGCGGCCCGCCGCGTATTCGGCCACGAAGTCCTCGACCACATCGCGCTGGAAGCGCTCGGCCATGTCCCAGATGTAGAACGGGATGCCGATCACGTCGGCCGCGCGCCGCGCGTCGCGGGAGTCCTCGACCGTGCAGCAGCCCCTGGCCCCCGTACGGTGGGATTGGGGGTTGGCCGACAAGGCCAGATGCACACCAGTGACGTCGTGACCGGCCTCGGCGATCCGGGCGGCGGCCACGGCGGAGTCGACGCCGCCCGACATGGCGGCAAGCACACGCAATCCCATGACCATCCCAGCGTACTGTCCCGCCAAGCGTGCTCGGCCATCTGCACAACCGGGCTCCGCGTCTGGGAGTATTCAGGCCATGCGACTGTTCGGGCGCAAGGACGACGACGAAGAGCCCATCGAGCCGAGCGACGGCATCGCGTCGTTCTGGGCGTGGTGGGAGGAGACCAGGCCGCGGCTCGACTCGCTGGTGGCCTCCGGCGACGCCGAGCTGCTGTGGGAGACGATCGCCCCGGCCGTGGCCGCGGTGCATCCCGGCCTGGTCTGGGAGGTGGCTCCCGGCAGGGACGCGGCGCACGCGCTGGTCCTGACCGCCGCCGGCGACGCCGAGCTGCGTTCGCTGGCGCACCGCCTGGTCAAGGGGGCGCCGCCCGCCGACCTGCTGTGGGAGTTCCATCCGTCGCGCCAGGTCAACCCGCAGGCGCTGGAGCTCACGATCGACGTGGGCGGCTTCGAGTTCGCCTTCGACAAGCTGATGCTGGGGCTGCGGGTGCCGCCCAACTCGCCGCGCGTGGACGTGGCCGCCTATCACCCGATCTTCGGCCAGCTCGACGAGGACACCCGGCTGGAGACCACACTGCTGGCCCTCGACTGGCTGCTCGGCGAGGACGACGTGGCCCGCTGGGTGGGCGAGATCACCCCGGCGACGTTCCAGCCGATCGACTCGGTCGCCGCCGTACACCTGCCCGCCGTGGTGGCCGACCTGGCCTCCGGCTACGAACAGGAGCAGTGGGCGCTGCTGGAGGGCCAGACGGCGGCCGGCGCGCCGCTGGTCGCCACCGCCCGCTATCCGCTGCGGCCGGTCGACTATCCGCTCTTCGACCAGCACATCGCGATCACGCTCCCGTACGCGCACCGCGACGAGAACGGGCTGCCCGTCGGGGAGTCGCTGACGGCGCTGCGCGACTTCGAGGAACGGCTGGCCGCGCGGCTGCTCAAGCTCCACGACGACGCCGTGCTGGTGGCACACCTGAGCGCGGAGAGTCACCGGGTCATCCACATCTACGCCGACCCGACCGGCGACGCGGCGATCCACGCCAAGGAGCTGATCGTGGGCTGGGAGGAAGGGGAGCCGCGGGTCGACGTGGCCACCGACCCCGCGTGGAGCGCGGTGGTGGCCTTCATCAACTAACGCTTCATCACCTGGCCCTTTGTCAGCCCAGCTCAGCCCAGCTCAGCTCAGCCCAGCTCAGCCCAGCTCAGCTCAGCTCAGGCCGGCGCGGCGGGCGCGTTCGACCGCCGCGGGGAGCACCTCGATCAGCCGGTCGACGTCGTCGTGGGTCGAGGTGTGGCCGAGGGAGAACCTGAGCGAGCCCCTGGCCGCCGCCGAGTCGGCGCCCATCGCCAGGAGTACGTGGGAGGGCTGGGCCACCCCGGCCGAGCAGGCGGACCCGGTCGAGCACTCCACGCCCTTGGCGTCGAGCAGCATGAGCAGGGCGTCGCCCTCGCAGCCGGGGAAGGAGAAGTGGGCGTTTCCCGGCAGCCGGTCCGTCGGGTCGCCGTTGAGCAGCACGTCGGGGACCGCCTGCCGTACGCGCTGGATGAGCTCGTCCCGCAGCGCGGTCAGGCGGCGGCTCAGCGACTCCTGCTCGCCGACCGCGACCCGGATGGCGGTGGCGAGAGCGGCGATGGCGGGCGCGTCGAGCGTGCCTGAGCGCACGTCCCGCTCCTGGCCGCCGCCGTGCATGACCGAGACCGGAGTCATTCCGCGGGCCAGCAGCAGCGCGCCGACGCCCATCGGGCCGCCGACCTTGTGGCCGGTCACCGTCAGCGCGTCGGCGCCGGAGTCGGCGAACGACACCGGCAGCTGCCCGATCGCCTGCACGGCGTCGGTGTGGAAGGGGATGCCGCTGTCGTGGGCGATGGCGGCCAGCATGTGCACCGGCTGGACCGTGCCCACCTCGTTGTTGGCCCACATGACGCTGATCATGGCGACGTCGTCGGGGTCGCGGGCGATGGCGTCGCGCAGCGTGTCGGGATGCACCCGGCCGAACTCGTCGACCTCCAGCAACTCGAGCCGCGCGCCCTGGCTGTCGGCCAGCCAGTGGGCCGGATCGAGCGTCGCGTGGTGCTCGACCGAGCTGACCAGCACCCGCTTCTTCGGCCGGCGTGCCCAGTAGAGGCCCTTGACGGCGAGGTTGTCCGCCTCGGTGCCGCCCGAGGTGAACACCACCTCGCTCGGCCTGGCGCCCAGCGTGTCGGCGATGGTCTCGCGCGACTCCTCGACGACTCTGCGCACTCGGCGGCCGGTCGCGTGCAGCGAGGACGCGTTTCCGACCAGGCCGAGTTGCTCCGTCATGGCCTCGATCGCCTCGGGAAGCATGGGCGTGGTCGCCGCGTGATCAAGGTAGGCCGACGGTCTGCTCACCCGGAAAGCGTATCCCCTTTGCTACTGTACCGTCCGGACGGTACAGTAGAGGCATGAGAAGGGACGAGCTACTGGACGCGGCAGAGGATCTCCTCTGTGACCAGGGCTCGACCGCGCTGACCCTGTCCGCGGTGGCCGATCGGGCCGGCGTGAGCAAGGGCGGCCTCCTCTATCACTTCTCCTCCAAGGAAGCCCTGATCAAGGGCATGGTGGAGCGGCTGATCGACGACTTCGACGAGCTGATGGCCGCCCAGGGCGACCCCACCTACACCGAGCGCTACCTCGCGGCGACGCTTGAGGCCGTGCGCTCCAACCGGCTGCGACGATGGGCCGTGGTCACGGGGGCGTCGGGCAACCTGTTCCTGCTCGCGCCGATCCGCGAGGCGATGGCCCGCTGGCATCGCGAGGGGCTCGACGACGAGCCCGACCGGGTGGCGTCCCAGATCGTCCGGCTGGCGTGCGAGGGGCTGTGGGACGTGGCGAGCCACGATCCCGGCCTCCACGCCGAGAGCGACCTGCGCGCCCTGGAGGCCCGCTGTCGCGCCCTCCTCAAACCCTGACTGCCCCCTCCGCCCCGAGCCACCTGACGCGCTTCTCAGTCTCTGACGCGCGCTCCTAAGCCCCCAACACCTACGCCGCCCGCGCTCGCGCTCGTGTCACGAGCGCCGGGCCGCGCTGCATGCCAATTAATGAGTGATTTGCGAGGTATGTACCAATGATCCGCGACTTGAGGATCGCCCGTTACGGGGCGGTTCTTACTTTCGTCCTGGCCGGGCTCCTGGTGGGCACGATGACCGTGCGCATCCCGGCGTTGACCGACAAGCTCGGCCTGTCCGAGTCGGCGGTCGGCCTGATCCTGCTGGCGTGGGGTGTGGGCGCGCTGATCACCATGCAGTCCATGCGCCGGGTCATGAGCCGGGCGGGCAGCAAGACCGTCCTGCGGATCGGCGGCCCGCTGACGGCGCTCGGCCTGGTGGGCGTGGCCTTCGCGCCGAACCTCCCGCTGCTGCTGGCCGCGGCCGCGTTCTTCGGCATGGCGTTCGGCATGGTGGACATCGCGATGAACGCCCAGGGATCCACGGTCGAGCGGGCCTACGGACGCCCGCTGCTGAACGGCATGCACGCGGGCTGGTGCGTGGGCGCGATCTCGGCGGGCGCTCTGGGCAGCCTGTCGATCGCCCTGGGACTGTCGTTCACCGCGAACGTGGCGCTGGTCGGTCTGGTCTCGCTGCCGGTGACGGTCCTGCTGGGCCGTACGTACCTGCCCGAGGCCCCGGCCGTCTCGGCCACCACCAAGGCCGGCCGCCGCCTGCCCCCGATCGTCTACCTGCTCGGCGCTCTGATGTTCTTCGCGTTCATGGTGGAGGGCACGGTCGCCGACTGGAACGGGCTGTTCATGCGCGACACCCTCGGCGCGCCGGAGGCGCTGGCCGCGCTCGGCTACCCGGTCTTCGAGGTGGGCATGCTGGTCGCCAGGCTCACCGGCGACAGGCTGCGGACCCGGTTCGGGGTACGCGGCATCATGACGGCCTCCGGCGTGGCCACCGCGGGGTTCTTCACCGTCGTCCTGGCCGCGCCCGCGCCGCTGGTGGCGGTGCTGGCGATGTTCTTCGTCGGCCTCGGTGTGGCGACGATCTCGCCGATGACGCTCTCGCTGGCCGGGACCGCCACCGACACCCCCGGCCCGGCGATCGCCCAGGCGGGCGCCATGGGCTACGCGGGACTGCTGCTCGGCCCGGTGGTGATCGGCTTCCTGACGGACGCCACGTCGCTGCGTGTCGCGCTCGGGATCGCGGTGGTGCTGGGCGTGGCGATCGCGGTGGCCGCCCGCTTCCTGCCGCGCGAGGAGCCCGCGGTGGTCACTGCCGGCCCGGCTGTCAGGGAGCCCGAACTCGCCACCGCCTGACCCCATGACATTTGTCCTGGTTCAGCGGCTTACATTCTGCACTGCCCCGATCCGCAGATCAGTGTGAGGCTGAGCCCATGGTCAAACCAATCGTCACCGCCTCAGTCCTCGTCGTGACCGCCGTGCCGAGTGTCCTCCAGTTCTTCCTCCCCGGCCTGGAGCCCGCACTCATGCGCGACCCGGCGGCTATCCGCGCCGGGGAATGGTGGCGGCCGGCGACCTCCCTCGTCGTCCAGGACAGCGGTGTGTTCGGCACACTGTTCAACCTGGCGTTCCTGGCGGTGCTCGGGTACCTCGCCGAGCGCTCGCTCGGGCCTGCCCGCTGGCTCATCCTGTACGCCGCGGGCGCCGCGGCCGGGCAGGCGGCCGGATACCTGTTCAACGACCCGGGAGCCGGGAACTCGATCGCCTTGTGCGGCCTGGCGGCGGGCCTGGCCATCGCCTGCGAGGGGTCACTGGAGCGCTCCGTGGGCGCCTTCTACGCGGTGATGCTGGGCGCGTCCGCCCTCGCGCCCTCCGGCGGCATCTGGAGCTGGGTGGTGACGGTCGCGCTCACCGCGGCCGGGTTCCAGCTGGTGGTCCGCCACGAGCGGCTGCCCGTGTGGCTCTTCCCCGTCGTCCTCGCGGTCGTCGGCGTCACGCTCAGCGCCTTGGCCGACCTCCACGGCGTGGCCCTGCTGGGTGGCATGATCGCGGCATGGGCTCTGACCGGAAAGTCCCGTTCGACCTCGCAGCCTACGTCGCTCGCGTGAAGGGCGGGCCGTGCTTCATCTGCGCCATCGTGGCCGGTGACCCGGCCTACGACCTGGAGGAGATCGTCTACGAGGACGAACGCCACCTGGCGTTCCTGGCCCGCTACCCGACGATGCCGGGCTATGTCCTGGTGTGCCCGAAGGTCCACGTCGAGCACGCGGTCCGCGATCTCGACGAGGACGACTACCTCGATCTCATGCGCGTCGTACGGCGGGTGGCGCTGGCCGTCGAGGCGACGGTGCCGTCCGAACGCACGTACCTGCTCACGCTCGGCAGCCAGCAGGGCAACGCGCACCTGCACTGGCACGTGGCCCCGCTGCCGCCCGGCACCCCCTACGAGGAGCAGCAGTATTACGCGCTCATGTCGGAGAACGGGGTGATCCCCTGGTCGACCGGCCAGGCCCGGGAGCTCGCGGACCGGATCCGGGAGGCGCTCGCCGAGGCGTGATTTGGGATCACCTCACGTGATCTGCCACCTGCTCTTGGAGTCCGTACCGCTTGGCGCTTTCCATCATCATCTTGATGTCGGCGGCGATCCGAGTTGATTGCACATCGGACGCCGTCTGTGCGACGTACCGCACCCGTTCGACGCCGCCCTCATGATCCCCGGCTTTGAGGTCCAGCACTGCGAGACGGGCAAGGCACCGCAGGCCCGTTCTCGTCCGGCCAGGATCGAGGTGCTCCACGGCAGCCGTGAGCCGTTCCCGCGCACGGACGTCGTCGCCGAGCGCGAACAATGCGAGCCCGAGGGCGCTGTCGTGATGACCTGGCGAGAATGTGATCTGCCGGGCCCACGGCGGGGCAAGCGCCGCCGTCTCTCGTTCGAGGGCCGCCTCGGCCCGCTGGACGTGCCGCAGACCCGCCTCGATGTCTCCGGCTACAGCGCAGTGCCGGGCCGCCACGGCATGTAGATTAGCCTGCTCGGCTGAGCTGATCCGCTCGTCGCCGAGCGCCATCCGCAGGATCTCGACCCCGTCCGCCGGCCGACCCATGTCGGTAAGCACAGTGGACAAGTCGAGCATGATGTGGGCCCTCAAGTCCCGATCCGGGCCCTTGGCCGCTGCGTCGAGGGCGAACGTCAGCAGTTGGACTGCTCGCGGACTGGACCCGGCGTCGAAAGTGTTCCACCCGAGACGGTCTGCGAGCAGCCCCATGGCTGACCGCAGCCGTTCCCGGACGGCAGTATCCATGCTGCCCTTCGCGAGGGATGTCGCCCACCTGAGCACGCCGCTCGCCATCGCGGCGGCGACGTCGCCATGACGGGCTAGGTCCATGCTCATGTACAACTCGGTGGCGCGCTCGATCGCCTGAACGTCCGCCAGTCCGACTCGTGCGGGGGGCATCTCGTAAGTCTCGAAAATGCGGGCAATCGGGTCCAGAGCAGCTGTCCCGAGGGAAGCCGCTGCGATGGAGCCGAGGAGTTCTCGTCGCCTCACATCATTGACGGTACCCGCCAGGGCCCCTTCATCATCAGTGTCCGTCGTTGCCGCAACGGGCACACCAAGCGCCATTTCGTAGGCCAGCACCAGAGCCGGGGTGACCTGCCGCTCCCCCCGTTCCACGCGGCTGAGATGTCCCTTGGAGACGGTAGTAACCGAAGCCATCTCATCGAGACTGAGGCCACGGGATTCCCGCAGCTCACGCAGATCTCGACCGGTGGTCACGTCATGTGTCCTTCCGGATCTAGTTGCCGCATTCGAGTTGCGGCAACCCCGCAACGATGACTCACGCTCTGTCACGGCTGATGCTAGTGACTCGCCCCGTTGCTGTCCGCTACATCACCGTTACCCCTCGGGCAACGTGCGGGGCGATCGTTCAGCAGGGCGGAACCCGCCGAGCGTTCGCGCGCCAGATGGGTTCCTTGATCACAGAAAGGACTGCGAACCATGACGGGCCGTGGGGAGCATTACGCGGGTCTGGGAGGAGGCGCAGTGACGGAGCGGTTTCTGGGCGAGATGGTGTTTCCCGGTGAGACTTGGGTGGTGCCGGTGGTTCGTCGCTGCGTCGCGGCGATCCTGCTGGGTGCGGGTCATCGGAACGTGGACAACGCGCGGTTGATCGTCAGCGAGTTGATGTCCAACGCGATTCAGCACACGGCGTCGGGTCGTGGTGGTGGCCTCGTCGCGGTGGATGTGGTCGGCTTCGGTACCGACGTGGCGCGGATCGAGGTGACCGATGACGGAGCCCGCACCATTCCGTGTCCGCGCGTGTCCGATGACCTGGACTCTCGCGGGCGGGGCCTGAGGCTGGTGGAACAGATCTCGACCACATGGGGTATGCGGCGACTGGGCGCTGGCCACCTCACGGTCTGGGCGCAGTTCGCCACCGTGACGCACACCGCGCATCTGTGTGAGGCGGCCGGCCATGCTCTGACGCGAGAGATCGGGGCGTGAGCCAGATGGTTCTATGGGAATTTCCGCCGCGCTGCGAATCACCCCACGTTCCCGCCAGATCGGAATACGAACCGCTGAGATGGACGCCTCCGCGCGAGGGTGAACCAGAGGCGCGGGTGCTGCGGTGGACCTGCGACTGTCAGCCCCTCGTGTACGAACTGGTCACGCTCGGCGGGGCGCGTTACATCCGCCGTACCCAGCTCTTCAACGGGAAGAAGGTGGTGCATGAGACGGATCGCTGGATCGATCACGTCGCGGACGGTATGTGGAACTCCCTGCTCTTCGGACATGTGCGATGGAGCGGGTCCAACTCAGGCCATGCCCCTCTCCGGTCCTGGAACCCGTAGGAGGTTCTGTGCCAAAGCTCGATCTTCTCGATTTCGCCTGGTGGGAGATCACGGGAAAGTGCCAGCTCGCCTGTGATCACTGCTATGCCTCGTCCGGCCCCACAGGAACTCACGGAAGCTTGAGTGTGGCCGACTGGCGGTGCGTCATCACCCAGACCCGTGAGGCGGGCGCGAGGATGGGGCAGTTCATCGGAGGTGAGCCAACGCTGCATCCGGCGTTGCCCCAGCTCGTACAGCACGCGCTTAGCGCCGGCATAGACGTCGAGATCTATACGAATCTCGTCCATGTCACGCCGGAGATGTGGGAGACCTTCCGGCTGCCGGGGGTCCGTCTGGCGACCTCGTACTATTCCGACCGGTCCGACGAACACGAGGCGATCACCAAACGGCCCTCTCTCAGAGTCACCACGAAGAACATCGTCCGCGCGCGAGAACTGGGCATCCCGCTTCGTGCCGGAGTGATCGGGATTCTCGACGGGCAGCGCACCGCGCAGGCCGTCACCTCACTGGAATGGTTAGGCGTTCCCGAGGTCGGTTACGACGACCTTCGGGAGGTCGGGCGCGGCGTTCGGGAGAACGGACCGGGCCTCGATCAGCTCTGCGGCAGGTGCGGAGACCGGCAGATCGCCATCTCACCCACGGGCGAGGTGTGGCCGTGCGTGTTCTCCCGCTGGCTGCCGATCGGTAACGTCCAAACAGCATCGCTAGCCGAAATCCTTTCCGGTCAGCGGTTCGCGGAGGTAACGGGGCAGCTTCGGGAAGCATTCGATGGAGGGGGCAAGTGCGGGCCAGATGAGTGCACTCCAAGGTGCGGCCCGTCCTGTGGCCCAGCCTGCCAGCCGCAGCCCAGGACGCCGTGCAAGCCGCGTCAGGGATGCAGTCCCTCGTACGGGTCATGTGAGCCGGACAAGCGACTGTGCGACCCTGGCAGGAGTTGCAAGCCCAATCAGTGCCGTCCTACCAAGTAGGGATATTCCGACGTGACCAGCGAACATCATGAGCCGAGCGGGCAGCGCGCGTTCCTGCGTCGTCTGCTCCGTGAGGGTGCGACGCGGTTTGGCGTGGCACCCATTGGTGATGTGGTGTTCGGCTGGCGCGACCGCACCATTGGATCGGCCGTCACCTCCAGCGGCGGCCGATTCTGGTTGCGTGCCACTGCTGAGCATCAGGACTGGGCGCAGGGCGAGGTGTGGACCGGCAATCGCGATGCGGCCGACATCCGGGGCTTGCCGAAGCCGGAAGTCCTCGGGCGTGTGGAGTGGACTGAACCGCCTGTCGGCATGTACGCGGAGCTGATGACCTATGTGCCGGACAAGCCATGCTCTGCTACATCTGAGCTGCTGCAGCCCTTCGCCGCTCCAGACACGTGGTGGGCGGATCTGCGGGCGGCGCTCAACAAACTGGCCACGCACCCTACCGACCGGGGCGAACACGACCCTGACAGCGTTGTGGGCAGGCTTGAAGACTTGTACGCGCGACGCTTGGACCTGCCAAGTCCAGTTTTGCGCACTGAGCACACCGATCTGCACTGGGCCAATCTGACCAGCCCACGGCTGTGGATCTTGGATTGGGAGTACTGGGGAGCGGCTCCGTCCGGGTATGGTGCGGCTTTGCTCTACTGTCACAGTCTTCTCGTACCTGAAACGGCCGAGAAGGTGCACGAGGTGTTCGCCGACCTGCTGGATACGCCGACCGGCCTTGTCGCTCAGCTCAGCGCCGCAGCTCACATCCTCAGTCGTGGCTATCGTGTGGATGACTACGGTGAGTTGCAACGCCCTGTGTGGGCTCACGCTCATCGGCTTCTGGATGAGGCGGAAAGAGAGTAACGGTGCTCCTGACACGGCTTGCGGCTCCGCACTTGCCGAGCGGCTGGTCTGGTGGCCTGCCTCCGGTGCGCCACCTTGTCGAGCATGGGCTGACGTTCAGCCGTCCAGTTACCTTCCTGGTGGGCGAGAACGGGTCAGGGAAGTCAACGTTGGTTGAAGCCATTGCTGATGTGTGCGGCATCAACTCTGAAGGCGGCAAGGCGGGGACCAAGTACTCCTCAACTGGCGACCCCACCCCGTTGGGGGAGGTCCTTGACGCCGAACTCACCGCCACGGGGATGCGACTGCTGCAGGGTCCTCGTACCAAGCGGCGCGGATTCTTCTTCCGCGCCGAGACACTGTTCAACCTCGGGCAGAACGTGTCGGGCATGCATGGATTCTGGGAAGATGACCTTGCGGAGCAGTCCCATGGTGAGGGGTTCTTTACTGTGCTCGAACGCATGGTGTCGGGGCCGGGGCTATATCTGATGGACGAACCCGAAGCGGCCCTGTCGTTCCAGTCATGCCTACGCTTGGTCGCTCTCATGAACCGCGTTGCAGGAGAGGGCGGGCAGATCGTCTGCGCCACTCACTCGCCGATCCTCGCCAGCCTCCCGGGGGCGCAGATCATCGAAGTGGGCGAGGACGGCATTCACCCGGCAGAGTGGGAGAGCCTCCAATTGGTTGACCACTGGCGGCGCTTCCTTGCCAAGCCGGATTTCTACCTGCGGTACGCCCTGGAGACGGACTGAGAGCCGTCTTCGACCGCTTCTACCGCGCCGACGGCTCCAGGGCCAGGTCCACGGGTGGGGCGGGACTCGGACTGGCCATCGTGCGCTCCATCGTCGCCGCCCACGGGGGCCGGGTGGAGGTCCGCTCCACGCCGGGGCGGGGAGCGGCCTTCCAGGTCCTGCTCCCCGCCATCGACCAGTGACTCCGGCCCCAGCGGCGCTACTTGCGCTTGGTGACCTCTTCGGTGAGCTGCGGCACCACCTGGTGCAGGTCGCCCACGACGCCGTAGTCGGCGAGCTCGAAGATCGGCGCCTCCGGGTCCTTGTTGATCGCGACGATGGTCTTCGCGGTCTGCATCCCGGCCCGGTGCTGGATCGCGCCGGAGATGCCGGCCGCGATGTACAGCTGCGGCGACACTGTCTTGCCCGTCTGGCCCACCTGGAACTGGTGGGGGTACCAGCCCGCGTCGGTGGCGGCGCGCGAGGCGCCCACGGCCGCGCCCAGGGCGTCGGCCAGGCCCTCGATGACCGAGAAGTTCTCGGCCGAGCCGACGCCACGGCCGCCGGAGACCACTATCGCGGCCTCGGTCAGCTCGGGGCGCGCGCCCTTCTCCTGCTTCACCCGCTCCAGGACACGGGCGGCCCTGGCGGACTCGGTCAGCGTGACCGACACCTGCTCCTCGGTGCCCGCGCCCGCGGCGGCCTCGGGGGCCGTCGAGTTCGGGCGTACGGCGACGATCGGCGTGCCCTTACGCACCTTCGAGCGGACGTTGACGCCGCCGCCGAAGATGGACTGGTCGGCCACGAAGCCCTCGCCGAGGCCCACGGCGTCGGTGATGACGCCCGAGTCGGTCTTGACCGCGAGCCGGCCGGCGACCTCCTTGCCCTCGGTCGTGGCGGCCACCAGCACGGCGGCGGGCGACTTGTCGGCCACCAGCTGGGCGAGCAGCTCGGCCTTGGGCGCGACGACGTAATCGACGATCTCGTCGGCTCCGGCGACGTAGATCTTCTCGGCACCGTATTCGGCGAGCCTGGCCTTGGCTCCGTCGGTGATGCCGGGTCCGGCCCAGACGGCGGCCGGTGCGCCGAGCGAGCGGGCCAGGGTCAGCAGTTCGAGTGTGACCTTCTTGACCTCGCCGTCGACGTGCTCGACGAGAACGAGAATCTCCGACATATCAGCTGTCTCTCCCGTGCTCAGATGAACTTCTTGGACGCGAGGAAGTCGGCGGCCTTCGAGCCTCCGTCGCCCTCGTCCTTGACGATCGTGCCGGCCGCGCGCGGCGGGGCCGCGGCGAACTCGACGACCTTGGACCAGGCCGCGTCCAGGCCGACCTGGTCGGCCGCGATCTCCGCGTCGGCGATGGCCAGCGTCTCCACCGGCTTCTTCTTGGCCGCCATGATGCCCTTGAAGGACGGGTAGCGCGGGTCGTTGATCTTCTCCACCACCGACACGACGGCGGGCAACCGGGCCGCGACCTTGTCGAACCCGTAGTCGGTGATCCGCTGGATCACGATCTCGGAGCCCTCGATCTCGACCTTCTTGGCCAGCGTGAGCTGGGGTGCGCCCAGGCGCTCGGCCAGCATCGCGGCCAGCACGCCCGTACGCGCGTCGGTGGACTCCGAACCCAGGATGACCAGGTCGAAGCCGATCTTCTTGAGCACCTGTGCCATCGCATAGGAGGTCGACAGGGCGTCGGAGCCGTGCAGCGCGTCATCCGTCAGGTGGACGGCCTTGTCCGCGCCCATGGCCAGGGCCTTGCGGATGGTCTCGGTGGCCCGGCCCGGTCCCATGGTGAGAACGGTCACCTCACCGCCGTGGGCTTCCTTGAGCTTCAGGGCCTCCTCGACCGCATACTCGTCAAGCTCGTTCACCACGCCGTCGACGGCGTCACGGTCGAGCGTCTTGTCATCGGACCGGAGCTTGCGCTCGGTCGCCGTGTCGGGGACCTGCTTCACGCAGACGACGATGTTCATGGCCGGTGGCCGACCTCCCGTGTTCGCGTGCGCCGACGCTCGGCGCCTGATGCTTGCTGACAGACTGCCAGGTATCCCATGAGGGCCGTGACAGCGGGTGCTCTCGCGGCCATGTTACCCATGAGTAGCTTAGGCGCAAGCAAGCAAGGCTTACGACAAAGCACCCCCACCATACCGAACTTTATTCCGTTGCCTGAGCTCAGGCCGACAGCAGTGAGTTCAGGCCGACAGCATGGGTTCAAGCCGACAGCAGGAACACGATCCCGACCACCAGCGCCGTACCGGCGAACAGCGCGAGCGTGAACGTGCTGAAGACCGCGCTCAGCCCCAGGCAGAGCCCCGCGGCGCCGAGCATCCCGGCGAAATCGAAGATGATCCGGCTCGTCCTGTAGGGACCGCGCGCGAACAGCGCCACCCCCGCGTCGGCCACCGCTACCAGCGCGTACGCGGCCAGCAGGAACAGCGCCACCTCCGGCAGCGGCTCCCGCGCGGCGGCGGCCAGCAGCGCCACGAACAGCCCGGAGCCGATCAGCCAGCGCCTGCGTACCTTCTCCCGATGTCTGGCCCTGGACTCCTCGACCGACGGACGGCCCCGCACCTGACCCGGCCGCCACTCTCGGGTCTCCAGGTCGTGCGCCTCACCGGGCCGGGGGCGCAGAGCCGTAGCGGATGGCCGGACGTAATGGGCGGCTTCGACGCCGAGCCTGGCGCAGATCTGCGCGGCCGTCGGCCGTGCGGCCGGGTCGGTGGCCAGGCACTCGCGCAGCAGCGGGCCCAGCCAGTCGGGGACGCCCTCCAGGTCGGCGTCGTGGTGCACGACACGGTAGGCGACCGCCGAGGCCGGCCCCTGCCCGTACGGCTGGCGTCCCGTGGCCGCGTAGGCCAGCGTGGCCCCGAACGAGAACACGTCGGCCGCCATCCCCGACTCCTTGCCCTCCAGCACCTCGGGCGCCAGGTAGCCGGGCGTGCCCACCACGGCTCCCGAGGCCGTCACCGAGAGGGAGTCGAGCGCGCTGGCGATGCCGAAGTCGATGACCACCGGCTCGCCTTCGGCCATCATCACGTTGGCCGGCTTCAGATCCCGGTGCACGACGCCCGCCTCGTGCATGGCCAGCAACGCGTCGGCCAGTCCGGCGGCCAGCTGCCGGAGCTCGGCCACCGGCGTGGGGACCGCACTGAGCGGCCTGCCCTGGACGTAGCGGGTCACCAGATAGGGCTTGGCGACGTCGAGCGAGGCGTCGAGCACCTCGGCCACGTGCGGCCCGCCCACTAACCGCATCGTCTCCACCTCGCGCGCCAGCCGGGCCAGCGCGCCGCTGCCGGCCGTCACGTGCGGGTGCAGGACCTTGACCGCCACCGTACGGCCCTCGGGGTCGAGCGCCAGGTGCACCTCACCGAACCCGCCCGCTCCAAGCCGGGAGAGTAACTGATACGGGCCGAGCCGCTCGCTCATACCCCTTATCTCCCCCCGGAGCGGGCCAAGACACTTACGACCAGGGTGACAGGAACCCCATTCCCACGCCGTCGAGCAGATCGTTGATCAGGCCGGTGATCAAGCCCATCGTGCTCCGCCGCGCGCCGCTGGTCAGCTCGTTGATCACGGTCTCCGGTGCCCGCCAGGGCGCCCAGGTCGGGGCCTGGCCCATCGCGAACATCACCGCGAGCATCGCGGCCGTACCGACGATCAGGGCGGCGACCAGGGCCGCACCGGGCGTGCGCAGGATGCCGGTGAGCGAGCGCGTGACCGCCTTGCGCGGCGCGCCGCCGCCCGGCAGCACGAACAGTCCGGCCGTGAAGGCGCCCGCGCCGTACGCGGCGGCGGCGTTGACGCTCATGCCGCCGCCCCAGCGCAGCACGCCCCAGACGCAGGCGCCGAACGCCAGCGCCAGCGGCACGTGGACCAGCGTCACGAGCGCGGCCTTGACCAGCGCCCACGGCGTGCCGACCAGGACCAGCAGCGGATCGGCCGCGCTGCTCCCCCGCACCTGCCGGCGCTTGACCATGTCGCCGAAGAGGTATTCGCCCACCCGCAGCACCAACGCCAGCGCGACGGCCACCGCGCTCACCGCGACGGGCAGCACGACGGCCAGCGCGGTCAGCGCGACCAGCAGCAGCAGGCCGACGAACTGGCTGCCGACCAGGTAGCGCTTGCGCTCGGCCGGCGGTGTGTACGGGGGCGGCGGCGCGACCGGCCGCTGCTGGTGCGGCTGCGGCTGCCGGCCCGCCTGGGTGGACGGGTAGGCGGGCGGCTGGGTCGGCGGCGCCGGGTAGCCCGCGACCCGCTGGTCGGTGCGCGGGGCCGGGTGCCGGTCCGGCATCGGCGCCGGAACGTAGGGCGGCGGCCGCTCCTCGCGCGAAGGCGCGGGCGGGGTCCCGTACGCGACCGGGGGCAGCAGGTCGGAGTAGTTCTCCATGACCCGCGTCCGGTTGCCCATCCGCTTGGTGCCGGTCGGCCCGTCGGCGGACGTCTCGTGGAAGGAGGTCACCGACGGGTCCAGCGCCCTGGCCATCCGCAGGAGCTCCTGGGCGCCGGGCCGGGCATCGGGCTCTACCCGCAGCGCGCGGCTCAGCCAGCCGCGCAGCCAGGCGGGCGCCTTGTCGATCTGCGCCCGTCCTTCCATGATGTTGAAGCAGACCGCCTCGAAGGTGCCCGTGCCGAACGGCGGCGCGCCCGTCGCGGCGAAGAACACCGTGGAGGCCAGCGCGTGTACGTCGGCCGCCTGGGTGATCTCCGAGTCGCGGATGATCTCGGGCGCCAGGTAGCCGGGCGTGCCGACGAACATCCCCGTCTGCGTCAGCCGGGTGGCGTTGACCAGGTGCGCGATGCCGAAGTCGATGACCAGCGGATCGCCGTTGACCAGCATCACGTTGGACGGCTTGAAGTCGCGGTGGATCACCTCGGCGGCGTGGATGGCCACCAGCGCCTGACACAGGCCCTGGGCCAGCCTGATGACCTCGCGCGCCTCCAGCGCGCCCTCCGCCAGCACGGTCTCCTCGAGTGTGCGGCCCGGGGCGAAGCGGGTGACGACGTACGGCTGGCCGCCGACGAGCTCGGCGTCGAGCACCTCGGCCACGTGCGGGCTACGCACCCGGCGCATGGTCTCGACCTCGCGCGTCAGCCGGTCGCGGGCCTTCAGGTCGGCCGCGACATGCGGGTGCAGCACCTTGATGGCGACCTCGCGGCCCTCGGTGTCGAGGCCCAGGTGGACCACGCCCATGCCGCCCTCGCCGATCTTCCTGACCAGTCGGTAGGGGCCGAGCCGCTCCGGCGCCTGCGTGCTCATCGCCACCGTCCCAGCGTCATCCCCCTGTGCTTCCGCTCAGTCCTCTGAGCTGGGTCACCACAGGTCCGACGTCCAGCGGAGCCCATACGGCCCTCCTCGCGTTGTCGAACGAGCTGTAAGCGAGGATCAGGGAGAGCGCGGCCCCCGCCGCGAGAACTCCCACCATCACCATCGCCGCTGTTCTCGAGGGTACGAGCGATGAGAGGGTTCTGCGCATCTGCCTTCCAGGCCCCTCCACTCCCGGGCCCGCGCAGACGGTCCACAGAGCGATCGCCGCGCCCCAGGCCAAGGCGTTGTAGGGGTTCATCTTGACGAACACCGTGAGCAGCAGCGTCACCGGTAGCCCCAGGATAAGCGCGTAGAAGAGCAGCGCGAACGTGATCCCCACTGACTTGGCCAGTTTTTTGGGGAACGCGAACACCCGCACCACGTCGAGCGCCGCCGACCCGGTGGACCTGCGCGCGACCAGCTCCGGCTGGGCCAGGTCGGCCGCGCGGAGCAGCACCACGACCGGGAGCACCAGCAGGCCCACCAGCACAGGCGCCACCACGGCCACCATGACCATCAGGACCAGCAGCATCGCGCTCGCCAGGCCGTAGGCCCTGGACCGCTGCAGCACCTGTCCCGGGCGGGCCGCCGGGATGAACGGCTCGCGCTTGGTCCGCAGGTCGGGCTGCCCGTAGGCGTCTCTCCTGGTCTGCGCCTCGTGCGGCAGGTACGGCTCGCGATTCGCCTGGGGGTCGGGCGGGAACTGGCCCTGGACCGGGATGTAGGGCGGCGGCTGGATCGGGTTGCCCCGCCCGTAGTCGGGCGCTTCGGGGCGTACCCGGCGGGTGGGGACGTCGGGCGCGTCGGGGCGTACGCGCCGGGTGGGCACGTCGGCCTCGGCCCCCGGCGGCATGTGGCTGTTGCTCAGCTGATTGTTGCTCAGCTGATTGTTGCCCCGCTGATCGCTGCCCCGCTGATCGCTGTTCTGCGCGGAGACCTGCCAGGGCTGCGAGGTGGCCTCGCGCTGCATCTTGCGCAGCTCCTCCGGGGTCACCCTGCGGGTCGGATAGGGGTCGCCCTGCTGCTCGGGGAGCAACGAGACGTACTGCTGCTCCTGCGGCGGCGGCTGGGGCGGCTGGCCCTGGGGCGGCCAGTTCGGGCCGGACCCCTGCTGCGGCTGGCCCTGGTACGGGGGCTGCCGGCGCGGCTGGCCGTCGACGAGCCGGCGCGGCGTCATGGGCGGCGTCGAGATGTCGTACGACGGCTTGTCGGCCAGCGGCTGCGGCGTCGGCAGCTCGATCGACGGGTTGGAGCGGTCGGACCGGGGCACGGTCGAGATCTCGTCGCGCGCGCTGCCCGGCGGCTTGGGCAGCATCCTGGCGGTCTGCTCGGCCAGTTCGGCCGCCTTGGGCCGCTTGGCGGGGTTGCGCTGGAAGGCCGCCTTGAGCAGCGGCTGCAGCTCCTTCGGGGCCGCGCTGACGTCGGCCTTGCCCGCGGTGATGTTGTAGAAGATCATCTCCAGCGTGCCCTTGCCGAAGGGCGGCTGACCGGTGCCCGCGTACAGCAGGGTGCCCGCCCAGGCGTGGACGTCGACCTCGGGCCCGGCCTCCTGCCCCTCGATGATCTCGGGGGCGAGGTATCCGGGCGTGCCGATGAACATCCCCGTCTGCGTCAGCCTGGTCGCGTCGACCGCCTGGGCGATGCCGAAGTCGATCAGAACCGGCTCGCCGTCGATGATCAGCACGTTGCCCGGCTTGAGGTCGCGATGGATCACGCCGACCGCGTGCACGGCGGCCAGCGCGGTGGCGACCCCGTGCGCGATCCTGACCAGCGCGGGCAGGCCGAGCGGGCCGTCGTCCTTGACGATCTCGTCGAGTGGCCGCCCGGCGACGTAACGCGTGACGATGTAGGGTCGATGACCCGTCACATCGGCGTCGATCACCTCGGCGATGTATTTGCTGCGCGCGCGGCGCATGGTCTCGACTTCACGCGACAGACGCCGCCTGGCGACCTCGTCGCCGGCGACCTCCGCGCGCAGGACCTTGACCGCTACCTGTCTCCCCTGCGGGTCGACAGCGAGGTGGACAACGCCCATCCCACCTTCGCCGAGCCGCCTGAGCAGCCGGTAAGGGCCGAGTCGGTCATCGTTCATGGCATGAAGCACCATACCGGCTTAATCCCCGCCCACGAGATGAACCATGAGGCCACATTCCCACTCGTACAACGTCCCGAAGGGGCCCATCGGTTTCCCATTCAACGGTCTCGAATTGGCTTCAGTTTTGGCTTGTTCTTTGGCTTCAGTTCTTGGCTTCAGTTCGCCAGGGGGAGGATCTCCGCCCCCTTCAACCCGGCAAGCGCGGCCCCGGAGACGGCCAGCTTCGACCGCCGCACCCCACTTCCGATCACTACCCTGTCGTGCTCGGCGACCTTCGTGTCCACCAGGATCGGCCAGTCGGCGGGCAGCCCGAGAGGAGTGATGCCGCCGTATTCCATCCCGGTGAGCTCGACCGCCTCCGCCATCGGGGCGAAGCTCGCCTTGCGCGCGTCGAGATGCCTGCGCACGACGCCGTTGACGTCGACCCGCATCGTCGCGAGCACCATGCACGCCGCGTACCGCGTCTCGCCGCCGCGCTTGGCCGCGACGACCACGCAGTTGGCCGACTCGTCGAGCGTCACGCCGTAGCGCTCGCAGAACGCCGCCGTATCGGCCAGCTCGGGGTCGATCTCGGCCACCTCGACGCCCGCCAGCCCCTGCACGGCAAGGGCCACCGGCTCGGCCAGCAGGTCGGTCCGGTCGGTCGCGGGCACCCAGTCCAACGTCATCCCATCTCCTCGATCGCTCTCTCAGGACCTTACGCCGGTCACCTGAGCAGCGCGCGACGTCACGGTGACTGCAACACCCGTTGGTGCAGCTGGGTGACGGCGCCGCGGGCCGACTCCATGGAGCCTGCCTGCCACGCGATCAGATGGGTGAGCCAGTCGCCCGCGAAGTACACCCTTCCGCTGGGGCGTTGCAGAAGAGTGAAGGACGAATCAAAGGCGGGCCAGCGTACCCAGCCACCCTGGATGTGTTCCTGGCGGTCCCAGGCTATGGAGACGCTGGAGAGCAGGTCCTTGCCGTACTTGTCGCCGTGGATCTTCCTGCCCTGGGTGAGGGCGCGGCGTCTGCGGTCCTCCGGGGTGAGGGCGCCGTAGAGCTCGGCGTTCTGGTCGGTGTTGTAGTAGCCGACGAGCACGCCGCGCTGGGCGTGGAAGCCGGCCGACGGGTACCAGATGTGGGTGATGTCCAGATCGGTCTCGGTCACGCCGCCGTAGATGCGGTCTTCCAGCTCCCACCAGCGCCGGCCGTACTCCAGCCCGATCTTGCCGCTGGCGACCGGGATGGGCGTCTTGAGCGCGGCCGTGACGGGGGCGCCGAGGTTGTGCGGGATCTTGGCGAGCAGGTGGGGCGGCAGGGTGGCGATGCAGTAGTCGGCCTTGAGCGAGCCGCCGTCCCAGGTCACCTCCACGCCGTCGGCCAGGTTGGTGATCTTGGTGACCTTGACGCCGGTCCTGATCCGGTCCTGGCCGACCGCCTCGGTGAGCTTGACGACGATGGCGTCCATGCCGCCGACCGGCTGCAACATGGGGGTCGACTGCTCGTAGCCGAAGTCGTTGGTGATGGAACGGCCGGTGCCGGCGGCCAGGACGGCGTGCAGGGTGCCGGGAGCCGCGATGGGGGTGCCGTCGTCCAGCGCCGGATATTTCACGAAACCGCGGCGGGTGGAGCCTTCGTAGTCGAGCTTGGGCCCCAGGTCGCCGAACCTGCGCAGGAACTCCAGCAGGCGTTCCTGGTCGTCCTTGCCGATCTGCTTGTCGAGCGCGCCGACATTCGTCGCTTTAGCCAGCAGCTCAGCGACATACCCGTACATATCCGCACGCGCGGCTCTTGCCCGGATTGTCTGCCCGTTGGTGTGGACGAGCGCCTGGCCGTTGGTGTTGATGAACGTCTCGATCGGGATGCCCAGCTCGCGGCAGTAGTCCAGGGTGACCATCCACGGCGCGATCCGCCCCGGGCCCGCGTTGAAGTAGACGCCCTCGCCGAACTTCACGTCCTGCGCGGGGCCGTTGAGCTCGGTGAGCCGATCGCCACCGCGCAGCGTGAGGTTCCGGCCGCCGGCCCGGTCCTTGGCCTCCAGCAGCGTGCAGTCGTAGCCGGCCTTGCCCAGCTCGTACGCGGCGGTCAACCCGGCGACACCCGCACCGATGATCACTACCTTGGCCGCCGCCTTGCCGCGCAGCGAGAAGTCGCCCTGCCGGGGGGCGGCGAAGTCCTTGTCCTGCTGGGACGGCGCCAGACCCAGCGCGCCCATGGCGGCGTACATCGCCCCCGCGCCACCCACCGCCCCGATACCGACGAGTAACCCCCGCCGGGTCAGCGCCGCGCCCTCCATGCCACTCGCTCCCAACTATGCGGGCCGCTTCCACCGGCCCGCGTATGCCGACCCGCTCTTCACCAGCCTGCGTGTGCTCTTTATGGCGTTCAGCCGTAGGGGCCGCTGCCGCAGGAGATCTGACCACCAATCGTGGCGAAGATACCGAACAGCGCCATGATCTGTGCGAAGTCATCGGTAGTGAATTCGGTGTGACGCGATCCCACTGCCTTCACGCCGGGAACAAGCCCGACGGCGGCCGCGATGGCAGTGGAGTTCCACTCCACCCCCAGCGTGTACGGCGCAGCCACCCGGTAAGGCGTGAAGTCGCTCAACCGCCCCAACGCCCTGGCCGTCGCCTCACGAATCCGAGCCTGGGCAACGCTCGGCGGCAGCAGTTCGGCCGAGAACTTGTCGATCCCCTTCTTGACCGCCACCGTCTCCACATCGCCGAGCAACTCGCGCGCCTCTTCACCGACGGCCTCGTCCCCGGTCACCAGCACCACCGGCACACCATGGAACCCCGCACACGCCGCCACCAGCCGCGTCTCGCCGCACACCTCGCCGTTGAGGTAGACGTTCTGGATCTCCTTGCCCATCCAGGTGTGGTTGAGCACGCCGTTCGTCACCCCCGCGCGGGCGTGGTACCCCACGAAACAAGCGGCCTGAAACGACCCGTCGACCCCCTGCGCCATCCGCTGCGCCTTACCCGGCCCCCGGATGAGGGTGGCGCGCGGGTCCAGCAGGTCGATCCGCAGATTCTTGGTGGACCCGTGAGCGTCGTTCACCAGCACCGTGGTCGCCCCCGCCTCGAACGCCCCCTCGACGGCGGCGTTCGCGTCGGCGGTCATCAGCTCACAGCCCCGCTCGTAGCCCCGCTTGCCCGCGTGCATCTCCTCGGGGTCGGTGAGCCCGGTCACGCCCTCCATGTCGACCGACAAGTACACCTTCACAATCCCACTCCCTCACTTGCGCACCCGGCATCGAACAACGGCGAACCGACCGACGGCTGATCAATCGAAGATCGATCACCCGGAGGCGGACCGACTGAAGGCCGACCGACCGGAGACGAACCGACTGAAGGCCGACCGACCGGAGGCGGACCGACCAGGGTGTGGGGGCGTCACGCGCCCCATGTCTCCACCCTGCGGACCTCGGCCTCGGTCATGAGCCCGACCTTGGACGTCATGAACCCGGTCGCCTGCTCACGCCACTGGGCCGGGATCTCGTCGAGCGCCGGCGGGTAGCAGTGGTCGAGCCAGCTCGTCGACTCCTCCGTGGCGTCGAAGTAGTCGAGCGCCTTCCCGAACAGCGTGTCCGCGATGCCGGGCACTCTCGCCAGGCCGTACTCCACCATCTCCTGTCCCCCGTACGGCGGAGGCTGGAGCCACTTGCGCACCCGGGGGTCCTCGGCGGTGAAAGGCGTGTCGAGCGGCCGTCGTTCGACGGCGGCCTGGATGAGCTCCTTGTACAGGCACTTGCCGCACCTGCGGCACGGACCGTCGGTGCCCTGCAGGCACCATCGGACGTGCTCCTTGAGCTCCGAGTTCAGCGCCAGCCGCATGGTGACCGCCTCACTCACGCCACCCACGGGGAGCACGATGTGCACACCCGCCGCCGCGAGCAACCGCCCCCACGCCCCGTGCGGCGCCCACATCAGGTTGTCGGGCGTGTAACGCAGGAGATAGCGATCCCCGCCGAGCCACCGTGAACCGAGTTCATACCCGAACGCCAGGCCGCCGAGATCCATCTGGTCGGCGAGCAGTAACGCCCCTGCCGCGACCGCGTGGTGTTCCGGGTATCCGGGCCGGGGCTCGGACAGCGTGAACTCCAGGTCGGAGTCCACCATGGTGAGGTCCCGTCCGGTGCGCCTGGCCAGCCTGGCCAGGACGTCGGAGCGATAGTGCGGCCACCGGTTCGGCACGCGGGGGTGCGGCACGCGCCTGAAGTGCACGAACGGCGCTTCGGGATAGATGGTCGCCGCCGCCACGGAGTCCGCGCCACCGCTGTAGGAAATCGCCAGGTTCGTCCCGGTACGCCGGGCCTCCGCGCCTACCGGCCCGGCCTCGATCCCCCACCCGTCGTGCAGCGCGGCGGCCACCTCAGGGGAGATGGCCCGGTCGAACACGATCTCCTTGCGCGTCCACGGCGCCACCACGGTCCACGCGGCGACGGCGAAGAGGTCGGGGTGCGCGTCTCCGGGCACGCCGGCGATAGTGCAGGAGTTGGTGGCCAGCTTGACCGGGTGCTCGTCGGCGGCCTTGCCGGTGATCTCGTCGTCAGCCCCGAGCCGGAACGTCAGCTCGCCTCCCGACCAGCTCACGCGCATGACGAATCCTCCGCCCGCACAGCATCACGGGGACGCGGTGTCCGTGACTTGAGGTCGTCGATCGCCTGCCAGAGGAGGACCTCGTTCTGGAGCACCCTGTCCAGCGCCTTGGCCGTCTCCTGAGCCAGGCGGTGGGTGTCGTCCAGCCGGGCTTTGTCGGTGGTGGGAGCGGTGGCGGCGGTGGCGGGTCTGGCGTTTCGAAGACGCTCGACCTCGTCCTGCAGGCTCGCCATCTCCCGGCGCAGGGTCTGGACCTCCCAGAGAGCGTCCCTGATGTCCTGACGGTGATCGCCGATGGAGATGTAGCGGGAATCGAACCACGTGCGCACGGCTTTGCGCAGGCGGGCGGGGACCAGGACGCGCATCATGAAACGCCACGATAGTGGCAAATCCACGGCCATCAGGACGCTGTTTCCGAATGGCAACCAAGCCATATAACTGGTGTCAACTTCCGCTGTCGCGACGGATAAATCGGCAGGCGTCCCACCACTCGTGTCGCCCATACTGAGTCGTGTGAATCTCGGCGGCGGCGTCAGCAGCGCCCAGATTGTCGCGGTGCCCACCCGTTGTCCGCCGTTCGTCCTGCCTGCGCCCAGGAGCCTCATCGTGTCGTCCTGCCTGTCCTCAGGAGTCTGATCGTGGTCGAGGAGCTGGTGGCCCACGTGCGGGCGGCGTTCGGGTGGAGTGACGACGTCGTGGTGTCCGCTGGGCCACGGGGCGCGCTCGGGCAGATCTGGCGGCTGGACGTCGGCCCCGCACGCTATGCGCTCAAGGAGATCTTCGCCGAGCCGCCGTCAGAAGCGCTGATCCAGGCGGAGCTGGCGTTCGGGCGGCGGGCGGCCGAGGCGGGGGTACGGCTGCCGGCGAGCCACCCCGACCGCGCAGGGCGCCACCTGCTCGAACCGCCCGGAGGCACATGGCTGCGCCTCTACGACTGGATCGACCTGCGGCCGGTCGAGCTGACGTCGCCGGCCACGCCGGGAGACATCGGGGCGCTGCTCGCGCGCCTGCACCGGTGCGCCCCCGCCGCGACGGTCGAGCCGGACGGCGGACCGCCCGCTCGCTGGTACGACCGCGTCCCCACCGCGCACGAGTGGGCGGAGGTGGCCGCCTCGGACGCGGTGTGGGCCGCGAGACTCGCCGACCTGCCGGCCACACTGCCCGAGCTGTGCGCGGCCGTCGCGCCGGCCGATCCCGCCGAGCTGATCGTCTGCCACCGCGACCTGCACCCGGAGAACGTCCTCGCCGACTCCGCCGGTGCGCTCGTGGTCGTCGACTGGGACAACCTCGGACCGGCCGCGCCGGGCCGGGAGCTGGCGCGGGCGCTGTTCGACTGGTTCTGCGACGACTCGACCGCCGATCTCGAAGCCATGCGCGGCATGTACGAGGCGTACGTAAGCGAGGGCGGCCCAGGCCGCATCACCGGCCCGGCGGACTTCACCATGCTTCTCGCGTCCCACCTGAACTTCCTGCTGGTCCAGGCCCGCGTCGCCCTCGACCCGCACGCCGAGCAGCGGCACCGCGAGTGGGCGGAGCGCGAGATCGACGAGGCGCTGCGCATCCTGCCGACCGCACGGCAGCTGACTGACGTGCTGGAACTCACGCGCAGTCGCTGACGCCCGAGGACCACGGCAGCCCTAGAAGTCCCCTGGGACCGACAGGTAGACTCCCCGCGCGTGATCGACTTGGATGAGCATGGCCGCCCCGAACCTCCTTTCGCGGCCGACGAAACCGCGACCCTCCTCGGCTTCCTGGACTACCAGCGCGCGACCCTGGCGTGGAAGTGCACCGGACTGGACACGGCCGGCCTGAACGCGACAGTCGCCCCCTCGACGATGACCCTCGGCGGGATGCTCAAGCATCTGGCCTATGTCGAGAGCTCATGGTGCTCCGAGTGGCTGCATGGGCGAGCCCCGGAGTCCCCATGGGACAAGGTGGACTGGGCGAGCGACGCCGACTGGGACTGGCACTCGGCCGCCGAGGACACCCCCGAGCAGCTCCTCACGCTCTGGCGGGACGCCGTGGCCCGCTCCCGCTCCCTGGTCGCGGACGCGCTGGCCGACGGCGGCCTGGACCGGCTGGCCCAGCGCTCCTTCTCCGACGGCCAGACGCCCAGCCTGCGGTGGATCCTGCTCCATCTGGTCGAGGAGTACGCGCGGCACAACGGCCACGTCGACCTCCTCCGCGAGTCGGTGGACGGGCGCACTGGGGAGTAGCCACCGGGCGGCCTGTCCAACCGATCAGGCTGCGGACCGAACCTCGACATGGCACTCGCCGCCCCCAACCGATCAGGCCGGGGACCGAACCTGGACGCGGCACTCGCCGCCTCGTAAACCAGCTCATCTATGCCGCGCGACACGAACATCATCACGGATAGCGACTCCCCGATACGCTGAGTGATTCGTGTTACGACGGACCTGCTGATCTTTCGAGAGCGTCTCAGGAGGTTCGATGACCCTCATTCACGCTGGTCAAGCGGTCGCTGTCGCGGCCGCTCTGCTCGCTGCCCCGTTCACAGCGGCTTCGACGGCGGACGCCGCCGACGCGGCGCAGCGGTTCCTTCCCAAGTTCTCGGCGACCCTGGTGGCCCGTCACAGCGGCAAGTGCCTCGACGTGGCGGGCGTCAGCACCGCCGACGGGGCCAACGTCCACCAGTGGACCTGCATCAACGGGCAGGCCAACCAGGAGTGGAACTTCGTGGCGACCAGCGACGGTTACTACACCCTCCGTGCGACGCACAGTGGCAAGTGCCTGGACGTGTCGGGCGTCAGCACGGCCGACGGCGCCAACGTCCACCAGTGGACCTGCCTCAACCAGCAGCGCAACCAGGAGTGGCGACTGGTCCAGAAGGACAACGGCTACTTCTCCCTCGTCGCTCGCCACAGCGGCAAGTGCCTGGACGTCGCGGGTGCCAGTACGGCCGAGGGGGCCAATGTCCACCAGTGGACCTGCCTGATCGGACAGCGCAACCAGGAGTGGCGGCTCGCCTGAGCGACGGCGGCTGAGAGGCGAACGGAGGTTGGCGGCCGTACGCCACACGGCCGCCGTACGCCACACGCGTGTGGCGTACGGCGGCCGTGTGGTGTGCGGCGGCCGTTCAGGTCATGTGTCGCCGCCGGAGTTGAGGCGTCGCAGAAGATCGAGCAGGGTCGCGCGATCGCCTGGAGGCAGGACGGAAAAGCAGTCGGCCAGGACCTCGTCGGCGACCCGGCGCCCCGCGTCGAGCAGCTGCTCGCCGGCCGGTGTCAGATGGTGCTCGATGCGGCGCCCATGGCCCGGCCGGCGCTCGATCAGGCCCTGAGCCACCAGCCGGCCGGCGAGCGTGCCGAATGCCTGCTCACTCTGGAACGTCGCCGAGGCCAGGGCACGCGCCGGCGCCCCGGGTGTCCGGCCGATCGCCCGCAGGGCATCCCACTGGGCCAGCGTGGTGCCGATGGCGGCGAGCCGGCTGTCCAGCGCCCGATGCTGCCGGTATTGGGCTTGCTTGACCGCTCTTCCAAGGACTTGCAGTTCACCGAGCATGAAGCGAGTTTAACAGCTACTCAACTAGCTTATATCAACAAGTTTAGTTATGGTGTGGGGCATGCCTACGACCCGCCACACCATCGCGCTCTACCCGGACCTGCCGCTCACCGTTTCGGAGGCCGGAACCGGCCGTCCCATCCTGATCCTGCACGGCGGTGGCGGTCCGGCCACCGTCGCCGGGCTCGCCGACCAGCTCGCGCGGACCGGCCACGCCATCGCCCCCACGCACCCCGGCTGGGACGGCACCGACCGCCCCGGCTGGTTCACCGGCATCGACGATCTCGCCCTCGCCTATCTGCACTATCTCCACGACCGGCAGCTGTCCGACGTGCTGGTCATCGGCTCCTCACTCGGCGGCTGGACCGCCGCCGAGATGGCCGTACGCGACAACGCGGGGATCATCACCGGACTCGTCCTGATCGACCCCGTCGGAGTGCACGTCGAAGCCGAGCCGATCAGGGATTTCTTCGCCCTCGACGCCCGTGGCGTCGCCGAGTACTCCTGGCACGACTCGGACCGCTTCTACGTCGATCCCGCCGACCTCCCCGCCGGGCAACTCGCCCTCCGGCAGGGCAACATGGCCACCATGCGCGTTTTGGCCGGCGAGCCGTACATGCACGATCTCAAGCTCGCCCGCCGCCTGGCCCGCGTCGACCTGCCTACCCTGCTGCTCTGGGGGGAAAGCGACCGTATCGTCACCCCCGCCTATGGCGCGGCGTACGCGGCCGCCTTCGGCGACGCCCAGCTTGAGATCATCCCCGAGGCGGGCCACCTGCCACAGGTCGAGCAACCGGGAGCCACCCTCGCCCTGATCGACACGTACATGCGCCAGACGAGCGCCGCTACCGTCAGCTGACCACCGGCTCGCTCACTCCATGTTGGTGTGCCTGGCGCGCATCGCCTCTCGCGTGGCGCCGATCAGCGCCCCGAGCTTCAGCACCATCACCTCGAACAGCACGAACAGCGCGCCTTCATAGACCGACCCCATCGGCAGGATGGAGGCCCGCCTTTCGCCCTGGTCGCTAGCCATGGTCTGCGCCGGGATCACGAGCGCGACATCGGCGAGCTCCGCCGCGCTGCTCTCGGACTCAGCGGTCAGCAGGAGGTTGGTCGCGCCCGACGCCGTCGCCGTCCGCATCAGGGCCAGGACCGTGGAGGATTCGCCGGGGCCGGAGGTGGCGAGGAAGACATCTTCGCGCCCCAGCGCCGGCATGGTCATGTCGCCGACCACCGCCACCGGCAGGCCGAGATGGTACAGGCGCATCGCGAAACCCTTGATCTGCAGCGCCTCCCGGCCACAGCCGTAGACGCCGATCGTTCTGGCGTCGGCGATCAGCCGGCAGGCCGCGTCGATCGACCCTTCGTCGATCTTCGCGAGCACGGCGCCAAGCTCGTCGAGCGCGACGCGAAAGAGGTCGTCGTTCACGACATCCGGTGACATACCTGCATGGCTACCCGGTACGGCCCGTTCATATGACAAAACGTCCAGGTCGGCCGATGTGGGCCGACCTGGACGTCAGTGATCAGACATCAAGGATCAGACGTCGAGGATCAGGCGAGGTCGAACCGGTCCAGGTTCATGACCTTGTCCCACGCGGCGACGAAGTCGTTGACGAACTTCTTCTTCGCGTCATCGCTCGCGTAGACCTCCGCGAGCGCGCGCAGCTCGGAGTTCGACCCGAAGACGAGGTCGACCCGGCTGCCGGTCCACTTGACCTCGCCCGTGACGGCGTCGCGGGCCTCGAACGTGTTCGCGTCCTCGGACGTCGCCTTCCACGTCGTACCCAGGTCGAGCAGGTTGACGAAGAAGTCGTTCGTCAGAGCCCCGGGGGTCGCGGTGAGGACGCCGAGCGACGACTGCTGGTGGTTGGCGCCCAGAACGCGGAGACCACCGACGAGGACCGTCATCTCGGGGGCGCTCAGGGTCAGCAGGTTCGCCCGGTCGAGCAGCAGGTACTCGGCCGGAAGGCGGTTGCCCTTACCGAGGTAGTTGCGGAAGCCGTCGGCGACCGGCTCGAGCGCGGCGAACGACTCCACGTCGGTCTGCTCCTGCGAGGCGTCCACGCGGCCCGGCGTGAAGGGGACCTCGACGTCGAAGCCGGCGCTCTTGGCGGCCTGCTCGACGGCCGCGGCACCGGCGAGCACGATCAGGTCGGCGAGCGAGACCTGCTTGCCGCCGGTCTGGGCGGCGTTGAAGGTGCTCTGGATGCTCTCCAGGGCGCGCAGCACGATCGCCAGCTGGTCGGGGTCGTTGGCCTCCCATCCGCTCTGGGGTTGGAGGCGGATGCGCGCGCCGTTGGCGCCGCCGCGCTTGTCGCTGCCACGGAAGGACGACGCCGACGCCCACGCGGTGGACACCAGCTGGGACACCGGCAGGCCCAAGGCCAGGATCTGGCTCTTGAGGGTGGCGATGTCCGCGGCGTCGACGAGCTCGTGCGTCACGGCGGGGAGCGGGTCCTGCCACAGCAGCGTCTCGGCCGGGACCTCCGAGCCGAGGTAGCGCACGATCGGGCCCATGTCGCGGTGGGTCAGCTTGTACCACGCGCGGGCGAAGGCGTCCGCGAACTCGGCGGGGTTCTCGAGGAAGCGACGCGAGATCTGCTCGTAGATCGGGTCGACGCGGAGCGCGAGGTCGGTCGTCAGCATCGTCGGGGCGTGGCTCTTCGACGAGTCGTGGGCGTCGGGGACGGTACCCGCCCCGGCGCCGTTCTTCGGCTTCCACTGGTGGGCGCCGGCGGGGCTCTTGAACAGCTCCCACTCGTAGCCGAAGAGGATCTCGAAGAAGCTGTTGTCCCACGTCACCGGGGTGTTGGTCCAGATACCCTCCAGACCGCTGGTGATCGCGTCGCCGCCCTTGCCGGTGCCGAAGCTGTTGCGCCAGCCGAGGCCCTGCTCCTCGATCGAGGCGGCCTCAGGGTCGGGGCCGACGTTGTCCGCGGGGCCCGCGCCATGGGTCTTGCCGAAGGTGTGACCGCCCGCGATCAGGGCGACCGTCTCCTCGTCGTTCATCGCCATCCGGCGGAACGTCTCACGGATGTCGCGAGCCGAGGCGAGCGGGTCCGGGTTGCCGTTCGGGCCCTCCGGGTTGACGTAGATGAGGCCCATCTGTACCGCGCCGAGGGGGCTCTCGAGCTCCCGGTCACCGGTGTAGCGCTCGTCGCCGAGCCAGGTGGTCTCGGGACCCCAGTAGACGTCCTCGTCGGGCTCCCATACGTCCGCGCGACCGCCGCCGAAGCCGAAGGTCTTGAAGCCCATCGACTCCAGGGCGACGTTGCCGGTGAGGATCATGAGGTCGGCCCACGAGAGCTTCTGACCGTACTTCTTCTTGACCGGCCACAGCAGGCGGCGCGCCTTGTCGAGGTTGCCGTTGTCCGGCCAGCTGTTGAGGGGGGCGAAGCGCTGCTGGCCGGCGCCGGCGCCGCCGCGGCCGTCGCTGATCCGGTACGTGCCCGCGCTGTGCCAGGCCATCCGGACCATGAACGGGCCGTAGTTGCCGAAGTCGGCCGGCCACCAGTCCTGCGAGGTCGTCAGCACCTCGGCGATGTCCCGCTTGACGGCAGCGAGGTCGAGGGTCTTGAACGCCTCGGCGTAGTCGAACTCCTCCCCGAGGGGGTTGGCCACGGCCGGGTTCTTGGCGAGGATCTTCACATTGAGCCGCTCCGGCCACCACTGGCGGTTTCCGCCGCCCTGAGTCGGGTGCGGCGCGCGCTCGTGCGCGACCGGGCAGCCACCTCCGCCCTCCGTCTTCGGGTCGGTGACGATCGCGTCATGGTTCTCGGTCATGGGAATCCTTCCGGACTATGTGAATCACGTGCTCAGGAAGTACGGGCGGTGGAACAGCCGGGGCACAGGCCCCAATAGATGACCTCGGCCTCGTCGACCGAGAAGCCGTGCTCGTCGGAGGCGGTCAGGCAGGGCGCCTCGCCGACCGCGCAGTCGACGTCAGCGACGGCACCGCAGGACCGGCACACGATGTGGTGATGGTTGTCCCCCACACGCCCCTCGTACCGCGCCGGGCTGCCGGCCGGTTCGATGCGGCGTACGAGTCCCGCCGCGGTGAGCGCGTGGAGTGCCTCATAAACGGCTTGCAGCGAGATGTGGCCCACGCGATCGCGCACCCCGGAGGCGATCGCCTCGACGCCGAGGTGGTCACCGTCCCGGACGGCCTGGAGCAGCGCGACGCGGGCCGCTGTCACCCGCAGGCCGGCGCCGCGCAGCTCCTCGGCGATGGTCGGAGTGCTGGATGCGGTCATGCGACCAAACCTACCCGTATAAACACGAATGGTACAAGATAACGAATTATCCAAGTCTATTGCGCACCGGGCACCGTTCGTCCCATTGCGGACGTGACACGCCGTCTGGATGGGTCTGCGCATGCGAACGGGGTCAGGCCGAGCTCATTGAGCTCGGCCTGACCCCGGTCAGCGTTTTTTGCCTGGTGCGCGGCTGTAAGGAGTTGACCCTCAAGATGTGCCGCAGAACACCGCCTTGATGAGCTTGTCCAAGGCCTTCGGGAACACCACTGACTGGTCGACCGCGGCGTCCCCCATGGTCAGCGAGGCGGTCAGCGTCTTGCTGCCGTCGGGCGTGCTGTACATCAGCGACCCGTAGCCGCCCGGAGGGCTGCCGTCGTGGTTGAGGACGATACCGGCGCAGTCCGGGCCGGTGTCCAGCACGTACTGACCGAGGCCGTACTGGCCGAAGAGGCCGGTGCTTCTCGGGTCCGGCTTGCGCATCTCGGCCAGTAGCGGGCCCGGCAGGAGCTTGCCACTCTGCAGGGCGGAGAAGTACGTCTGGAGATCCTGGGTGGTCGAAATCATGTCTCCGGCGCCGGCCAGCAGGGAGAGGTTCTGGCGGGTGACGTCGACCACCTTCCACTGGCCGGCGTCCTGGTAGCGGTAGTAGCCGTGGGCGTACGGTCCGGGGAGCCGCGTCCGGGCGCCCGGCACCACGGTGCCCCGCAGCCCGAGCGGCCCCAGGATCCGCCGCCGCATCTCCTCGGCGTACGAGCGGCCGGTGACCTTCTCGATCAGCAGCAGGGCCAGCGTGTAGTTGGTGTTGGCGTAGCTCCAGTTCGTCCCCGGCGCGAACTTCGCCGGCTTGGACAACGCCAGCCGGACCAGTTCCTCGGGCTGGTAGGTGTGGAACCGGTTGTCCACCCACTCTTTGCCCGTGGCGGGGATCCCCGGCACGTACGTCCCGTCGTTGTAGTACTCGCCGGTGTAGTTGAACAACCCGCTGGTGTGCTGCAACATCATCCGCACGGTGATCCGCCGGTCCAGCCCGAGCTCGGGCAGGTAGCCGGCCACCGGACTGTCCAGCCCGATCCTGCCCTCGGCCACCAGCTGCAGCACGAGGGTCGCGGTGAAGCTCTTGGTGGAGCTGCCGATCCAGAACCGCCCGTCCGTCGGCGGCTTGGCGGCCTCGCCCAGCTTGCGCACCCCGGCGCTGCCGACCCAGTCGCCCCGCTGATCGTGTACGCGCATCTGCAGCCCGGCGTAACCGGAATCGACCACCTCCTGGATGACCTGCCGCAGCTCCGGGCGATCCGGCCCGGCGGCGGCGTTCGGCACCGGCCTGCTGTCCGCACTGGCGTGTGTGGCCGTCCCGGCCAGCAGCGCGGCCGCCAGCGCGGTGACCACCACTCGTCGGAAGACCTTGGTCGCTGGTGGGGATGGGAATCTCATAGTTCCTCCTCGGTCTGCCCGCCGCAGAACACCTCGTCGATGAGCCTCTGCACTGCCTTCTGGAACGCCCCCGCCTGGGACATCGCGGCGTCGTCCGCGTAGGTCACCGAGGCGGTCATGGTCTTACCGCCGTCGGGCGAGCTGTACATCAGCGTCGCGTAGCCCGCGATGCCACCGTTGTGATGGAAGACGGTGCCGCCGTCCGGGCCCGTGTCCTGTACGAACACCCCCAGGCCGTAGCCGATCTTCGGGTCCGGCTTGCGCATCTCGGCCAGCAGCGGGGCCGGCAGGAGCTTGCCGCCCTGCAGCGCGGAGAAGAACGTGTGCAGATCCCGGGTGGTCGAGATCATGTCGCCGCCGGCGGAGATCCAGGACGGGTTCTGGCTGGTGACGTCGACCGTCTTCTCCTGACCGGCCTCCTCGTAGCGGTAGTAGCTGTGGGCGTGCGGCTCGGGGATTTCCGTCGAGGTGCCCGGCGCCATGGTGTCCGACATCCCGAGCGGCTCCAGGATCAGCCGCCGCAGCTCCTCGGCGAACGAGCGGCCGGTGACCTTCTCGATCAGCAGCCTGGCCAGCACGTAGTTGGTGTTGGAGTAGCTCCAGTCCGTCCCCGGCTCGAACCGCGCCGGCTTGGACAACGCCAGCCGTACCAGCTCTTCGGGCTGGTAGGTCTTGAACCGGGTCTCCACCCACGCCTGGCCCGCCCAGGTGACCCCCGGCACGACCGTCCCGTCCTCGAAGTACTCGCCGGTGTAGTTGAACACCCCGCTGGTGTGCTGCAGCAGCATCCGCACCGTGATCCGCCGGTCCAAGCCGAACTCGGGCAGGTAGTCATCCGCCGGGGTGTCCAGCCCGATCTTGCCCTCGGCCACCAACTGCAGCACCAGGGTCGCGACGAAGGTCTTGGTGGCGCTGCCGATCCGGAACCACCCGTTCGTCGGCGGCTTCTCGCTCTGGCCCAGCTCGCGCACCCCGGCGCTGCCGACCCACTCACCCCGCTCATCGTGCACGCGCAGCTGCACCCCGGTGAAACCGGAATCGACGATCTCTTCGATGGCCTGCCGCAACTCCGGGCGGTCCTGGCCGGTAACGGTGATGGACATGGTGGCGTGCTCCCTTAAATCTGTTATGAGATCCGGCTGAACGGACAGGCGCTGAACCGTTCATGGCGTTTACGATCGCCGACCGCTCTGATATCGGGCCGTTGCCGAGCTGACGCGGCCGCTGACACGGCGGCGCATGACTGTCCGAGGGCCGCTGTTAGCGCGGTGTGGGCGCCGTATCAGCGGCTCCCGGCATCGTCTTGGTTATTTGCTCCCTGGAGCGCCCGAAGCGAAGCACCGGCGGTTCGCGACCGCGAGACGGGACTGGTGTACGGCCCGCTTAATGATTCATAACGCCCATTTACCTGGGCATATGATCGGCGGCATGGCGCTGCGACTTGTTCAGGTGAATTTCAAGGCTCGGGATGACTCGGCGCTCGGCCGGTTCTGGGCGGAGGCGCTCGGCTGGGGCGTTTCCAGCGAGGGACCCGGCGTGACCAACCTCGAACCCGAGGGCTTCGCCTGGCCGGACCCCGACGCCTTCTACATCGATCTCGTCGCCGTCCCGGACCCCGAAACGGTGAAGTACCGCGTGCACCTCGACCTCGCCACCACCTCTGCCGCCCATCAGGCGGAGTTGGTGGCGCGCCTGAAGGAGCTCGGTGCGACGCCCGCCGACGTGGGCCAGGGCGACGTCCCGTGGACGGTCCTGGCCGACCCGGAGGGCAACGTGTTCTGCGTGCTGGAGCCTCGGGAGATCTACCGGGACACCGGGCCGATCGCCGCGGTGGTGGTCGACTGCGCCGATCCGCGGGCCATGGCCCGGTTCTGGGACGAGGCGCTGGACTGGACCCTGCACGAGGTCACCGACGATCATGCCCGGCTGCGCGCCGCCAAGGGCGTCGGCCCATATCTGGAGTTCCTTCGCACGCCCGGCGCGCCGACCGTGTGGAACCGCATCCATCTCGACCTGCTGCCGGACCCCATTGACGATCAAGCGGCGGAGGTGGCCCGGCTACGGACGCTGGGCGCCACGACCGCCGACGTCGGCCAGGGCGATGTTTCGTGGAAGGTCCTGGCCGACCCGGAGGGCAACGAGTTCTGCGTCCTCGGCCGGGGCTGACACGGTTCACCTGTCTGTGGGGTGCGCGAGGAACCCGCGCGGAGTACGCAAAGCAGGCACGGCTCGCTCCAACTCGACCAGCGCGAGCGGAGGGGCTCGTGCTCATCGTGTTGATGCGGACCGGTCTCCAGAGCTGATCCCCGACCGCACGGCCTCCGCGATCAGGTCACGGGCCGGCCGCGGCGTGTCCACGAACGTGGGCAGGTCGCTGCGCCTGGCCTCCAGCAGGCCCGCGCCGATGTTGGCGAAGGTCGAGATCGAGTGGCCCACCTGGTACTCCTCCAGCCCTGCCAGCCCTGCCCGCGCCTGGCTCAGCGGCACCGTCTGGTAGGTGATGTTCCGCCCCATGACCTCGGACAACACCTCCGCCAAGTCGTGCCCGCCCACGGTGCTCAGCCCTTCCAGCTCGTACGTCCGGCCCGCGTGCCGCCGCGCCCCTCCGGAGGTCACGTCCCGCCATGCCTGCGCCGCCACGCGCGCGGCCACGGTCGCCAGGTCCTGCCTGGCCACCACCGACACCCGACCCTCGCCGAAAGGCGCCGCGAACACCCCACTCTCAGCCGCCGCCGCGGCGCCGAACAGCGCCAGCCCTGCGGGGATCTCGGCGTACAGCCCATTGCGCAGCACCGTGACGTCGAAGGGTGCCTCGGCCAGCCGCGCCTCGGTCCACCGGTGAGCCAGGGCGATCGTGAGCCGCTCTCCCGACCCGGCCAGGCTGGTGTAGATCACATGATCGACACCTGCGTCGGCCGCCGCCCGCACGACCGCGCCGTGCCGGGCCAGCACGACGTCATCCTCGGCGTAGCCGGCCGACACGAACATCAGCACCCGCGCCCCCGCGAACGCCCGCTCCAGGGTCTCGGGCCGGTCGAAGTCGGCGTGCCGAACCGTTGTGCCGTCACCCGAGCTGCTGGCCCCGGCCACCTCCACCCCCGGCACGGCCCGCAGCTCGCCGAGAATTGCCCCGCCCAGCCCGCCGGACACACCCGTAACGACAATCATGAGACTCCTTAGTGTGGTTCTGCCAGGTGAAGCATGGGCGAGAGCGGACACTCGCCGTAAGGAGGCACTTTTATGTCAGTCGCGCACACGCAGGTAACACCCCAGGTAGGGGGCCCGTGCGGGGACGATGACTGCGGCATCCGGGAGGTGCTCGACCGCATCGGGGACAAGTGGACGGTGCTGGTGGTGGTGGAACTGGCCAAGGGGGTACGGCGTTTCCGTGAACTGCACCGGGCGATACCCGGCATCTCTCAGCGGATGCTGACGCTGACCACGCGGCGGCTGTGCCGGGACGGGCTGGCCGAACGCACGGCGTACCCGACGATTCCACCGCAGGTCGAGTACCGTCTGACGCCGATGGGGCGCAGCCTCGCGGGAGCCATCCAGCAATTGGCCGACTGGTCGCGCGAGCACAAGGACGCCATGCAAGACGCTCGCGCCCACTGGGACGCCGACCATCCCGGCGAAGGCTGAGGCGTGGCAGGCCCGGCCAGCCAGTGGCGAAGCGCGCGCGGGCGGAGCCTTGTGGACGGGCGGGCAGCAGGCGGTGGGGGCGAGGTTGACGAAGGGGCTGTGGGTGTTTACGGTTCCGAGGGCGAAATTATCACGATAGTTTCGAAAGTTTCGGAGGCGGCATGTTACGAGGCGTTGTCGCGGTCACCCTGCTCGGTCTACCCATCATCCAGTCCCCAGCCCCGGCGGATCCCCCGGCCATTACCGTGCGCGAGCGCGTCCGGCATCAGCGGATCGACGGGTTCGGGATCTCCCAGGCGTTCCGCCGCAACGAGCTGGTCAAGGCGCTCGGCGAGGAGCAGCGGCGCGAGATCCTCGACCTGTGGTTCGACCGCGACAAGGGCGCCGGGCTCAGCATTCTGCGGCTCGGCATCGGCTCCGCCCCCGTGGGCAGCCCGTACGACCAGATGGCCTCCATCCAGCCGGAAGACCCGGGCGGGCCCGGCGCGCCGCCCAAGTACGTGTGGGACGGCGAGGACAACAGCCAGGTCTGGGTGGCGAAGGCGGCCAAGGGGTACGGGGTCGAGCGGTTCTACGCCGACGCCTGGAGCGCGCCCGCCTACATGAAGGACAACGGCGACGACAAGAACGGCGGCACGCTCAAGCCGGAGTGGCGGCAAGCCTATGCCCGCTACCTGGTGCAATACGCGAAGTTCTACGCCCGAGAGGGCATCAGGATCACCGACCTCGGCTTCACCAACGAGCCTGACTGGACGGCGACGTACGCCTCCATGCGGTTCACCCCGCAGCAGGCCGCCGAGTTCGTCAAGGTGCTCGGCCCGATCGCCAAGGGCGTCAAGGGCCTCAAGGTGGCCTGCTGCGACTCCTTCGGCTGGACCGAGGCCAAGGCGTACACGGCCGCGATCGAGGCCGACCCCGAGGCGCGCCGCTGGGTGCGGACGCACACCGGCCACACCTACGCCAGCCCGGTGGACGGCCCGCTGCCGACCAGCGGAAACACCTGGATGTCGGAGTGGAACCCCAACGGCTCCACCTGGAACGAGAACTGGGACGACGGCAGCGGCTACGACGGCTTCACGATCGCGGGGGCCGTCCATGACGCGCTCACGCTCGGTAACGTCAGCGGCTACGTCTACTGGCTGGGCGCCTCGCGCGGCGCCACCCGGGCGTTGCTCCAGATCGACGAGGCCGCGGGTACGTATCACGTCTCCAAGCGGCTGTGGGCGCTGGCGGCCTACAGCCGGTTCATCCGGCCGGGCGCGGTACGGCTGGACGCGACGGCGGCCGATCCGGCGCTGAAAGTTTCAGCCTTCCGCAACCCCGACGGCTCCCAGGTGGTCGAGGTGCTCAACACCGGCACCGCCGCCGTGACGTGGCAGGGTGTGTACGGCCGGGCCACCGCGTACGTGACCGACAACGCCAACGCGCTCACCGCGAGTCCGGTCACCGGTGGGACCGTCACCCTCCGGCCCCGGGCACTCACGACCGTCGTCATCCCAGGCCGCCACGCCTAAGGGCGACCGACACCGACCCCGGCCACCACCGCCAAGGGCGACCGACGCAGACCCCGGCACCGCCAAGGGCGACCGACACCGACTTCGGCACCGCTAAGGGCGACCGACACCGACTCCGGCCGCCCGAAGCGGTCACCCGTCAGCGGCCGGTGAACTTCGGCTCGGCCTTGTCCGTGAACGCCCGCATCCCGATCTTGGCGTCGTCCGTCGCGAAGAGACCCGAGAACTGCAGCCGCTCGATCTCCAGCCCCGTATCCAGATCGACCTCCACCCCCTGGTCCACCGCCTGCTTGGCGGCCCGCAGCGCCACGGCGGGTCCGCCCGTGAAGGTCCCCGCCCAAGCCAGAGCCGCCGCGTAGACCTCCGCGTCGGGCACCACCCGATCCACCAGCCCGATCGACAGCGCCTCGGCGGCGGCCACGTGGCGGCCGGAGTAGATGAGGTCCTTGGCCCGCGCGGGGCCGATCAGGCGCGGCAGGCGCTGGGTGCCGCCCGCGCCGGGGATGAGGCCGAGCTGGATCTCCGGCTGGCCCAGCTTGGCCGACTCGCCGGCCACCCGGAAGTCGGCGCACAGGGCCAGCTCGCAACCGCCGCCCAGCGCGTAGCCGGTGACGGCGGCGATGACGGGCTTGCCGATGGCGGCCACCGCGGTGAAGCAGCCCTGGAGGCCGCGGGAGTGGGCGGCCATGTCGGCATAGGACATGACGACCATCTCCTTGATGTCGACGCCGGCCGCGAAGACCCGCTCGCCGCCGTAGACGACGACGGCGCGCACTTCGGGATCGGCGTCGACGGCTCGGGCCGCTTCGCCGAGCTCGTGCTGCATCTGACTGTTGAGGGCGTTCATCTTGGGACGGTCAAGCCGGATCGTGGCGATCTGGTCGGCCACTTCAACGCGTACGAAATCACCCATGCTCAGGACATTACAAGCTGCTGACGCTGAACCAGGTCCAGTAGATCGGTACGCGGCGTCCAGCCGAGCAGCGAGCGGAGGCGGCGGGTGTCGGCCAGTGAGTCGCCGGGCTCGTCGGGCGGGGCGGGCACGACGTCGAAGGTGAGACCGGCTCCGGTCACCGTGGCGACCGCCTCCGCCATGGCCCGCAGGGTGTGGCCGCGGCCTGTGCCGAGGTTCACGATGCCGGGCGCGCCGATGAGCTCGATCATCGCGCGGGCGACCTGGCGTACGTCGGTGACGTCACGCGTACGGTCGAGCGAGCCGAGCACGCGCAGCGGGCGGCCCTCCTGGGCGGCGCGCAACCAGAGCGACAGCGCCATGTCGGGCCGCTGCCCCTCCCCCGCGACGGTGAACGGCCGGACGATCGTGACGTCGGGGCGGTCCAGGCAGAGCTTTTCCAAGGCGACCTTGCTCGTGGCGTAGCCGCCGATGGGGCGGACCGGGTCGGTCTCCGCGCTGGGCCGGCCGTGGGACGCTCCGCCGTACACCGAACTGGAGGAGGTGATCAGGAGCGGGACGCCGGGTGGCGTGAGGGCCAGCACCCGCGCGCCCGCGAGCACGTTGTCCCGATGACGCCGCCAGGCGATCTCGGGATCGGTGTCGCGCACGCCCGCGCACCCGGCCAGGTGGTAGACCGCGTCCGCGCCGGAGAAGGCCCCCGGCGCCAGGTCCAGCAGGTCGGCCGTGATCACGGTCAGTCCGGGTCGTTCCTCGACGGCCAGGCGGTCGACGGCGACGACCGGGGAGCCGGACGCGAGCAGGGCCGACGTCAGCGCGCGGCCGATGAATCCGGCCGCACCGGTCACGATCGACGTCACCCGCCCCACCCTAGGGCGTCAGATGCTGAAAAATGTCTTCGCAAAACTCTCGCCGAAGAAGGAAATTGTTGAGACGCTGACTCCGATATTCCCCCAGTCGAGGAGCAGTAGATGCGCAGAGCACTGGCGATCGCGGTGGTCGCCTTGCTGCCATTAGTCAACATGACGGCCGCGGCCGGCACCACTGCCGAGCAACCCCCCGATCGGCAGGCGGCGTTCGCCGCGGCCGCCAAGGAGTTCCAGGTTCCGGAGAGCGTCCTGCTCGGTGTCTCCTATCTGGAGTCGCGCTGGGACGCCCACGCCGGGCAGCCCAGCAACGACGCCGGCTTCGGCCCCATGCACCTGACCGACGCCGCCGCCTACACCGGGTCCAATCACCACGGCGAGGGTGAGGAGGACGCGCGCGGCGACGAGAGCCGGCCGTTGGCCCCGGCCGCGACGGCGGTCGCGCCCATCGAGATCCCGGCCTCGCTCAGGACCATGGAGAAGGCCGCCCAGCTGACCGGCGCGAGCCACGAGGCGCTGCGGTCCGACGCCGCCACGAACATCAGGGGCGGCGCGGCGCTCCTGGCCGACTACCAGAAGTCGATCGGCGCGCCACTGAGCACGGACCCGGCCCAGTGGTACGGGGCGGTCGCCAAATACTCGGGCGCCGACGAGTCCGAGGCGGCCAAGGTCTTCGCCGACGAGGTCTACAGCACCATCGAGGACGGCGCCGAGCGGGTGACCGACGACGGGCAGCAGGTCAAGCTCACGCCGATCCCCGGCCTGGAGCGGATCGAGAAGTGGCTGGAGAAGCTCGGCCTCCGGCCGCCGCGCCGCGACGGCGTCGAGTGCCCGAGGTCGATCTCCTGCGAGTGGATCCCGTCGGCCTACGCGCAGAAGCCGAACGGCGACTACGGGCACTACGACCTGGCCGACCGGCCCGCCAGCCAGAAGATCCAGTACATCATCATCCATGACATGGAGGGCTACTTCCTCCCGTCGATCAAGATGAACCAGGACGTCAACTACGGCGCGAGCTGGCAGTACTCCGTGCGCTCCACCGACGGCCACATCGCCCAGCACGTCAAGGGCAAGGACGTCGCCTGGCAGGCCGGCAACTGGTACATCAACGCCAAGTCGATCGGCATCGAGCACGAGGGCTTCCTGGCCGAGGGCAGCACCTGGTACACCGAGGCGATGTACCGCTCGTCCGCCAAGCTCGTGCGATACCTGGCGGCCAGGTACGACGTGCCCCTGGACCGGGCGCACATCCTGGGCCACGACAACGTCCCGGGCACGCTGCCGACCACGGTACGGGGCATGCACGAAGACCCGGGCCCGTTCTGGGATTGGAAGCACTACTTCGACCTGATCGGCGCGCCGTTGCATGGTTTCGGCGGCCCCAAGGCGGGCTCCATCATGATCAGGCCCGACTTCGCCACCAACAAGCCGTACTTCTACGGCTGCGACCGCAAGAACCCGGAGGCCGCCTGCCCGCCGCTCCCCGCCGGGACCGTGTGGCTGCGCACCGAGCCGCGTGACGACGCGCCGCTGATCAAGGACATCGGCAAGCACCCGACGGGCACCAACGACTCGCTCTACAGCGTGTACGACCACAGCGCCAGGGCGAGCACCGGCCAGCGGTTCGCCGTCGCCGACCGGCAGGGCGACTGGACCGCGATCTGGTACCTCGGCCAGAAGGGCTGGTTCTACAACCCGCGCTCCGCGCCGACCGCCGTCCCGTCCGCGGGCCTGGTGGTCACGCCCAAGCCGGGTCTCGCGACCGTCCCGGTGTACGGCAGGGCCTACCCGGAGCAGGAGGCCTACCCGGCCGACATCCCGTACCAGGCGGTGACCCCGCTGCAGTACACGTTCTCGGCCGGTGAGAAGTACACCCTGGCCGGGAAGGCGGCCACCGAGTATTACCGGGCGGTCACCTTCGACGAGGCGAGCCACAAGGTGGTCAAGGGCGAGACGAAGTACCTGCAGATCCAGTTCGGGCACCGGGTGATGTTCGTCAAGGCTGACGACGTGCGGGTGTCGCTCGCCTGGTGAACTCCTTGACGGCGCGCCTGGTGCTCTGCAACGCCTCCTGAGAGGAGTCGAAGGTGCGCTGGGCGACGCCGACGAACACGCAGTCGACGACGAGGAGCTGGCTGATCCGGCTGGCCAGGGCGCCGGGACGGAACTCCGTCTCGCGCCCGGCCGAGATCAGCACGTGTTCGGCCAGCTCCGCGATCGACGAGCGGGGGTTGTTGGTGATGGCGACGGTCGTCGCGCCGGCCTCCCCCGCCCTCGACAGCGGTTCGAGCACGTCGGGCGTCTCGCCCGAGGTGCTGATGCCGATCGCCACGTCGCCGGGCTTGAGCAGCACGGCGCTGGTCAGCGCCAGGTGGGCGTCCTGGAAGGCGTGGCTGGACAGGCCGATGCGCAGCAGCTTCTGCGCCACGTCCTCGGCGACCAGGCCCGAGGCGCCCACGCCGTAGGCGTCCACCCGCCGGGCGCCGACGATCGCGTCGACGACCAGGCCGAGGCGCTCGGAGGTGAGCTGGGCGACCGTGTCGTTGATCGCCTCCGACTCGGCCCTGGCCACCTTCTGGATGACCTCCGACAGCGGGTCGTCGGGCGCCAGGTCGCCCGGCACCAGCCGGTCCGGCTGGGCGGCCGCCGCCGCCAGGGCCAGGCGCAGCTGCGGGTAGCCGGCGAAGCCCAGGAGCCTGGCCGTACGTACGATCGTCGCCTCGCTGGTGCCCGAGGCGGCGGACAGCTCGGTGATCGTGCTCCGGGCCACCGTCGCCGGATCTTCCAGGATGAGCCGGGCGACGGTCTGCGCGGCCGGAGTCAGGGACGGAAGCACGCCGCGGACCGTCGCCACCAGAGTGTCTGCCCGCAGGCCGTTCGCGCTGTCGTCCACGGTCCCGATTATGACGCTCCTCCAGCGTTTTCCCTATTGCACGGCCCACCCGGCCCGCTCACCACGTTCACCGGAGCATGCCGTTCGTCATACCGGCGGGCTCCTCGGGAACGGTGATGAGGCCGAGCTCGGCGCGGGAGGCGGCCAGCGGGTGATGCGGGACCGCGCGGACCGTGTAGCCGAACGCGCCGGTACGGTCCAGCGGCACCTCACCCACGTAGTGGGCCCGGCCGTCGTCGTCGGCGCCCTCGGTCCGCAGCTCGATGTAGGCGGGGTGGATCAGCTCGTCGTGCGGCCCGACCCGGCCGTAGGCGGCCTCGACCAGGATGTCGCCCGGCTCCAGGTCGCCGAGCGCGACCGTGGCGCGCAGTTCGAGCGCCGCGCCGACCTCAGGCGCGTCGCCGATGCCCGACGACTCCACGTGCTCGACCCGGACGCCCGGCCAGGCCCGCGTGACGCGTACGCGCCAGGCCGCGAACGCCTTGGCAGCAGCCGAGGAGTCCGCCGACAGCGCGCGGGCGGACCGTGCGGCGGGCAGATAGAGGCCGACCACGTAGTCGCGGAGCATCCGGCCCGCGAGCACCTTGGGGCCGAGCGAGGTGAGCGTGTGCTTGACCATCTCCAGCCAGCGGCGCGGCAGCCCGTCACCGGCCCGGTCGTAGAAGCGGTCGGCCACCTCGTTCTCGATCAGGTCGTAAAGGGCGGCGGCCTCCAGCTCGTCGCGCCGGTCGGGATCGGTCACCCCGTCGGCCGTGGGGATGGCCCAGCCGTTGGTGCCGTCGTACCACTCGTCCCACCAGCCGTCGCGGATCGACAGGTTGAGCCCGCCGTTCAGCGCCGACTTCATCCCCGAGGTGCCGGAGGCCTCCAGCGGCCGGAGCGGGTTGTTCAGCCACACGTCGCAGCCCTGGACGAGCAGCTGGCCGAGCGCCATGTCGTAGTCGGGCAGGAACACGATGCGGTGCCGCACATCGGGCCGGTCGGCGAACTTGACGATCTGCTGGATCAGCTTCTTGCCGCCCTCGTCGGCGGGGTGCGCCTTGCCCGCGATCACGATCTGGACCGGCTTGTCGGCGTCGAGCAGCAGCTGCGACAGGCGCTTGGCGTCGCGCAGCATGAGCGTGAGCCGCTTGTAGGACGGCACACGCCGGGCGAACCCGATCGTCAGCACGTCGGGGTCGAGCACGTCGTCGATCCAGCCGAGCTCGGCGTCGGAGGCACCGCGGTCGCGCCACGCCTTGCGCAGCCTGTCTCTGGCCCCCTCGACGAGCCGCCGCCGGAGCGTGCCCCTGATGTCCCAGAGGTCCGAGTCGGCGACCTTCTGGACGCCCTCCCAGCCGCGCGCCCGCTCGATCAGCGAGGGCAGCTCGCGGCCGGCCAGCTCCATGAGCTCACGGCCGACCCAGGTGGGCGCGTGGACACCGTTGGTGATCGAGCCGATCGGCACCTCGTCGACGTCGAAGCCCGGCCACAGGCTCTTGAACATCTCGCGGCTGACCGCGCCGTGCAGCACGGAGACGCCGTTGACGCGCTGGGCCAGCCGCATGCCCATGATCGCCATGTTGAACCGGCCGGGCTGGTCCTCGGCGCCGAGCGCGAGGATGCGCTCGACGGGCACGGTCGGCCAGGCGTTGTCGCCGCCGAACTGGCGTTCGATCATGTCGACGGGGAACCTGTCGATGCCCGCCGGAACCGGCGTGTGCGTGGTGAAGACCGTGCCCGCGCGCACGGCCTCCAGCGCCTCGTCGAAGGAGAGGCGGGACTCGGTCAGCTCGCGGATGCGTTCGAGGCCGAGGAAGCCGGCGTGGCCCTCGTTGGTGTGGAAAACCTCGGGCTCGGCGTGCCCGGTGATGCGGCAGTAGGCGCGGATCGCCCGTACGCCGCCGACGCCCAGGAGCAGCTCCTGCAGCAGCCGGTGGTCGGTGCCGCCGCCGTAGAGGCGGTCGGTGACGTCGCGGGCCGCGGCGTCGTTGTCGGCCACGTCGGAGTCCAGGAGCAGCAGCGGCACCCGGCCCACCTGCGCCACCCAGATCTGCGCGTGCAGCACCCGCTCAGCGGGCAGGGCGATGCGGATCTTGACGGGCGTGCCGTCCTCCTCCTTCAGGAGGGTCAGCGGCAGGCCGCCCGCGTCGAGTGACGGGTAGTGCTCCAGCTGCCAGCCCTCCGGGGAGAGTGACTGGGTGAAGTAGCCGTGGCGATACAGCAGGCCGACCGCGAGGATCGGCACGCCCAGGTCGCTGGCGGTCTTGAGGTGGTCGCCGGCCAGGATGCCCAGGCCGCCGGAGTATTGAGGGAGCGCGGCGGCGATGCCGTACTCGGGGGAGAAGTAGGCGATGGCGCGCGCGGCGTCGGGCAGCGTCTGGTACCAACGCGGCGCGGTGATGTATTCGCGCAGGTCGTCGGCGGCATCGGCGAGACGGCGCAGGAAGCGGCGGTCGGCGGCCAGCTCGGCCAGCCTGGCGTGGTCGACGGCGCCCAGGAGGGCGACGGGGTCGTGCCCTACCTGCTCCCAGAGACGGGGGTCGACCTCGGCGAAGAGGTCGGTCGTCTCCGGGTGCCATGACCAGCGCAAGTTGTGCACGAGCTCGCCGAGGGCGGCCAACTCCGCGGGCAGGACAGTGCGGACGGTGAACCGGCGGATTGCTCTCACGTTTTCGAACCCTATGGGCTAGGAGGGACCTCTCAGTCCCTCACCTTCAGCAAGGCCGTTCAAACCCCTTCCGAGAAGAAGCATGAAGAGGAAATATTGGGGCAACTTCCACCAATGTTGGTTCTCCTGGTGACACTCGGGAGGTCCTCCACTGCTGCCCACAATTTACATGCAAGGATCGTTCCTACCACGGAAGCCTCCGGCGGTACCGAGCGTGCCGTCGCAACCTTGAAATGCGATGATCGGACGAATTCCCATCACGGACATCTCCCCCGTCGTCGACTGCGGGCAGTGGCCCGCCAAGGCGGTCGCCGGCGAGACCTTTCAGGTCTCGGCGACCGTGTTCAGAGAAGGCCACGACGCCGTGGCCGCGGGCGTTGTGCTCACCACGCCCGATGGGCAGCGAGGCCGCCTGAGACCGATGCGCGAGCTCGCGCCGGGCACCGACAGGTGGGGCCTCGACGTGTGCCTGCCGGCCGAGGGTGACTGGCTGTTCAGGGTGGAGGCGTGGAGCGACCCCATCGCTACCTGGCTGCACGACGCGGAGATCAAGATCCCGCGGGGCATGGACAGCGATCTCATGTGCGAGGAGGGCGCCCGGCTGTTCGAGCGCGCCGCCAAGGCCGTACGGCAGGCAGACTGTCCCGAGCCCAGCCATGGGAACGGGCATCCCGCGGCCCACACCAGGACCGGCCGGACGACCACGTCGTCGGCGACCAAGCCATCCGCCAAGGTCAACGGCAAGGTCAACGGCAACGGCAACGGCGACAGCACGTGCGGTCACCGCGCCGCGCTGCTGGCCGTCGCCGCCACGCTCCGCGACGAGCAGCTCGACCCCAGGGCCCGGCTGTCCATCGCGCAGTTGCCGGAGACGGCGGCGCTGCTGGCGGCGCACCCGCTGCGCGCCCTGGTGACCAGGGCCCGGCCGCGGACGATCAGGGTGGACCGGCGCCGGGCCCTGTACGGCTCGTGGTATGAGTTCTTCCCCAGGTCCGAGGGCGCGGTCGTCAACGAGTCCGGCGTCTCCAAGTCCGGAAATTTCCAGACCGCGGCCAAGCGTCTGCCCGCGATCGCCAAGATGGGCTTCGACGTCGTCTACCTGCCGCCCATCCACCCCATCGGCCACACCTTCCGCAAGGGGCGCAACAACACCCTGAGCCCCGAGCCCGACGAGCCGGGATCGCCCTGGGCGATCGGCTCCGTCGACGGCGGCCACGACGCGATCCATCCCGACCTGGGGACGATTGAGGACTTCGCCGAGTTCACCGCCCGCACCCGCGAGCTGGGCATGGAGGTCGCGCTCGACTTCGCGTTGCAGTGCTCCCCCGACCATCCGTGGGTCAAGGAGCACCCGGAGTGGTTCACGATCAGGGCCGACGGCACGATCGCCTACGCCGAGAACCCGCCGAAGAAGTACCAGGACATCTACCCGGTCAACTTCGACAAGGACCCCGAGGGCATCTACACCGAGGTGAGACGGGTCCTGCGGCACTGGATGGACTACGGCGTACGGATCTTCCGGGTGGACAACCCGCACACCAAGCCGGTGGGGTTCTGGGAGCGGCTGCTGACCGACATCCACGCGACCGACCCGGACGTGATCTTCCTGGCCGAGGCGTTCACCCGCCCGGCGATGCTGCAGACGCTGGCCAAGGTGGGCTTCCACCAGTCCTACACGTACTTCACGTGGAAGAACTCCAAGCACGACGTGGAGACCTACCTCGCCGAGCTGTCCGGGGAGACGTCGTACTTCCTGCGGCCCAATGTGTTCGTTAACACACCGGATATTCTTCACGAATACCTGCAACACGGAGGAAATCCTGCTTTCCGGATCCGTGCCGTGCTCGCCGCGCTCGCCTCACCCACCTGGGGCGTCTATTCCGGGTACGAGCTTGGGGAGAATGTCCCTGTCCGTCCGGGTAGTGAGGAATATCTCGATAGTGAGAAATATCAGTACAAACCGCGGGACTGGGTGGAGGCAGAGCGGGCAGGGTGGAGCCTGGCGCCCTTCATCACGCACCTGAATTTGTTCCGAAGAGCACATCCGGCGCTGCAGGAGTTGCGTAATCTACGGTTCCACCGGGTCGACCAACCGGACTTGGTGTGCTTCTCCAAGCGCCTGCCGGGCGCCTATGACCCCGCCACACGACGGCACGGGCTGGGCGATGTCGTCCTGGCGGTTGTCAATCTCGACCCACACCACACCCACGAGGCGGCGGTCGAACTGGACATGCCGGCCCTCGGCCTCGACTGGAATGCCGAGTTCGTCGTCGACGACGAGCTGTCGGGCGAGTCGTATCGTTGGCGGCAGAACAACTACGTTCGCCTCGACCCCCACATCCAGCCAGCCCACATCTTCACCGTACGAGCCGCGCCACGGTAGAACACAGAATTCAGCGGGGAGTCTTCAACGTGTGTGAAAGCGCCTCCTTCATGAGCCCAAGGGAGTGCTCATGAGCTCCACACCCATTCCCAACCCCTTCGACGAGGAGAAGCCGCGCGACCCCTACTGGTACAAGCGCGCGGTCTTCTACGAGGTTCTGATCAGGGGCTTCGCCGATTCCAACGGCGACGGCACCGGTGACATCAAGGGCCTGATCAGCAAGCTCGACTATCTCCAGTGGCTCGGCGTGGACTGCCTGTGGCTGTTGCCGCTGTATGAGTCACCGCTGCGCGACGGCGGCTACGACATCGCCGACTTCATGAAGATCCTGCCGGAGTTCGGCGATCTCGGAGACTTCGTGAAGCTCGTCGACGAGGCCCACAAACGCGGCATGCGGGTCATCGCCGACCTGGTGATGAACCACACGAGCGACGCCCACCCCTGGTTCCAGGCCGCGCGCCATGACCCGGAGGGGCCGTTCGGCGACTTCTACGTCTGGTCGGACAACGACAGCAGCTATCCCGACGCCCGGATCATCTTCATCGACACCGAGACGTCCAACTGGACCTATGACCAGGTTCGCGGCCAGTACTACTGGCATCGCTTCTTCCACCACCAGCCGGACCTCAACTACGAGAACCCGGCCGTGCAGGACGCGATGCTGGAGGTGCTGCGCTTCTGGCTCGACCTGGGCATCGACGGGTTCCGCCTCGACGCCGTGCCGTACCTCTTCGAGGAGGAGGGCACCAACTGCGAGAACCTGCCGCGCACGCACGACTACCTCAAGCGGATCCGCAAGGAGGTCGACCGGCTCTACAACGACCGGGTGCTGCTCGCCGAGGCCAACCAGTGGCCCTCCGACGTGGTCGAGTACTTCGGCGACCCGGTGGGCGGGGGCGACGAGTGCCACATGGCGTTCCACTTCCCGCTGATGCCGCGCATCTTCATGGCCGTACGCAGGGAGTCGCGCTACCCCATTTCCGAAATCTTGGCCCAAACCCCCAAGATTCCGGAACATTGCCAGTGGGGGATCTTCCTCCGCAACCACGATGAGCTGACGCTCGAGATGGTCACGGACGAGGAACGCGACTACATGTACACCGAGTACGCCAAGGACCCGCGCATGCGGGCCAACGTCGGCATCCGGCGGCGCCTGGCGCCCCTGCTGGAGAACGACCGCAACCAGATCGAGCTGTTCACCGCGCTGCTCCTGTCGCTGCCCGGCTCGCCGGTGCTCTACTACGGCGACGAGATCGGCATGGGCGACAACATCTGGCTCGGCGACCGCGACGGCGTACGCACGCCCATGCAGTGGGACCCCGACCGCAACGCCGGGTTCTCCGACTGCGACCCGGGGCGGCTCTACCTGCCGGTCATCATGGACCCGATCTACGGCTACCAGGGGCTCAACGTCGAGGCGCACCAGAAGAACGGCGGCTCGCTGCTCCACTGGACCAAGCGCATGATCGAGATTCGCAAGCGGCACCCGGTGTTCGGCCTGGGTGAGTTCACCGAGCTCAACTCCTCCAACCCGAGCGTGCTGGCGTTCGTCCGCGAGCTGGGCGACGACCGGATGCTGTGCGTCAACAACCTCTCGCGCTTCCCCCAGCCAGTCGAGCTGGACCTGCGCAGATTCGTCGGCGTCTCACCCGTTGAGACGATGGGTGGAGTTCCATTCCCGGCAATTGGCGAACTTCCGTATCTTTTGACGCTTCCCGGGCATGGGTTCTATTGGTTCACACTCCCACCGGCCATCACCCAGGAGGAGTAAGACGTGCTTGACGAGCTCCTTGCCGCATGGATCAGTCGCCAACGATGGTTCGGCGGCAAGGGGCGCGCGATCGACTCACTGTCGATCGAGTCGGACGTCGTGATCGACGCCGACGACCCCGGCCTCCGCCACCTGATCGTGTCCGTCTGGCAGGGAGCGTCGAGAGACCGCTACCAGATCCTGCTCGGTATGCGGACCGAGCTGCCCGACCGGCTGAAACACGCGCTGATCGGCACGCACGGCCCCTACGCCTTCGAAGGCGGCCCCGACCATCCCGAGTGGTACGTCTACGACGCCGTCCACGACCAAGCCCTGACCCACTGGGTCCTGGAGTGCATGGCCGAGGGCTGCGGCTGGGACACCGTGCGCTTCCGCCACCTGCCCGGCGTCACCATCGACACCTCACCGCGCAGCCTGGTGCTCGGCGCCGAGCAGTCCAACACCTCCCTGGTGTACGGGGACGCCTACATCTGCAAGTTCTTCCGCCGCCTGATCCCCGGCGTGAACCCGGAGCTGGAGATCGTCACCGCGCTGGACGCCCTCGAGTCCCCGCACATCGCCAAGCCCTACGGCTGGATCGAGACCGACCTCGACGGCACCGCCACGACGCTGGCCATCATGCAGGAATACCTCTCCAACGCCAACGACGGCTGGGACCTGGCTCTGGCCAGCGTGCGGGACCTGTACGGCTCGATGCCCGAGCTGTCGGCGGGCGAGGTCGGGGGCGACTTCGCCGCCGAGGCGCACCGGCTCGGCGTGGCCACCGCCCACGTCCATCACGAGCTGGCCACCGCCTTCCCCACGGACCTGGTCGAGGTGCACGAGGTCAAGCGAATGGCCGAGGGTTTCCGGCGGCGGCTGGGCCGGGCCGTGGGCGAGGTGCCGGAGCTGCGCGAGCACGTCGACACCCTGGAGACCGCCTATCACGCGGTGGAGGACCTGACCGTCGAGGTGCCCGTGCAGCGGGTGCACGGCGACTACCACCTGGGCCAGGTGATGCGTATCGCGACCGGCTGGGTGGTGCTCGACTTCGAGGGCGAGCCGGGCCAGCCCCTGGCCGAACGCCGGGCCCTGTCGTCCCCGCTGCGTGACGTGGCCGGGATGCTCCGCTCGTTCGACTACGCGGCCCGGCACCTGCTGGCCGACCACTCGCAGCCCGAGACGCTGGAGGAGCGGGCCGCCGAGTGGGCCGACCGCAACAGGGCCGCCTTCCTGGAGGGCTATACCGAGGGCGGCGGGGTGATCACCTCGGCGGACGCGGCGCTGTTGCGCGCGTTCGAGCTGTCGAAGGCGGTGTACGAGGTGGTCTACGAGGCCCGCAACCGGCCCTCATGGATCCGCATCCCCCTGGCCGCCTTCCGCCGCTGACGTCCCGCTAACGCAGCTCTTCGATCAGGCTCGACAGGCCCTCGGCGCCGTGGCCGGCCGCCACCCGCCGGTCGAGGACGTCCCTCATGGGCAGCAGCAGGTCCGGCTTCACCCCCTGTTCCTCGAAGGCGCGGATCAGGTTGACCATGCCCACCTGGTTGATCTCCAGGTTGGAGACGTTTGTCACGTAGGCGCCCGCCTCGATGTCCGCCGCCATCCGGGGCTGCTGCCCGGCCATCGCGGTCAGCCACGGCACCAGCAGCTCCGTGGTGAACTCCGCCACCGGCCGCTTCTCCGAGGCGATCAGCGCCGCCGCCTCCAGGAACCCGGCGATCTGGCCGTACATGCCGGTGAGCATGGCCAGGTCGTACAGCGGCGCGAGCCCCGCGTCCGCCCCCAGGTAGCGGGGCCCGGCCAGCGCGCCCAACGCCTCCTCGTAGCGCTCGAAGGCGGTCGGCGAGCCGCTGTAGAGGATCAGCGCGCCGGGCGTGCCGATCATCTGGGGCACGGCCATGATGCCGCCGTCCAGGTAGTCGCCGCCGCGCGCGGCCACCCACTCCACCATGTCGCGGGCCTCTGCGGGCCGGCCGTTGGTGAGGTTCAGCAGGACCCGGTCGTCCAGCCGTACCGAGCCGAGGAGCTCCCGCACGGCCGCGTAGTCGAGCACGCAGACGATCACCAGCGGGCTGGCCTCGATCGCCTCCGCCGCGGTCGCCACGCTGGTGGCGCCCAGGCCGTCTGCCTTGCCTTCCGTACGGTTCCACACGGTGACGCTATGACCGGCCCCGACAAGGGTCCGGGCCAGGGCCTGGCCCATGAGGCCCAGGCCGAGGATAGAGATACGCATGCTGAGCAGTCCTTTCCGTTGACGGCTTCCACACTGCTGGCCGGGGGTTATGGTCGGGTTCGGAGTTTGTTATGGGGGGCTGATGAGATTCGGGGTGCTGGGCCCCCTGTCGGTGTGGACGCCGGACGGGCAGCCGGTCCAGGTACCCGAGGCCAAGGTCCGGGCGTTGCTCGCCGACCTGCTGGCGCACCGGGGCCGGCCGGTCTCCACCGACCGGCTCATCGAGGACCTGTGGGGCGACCGCCCGCCCGCCGACGCGCCGGCCGCGCTCCGGGTCAAGGTCTCCCAGCTGCGCCGGGCGCTCGGCGACCGCTCACTGGTGGCCTACCGGCCGCCGGGGTACCTGCTCGCGGTGGACGCGGAGGCGGTGGACGCGGGCCTGTTCCGGTCCCTGCTCGCCCGTGCCGGGCAGAGCGACGACGCGCGGGTACGGCAGGCGCTGCTGACCGAGGCGCTCGGCCTGTGGCGGGGGGCTCCCTACGCCGAGTTCGGCGACTTCGCCAGGGCGGCCGCGGCCCGGCTGGAGGAGCAGCGGCTGGTCGCGCTGGAGGAGCTGGCCGAGACGCGGCTGGAGCTGGGCGACCATGGGGCGCTGGCGGCCGAACTGGCCGAGCTGGTGGCCGGGCACCCGCTGCGGGAGCGGCTGCGGGCCGCGCACCTGCGGGCGCTGTACCGGGCGGGGCGGCAGAGCGAGGCTCTGGCCGGTTATGGGCAGCTGCGCGGACTGCTGGCGGAGGAGCTGGGCATCGACCCGGCGCCCGAACTCACGGCGCTGCACGCGGCGATCCTCCGCCAGGACCCAGCCCTCGACCCACCCACGCCCCTCATGGACCGGACGCGCTCCCGCTTGCCCGCACCACACGCGGGCCCGCCGCACCTCCGTCCACCCGCACCACCCGTGGACCCGCCGCACCCCCATCCGCCCGCGCCTTTGGGAGGGTTGGGGGACTCCGGTGGGCCCGGAGCGCTCGCCGGTCCGCCGGGGACGAATCTGCCCGCGCCGCTGACCGAGCTGATCGGCCGGGACGCGGAAGTGGCCGAGGTGCGGTCGCTGTTGGGGGCCGGGCGGCTCGTCACGCTGACCGGGCCGGGCGGGGTCGGTAAGACCCGGCTCGCCCTGGAGGCGGCGGCCGAGCCCGGCCGGCCGTTCCCCGGCGGGGTGTGGCTGGTCGAGCTGGCCTCGGCCACATCGTCCGCATCTCCCGCTGAGGGCGTGGTGGCCGAGGTGGTGGCGAGGGTGCTGGGGGTCAGGGATGATCTGCCCGGATCCGTGGTCGACCGGCTCGCCGCCGCGCTGCGTACCAGCCCGACGCTGCTCGTCCTCGACAACTGCGAGCACGTGGTCGAACAGGTCGCCGAGCTGGCCGAGCGGCTGCTGCGGGCCGCGCCCGAGCTGCGCGTGCTGGCGACCAGCCAGGAGTCGCTGCGCGTGCCCGGCGAGGTCCTGTGGAGCGTGCCGCCACTCGGGCCGGAGGCCGCCGCGCGGCTGCTCGCCACCCGGGCGGGTATCGGGCCGGGCGACGACGGGGTGGCGGAGATCTGCGCGCGGCTCGACGGGATCCCGCTGGCGCTGGAGCTGGCCGCCACCCGGCTGCGGGCGCTCACTCCGCGCCTGCTCGCCGCCCGGCTCGACGACCGGTTCCGGGTACTCGCCACTGGGCATCGGGGCGCTCCCGCGCGGCAGCGGACACTGCGGGCGATGATCGACTGGAGCTGGGAGCTGCTGACCAGCGGCGAGCGGGTCGTGCTGCGGCGCCTGGCCGTGCACGCCGACGGCTGCACGCTCGAAGCCGCTGAGGCGATCTGCGCCGAACCGGGCCTGGACGTGCTCGACCTGCTGGCCAGGCTGGTGGACAGGTCGCTGGTGGTACGGACCCCCGGCGGCAGGTACCGGCTGCTGGAGTCGGTGGCCGCGTACAGCCTGGAACGGCTGTCCGAAGCGGGTGAGACGGAGGCGGTCCGGCTGAGGCACGCCCGCCACCACGCAGACCTCGCCGAACGCGCCGATCCTGGTCTGCGCGGACCCGAGCAGCGGCACTGGCTCGCGCTCCTCGACGCCGACGCGGCCAACCTGCGCGCCGCGATCGAGACCTCGCTCCGGCTCGGCGCCACGGACGAGGCGGTCCGGCTGGTGAACGCGCTGGCCTGGTACTGGGTGCTGCGCGGCAGGCTCGGCGAGGGGCGGCGGACCCTGGAGGGGGTGCTGGCCGTCGCCGACGACGCGCAGGCCCGGGTCTGGCTGGCCGGGCTGCGGATGCTGTCCGGGCAGGGGCGGGCTCCCGGTGTGGAGCGACTGCCGGCCGCGATCGCGGATCCGGCGCGCCGGGCCAGGGCGCAGTGGTTCTTGGCCTTCACGCTGTACGGCTATGACGACCCGGTGGTCACCGACGCGTTGCTGGACAGCGCCCTGGAGTCCTTCCTCGCCTTGGCCGACCGGTGGGGCACGGCGGCGGCCCTGAGCCTGCGGGCCAGGCGGGCGCTGCTGCGCGGCGATCTGGCGGCGCTGCGGCAGGACGGGGAGCGGGGCCTTGAGCTGTTCCGCGAGGTGGGCGACCGGTGGGGCGAGATGCGGGCGGCCGAGAACCTCGGCACGCTGGCCGAGATTACCGGCGACTACGAACGGGCCGCCGACCTGCGGCGCGACGGGCTGCGTGGCGCCGAGGAGCTCGGACTGTGGAGCGAGGTGTCCGGCGCGCTGTCCAGGCTGGGCCGGGTGGCGCTGCTGACCGGGGACCTCGACGGGGCGCGGGAGCTGCACGAGCGGGCCCGGCAGCTGGCCGTGGCCCGGTCGGATGTGCCGTTGGAGGAGTTCGCCGAGGTCGGGCTGGCCTTGGTCGCCCGGCGGCAGGGGCGGCTCGATGAGGCGGAACGGCTGCTGCGCCGCTGGTTGGACTGGGTACGCGAGGTGGCGGGCGAGCCGGGGGCGGCGCTGATCCTGGCCGAGCTGGGGTTCGTCGCCGAGCGGCGCGGGGACGTGGTGGCCGCGCTGGAGTGGCAGCGAGAAGGGCTGGCGGTGGCGCGGCGGGTGAACGATCCGCGCGCGATCGCGCTCGCCCTGGAGGGCTTGGCGGGCGCCCGCGCGCTCGGCGGCCATCACGAGGAGGCGGCCGGGCTGCTGGACACCGCCGGCGCACTCAGGGCGTCGGTGGGCGCCCCGCTGCCCGAGGCGGAACGCGGCGATGTCGACCGGATCGCGGCCTCGGTGCGGACGGCGCTCGACCGGCGGCGGGCCACCGTGACCGACCCCTCTTGACGCCGGCGCCGGTCGCCGGGGTCACCCCCGCAGATCATCCGGAACCCATCGCAAAGCGGGCATTTACTCCCGTCGCTGGCTCGCGATAAACCCAAGATTTCGCACTTTCGGTGATTGTCTACGTGAATGCGGGCAGTGCCTGGGTTGTAGGACTGACGTAGGGCAGGGTGGGAGCATGCCGATGAGGACAGAGCTCGACCGACTCGCGGGCGGAGCACACCACGATCCGCATTCCGTGCTGGGAGCACATCCCGTCGAGGGCGGTGTCACCTTCCGTACGCTGCGTCCGCTGGCCGAGCGGGTGCGCGTGGTCCTGGACGACGGGACGGCCCACGATCTCAAGCACACGGCCCACGGGGTCTTCGAGATCACCGTCAAGGGGCTCGACAAGGTGCCCTCCTACTCCTTCAGCGTCCAGTACGCCGGCGCCGAGCCGTACCAGGCCCGTGATCCCTACCGCCACTGGCCCACGCTGGGCGAGGTGGACCTGCACCTCATCGGTGAGGGCCGCCACGAGCGGCTGTGGGAGGTGCTCGGCGCGCGCGTGATGCGGCACGAGGACGTCGACGGCACCGCGTTCGCCGTCTGGGCGCCGAACGCGCGCGGCGTCCGGGTCGTCGGCGACTTCAACCACTGGGACGGCACCGCCTACCCGATGCGCTCGCTGGGCCGTTCCGGCGTGTGGGAGCTGTTCATCCCCGAGCTGGGGCGGGGCGAGCGGTACAAGTTCCACATCCTCGGCGCCGACGGCGTGTGGCGGGACAAGGCCGACCCGATGGCCAGGCGGACCGAGGTGCCGCCGCAGACCGCCTCCGTGGTCGAGCACTCGGCCTACACCTGGGACGACGAGTCGTGGATGGCCGGGCGCGCCGAGAAGGACGCGCAGCGGGGTCCGGGGAGCGTCTACGAGGTGCATCTGGGGTCGTGGCGGCCTGGTCTGTCCTATCTGGAGCTGGCCGAGCAGCTCGTCGACTATGTCCAGGACATGGGCTTCACGCATGTGGAGCTGCTGCCGGTGGCCGAGCACCCGTTCGGCGGGTCGTGGGGCTACCAGGTGACCTCCTACTACGCGCCGACGGCCCGGTTCGGGACGCCCGACGAGTTCCGCCACCTGGTGGACCGGATGCACCAGGCCGGGATCGGGGTGCTGCTCGACTGGGTGCCCGCGCACTTCCCGATGGACGACTGGGCGCTGGCGCGCTTCGACGGCACCCCGCTGTACGAGCACGCCGACCCCGCCCGTGGCGAGCACCCCGACTGGGGGACCTACGTCTTCGACTTCGGCCGCCGGGAGGTGCGTAACTTCCTGGTCGCCAACGCCCTGTACTGGATGAAGGAGTTCCACATCGACGGGCTGCGGGTCGACGCGGTCGCCTCGATGCTCTATCTCGACTACTCGCGGCGCGAGGGCGAGTGGACGCCGAACATCTACGGCGGCCGGGAGAACCTCGACGCGGTGGAGTTCCTCAAGGAGATGAACGCCGTCTGCTACCGGGAGTCTCCGGGCATCACGACCGTGGCGGAGGAGTCGACGGCGTGGCCGGGCGTGTCGCGGCCCGTGCATCTGGGCGGGCTCGGGTTCGGCTTCAAGTGGAACATGGGCTGGATGCACGACACGCTCAGCTATCTACGACATGAGCCGATATTTCGGCAGTACCACCACCATCAGATGACTTTTTCGCTCATGTACGCCTACTCCGAGAACTTCGTGCTGCCGTTGTCCCACGACGAGGTCGTGCACGGCAAGGGCTCGCTGCTGGGCAAGATGCCGGGCGACGAATGGCAGCGGTTCGCCCAGCTCAGGGCCCTGTTCGCGTTCATGTGGGCGCATCCGGGCAAGCAGTTGCTGTTCATGGGCGGCGAGTTCGGCCAGGGCTCGGAGTGGTCGGAGGAGCGCGGGCTCGACTGGTGGGTGCTGGAGTTCGACGGGCACGCGGGCGTACAACGGCTGGTGCGCGACCTCAACCAGCTCTACCGCGAGACCCCGGCCCTGTGGGAGCAGGACGCGGCGCCTGAGGGCTTCCGCTGGATCGACGCCGACGACGCGCGGGGTAACACCTTCTCGTTCGTCCGCTACGCGGCCGACGGGTCGGCGGTGGCGTGCGTGGCCAACTTCAGCGGCGGCCCGTACGAGAACTACCGGCTCGGCCTGCCGTACGGCGGGCAGTGGACGGAGATCGTCAACACCGACGCCTACGACTACTGGGGCAGCGGGGTCGGCAACATGGGCGAGGTCCAGGCCGTCGAGGAGCCCTGGCACGGCCTGCCGCACTCCGCCACGCTGCGGGTTCCGCCGCTGGGCACCGTGTGGCTGCGTCACGACGCGCTGGGAAGTGAGTGAGAGTTCGCTGAGAAGGGCGTTCCACCCCTGTGCGCGCCGGATAAATCCCCCTAAACTCCGAGATCGTGCGACTTCGCCCCTTGATCGTGTGCGCGATCCTGCTGGCCTTAGTGCCGGCCGCTCCGGCCTTCGCCGACGACCCCACGTCTACCCCGACACCCTCGCCGAGCGCGACCCAGGAGAAGCTCGAAGACGGCCTGGCGCTCAGCGGCGGCACCGTGCGCGCCATCGTCGAGCTGACCGACCCGGCGCAGAACGCGCCGGTGGCCAAGCAGGCGGCGGCCGACAGCGTGGACGTCGTGCTGCGGCCGGAGAGCCAGCCGTTCATGGTGGTCCAGGGCACCGCCGAGGAGCTCGCCGCGCTCGCCGCGGACGGGCGCGTCACCTCGATCCACCGTGATCGCGCCTATCCCCCGACGGCGGCGAACAACCTCACCCAGATCGGCGCCGACCGGGCGCACGCCCAGGGCTTCGTCGGCACCGGCCAGGCGGTGGCCGTGCTCGACACCGGCATCGACGAGGACCACCCGAACTTCGGCGGCCGGATCGTGGACGAGGCGTGCTTCTCCGCGGTGGACGCGGGCGTGGAGTCGCTGTGCCCGAACGGCCAGACCACGCAGACCGGCAAGGGCGCGGCCGACGCCATGACGGCCAAGTGCCTGGCCAACGGCGAGAACCTGTGCGAGCACGGCTCCCACGTCGCGGGCATCGCGGCGGGCAACGGCGGCGTCGCGCCCGGCGCGGGGATCGTCGCGGTGCAGGTGTTCAGCCGGGTCAACGACGAGTCGGTCTGCTACGGCGAGCCGTCGTGCCTGCTGGCGTACGAGTCGTCGCTGCGGCTGGCCCTGGACTATGTGGCAGCCTCGACGCAGCCCATCGCCGCGGTGAACCTGAGCCTGGGCGGCCAGCCGTCCGAGGGCTCCTGCGACGACGGCGAGGAGGGCACGGTCTTCAAGCCGAAGATCGACGCCCTGCTGGCCAAGGGCATCGCGACCGTGGTCGCCGCCGGTAACGAGTACTTCGAGGGGACCTCGTTCCCCGCCTGCATCACCTCCACGGTGGCCGTGGGCGCGAACGACGACAGCGACGCGATCGCCGACTTCTCCAACCGGGGAGCCGGGGTGGACCTGTTCGCGCCGGGCGTGGACATCGACTCGTCGGTGCCCGACAACCAGACGGCCGTCTACAGCGGCACCTCGATGGCGACTCCGCACGTGGCGGGCGCGCTGGCGCTGCTGAAGGCGCAGTCCCCGCAGACCCCGATGACCGAGCTGATCGACAAGCTCAAGTCGAGCGGCCGCCCGTACGTCTATCAGGCCAACGGCACCCAGGTCACCACGCCGCGCCTGGACGTGCTCGCCGCGCTGACCGGCGGCGCGCCGCAGCCGCCCATCAGCCAGACGCCGGCGCCGGCCCCCGAGGACCCCGACCCGTCCGACCCCGACCCCGAGCCCGACCCGTCGGACAGCAGCGGCCCCACGCCGTCGCCCGAGCCGTCGGAGACGAGCCCGACGCCGGTCCCGCTGCCGACCCTCACCGTGACCGTGACCGTGACGGTCACCCCCAAGTCTCCCGCCACGGTGTGTACGCGCGGCACGACCGGCACCCGCCTGACGGCCAAGAAGTGGGCCGTGGAGCTGCACCGGAGCACCGGCAAGCTGCCCGACGCCACGCTCACCTGCTATCTGAGCCTGGTGCAGAAGGCCAGCACGGTCTTCCCCGAGCTGACCAAGGCGTCATCCCTGGGCACCGCGTACCGCGTGCTGAAGGCTAAGAAGACCAACCGGGAGAAACTGGACGCCGCCCTGCTGGCGGGCTGGCTGAACTGGGCCCACGGAACCAATGGGACAACAACCTTGAAGTCCGCCGAAAAGGTACGACTCACCGCCAAATCCACGAATGCGGCGTTGAAGAAGGCGGCGAAGAGCGTCCTGCCGAAGTAGCGGCAAAGGTTTCTCTGGCGTAGATACGTCACTTGGGAAACAGCGACATCACGCTCCTCGCGGGTGGGGACTGTGCAGGCAATACGCCTGTCCCCACCACGGAGGAACCAGTGAAGCTACGTCCGCTGCTGACCGGCATGCTCGCGCTCGCCACGGTCTCGGCCGCGCTCGTCGCGGCCCAGACCAGCAGCGCGGACAGCCGCGCCGGCGGCCCGATCATCAGCCCGGCGCTCGTCGCGGAGATGCAGCGGACGCAGCGCGTCCGCTCGATCGTCGAGCTCCATCCGGGCCAGGACGGCGAGGCCGTCGCCAGGGACATCATGGCGGCCTCCGCGGCAGCGCGGATCGTCGAGACGGCGAAGTCGCCGAACTTCTTCGTGGCCGAACTCGACGACGCGTGCCTGGACGCGCTCAGGGACGACTACCGCGTCAAATCCGTCTACGCGGACGAGCTGAGCTCGGCCTTCATGGACGACAACAGCAAATTCCTGGACGTGAGCACCAAGGTGATCGGCTCCGATCGGGCCAACGCGGCGGGCTGGACCGGCAAGGGCGCCACGGTCGCCATCCTCGACACCGGCATCGACGAGGACCATCCGTTCTTCGCCGGCCGGATCACCGACGAAGCCTGCTTCTCCTCCACGAACCCGAGCGTCGAGGCCGTCTCGCTCTGCCCGAACGGGCAGCCCAGCCAGACCGGCCTCGGCGCGGCGAACGCCAAGACCCCGCTGTGCATCGTGAACGGCGTCAACCAGTGCCGCCACGGCTCGCATGTGGCCGGCATAGCGGCGGGCGCGATGGTGCGGGGCGCTCCGTCCAACGGTGTGGCCCCGGCCGCGGCCATCCTGCCCATCCAAGTCTTCACCCGCATCAACAGCGCCACGGCCTGCGGCGCGGCAGGAGCCCCCGCGACCCCGTGCTTCCTGAGCTACACCTCCGACCAGAAGCTCGCGCTGGAGTACGTCGCGAAGGCGGCCAAGGCGCGGCACATCGCCGCGGTGAACATGAGCCTCGGCGGCGGCCGCATGTACACCGAGCCGTGCGACAGCGACCCGCGGGCCGGCACCCACAAGGCGCAGTTCGACGCCCTGCGGGCGCTCGGCGTCGCGCCCGTGGTCGCGGCGGGCAACTCCGGCAACGACGGCGTCGCCTCGCCGGCCTGTGTCTCCAGCGCCATCGCGGTGGGCGCCACGGACGACAGCGACCAGATCGCCTCGTTCTCCAACCGCGGCGCGATGCTGGACGTGTTCGCGCCCGGTGTCCGGATCAACTCGTCGGTGCCCGGTGGCACCTTCGCGGAGCTGAGCGGCACCTCGATGGCCGCGCCGCACGTGACCGGCGGGTTCGCGGTGATGAAGCAGGCCTTTCCCGGCCTGAGCGTCGCCCAGGTCGTGGCGAAGCTGCAGAACACCGGCATGGACATCTCCTACAGCAGCGAATTCACCGTGGTGAACACCGAACGGATCAACCTCGCCAGCGCGATCCTGCCGCCCCAGCCGGCCGTCTGACCCTCGCCCAGCCTGCCGCCCAACCCCGCCTAGCCTGCCGACCGGCCCCCGCCTAGCCTGCCGACCGGCCCCCGGCAGGAGTTTGGTCAACCCATGACCGACTCCTGCCGCTTAGGGTGGCTTTTATGGACGCAGGCAAGGCGATCTTGGATACCGTTGACAGGTTTCGCCAGCGGCGCACCGCCCCGCTGGTACTCGAGCTCGATCTGACCGAAGGGCTCACCGAAGGGCCACCGGCGGACCCGCTCTCCGCTGTGCTGTCCATGCGCAAGACGCGGCTGGCCGATGTGCTCTCGGGCCTCAAGCGGGCCAGGCAGGACTCCCGGGTCAAGGCGCTGGTCGTGAAGATGGGCGGCAACCCGCTCGGTCTGGCGATGGTGCAGGAGCTGCGCCAGGCGGTGACCCAGTTCCGGGACTCGGGCAAGCTGACGGTCGCCTTCGCCGAGACGTTCGGCGAGTTCGGCAACGCCACCGTGCCCTACTACCTGGCCACCGCGTTCGAGCGGATCTACCTGCAGCCGAGCGGCGACGTGGGGCTGACGGGCGTGGCGCTGGAGCAGCGGTTCGTCAAGGGCACGCTGGCCAAGCTGGGCGTCGACTACGAGGTCGGCCAGCGTCACGAGTACAAGACCGCGGCCAACATGTTCACCCAGGACCACATGACCGAGCCGCACCGCGAGTCGATGACCCGCATCGTCGAGTCGGTCATCGAGCAGGTCGGCGCGGGCATCGCCGAGGGCCGCCGGCTCGACCCGGCCAAGGTGCGCGAGCTGATCGACCAGGGGCCCTTCATCGGCGCCGAGGCGCTGGAGGCCGGCCTGGTCGACGGGCTGGCCTACCGCGACGAGGTGTACGACGAGGTCAAGCGGGCCGCGGGCGGCGACCCGCACCTGCAGTACGTCTCCCGGTACGCCAAGGCCGCGGCCGTACGCAAGCTGCCGCACCCGACGGCCGCCGGCATCGCGCTCGTCCACGGCAACGGGCAGATCAGGTCCGGCCGCAGCGGACGCAGCCCGCTCGGCGGCGGCGGCGCGATGGGCTCCGACACGGTGAGCGCCGCGCTGCGGGCCGCCCGGCGCGACGAGCACGTCAAGGCGATCGTGTTCCGGGTGGACAGCCCCGGCGGCTCGTACGTCGCCTCGGACACGGTCTGGCGTGAGGTCGTGCTGGCCCGCAAGGTCAAGCCGGTGATCGTGTCGATGGGCGACGTGGCCGCGTCCGGCGGCTACTTCGTCTCGATGGCCGCCGACGTGATCGTCGCCCAGCCCGGCACGCTGACCGGCTCCATCGGCGTGTTCGCCGGTAAGCCGGTGATGCGGGAACTGCTGGAGAAGCTCGGCGTCAACTCCGAACTGGTGGCCGGGGGCGCCAACGCGGGCATGTTCTCCGCGACGCGTGCCTTCTCCCCCGAGCAGTGGGAGCGAGTCAACGCCTGGCTCGACCGTATCTACGATGACTTCGTGGGCAAGGTCGCCGAGGGTCGCGGCCTGACCCGGGACCGCGCCCACGAGCTGGCCCGCGGTCGCGTCTGGACCGGCTCCGACGCCCGCTCCTGCGGCCTGGTCGACGAGCTGGGCGGCCTCGAGGACGCGCTCGGCATGGCCAGGAAGCGCGCGGGCCTGGGCGCGGAGGCGCCCGTGCGGGTCTATCCGCGGCTCAACCCGCTGGAGCGGCTGCTGGGCCCGGAGTCGAGCGAGGACAAGGCCGCCGCGCTGGCCCGCGTCCGCCTGGAGGCCTGGGGGCCGCTCGCCCGGCTCTCCGCCGAGCTGGGCCTCCCGGCCGCCGGGCCGCTGACCCTCCCGAGCTGGTACGCGATCCGCTGAGACCGCCGTACGTGAGGTCCGGTGGGCGCTTTCGTCAGGAGCCGCCCATCGGGCGGTAGCGGGCGCGGAGCCGGACCAGCGGCTGGAGCGAGGGCGTGACATACGGCACCGCGAGCACGCGCGCGACGAACAGCGTGTGATCCCCGGCGGGGACCACCTGGATGGTCTCCGCCTCCAGGGCCGCGACGCCGCCCTCGACGACGAGCGCGTCCGAGTGGGCGCCGCGATGGTGCGCGGTGCCCGCCACCAGGTGGCGGGCGCTGGGCCGGCCGGCGGTGGCGAAGCGGCTGGCGATCGCGGCCTGCCCGGCCGACAGGAGCGAGGCCGCCCAGCGGTCCTGGCGCAGCAGCACCTCGCAGAGGTAGCCGCCGCTGCCCAGGCTCACCAGGATCAGCGGCGGCTCCAACGAGACCGACATCAGCGCCGAGACCGTGGTGCCCAGGTCGTCGCGGCCGTCGCGCACGGTGACCACCGCCACGCCCGCCGCGAGCTGCGCCATCGCCTCGGTGAACTCGCTCACGACGAGAGCCCCCGAAGCGCGGGGACCCTCGCCGGGCGGGTCAGCCGAGACCGTTGGAGGTCAGCCATTCCTTGGCCACCGTGGCGGGCTCGTCCTTGTTGACGGCGATCTTCTGCATCATGTCGAGCAGCGCCTGCGTCGTGAGCTTGGCCGAGATCGCGTTGAGCGTGGTCTTGACCGTGTCGTTCACGGCCGCCTTGTTGACCAGCGGCGTCACGTTCTGGGCGGCGAAGAGGTTCTTCGTGTCCTGGAGCGAGACGAGGTTGTTGGCGGCGATCTTCGGGTCGGTGCTGAACACGTTGCCGACCTGGACCGTGCCGTCCTTGATGGCGTCGGCGGTCGTGGCGCCGGTGGCCTTCCAGTCCTTGAACTCGATCCCGTAGACCGACTTCAGCTCCGCCTCCCAGCGCTTCTTGAACTCGGCCGGAGCTCCGATGACCATGGTCTTGGACACCTTGGCCAGGTCGTCCATGGTGTTCAGCGACTGCTTGGCCTGCGTGTCCTTGCTGACCGTCAGGGTGTCCTTGTCCTCGGCGGGAGAGGAGTCGAGGACTTCGAGCTCGGGCGGCAGCTTCTCCTTGAGTCCGGCGTTGACCTCGTCGGTGGTCTTCGCCTTGGTCTCCTTGTCGACGAAGGCCAGCAAGTTGCCGTTGTACTCGGGCACGACGGTCAGCCCGCCGCTCTTGACCTGGTCGTAGATGACCTCACGGGTGCCGATGTTGGGCTTCTCCTCGACCTGCACGCCCTTGGACTGGAGCGCCTGGGCGTAGATCGAGGCCAGCAGGGTGTTCTCATCGAAGTTGGCGGAGCCGATGATGACCTTGCCGCCACTCGCGGAGGCCGAACCGCTGGGCGCCGCGCTCGTGGTGTTGAGCGGGTTGCCTCCACCACTGCCGCCACCTCCACAAGCGGCCAACGCGAGCGATGCCGTCAGCAGCACCGCCGCGGTGCCGAACATGCGTTTCATCGTTATTTCCTTCCTTAGCGGCAGGTATTGGAGAGATTAGCGGACCTTGACCCGCTGGCTCACCCCTGGGGAGACCGTCACCCTCCGAACGAGGGTGAACAGCACCTGCACGACGAGCGCGAACAACACAATCAGTACTGAACCCCCGACGACGCTGGCGTAATCCTGAGTCGAGAACCCGTCGATAACGAATCGCCCCAGGCCGCCCAATCCGGTGTAGGCCGCGATCGTGGTGGTGGCGACCACCTGAATGGCCGACAGCCGGAGCCCCAGGAGGATCAGCGGCAGCGCCACGGGCACCAGCACCCGCCCGAGCACCTGCCCGCTCCGCAAGCCCATCCCGTAGGCGGCGTCACGCAGCTCGGGGTCCACGCCCCTGATGCCTTCGAAGGTGTTGACCAGGATCGGCGGTATGGCCAGGAGCACCAGCGGAATGATCACCGGCAGGATGGACGCGGTGCCGAGCAGCAGCACGAACAGCACCAGCAGCCCCAGCGTCGGCAGCGCCCTGGCCAGGTTGGCCGTGACCACCACGCCGATCCCGCCCTTGCCGGTGTGCCCGATGAGCAGGCCGAGCGGGATCGCGATCAGCACGGCCAGGGCCAGCGCCATGACCGAGAACTCCAGGTGTTCGAGCAGCCGCGCGGGGATGCCCGCCGAGCCCGACCAGTTGTCGGCGTCGCCGAAGAACTCCAGCAGCCAGTTCACGCGGACCTCCTAGCCCGGACCCAGGGCGTGAGCAGCCGCTGGGCGAGCACCAGGAGGCCGTCGGCGATAAGGGCCAGCAGCACGATCAGCACGATGCCGACGAGCGCGGGCGGCACGAACGGGTTCTGATAGGCCCTGGTGAACAGCATGCCCAGGCCGCCCTGCCCGATCAGCGCGCCGACGCTCACGAGGCTGATGCTGGAGACGGCGACCACCCGGAGCCCGGCGATCACGACGGGCGTGGCGATCGGCAGCTCCACCTGTATCAGGCGGCGCAGCGGGGTGAACCCCATCGCGACGGCCGACTGCCGCACGTGCTCGGGCACCGCGCCGAGCCCGTCGACGACCGACGGGATGAGCACGGCGCAGGCGTAGAAGGTCAGCGGGACGATCACGGTCGTCTTCGACAGGCCGCTGAACTGGATGAGCAGCATGAAGACCGGCAGCGACGGCAGCGCGTAGATGACGTTGAACACGCCTGTGGTCGGCTGGTAGAGCCAGCGCCAGCGCACACTGGCCAATCCCAGCGGCAGCGCCACGATCAGCGCGACGACGATCGGCACCAGCGACATGATCAGGTGATCGCCGAGCAGGTTCTTGATGCTGTCGACCCGCCCGGTGTCCCAGTTGCGCGCGATCCACTCCCATATGGAGGGAGGTCCGTCAGCCATCGCCCACATGGAGGGAGGTCCGTCAGCCATCGGCCGCCTCCGCCAGTGCCTCGTCGAGCGCCTCCCGGGTGGCGGCGCCGACGACCTTGCCGTCCCCGTCGACGGCCACCGCGCAGCCCGACGGCGACAGCAGCGCCGCGTCGAGGGCCGAGCGCATCGAGTCGCGGCCGAGCACGAACGTCCCGTACGGCTCCAGCTCGGCGGGCCGCTCGCGCGAGATCCAGCCGACCGGCCGGTCGTCCCCGGTGACGACGAGCAGCCACGGCTCGTCCGTGGGCCCCTCGAAGCCCTCGGGCACGGTCAGGTCGTCGCGCAGGCGCAGACCCTCCGTCGAGATGAACTGCAGGCGCCTGATGCCCCGGTCATGACCGAGGAACTCGCGGACGAAGTCGTCGGCGGGCTCCGACAGCAGCGTCTTGGGGTCGGCCAGCTGCGCCAGCTGGCCGCCCACGCGCAGGACGGCCACCCGGTCGCCGAGCTTGATGGCCTCGTCGATGTCGTGGGTGACGAAGACGATGGTCTTGTTCAGCTCCGCCTGCAGTCTGAGCAGCTCTTCCTGCAGGCTGGTGCGGACGATCGGGTCGACCGCGCTGAACGGCTCGTCCATGAGCAGCACCGGCGGGTCCGCCGCGAGCGCCCTGGCCACACCGACCCGCTGCTGCTGCCCGCCGGACAGCTGGAACGGGTAACGCTCGCCCATCGCCGAGTCGAGCCCCACGCGTTCGAGCAGCTCCATGGCGCGGTCACGGGCCTTCTTGCGGTCCCAGCCGAGCAAATAGGGGACGGTGGCGATGTTGTCAACGATCTTCCGGTGCGGGAAGAGCCCGGCCTGCTGAATGACATAGCCGATGCCACGCCGCAACGTCGGCGGATCGATGCCCTGCACGGGCTCACCGTCAAGGAGGATCCGCCCCTCTGAGGCGTCGATCATCCGGTTGATCATTCGGAGGGACGTCGTCTTCCCGCAACCGGAGGGGCCGACGAACACGGTGATCTCACCCGTCGGCGCCTCAAGGCTCAGGTGATCGACTGCGACCGTGCCGTCCGGATAGCGTTTGGTGACGTCGTCAAATGTGATCACGCGCGACCTCTCGCGTTCGTGGCGGGGGCCGCAGCCCCCCTGCTACGGCCGCCGCATGATCTCTCAGGACGACCAGACTACGGTGATCCAGCACACCCTGTCCCCTCGGCCCCATCTGAAACGCTTCAGGTAGCTGCAAGTTTCAGGCGAAATGCCGTTCTGATAGTGCGCGGCACCTGGGTAAGTTGGCATGATTAACACCACAAACTCAGACGCCGCACCCCCCACCTCAAGCGTCCGTATTTCAGCAAGAGGATCCGGCCCCGTGACAGACCTGCTCACCGATCACCCCTCCCGGGCACAACTGATCGCGGAGCTCTACGACCGTTACGCCGCCGGGCTGTTCGCGTACTGCGCAGACCAGCTCGGAGACCACGGTTCCGCAGCCGACGCCCTGGTGTCCGTCCTCGGTTCCGCAGCCGACGCCTGGGCGTCCGCCCGCGGTTCTGGGGCTACCGCCTCGACGTCCGCCCACGCCGGCGGGCAGGGGGCGCCGCCCGCCCGCGCCGCCCTGTTCGCGTTCGCCCGCCGCGAGATCCAGCGCCGCGACGTCGTCTACGCGCCGCCGGCGGTCGACCCACTGATCGACCCGGCGTCCGCGCTGGTGGAGCGGGTCCTGCGGGAGCTGCGCCCGCATCAGCGCGAGGTGCTCGTGCTGTGCGAGGTGTGCGGGCTGGACCGCGCCGAGCTGGCCTGGGTGCTCGACGTGGCACCGGACACGGCGGACGAGCTGGCCACCAGCGCCACGCACCGTTACCGGCAGGCGCTCGACACCACCCTGGCCTGCACAGAAACCCGCGTGACCAAGCCGGTGGCCGACGTCTACGGGGCGCTCGGTGTGGCGCCGTTGCGCGACATACTGGGACGGCTGCCCTGGCCGCCGCCGCCCGCCTCTCTCCACTCGCACTTCGCTCCTCAGGTCCCACCCGGTCGTACGGCGGCGCCGATGTTCGTCAAGCCGCTCTGGCCGGGGCCGCCCACGTGGCCGCAACCGTTGGCTGTGGCGGACGCGGCGACCAGCACCGGGATCTTCCCGACAGAGCTGCTGACGCCGCCGTCGCCGTCCCGTGTGCCGGAGCACGAGGCACCCACGGCACCGATGCCCAAACTCCGCGACCCGTTCGGACCCGGCCCCGCTCTTGAGGGCCCCGCCCCTGCCGGTCCGGCTTCCGAGACCCCGGCTCCTGAGGGACAGCGGTTCTTCACGCCTCGGCTGCCCAGCGCGCGGCCATCCGACGATGCCCTCTTCGGCGCGCGGCCGGTGCGTGATGGGCTGTTCCGCCTGCCGCAGCCCGCTGCCGAGAAGCCCGCACCCGCCCAGCCGGCCGAGCCGGCCGAGCAGCCCTTGCCGGAACGGCCGTTCACTCTCTCGGCGTCCATTCCGGGAGACGTGCTGGACGACGAGCCGATCACCGAGGAACTGCCCGCCATCGGCGACATCCTCGTGCACAAGGGCGAGGCCAGGGAACCGGGCGCCTTCTTCGTCCCCAGGACCGCCGCCAAGGAGCCCATCTACCGGCTGCCGGCCCCGCTGCCGTTTCCGCCGACCGTGGACGACCTGCCCATCGTGGACGACCTACCCGAGGACCTCCCGGACGTCCCGGACATACCGCGAGCCCGGGTACGCCCTGGCAAGGACCGGCACCACGACTGGGCGTGGGAACTGGTCGGGTTCCTGGTCTGCGTCGCCATCGCGATGATCGTGTTCTTCGCGATCCCGCTCATCATCGGCTAGTGCCGTGACCGGAAACGATCACCCGGTCGCGTGGAGCCGTCCTCGCCGGTCAAATGTGGAAGACATGTGTGATCGGCGTGGGAAAACGCGGCCGACCAAGCACGACTAGCCGTTCACCCGCTGGTCGGCGGGCGGGTGGTCCAGGCGCGGGTGAGGACGGCGGCCACCGCCGGCGCGGCCGGCGCCGCGATTCCCGGCGCGAGGTTGAGCAGTCCCACGGCGACGAACAGCAGCATCCCCGTGATGCGAGCGACGGAACGCACCGTATCCTCCTTCACACGTTCTCGGCTTTCCGCTCAGCCTGCAGGAGACTTCGATGCCGGCGCTTTCACCAATCCGTCGCGCCACAGCCGGGGCGACGGTGTGGTTGTGGCCGGGCCGCGCCCTGTACGCCGGACCGTCGCTGCGGCTGGGACCGCACTCCGGCGCGGTCGCGTGCATGGCCGTGGGCGTGGACGCGCCCTTCACCGTTCACCCGATGACCGGTGGCGAACTGCGGGCGCGCACCGCGCTCGTCGCCCCTCGGGTACGCCACCAGCTCACGGCGTCCGGCGACCACATGGTGTTCCTCTACCTCGACCCCGGCTCGGCGGACGACCAGGCGTGCCGGACCTGCTTCACCACCGGCCATGAGAAGATCCTTGCCGAGCACCGGCACGAGGACGACCTGCTCGCCTGGGCGGCGCAGTTGTCTTCGCAGACTCCCGTCCCGCAGGTCGCCGCCTGGATCACCAAGGCCACCGGCCACGCCAGGACGTCGTACGCCGACCCGCGGATCACGGCCGCGACCCAGCGGCTCATCGACGCCCGCCAGCCGCTGCCCGCCGCCCCGCTGGCCGCCGAGCTGGGATTGTCGGAGTCTCGCTTCCTGCGGCTGTTCAGAGACGGCACGGGGACGTCGTATCGCCGCTTCCGGCTGTGGGCGCAGATGCATCGCGCCGCGCGGGCACTGGCGGCGGGCCACAACCTCACCCGAGCGGCGGCCGATGGCTACTTCGCCAGCCCGTCCCACTTGAGCACCGCGTTCCACGCCATGTTCGGCCTCGCGCCCAGTGCCCTGCTCACCCATGACCTGACGATCCACTGCCTGGACCCATCACCTGACGCCGTCACCTAAGGCTCGCCAGCAACGCGCCTGCGGCGGCGACCTCTACCCAGAAGTAGCACCAGACGGGATAGAACGACGCCGGCCGCTCGAGCGCCCGCCCCACCAGCCGCCCGAAGGCCATGCCCAGCAGGGACACGGCGACGGTGATGACCACCCCCGTGCGTATCCCGCCCGCGTCGGCAAGCGCCATCAGCAACAATCCGCCGACGGCCACGCCGAAGCCGCCGTACACCGCCCGGACCTCACTGCGCGCCTCGATCGAGTCGGCGATCATCCGGAACGGCCTGATCAGCGCGGCGGGTGCGAACAACCCGAACACCCCCATCCCGCAAAAGAAGACCGCCACCATGGTGATCACCACAGCCTGCACGACAACTCCCCGGACCAGACGACAGTGGACGAGGCAGCCCAGCATGCCTTCGACGCTGCGCGCGGTGCTTCCATGAACCTGCCGCAACGGTCGGTAGGCCCTACGCGCCAACCCGGTGATCATTTCCGAAGCACCGTTTCCGGGTCCCGCTGTCCGCCGTCGATGCCGTGCCCCGCCTCTTGCTCACACCGGAGCGAGCCCAGTGAGCCGTCCGGTCGCGTGACGAACCGCCCGTGATTTCCCCGCCGACGGCCGGAGCCGCCCAAGGCGCCGTCAGCCGGCCGACAGGATCAGACCGCTGGTCGGGACGCCGGTTCCCGCCGTCACCAGGACGTTGCGGACGCCGCTCACCTGGTTGGCGGAGGTGCCTCTCAGCTGGCGTACGGCCTCGGCGATGCCGTTCATGCCGTGGATGTAGGCCTCGCCCAGCTGGCCGCCGTTCGGGTTGACGGGCAGGCGGCCGCCGAGCTCGATGCCGCCGTCCTGGAGGTAGCCGGGAGCCTCTCCCCGGCCGCAGAAGCCCAGCTCCTCCAGTTGGGCCAGGACGAATGGGGTGAAGTGGTCGTACAGGATGGCGGTCTGGATGTCCTGCGGAGTCAGGCCGGACATTTCCCATAAACGTCGGCCGACGACTCCCATCTCCGGCAGGCCGCTCATGTCATCGCGGTAGTAGCTGGTCATCATCATCTGTCCCGAGCCCGACCCCTGGGCGGCGGCGGTGATCACGGCCGGGGAGCGGCGCAGGTCACGGGCTCGTTCGGTGGTCGTGACCACCAGGGCCACGGCCCCGTCGCTCTCCTGGCAGCAGTCGAGCAGGTGCAGCGGCTCCACGATCCACTTGGACTCCTGGTGCTCGGCCAGGGTGATGGGCCGGCCGTGGAACCAGGCGGCGGGGTTCGTGGCGGCGTGCCTGCGCATGGCGACGGCCACCCGGCCGAAGTCCTCTGATGTGGCGCCGTAGGTGTGCATGTACCGCTGGGCGAACATGGCCACCCACCCGGCGGGCGTCATCAGCCCGAACGGGACATGCCAGCTCATCTCCAGCCCCTGCGAGGTCGGCTGGCCGCCCAGGCGGGCGTCCGGCTGCCCGAACCTCCGGCCGGACCGCTCGTTGAACGCCCGATAGCAGACGACGGTGGTGGCCATGCCGGTCGCGACGGCCATGGCGGCCTGGGCCACCGTGCCGCACGCCGCGCCGCCCCCGTACTCGACCCTGGAGAAGTAGGTGAGCTCACCGGCGCCGATCTCGCGGGCCACGGCGATCTCCTGGTTGGTGTCCTGGGTGAAGGTCACCATCCCGTCCACGTCACCCGGCGCCACCCCGGCATCGTCGAGTGCCGCGAACACGGCCTCGGCCGCCAGCCGTAGCTCCGACCGGCCGGATCGCTTGCTGAACTCGGTGGCGCCGATGCCGGCGATGGCGGCTCGTGACTTGAGCACTGACGTGCCACTCCTTCGGAGTCGGGAGGCTGTTTCAGGGGGCTGTGGGGAGGCTGAGGGTGATCGTGCCGGTGGCGTGGTCGCCGAGGCTGACCTTGCCGCGTACCTCGACGGTGAGCTCTCCCGCCGCCCGCGAGACGATCGTGCCGGTGAAGCTCAGCTGGTCGCCCGCGTACGCCGGGACGCCGAGCTTGACGTTGATGCGCCTGATGACGGCCGCCGGCCCCGCCCAGTCCGTGACGTACCGCTCCACCAGCCCCATCGTGGTCAGGATGTTGAGGAAGATGTCCTTGGAGCCCTGCGCGCGGGCGCGCTCGACGTCGTGGTGCACCGGGGTGAAGTCCATGGTGGCGAGGGCGGTGGAGACGACCACCGTGGGCGTGAGCTCGATCGACAGCTCGGGCAGCGCCGAACCGAGCTCGACCTGGTCTTCGGTCAGCGTCCGCATCACGACTCCCCTGGCGCCCACATGGGCAGGACTAGTTCGTCGTCCAGCGCGCGATACGTCACGCGCAACGACATGCCGATACTGACAGCGTCGGTCGGGCAGTCCACGATGTTTCCGACGATCCTCACTCCTTCTGGCAGTTCCACCACTGCCACCACGAAGGGCGTCTCGCGTCCCGGCACCGGGGGGCGGTGATGGACGACGTAGCTGTAGACGGTGCCGTGGCCACTCGCCACGGTGTGGGTGCGGTTGGTGGAACGGCAGGCGGGACATATCGGGCCGGGTGGGTGGCGCAGTTCGCCGCAGTCGGCGCAGCGCTGGACGCGCAGCTCGCCCTGCTGGACGCCCTCCCAGAAGAAGGCCGTGTCGGCGTTGACGGCGGGGCGCAACGGGTACGGCTCGCGGCCGGCCTCCGGGGGCTTCGCGGCCTCGGAAGGCCCGGTCGCAGATGGTGCGGTCGTAGATGGTGCGGCCTCGGAAGGCACGGTCGCAGACGGTGCGCTCGTGGCTGGCGCGGCGGCGGAGCTGGGGCGCTGGCCGGTGCGTGGGCGAAATTTCAGGATTCGGAACATCATCTCGGCCACTGGCTCGTCCGCCTCGTCGTACCAGGTGACGTTCCAGGTGGCGAAGTAGCCCTCGCCGAGCGCCGTACGCTTCGGGCCCACGAGGCTCGTGAAGCGGGTCGACGGGGTCAGGCGCTCGCCGAGCCGTACATACCGGTGATAGGTCTGCTCGCAGTTCGTCGCCACCACGCCCGTGTAGCCGTGCGCCTGCAGCGCGGCGAGCATGTCGTCGACCGGCGAGCGGTCCTTGGCGGCGTCCTGCCGCAGGCCCTGCATGGTCCAGACCTGGATCATCGCCGGCGGGGCGACCCCCTGGTCGAGGTAGGCCGGGTTCGCGTCGCCGAGGGCGTCCAGCCAGTGCCTGATCATGGGCGCGTTCACCGGATCGGCCGCGGGGGCGCCGCGCATCTCCCCGAGGGCCGCCTGCTTGTCCGCCAGCTCCCGCAGCTCCCTGTCCACGCTCGCGGGATCGGGCGTAGACGGGTCGGAAGTAGACGGGTCGGGGGTGGGGGCGTCGGTCATCGGGGCGGCCTCGGGAGGCTCAGGCCGAGCATCGCGATCAGCTCGCGCTGCACCTCGTTCACCCCGCCGCCGAACGTCAGCACCACCGCGCCCTTCACCCCGTGATCGGTGCGCTCCAGGAGCTCGGCCGTCTCCGGGTCCGACGGGTCGCCGTAGCGGGACAGGATGTCGCCGACGAGCCGGCCGACCTCCTGTACCCGCTCCGAGGCGTAGATCTTGGTGGCCGACGCGTCGGGCGCGCCCAGCCAGCCGAGGTCCATGTTCGCCGCGACCTGCCAGTTGAGCAGCTCGTTCGTCCGGAAGTACGCCCGCACCCTGCCGAGCGCCCGTCGTACGTCCGGCTGGTCCACCAGCCCGGTACGCCGCGCCCAGGCCAGGAAGCGGTCGTAGGTCTGGCCGAGGTTCCCGGCGGGACCGAGCGTGACGCGTTCGTGGTTGAGCTGGTTGACGATCAGGTCCCAGCCCTTGTCCACCTCGCCGACGACCATGCTCGCCGGGACGCGGACGTCGGCGTAGTAGGTGGCGTTCGTGTGGTGACGGCCGTCCATGGTGATGATCGGGGTCCAGGAGAAGCCGGGATCGTCGGTCGAGGCGATCATCATCGTGATGCCCTTGTGCTTCTTGGCGTCGGGGTTGGTGCGGGTGGCGAGCCAGATGTACTGGGCGTAGTGGGCGCCGCTGGTGAAGATCTTCTGGCCGTTGACGACGTAGTGGTCGCCGTCGAGCACCGCCGTGGTCCGCAGCGAGGCCAGATCCGTACCGGCCTCGGGCTCGCTGTAGCCGATCGCGAAGTGGCACTCGCCGGCCAGGATGCTCGGCAGGAACGTCTCCTTCTGCTCCTGCGTGCCGTACTGCATCAGGGTGGGCCCGACCGTCTGCAGCGTGATGATCGGGTACGGCACGCCGGCCCGGGCGATCTCGTTGGCGAAGATCTGCTGTTCGAGCGGGCCGTAGCCGGCGCCGCCGTACTCCTTCGGCCAGCCGAGGCCGAGCTTGCGGTCGCGGCCGAGCCTGCGGCAGTGCTCCATGTAGGCGGTGCCGAAGGGGTCCTGGGCGATCTTGCGGCGGTCCTCGTCGGTGAGGCAGTTCTGGAAGTACTCGCGCAGCTCGTCGCGGAGCCTGCGCTGGTCGGGGGTCAGATCGATCAGCATCAGACGAGCGCTCCGATCAGGTCGAACTGGGCGTCGGCGCCGCCGAGCAGGTGCGTCAGGTGCTTGGCGTGCGCGAAGTAGCGGTGCAGCGGGTACGTCACGTCGAGGCCCAGGCCGCCGTGCAGGTGCTGGCAGGTGTAGAGCGCCTTGTACGCCTCGCTGACGTGGAAGGCGGCCACGGCCAGGTCCTCCTCCGCCGGGAGGTCGTTGGCCAGGAGCCAGGCGCCCGACCACACGGCCACGTCGAGCGCCCGCGTGGCGATGTAGACGTCGGCGATCTGTACGGTGACCGCCTGGAACTCGGCCAGGGCCCGGCCGAACTGCTTCCTGTTCTTGATGTACTCGGTGGTCAGTTTCAGAGCGCCGGCCAGCACTCCGCTCGCCTGGGCCGCGACGGCCGCCGTGAAGATCTGCCGCAGACCGGAGACCGCCTCCGGACCCGCCAGCCGCTCGGCCGGGGTCCGGTCGAGCACGACGGTGGCCAGCGGCTCGCCGTTGGCGGCGAACTCCGGGTGCGCCGTCCACCCGCCGGTGACCAGGAACACCCCCTCGTCCGCGGTGACCAGCACGTACGCGGCCTCGCTCCCGTACGGGACCCCGACCTTGCGGCCGGTCAGCACCCACCCGTCGCCGTCCTGCTCGGCGGCGGTCAACGGCGGGGCCGCCGGCGCCCGGCCCGGCTCCCGCAGCGCCACCGTGCCGACGCTGTCGGCCGACAGCCGCTCCCGCTCCGAGGAGGCGGCATCTGCTCGGCGGCGCCGCTGTGCGGGTGTGCCGTAGCGGGCCAGTGCGAGCGTGCTCACCAGCGTCGCGAGCGCGGGCGCCGGTGCGGCCCGCGCGCCGAGCTCGCGGAGCACCACGGCCAGCTCGACGGACCCGAGCCCGGCGCCGCCCGCGTCCTCCGGCACGCACACGCTCATCAACTCCGCCTGGCACAGTGCCTGCCAGAGCCGTTCGTCATACGGCCGGCCGCTCTTCTCGTGCGCCTCCAGCCGTTCCGGGGTCGCCTCCTTCGCCAGGAGGTCGGAGGTCAGGGTACGCAGGTCCTGTTGGGTCTCATCCAGGTTGAAATCCACTATTTCTCCAAAAGGTGTTGCCGACCGTGCCGGGCGAACTCCCGCTCGATCGCCGCGACGTCCGCGCCGCCCAGTAATCGGATCTCCGCGCCCGTGGGGCGCCACCAGACGGGGTCGGCCGTCCGCCAGCCCTCCTTCACCAGGACACGCTTGACGACCTTGTGCGAGGGGGTCTGGGGCAGAGCATCGGAGACGCGTACGTACCGGGGGAACGACTTGGCACCCAGATCGCGGCGCCCGGCGAGGAAGCCGGCGAACGCGACGGGGTCGAACGCCGCCTCCAGGACCAGCGCCGCCATGACCTGGTCTCCGGCCGCCGCGTCCGGCACCGGATAGACGGCCGCCTCGATCACCCCCGGGAACTCCCGCAGGACCGCCTCGATGGGGGCCACCGCCAGGTTCTCGCCGTCCACGCGGAGCCGCTCGGTGCCCCGCCCGGCGAAGAACACGTAGCCGTCGCCGTCCGCGTACGCCAGATCGCCCGACCAGAACGCGCCCTCCCGCATCCGCTCGGCGTCGGCCTCCGGGTCGTTGTAGTAGCCGTCGAACAGGCCGAGGCCGCCGGTGTTCACCAGTTCGCCGACCGCCTCGTCGGGGTTGAGCAGCCGCCCGTCCTCGACGCGGCCCGGCGGGCACGGCAGGCCGGTCAGCCAGCTGCGGATCTCGATGCCCGGCGGCAGCCTGCCGAGACAGCCGGGCGGCCCCGATGGGTCCGGGGTGAGCGAGATGGCCGTCTCCGTCGACCCGAACGCGTCGATCACGTGACAGCCGAACCGCTCCCCGAACCGCCTGGTCGCCGTGGCGCTCCCCTCGTTGCCGAAGGCGAGCCTCAGGGGGTTGTCGGCGTCGTCGGGCTGTCTCGGGGTGGCCAGGACGTAGGAGAGCACTTTGCCGACGTAGTGGAGGTACGTACAGCCGTACCGCCTGATGTCCGGCAGCAGACCCGACGCGGAGAACCGCCGGCGCAGCACCAGCGCCGCCCCGGACGCGACGGCGGGGGCGTAGGCGGCCATGACGGCGCCGGAGTGGAAGAGCGGCATCGCGCAGTAGACGGCGTCGGCGGGGGTCAGCATCGCGGCCAGCGAGACGCCGGGGACGGCGATCTTCCGCTGCGTGATCCGCACCGCGCGCGGCCGTCCGGACGTCCCGGAGGTGAAGATCAGCATGACCAACGCGCCCGGATCAGGCGAGCTCGCGCCAGGCGGGCTCGCGCCCTGATCAGGCGGGCTCACGCCCAGGTCCGATGTGTCCCCCGAGCCCCAGTCCGGGACGGGCATCGAGGCAGTTCCCGAGGCATCGGCGACGGACCGCGCCACCGTCTCGTAAGGCACGTCCCACAGCAGGAGGCCGACGTCGGTGGCGGCGGCGTCGCGGGTCAGCTCCGCCACCGATCGGGTCGGGTTCAGCGCCACCAGCACCCGCCCGGAGAGCGCGGCCCCACCCAGCAGGAACACCATCTCCGGCACGTTGTCGCAGAGCACCCCCACGTGCGGCGGCCCGTCGAAGGCGCGGGCGTTCAGCCAGGCGGCGGCGGTACGGCAGGCGGCCACGACCGAACGCCACGACCACACGCGATCCTCGAAGACCAGCCCCGGACGGTCATCATCGGCCCGGGCCAGTAGCAGGGCGGCGAGTGTGTCCGCGGCCATCGACCCTCCCAGCAAGCGCTCGGTCAACAGTTCCGCAAACTAGAACAGATTCTAATATCTGTCCAGCCACGACACATCCCAACAAGTCTGGATATATGCCTGTAGCGCCGCAGACATGCGCCTATACAGGTTCTTTGTGACTCGCGAGTAACAAGCCGAGTTATCGAGAAATCAGATAACGTGTTCTCATGCGTACCCCGCAGGCGACGACCGCCGCGCCCCCCAGCGACACCGAGGGGATCATGGAGAGCCATTCCACGTCCGGCGGTCACAGCGTCCGTACGCGTAGCCAGCACCAGCGCCGCAAGCGCATCGTCCAGGCCGCCGCCGCCCTGGCCTCGCGCGGCGGCGTCGAGGCCATGCAGATGCGCACGGTCGCCGAGCGGGCGGGCGTCGCGCTCGGCACCCTCTACCGCTACTTCCCGTCGAAGATGGACCTGGTCGTGGCGGTCGTCGGCGAGGAGATCGACCTGCTGGAGAGCAGCATCCAACGCCGTCCGCCGAGCGCCTCCACCCCGGCGGGCCGCGCGGTCGACGTCCTGATGCGCGCCACCCGCGGCCTCATGCGCGAGCCGGAGCTGGCCGACGCGCTGATCCGGTCGCTGATCATGGCCGAGGTGGAGACGCCGTTCGGCGACCGAATGACGGGGCTGCTGCTGCGCGTGTCCGCCGACCTCACCCGGGATCGGGCCAGCGAGGTGCAGCTCGACCTGGCGGGGTCGCTGTCCAGCGTGTGGGTGCAGGAGCTCCTGGAGATGCTGCGCGGGCGCCGCACCTATGAGCAGATCCAGCGGCGCATCGAGATCGCCGCCGCACGGCTCGTCAACGATCTCTAGTTCGTGCCGTCAGCCGACGGCCCTGAAGGTGCGGCGATACGCGTGTGGGGACACCCCCACCGACGCGTGCAGGTGCTGCCGCAGGGAGGCCGCCGTGCCGAAGCCCGCCTGCTCCGCCACCCGGTCCACCGGCAGGTCTGTGGTCTCCAGGAGGTGTCTGGCCAGCTCCACGCGTTGCTGGAGCAGCCATTGGCCGGGGCTCTGGCCCACCTCGTGGCGGAAGTGCCGGGTGAAGGTGCGTCTGCTCATGCCCGCGTGTTCGGCCAGGTCGGCCAGCTGGAGCGGGGTGGACAGGTGCTGGAGGGCCCAGGCCCGGGTGGGGGCGGTGCCGGCGGCCGACGGTTCGGGGACCGGGCGTTCGACGTACTGGGCTTGGCCGCCGTCCCGCCACGGGGGAACGATGCAGAGGCGGGCCACCTGGTTGGCGATCTCACTGCCGTGGTCGCGCCTCACCAGATGCAGGCAGAGGTCCACGCCCGCCGACGCGCCCGCCGAGGTGAGCACGTCGCCGTCGTCCACGAACAGCACGTCCGAGTCCATCCGCACATGGGGGAAGAGACTGGCGAAGCGCTCGGCGTGCCGCCAGTGGGTGGTGGCCGGGCGGCCGTCGAGGAGTCCCGCGGCCGCGAGGACGAAGCTGGCGATGCAGATCGAGACGACGCGGGTGCCCGGCCGTACCAGGGCGAGGGCGTCGAGGAGCTCGGGAGGCAGCGACTCCCGGCCGGTGATGTCCGCGAAGCCGGCGGCGGCGGGGATGACGACAGTGTCGGCGCTCGCCAGCGTGCTCGCGTCGTGTTCGACCGCGATCGTGTAGTCGGCGGCCGTGGCCACGGGGCCGCCGTCGAGCGTGCAGGTGATCACCTGGTAGAGCGGCTCGTCTCCCGGCCCATGTGCCGTGCAGAAGATCCTGGACGGCACGCTCAGCTCGAACGGGATGACGTTCGGCAGCGCCAGTACGACCACACGATGCATGGCCCGATCTTTACACATCTTGGCCTCCGGGCCACTCGCTGCCCGATACCCGGCGCAGCAAGCTTGAGCGCATGAAGATGCGCGCGATCAGCCAGAACGCCCTCGGCGGACCAGAAGTGCTGAAGACGATCGAGGTGGACAGGCCCACGCCGGGACCGACCGAGGTGCTCGTGCGGGTGCACGCGGCCGGGGTCAACCCCGCGGACTGGAAGACCCGGGCCAGCGGGGGCCAGCTGGGGGCGCCGCCGTTCGTGCTCGGCTGGGACGTCTCCGGTGTCGTCGAGCAGGTGGGCCTGGGCACGACCATTTACCAGCCCGGTGACGAGGTCTTCGGCATGCTCCGCTTTCCGTACGGCCACGGCGCCTACGCCGAGTACGTGAGCGCCCCGGCCCGCCATTTCGCCCCCAAACCCGCGAACCTCGACCACAACCAGGCGGCCGCGATCCCCCTCGCCGCGCTGACCGCCTGGCAGGCACTGGTGGACACCGCCGGGCTGAAGGCGGGTGATCGAGTGCTCGTACACGCCGCGGCGGGCGGTGTGGGGCACTTCGCCGTGCAGATCGCCAAGGCGCGCGGCGCGTACGTGATCGGTACGGCCAGCGCCGCCAAGCACGAGTGGCTCCGCGACCTCGGCGCCGACGAGCTGGTCGACTACCGCGACGAGGACTTCGCCGAGGTCGTCCGCGACGTCGACGTGGTGATCGAGACCATGGGCGGCGACTACGGCCCGCGCTCGCTGCGCACCCTGCGCGAGAGCGGCACGATCGTCTCGCTGGCCCTCTCCCTCCTGGACGAGAGCCTGCACGCGCGGGCCGCCGAGCGGGGCATCCGGTCGGCGGCCATGCTCGTCGAGCCCGACCACGCCGCGATGAAGGCGCTGGCCGCGCTGGCGAAGGCCGGGAAGCTGCGGGCCGAACTGGCCGCCGTCCTGCCGCTGGCGGACGCGGCCAAGGCACACGAGCTGGGCGAGTCCGGTCGTACGACGGGGAAGATCGTCCTCTCTGTACGTCCCTGAGACCCGTCGATTTGTCGGTGGCGGGGGCTATACAGGGAGAATGACAGAGCGGCCGTCGAACGAGGAGTTCCTGCGGCAGACCGACCAGATGCGGCGCGAGTTGCTGGCGCACTGCTACCGCATGCTGGGGTCGGTGCACGACGCCGAGGATCTCGTCCAGGAGACCTATCTGCGCGCGTGGCGCGCCTACGACGGGTTCGAGGGGCGTTCGTCCCTGCGCACCTGGCTCTACCGCATCGCCACGACGGCCTGCCTGACGGCGCTCGACAGCCGGAGCCGGCGGCCGCTGCCGACCGGGCTCGGCGCGCCCGCGTCCGAGGCGACCGGCCCCCTGGTCGAGGGCGACGAGGTGCCGTGGCTGGAGCCCGTGCCCACCGGGATGGTCGGCGCCGGGGCCGACGACCCCGCCGCCATCGTCACCTCACGCGACAGCATCCGGCTCGCGCTCATCGCCGCGCTGCAGCACCTGCCGCCCAGGCAGCGGGCGGTGCTGATCCTGCGCGACGTGCTCAAGTGGCGGGCCGCCGAGGTGGCTGAAGTGCTCGACACCACGACCGTGGCTGTCAACAGCACGTTGCAGCGCGCCCGTGCCCAGCTCGACGAGGTGGCGCCGAGTCTCGACGACCCGATCGAGCCGCTGACGGCCGAGCAGCGGGCGCAGCTCGACCGTTATGTGGCGGCGTTCGAGAATTACGACGTGGCGGGCATCGTGGAGCTGTTCACGAAGGACGCGGTCTGGGAGATGCCGCCGTTCACCGGGTGGTATCAGGGCGCCGAGGAGATCGGCCGGCTCATCGCGACCAACTGCCCGGCGAAGAAGGCCGGTGACCTGCGGCTGGTGCCGGTCGAGGCGAACGGGCAGGCGGCGTTCGGGATGTATCTGCGGCAGGGCGAGGTCTATGAGGCGTTCTCGCTGCCGGTGCTCACGTTCACCGGATCGCGGGTCAGCCATGTCGCGATGTTCTTCGACGTGGGCCTCTTCGAGACGTTCGGGCTGCCTCACACGCTGAGCGGGGCTTCCACCGGAAACTAGAACGCGTTACAGTCGCGGCCAGAGCATCATTCTGGAGGCTACTGTGGGCACACCGGTGATCGTCGAGGCCGTCCGCACCCCCATCGGCAAGCGTGGCGGCTGGCTGGCCGAGCTCAAACCGCAGCAGGTGCTGGCCACCGCGCTCAACGGCCTGATCGAGCGCTCCGGCATCGACCCGGCGATCGTCGGCCAGGTCTTCGCCGGGTGCGTGACCCAGGCGGGCGAGCAGGGCGGGCATGTGGGGCGGCACTCCTGGCTGTACGCGGGGCTGCCGTACCAAACGGGGGTGACCACGGTCGACGCGCAGTGCGGATCATCGCAGCAGGCCGTGCACATGGCGGCGGCGATGATCCGGGCCGGCGTGATCGACGTGGGCATCGGGTGCGGGGTCGAGGTGATGAGCCGGGCGCCGCTCGGCAGCAACGTCCTGCCGGCCAAGCCGAAGCCCGACGACTGGAACATCGACCTGCCCGACCAGTTCACCGCGGCCGAGCGGATCGCGGAGCGACGCGGGCTGACCCGCGAGCGGCTCGACTGGTTCGGGGCCCGGTCGCAGCACCTGGCCGCCAAGGCGTGGGCCGACGGACGGTTCGAGCGGGAGATCGTACCCGTGGGGCAGGTACGCAGGGACCAGGGCTTACGCGAGACCACCGTCGCCGGGCTGGCCGCGCTCAAGCCGGTGATGGGCGAGGGCGGCAGGCACACCGCGGGCACCTCGTCGCAGATCTCCGACGGCGCCGCCGCGGTGCTGGTGATGAGCGAGGAGACGGCCCTGCGCCACGGCCTGCGGCCCCGGGCGCGGATCCTGGCCCAGGCCCTCATCGGCGCGGAGCCCTATTACCACCTCGACGGGCCGGTGGACGCGACGGCGAAGGTGCTCGCGACGGCCGGGATGACGATCGGCGACATCGACAGGTTCGAGGTGAACGAGGCGTTCGCGTCGGTCGTGCTGTCATGGGCGAGCGTGCACGAGCCCGACTTCGACCACGTCAACGTCAACGGCGGCGCGATCGCGCTCGGCCACCCCGTCGGCGCCACCGGGGCACGGCTGCTCACGACGGCGCTGCACGAGCTGGAGCGCTCCGACTCGGCGACCGCGCTGATCACGATGTGCGCGGGCGGCGCGCTGGCGACGGCCACGATCATCGAACGCATCACGTGACGTACGGGGGAATCCCGTACCGATCTCACGTTCCGTCCCGCACACTCGAACAAGTACCAGCACGCTCAACGGGGGCCCAGGCATGAAGACGACCCGGCGCAGGCCGTACACCGAGCAGCGCCCGCAGGACCTCGGCGGCGGGGTGTGGAGCGTGCCCGTGCCGATCCCCGGCAACCCGCTCGGTTACACGCTTGTCTACGCCGTCGACTCCCCCAAAGGCCCCGTGCTGGTGGACGCCGGGTGGAACCACCCGGACGCCTGGGCGGCCCTCAGCGGCGGCCTGCGGACGCTCGGCCTCGACGTGAGCGCGGTCAGAGGCGTGGTCGTCACCCACTTCCACCCCGACCACGCCGGGCTGGCCGGCCAGGTCAGGGCGGAGTCCGGCGCCTGGATCGCGATGCACGAATCGGACGCCGCGCTGGTCAGGCTCATGCACAGCCTCGCCGACGGCGAACACCGCGACTTCCAGGCCGACATGCTCAGGCGGGCGGGGGCCGGGCACGAGGACGTGGCGGTCGCGACCGCAGGCCGCCCGGACACGCCCGCGCTGCCCGACCGCGAGCTGCGCGACGGCGACCTGGTGGATCTGCCGGGCCGCAAGCTACGGGCCGTGCACACGCCGGGCCACACCCCCGGCCATATCTGCCTGCACCTGGAGGACGCCGACCGCCTGTTCACCGGCGACCACGTCCTCCCCGACATCACCCCCCACGTCGGGATTTATCCCTATGACCGGGACGATGTTGATCCTTTGGGGGATTTTCTGGAGTCGCTGGACCGTGTCGGCGAGCTGGGCCCGCTGGACGCGCTTCCCGCCCATGAATGGATATTTCCGGATGTAGCCGCGCGCGCCGCCGAGATCCGCCACCATCACGAGGAGAAGCTCCAGCGGCTCGGCGCCCTCTTGGCCGAGCGCGCGCAACCGCTGACCATCTGGGAGACCGCCGCGATGATGACCTGGAACCGGCCCTGGGACGACCTGTCCCCCGTCCTGCGCGGCATGGCCGCGGGAGAGGCGGCCGCGCATCTGCGCACGCTGGAGGCGCGCGGCGTGATTCGCCGCGTCTCCGGAGTCGATACGGTGCGCTTCCAGGCCATAGAATCCTAGACATCCGATGTCTAGGGAGAAAAGCGTGGCGGTCACCGACGCAGCCATCGACAGAATCAAGCAGATGATCCTCTCGGGCGAGCTCACGCCCGGCGACAGGCTGCCGAAGGAGGCCGACCTGGCCGAGCGCCTCGGCCTGTCGCGCAACTCGCTCCGCGAGGCCGTACGAGCACTGGCGCTGATCAACGTGCTCGACGTACGCCAGGGAGACGGCACCTACGTCACCAGCCTGGAGCCGCGCCTGCTGCTCGACACCATGTCGTTCGTGCTCGACCTGCATCGCGACGACACGGTGATCCAGTTCTTCGAGGTGCGCCGCATTCTGGAGCCCGCGGCGACGGCGATGGCGACCGAGCAGATGACCGACGGGGAGATCGACGAGCTCCGGGTGATCCTGGAGTCGCTGCCCGACTCGCCCACGGTGGAGGAGTTGGTGGCCAACGACCTGGACTTCCACCACCGGATCGCGCGGGGTTCGGGCAACAGCGTGCTCTGCTCGTTCATCGAGAGCCTGTCCGGGCCGACGACCCGGGCGCGGATCTGGCGCGGGCTGACCCAGGAGGGCGCGATGGAGAAGACGCGGGAGCAGCACACCGCGATCTACGAGGCCATCGCCACCCGTCAGCCCGACGTGGCCCGCTCGTGGGCCACGGTGCACATCGCGGGAGTGGAATCCTGGCTGCGCAAGGCCCTCGACTGAGGGTAGATACCCCGGCGTGGCCGACAAACTGGAGAAATATCGCAGTAAGCGCGACGCCAGCCGTACCCCTGAGCCCGTCCCCGGCGCGGCCTCGTCACCCGGCTCCGAGCCTGAGCCGGGTGACGAGGCCGCGTTCGTGATCCAGGAGCATCACGCCCGCGCCCTGCACTGGGACCTGCGGCTGGAGCGCGACGGCGTGCTCGCCTCCTGGGCGATCCCCAAGGGCCTGCCCGCCGACCCGAGAGTCAACCATCTGGCCGTACGCACCGAGGACCACCCGATGGAATACCTCGACTTCCACGGCGAGATCCCCCAGGGCGAGTACGGCGGCGGCACGATGACGGTCTGGGACCGCGGCACGTACGAGACCGAGAAGTGGGCCGACCGCGAGGTCAAGGTCGTCCTGCACGGCTCGCGAGCCACGGGGCGGTTCGTGCTGTTCCCGACGAACGGCAAGAACTGGATGATCCACCGCATGGACCCGCCCTCCCGAGACCCCCTGCCCCCGCTCGACCCGATGCTCCCGGTCGAACGGACCCGGCTGCCACGCGATGTGGCCGACTACGCGTTCGAGTTCGCGTGGGGCGGGGAGCGCGTGCTGGTGGCGATCGACGGCGGGCGTACGGAGGCGGCGCGGCGCCATCCCTGGCTGCGCCCGCTCGCGGCGTCCTTCGGCAGCCGCACGGCGGTGCTGGACGGCGAGGTGGTCACGATGGCGGGCACGGAGGTCCTGGTCTGCTACGACCTCCTCTACGACGACGGCCACTCCCTGGTCGCGCTGCCGTACACGGCCCGCCGCGCGGCCCTGGAAGCGCTCGAGCTCGCCTCCGCCCGCTGGCAGACCGCCCCTTCCTGGCCGGGCCAGGCCAAGCCGGTACGGCAGGCGGCCCGCGAACAGGGGTTGCCCGGCGTGGTCGCCAAGCGCCTCGACTCCCCCTACGAGCCGGGCGAGTCGAAGTCCTGGATCTTCGTCCACGCCTAGCGCCGACCGGCGACCTTCATCCCCGCCCGACGCCAGCCGTCGACCTTCACCCCCGAGCGCCGACCGTCTCTTCGGGCGTGGAGTGCAGGGCGGGCACGGCGTCCGGCGTGAAGACGTCGTCCAGGCGCCAGCTCGCGTACCGGTGCTCGCACGGCGGCCCGCTCGCGATGGACAGAACCCGCTCGTCGAGGTCCATCACGATCGAGTACACCGTCGTCGACAGATCGGCCTCCGCGACGTCCGGGTCGCGGTGGCGGCAGATGCCGTCGGGGAAGGAGAAGTGGTCGCGCAGCGCCGCCACGATGTCCTCGACGGTCACCGCCCGTACGCGCGCCGCGTCCTCCAGCAGATGGCGCATCCGCGCGGGCCGCAGCAGCGTCAGAGCCGAGGCCGCCACCTTCTCGTCGTGCAGCGGGAGCGGGCACTGGAAGTGGTTGGAGTGGGCCAGCAGGCCGTCCTCCGGCAGCAGGTGCCCGAACACGCCGGGCGCCACCTCCAGATCGATCGCCTCACCTCCGGCGTCGGCGATGAGCAGGTTCCCAGAGGAGACGCGGGTGACGTTCAGCGTCCTGCGCAGCGCGGTACTCATCCGCGGGGCGTTCAGCACCCCGCGCAGCAGATAGTGGTACGGCACGCCCTCGCCGCCGGTGTCCAGGTCGGAGACGAGCAGGTTGGCGCAGACCCCGAGGCCCGCGGAGTTGAGCCCGCTCTTGGCCAGCATGCCCGCCTCGGCCAGCGTGAGCACCGAGAACCCCTCGGTGTCGCGGGTCGCCAGCAGGAACGTGACGGGGCCCTGCTCGGGGTTCCAGTCCCAGTTCTGCGCGAGCAGGGTGTGGCCGTCGCGCGTGTACTGCGGCAAGACCGCCACCGAGGTGCAGCCCTCATCGTGGTAGCCGGTCCCGTAGAGCAGCTCGGTACGCGCGTTGAGCGCCGTGATGTGCTCGACCCGCCGGCCCGCGCCCTCGGCCAGGCCCTCCAGCATCTCCGCGATCGTACGGTCGTAACCCTGAGCCACAGAGAGATAGGTGGCGCCCCAGCGCAGCACATCGGCGTCCGACAGGCCCACGTCGTCACGGAACCTGCGCAGGTACGTCTCCAGACTCCGCTCGACGAGCGCGCTGGTCCTGCGGCCGATCTCGGCCCCCATCTCACGAGGCGTCCCCTCGACGGCGACGAGCGGCGGGCCCGCCGCCGGGTTGGGTTGACCGTACTCGATCATGTTTCCTCCAGTCGTCGAAGAACGCCGCACACCTAGAAGCTGCCCTGGTTGAGCGGCCCCATTACCGGCCGGCCATAACGGCGATACGGACGGCAACGGTTTGCGCCTTCTCTGGACGAACACCCGCGCCCACGTGGGGATCCCCACTCGCCTCTCAGCGGGTGTGTGGCTGTAGCACCTTGTCGATCTGCGCCAGTTGGGCCGCCTCCAGCGGCCCGTGCCGCAGCGCGCCGGCGTTCTGCTCGGCCTGGTCGACCGTCCTGATGCCGGGGATCGGCACCGTGCGCCCGCTGCGGGCCAGCAGCCAGCCGAGGGCGCCCTGGGCGAGGGTACGGCCGTCGGAGGTCAGGATGTCGCGGATCGCGTCCAGCATGGCGAGGAACTCCGGGGCGGGCCGGCCGTCCTTGAAGAAGGTCATCCACTGCGGAGAATCGCCGCGTACGTCGTCCATCGGCAGCCGCGAGTCCGGGCCGTACTTGCCGGTGAGCAGCCCCATCGCCAGCGGCCCCCGGTTGACGGAGGCGAGCTCGTGGGTGTCGCACACCGCCAGCATCGCCGGGGTGTCGTGCAGGACGTTGAGGTCATGCTGCACGGCGGCGCAGTGCGGTCCCTTCGCGAACGCGGCCGCCCGTTCGGGATCGTTGGTGCTCCAGCCGTAGGCCCGGATCAGGCCCTCCTCTACGAGCTCCTCCAGAGCGGCGATCATCTCGTCCACCCGCTCCGGCGCCGCGTCCCCGACGTGCAGTTGGTAGAGGTCGATGTGATCGGTTCCCAGCCGCTCCAGCGACGCCCGGCAAGCCCGCCGGATGTATCCGGGCGAGGTGTCCTCGCCGGTGAGCGTCCGCGTCGCCGCGTCGAAGGTGAGGCCGAACTTGGTCGCGATCACGACCTCGTCCCACCGTCCGGACAGCGCTCTCCCGAGCACCCGCTCGCTGTGTCCGGTGCCGTACACGTCGGCCGTGTCGAAGAAGGTGACCCCCAGGTCGAGCGCCCGATGCACGGCCGCCACCGACTCCTCGTCGTCCACCTGCCCCCATCCGGCCGGCTTGCCACGGGCCATGAAGGGTCCCCCGATCGCCCATGCCCCGAACCCGATCGCACTCACCTGCAGGCCACTACGCCCCAAGGTCCGGAACGAATCAGTCATCTCGTACTCACTCTCTGACTTCGCGGGAACGGCTCCAGGAACACGCTGTCACCTGGAGCGGACTCCAGGTCAAGTACGGCATCAGCCGGGTCCGGGCCGATCTCGCACCCCTGCACCAGGCTCTGACCGAGGTCGTCCGTCGGGCGATGCCGGTGAGCGCGTTGTGGGAGATCGGTTAGGGGATACTCGGTGGGTGTTGATTTCCGAAATATCGCCCGATGGTGAGTCGGTGGGGCCTCGGTTGCTGGCCGTTCAGCATGCCGCGTACGCGGTCGAGGCGAAGATCATCGAGGATGACCGGATACCCCCGTTGAGCGAGACGCTCGATGAGCTGCGGGCGCAGCCACTGCGGTGGGTGGGGGCGTTCGACGAGGACGAGTCGTTGATGGGGGCCGTCGCGTGGAGCGAGACGGTGGATGAGGTGGACATCGACCGGCTGGTGGTCGATCCCGCGGCGCATCGGCGAGGCGTGGGGCGGGCGCTGGTCGAGGAGGTCATGAGCCGGGCGGGCAACCGCAGGATCGTGGTGTCCACCGGCCGGGCCAACGCGCCGGCCAGGAAGCTGTACGAGCGGCTGGGGTTCGAGGGCCTCGACGAGGTGGAGGTGATCCCGGGGCTGTGGATCGCCAACTACGCCTACAGCCGCTGAACCAGCTACCGCCTACAGCTCGAACTGCTCGCTGACGATCCCGCTCAGCGGCCGGCCTGGCGTTCTGGTGCCGAAGTGGAGGTCAATCGGGTCACCTGACGGCGGAGGGGACGATGTCGATGGCCTCGATCGACACGGCGGGGCGGAAGGTCAGGAAGGGACGCTCGTCGGTGTCGTTCAAGTCGGTCGTGACGACCCGCTCGGGCGAAGATCCCGGACGCACGACCCGGCCACCGGTGATGGCGAGGTAGCCGCTGAAGTTCCGCCTGGTGAAGCGACGCTCGCTTCCGGTCGGGACGTCGATCGCGATGAGGGGGCTCTCGTCGTCGGGCTCCGGGTAGACGATGATTTCCCGGTCGGACGTCCAGACGGAGTGCGCCCCGGGTAGGGCGACCCGATCCTCGTAGACGCCGATCACCTTGCCGGAAAGGTCGAGGACGACGGTGGTGATGACGTCGTCCAGCGTCAGATAGGTGGCGGCGAGGAGTCGCCCGTCCGGGGACCAGCTGATGGCGTCTTCCTGCCAGTAGCCCTCGGCCGACCAGAGCGGCTGCCGGGCGCCGGTGGCGGTCTCGATCAGCACGATGCCGGCGATCTCGTCGCCCTCGCCGGGGATTCCGGGTCCGTTCGACAGGTCGGCCAGGACGGCGATCCGGCTGCCGTCCGGTGAGAGCGCCGCCCGCACGAAACCGTCCGAGACGAACTCCTGCCGCGCTCCGGTGGCGAGCGCGTGCAGCACCACCCGCATGGGTCCGGCGCCGTCGTCCTGTCGCGACAGGAACACCAGCCGGGTCCCGTCGGACGACAGCGACACCGTATTGCGGGAGAGGTGGGCCGGAAGCCCCGGGACGGTCACGAACTCGTCGCTGTCGGCGTCCAGCACGAGCACGGCGTCCCGATCGAGGCCATGAGCCGCGACGACCATTCGAGCCGCCCGCACCGGCCGTGAAGCCGGCGCGTCGAATGCGATCTCCCACGACCGGTGGACGACCACGGTACCTCCCAAGAGCGGATCCGAACCGCAGCATAGTCAACGATCACGGAACGTGGTGATTCCAGATCTGCCGCAAGCGATCTTCATGGTGTACGTTCCCGCTGCGATCTTTATGTCCCATTTATCCGAGGTGAATGCGTGCGGCGTCTCTGCGTAATCATGGTGGGCGTGCTCGTGGCGTCACTGTTAGGACCCGTCCACGAGACATTAACGGCCAGAATGGCGGCAGCGGCAGCGGCGGCGGTGACCGCAGCCGCCGCCCCCTGCCCCCCGAACAGCGACGACTGGTCGAACGCCGGCAGAGGTGACAAACGCTGCGTGTTCAACAGCATGTACTCCACCCGCCGCCGCATCAACAGCTTCTGCTTGACCGCCCGTCCCGCGCTCGGCACCCACTTCTACCAGTCCAACGAGTGCAGCAACGGCGGCGGCATCGAGTCCATCGGGCAGGCGCGCGCCATCAAGTACCTGAACGACCACCTTGGCGTCCCGCCGCCCGCACAGCCCGGCGCGGTCATCAACCCGGACGTCCAGTGGGAGACGTACCTCAACAACGGCCGCGATCGGCCCGACATCGTCTACTACGACCGGGTCGGCACCAGCTTCGCCGAGGTGGTCGAGGCCAAGGTCAAGGGCAACCCGGACTATGAGGGCTGGGGACGCCAGGTCGGCCGGTACGTCGCGGCGATCGCCGCCAACGGTGTCAACGGCGTCCGCGCCGGGTCGGTCCTCGACCGCTGGGGCGGGTACGAGGACTGGTTCCAGGTCTACGGCAAGGGAAAGACGTGCCCGCTCGCCGGCGGCGCCAAGGGATACCAGCTGTCCACCTACAGGGCCACCTCGCCGGCCTCCGGCCTCCTGGACATCCGGGAGGTGAAGAAGGAGCGCAAGTGCGAGAGGCAGAAGGACCCGGCGGATCCCAACAACCCGCCCGCCAAGATCCCGGTCGTGGACGAGGACGACGACGACTTCAAATGGGAGCCCCCGGACTACCTTCTGCCGCTGATCAGGGGCATCCGGACCGTCGGTCCGACCACGCTCGCCGAGGACATCGGCGCCTATGGCAGCGTCGAACTCGCCGCGGCCGAGCTGACCGCCGAGGTCGAACTGTTTCTGGCCAGCCAGGCGGGCAGGGCGTTCCTGCTCGAGGCCGGCTTCGCCACGATCGAGATGGCGCTGGCGCTCGGCGTAGTGGCGCTGGTCGGCCTCATCCTGTGGTGGTATTTCACCCACCACGGCAGTCTGGTGAAGGGCGAACCGCACTTCACCACCCCGGACAACCTGGGCTACGACCTGCAGTCCGTCGGCGAGTTCATCCTCGCCCAGTCCGACAAGTGGAACCTGGAGATCCAGGGCCGGCTCAGCCCCGCCAGCGGCGGCAGGGACGTTTCGGTGATGTTCGACGCCGCGATGGAGGCCGGCGACCACCTGGTCGAGTTCCACGAGGACGACCTGTACATCGACAACCAGAAGCGCACGCTCGAGACCGGCAAGCTCCTCCACCTGGGCAAGAACGCGTTCATCCTGCGCAAGGACGACAAGTGGGCCGTCATGTTCGACGGCGTGGCCGGCCCTGCCCTGTCCTGGAGGAGGGGCGCCGCCAGCCTCTACATGCCGCCGACCCCCGACAGCGACCTCGTGGGCCTGCTCGGCAACGCCGACGGCAACCCGAAGAACGACCTGCGTCTGCGGGACGGCACCCAGCTTCCCGCCAACGCCTCGCCGACCGTGCTGCACAGCAGCTTCGCCGACTCCTGGCGGATCGACGACAACGAGTCGCTGTTCACCTACGGTCCGGGCCAGAGCACCGCGACCTTCACGAACAAGCAGTTCCCTGCCAAGATCGTCTCGATCGCCGACCTGACGCCCGAGCAGGTCCAGCTGGCGACCACTCAGTGCGAGGCGAACGGTGTCCCGGCGGGCCTGCAGTTCAACGACTGCATCCTGGACATCGCGCTCACGGCGGACACTTCGTTCGCGAAGGCCGCCGCCGAGCAGACGAAAGCCATCCTCGACCCGACGGCACAGGCCGTCAACGAGGACGGGGACCTGGCGATCGACTTCCAGGGGGCGCTCAGCTCGAACGTGCGGCCGTCGCGGGTGTCGACCGATCCGGCGGTGAGCGCGTTCGCCGGGCCGTTCAGTGGGACGGATTCGTACCGGTTCTACGCGCAGTCGCTACCGTCTCACAAGAGCGGGACCCTGAGCTTCGACCTGCTGGCCGTCGGTGACTGGGCGTCCGACTCCGACACCGAGACGGTCCAGGTCGAGACCGACCGCGGCACTCCGTACACGATCACGCCGAGTACGCTGACGCCCGTCGCGACCGGGAAACTGGCGACCGGCCTGCCGTGGGCCAAGTACCGGATCACGATGCCGATCACCCACAACAAGAGTCAGATCGAGTTCAAGACCACGGCCACCGGGGTGGCGGGCATCTCGAACCAGGCGTTCGGCATCGACAACGTCAACCTCGACCTGGACGTCACGCCGCCACAGACGTTCACGGTGTCGCTGCCGTTCACGGCCTCGGACGGCGTCCCTGCAGCGGGAGCGGGCAACCTGGAGACCGAGGTCGCGCGCGACGAGTACCAGTTCACGCTGGGCCAGCCGGGTTCGATCTTCGTTGACGCGCAGGAGTGCCCGGGGCTCTGGCTCAACTGGGAGCTGTTCAACGCCGCGGGCGCGAGCGTCGCCTCCAACTCCATGTGCGGTGGCAAGCGCCTCGACAACCTCGCGGCGGGCGCGTACCGGCTACGCGTTTCACCGCACGAGGACGAGTTCGGCGCCTACAAGCTCAGCGTGAGCACGATCGCGCCCGACGTCGTCAAGACCGCGGCGGTCGGCGGGCCGAAGGTGTCGCTGGCGACCACCCAGCCGGGCCAGTACGGCACCTGGACGTTCGCCGGAACAACCGGCCAGAAGGTCTCCTTCGAGTTCACCGACGGCACCCTGAGTTCGAGCATCGACGCCACCCTGCGGGTGAAGCGGCCCGACGGAGCGGTCCTGGCGTCGCAGAGCTGCGGCAAGACCTGCTTCATCGACACCGAGACCCTGCCTGTCACCGGCACCTACTCGGTGGTGTGGGATCCGAAGGACGCCAAGACCGGCTCGCTCGCGCTGCAATTGTTCGAGGTGAGCGACCTCACCGGGACGGTCGCGCTCGGAGCGCCCTCCACACTGACGACCACGATTCCCGGACAGGACGCGTACTGGTCGTTCGCCGGCAAGGCCGGGCAGCGGATCGCGTTCGGGGTCAGCGGGCTGACCGGCTCCGCCTACGCCTCGGTCCGCAAACCGGACGGAACGCCGCTGTACGGCTCCACCTACTGCTCGACGGCCTGCGCCTTCAACACCGTCACGCTTCCCGCGGACGGCACCTACACGATCGTCGTCGATCCGACCACCGCGCGGCCGGGGCCGATGACGGCAGGGGTGATCGCGGGCGATATCACCGGTTCCCTGACCGTCGGCGGGGCAGCGGTCAAGCTGACCACCACCGGGCCGGGACAGAACGCCACCTGGTCGTTCGCCGGGACGGCCGGTCAGCGCATCGCGTTCGCCCTGACGGGCGGGACGTGGGACAACAACGGGTACGCGCGCGCCTCGGTGCGCAACCCGGATGGAACGGACCTGTTCAAGCCGACCTACTGCCAGTCGTCGTGCACGTTCGACACGGTCACGCTGCCGGTGACCGGGACCTACACGGTGGTCGCCGACCCGTACGGGGCGACCGTGGGCTCGATCTCCGCGCAGGTCGTCGCGGGCGACGTCACCGGCTCCCTGACCGCCGGCGGGGCACCGGTCAAGCTGACCACCACCGGGCCGGGGCAGAAAGCCACCTGGTCGTTCGCCGGGACGGCCGGTCAGCGCATCGCGTTCGTCCTGACGGGCGCGACGTTCGACAACAACGGGTACGCACGCGCGTCCGTGCGCTATCCCGACGGATCGGACCTGTTCAAGCCGGTCTACTGCCAGCCGTCGTGCGCGTTCGACACCTCCACGCTGCCGGAGACCGGAACGTACACCGTGGTCGCCGACCCGTACGGAACGGCCGTGGGCTCGATCTCCGCGCAGGTCGTCGCGGGCGACGTCACCGGGACGCTCACACCGGGCGGCGCCGCGGTCAAGCTGACCACCACCGAGCCGGGGCAGAACCCGACCTGGTCGTTGGCAGGAAAGGCCGGGCAGCGGATCTCGATCACGATCTCGGGCGGAACGTTCACCAGCGCGCAGGCGTCGGTGCTCGGACCGGACGGCTCGGTCTTCCTGCCGAAGAAGTCCTGCTCCACCTCCTGTTTCTTCGATGCGACCGTACTGCCGGCGGACGGCACCTACCAGGTGGTGGTCGACCCGGCCGGCATCTACACCGGCTCGGGCTCCGCCCAGGTGAACCTCGTGGCGCAGGACGTGGCGGCGCAGGTCACCGTCGGTGGGGCGGCGTCCACGCTGACGACCACGATCGCCGGACAGCACGGTGTGTGGACGTTCGCCGGGACCGAGGGCCAGCAGGTGTCGTTCAACTTCACCGGTTCGACGTTCACCTCCAGCTCCGACATCAAGGTCAAGGTCAAGAAGCCGGATGGAACCGACCTGGTCGCCGACACCCGCTGCGGCGTCAACTGCCTGCTCGAGCCGACCGTGCTGCCGGTGACCGGTACCTACACGGTCGAGCTCAACCCGCAGAACGCCAAGACGGGTTCGCTGACCCTGCAGCTCTACACGGTGACTCACCTGACCGGCAGCGTCATCGTCGGAGGCGCCGCGTCCAGCCTCACGACGACGACGCCGGGCCAGAACGGAACCTGGTCCTTCTCCGGCACCTCGGGCCGGCTTGTCTCGTTCAACTTCACAGAAGCGAGTTTCGCCGGTGCGACCGGTGCTCGGGTGTCGGTGAAGAAGCCTGACGGCTCCGTGCTGGTGTCGGCCACCTACTGCGGTCGTAACTGCTTCCTGGAACCGGTTGCTCTTCCGGTGGCGGGTACCTACACGGTGGAATTCGACCCGCAGGATGGGAATGTCGGAAAGCTGACCGCTCAGCTCTACACGGTGACTGACCTGACCGGCAGCGTCACGGTCGGAGGCGCCGCGTCCAGCCTCACGACGACGGCGCCGGGCCAGAACGGAACCTGGTCCTTCTCCGGCACCTCGGGCCGGCTCGTCTCATTCAACTTCACCGATGCCAACTTCGCCAACAGCACCGGCGCCCAGGTGACGGTGAAGAAGCCTGACGGCACCGTGCTGGTGGCGGCCACCTACTGCGGCCGCAACTGTTTCCTCGACCCGGTGGTTCTGCCGGCCACAGGCACCTACACCGTCGAATTCAACCCGCGAGACGAACAGGTCGGCAAGCTGACGCTGAGGATCTACTCGGTCGCCGACCTCTCTCCGGTGAGCATCACCATCGGTGGTGCCACCTCGACCCTGACCACCGTGACCCCAGGCCAGAACGGAACCTGGACCTTCAACGGCACCGCCAACCAGAAGGTGACCTTCACCTTCACCAACTCCAGTTTCGGCAGCTCCGTCGACGCCCAGGTATCGGTGAAGAAGCCCGACGGCACCGCATTGGGCTCCCCCTCCTATTGCGGCCGCAACTGCACCATCTCCGCGACGACTCTGCCCGCCACGGGCACCTACACCATCCTCTTCGACCCCAAGGCCGAAAAGACCGGCGCCCTGACCGTCAAACTCGCGCTGGCGAGCTAGATCGGCACGACGAACCGGCGGCGTGGGCTCGGTGGTGAAAGCCACCGAACCCACGCCGCCGTGGCGTTTACGTGGATGGCAAGCTGTACCGGCGGGTGGTCTTCAGGCGGGCTGGCGCGGCAGCAGGCCCTCGGCTTCCAGTTCCGACCACAGGTTGTCGGGGACCGGACGCTCCCAGAGCGCCGCGTTGGCCGCGACCTCCTCCGGCGATCGGGCCCCGATGACGATGGAGGCGACCGCCGGGTGCCGGAGGGGGAAGGCCATGGCCGCCTGCGGGAGCGGCACGTCGTACCTCTCGCAGATCTTGGCGATCCGTCTGGCGCGGTCGAGCACCTCGGCGGGAGCGGGCTCGTAGTCGTACGTGCCCGCCGGGGTGGAGGTGGCCAGCAGGCCGCTGTTGAAGACGCCCGCCGCGAGCACGCGTACGCCCCGGTCAGCGCAGGCGTCGAGCAGCGGGAGCCCCGACTGGTCGATCAGCGTGTAGCGGCCGGCCAGCATGACCACGTCGATGTCGGTCTCCTGGACGAACCGCAGCGGCACCTGCCACTGGTTCATGCCGACGCCGATCGCGCCGATCACGCCCTGCGAGCGGAGCTCGGCCAGCGCCGGGTACGCCTCGCTGATGGCCTGGTCGGCGTGGGCGTCCGGGTCGTGGATCAGGGCGATGTCGACGCGGTCCAGGCCCAGCCGGCCCAGGGACTCCTCCAGAGATCTCCGCACGCCGTCGCCCGAGAAGTCCCAGACGCGCTCGAAAGCGGCCGGTACGTCGAAGCCCTGTCCGTCGCGGCCGCCCGAGGCGGTGGGCACCAGCAGGCGGCCGACCTTGGTCGAGAGCATGTAGCCCTTGCGGTCGGCGAGCGCGGCGCCGAGGCGGCGTTCGGACAGGCCGACCCCGTAGTGCGGAGCCGTGTCGAACAGGCGCACGCCATGAGCCCACGCGGCGTCCACGGTCGCGCGCGCCCGCTCGTCGCTGACCGCCTCGAAGAGGCCGCCGATCGGCGCCGATCCGAAGCCGTAACGAGGCAGCTCGATCATGTCGTTCTCCAGCTCAGCATTCGTCACGTCATCTCCCAGACCAGCGGGAGCGTTCCGGCGCCCTTGTCGAAGTCGCCGTCGAGCAGCCGGTTCATCCGCACCTGCCAGGCCTGGTCGACGGGATCGTCCTTGAGCGCCGCCTGCAGCGCGGCGTAGTCGTCGACCTCGACGAAGTGGAACAGGTCGAGTCCGTCGCGGAAGATGCGCCAGGAGTGCACGCCGTTGGCCCGCATGACCGCGTCCAGTTCGGCGGGGATCTGCGCGTGCTCCCGGTCGTAGGTCTCCTCGTTGCCGGGTTTGAGCCGGGTACGCAGTGCGATCCGTTCCATCAGTCCTGGGCCTTTCCGCCGGCGATGCGGCTGATGATGAGCGCGATCAAGATGATGCACCCGTAGACGACCGGCTGCCAGAAGCCGGAGACGCCCTTGAGCGTGAGGATGTTCTGGACCAGGCCGATCACCAGCACGCCGGTGAGCGCGCCGAGGATCGTGCCCTTGCCGCCGTCCATGCTGACGCCACCGATCACGGCCGCGGCGAACACCATGAAGATCCAGCCCACGCCCTGGTTGGAGCCGATGGCGCCGAGCCGCCCGGTCTCCAGGACGCCGGCGAGCGCGGCCAGCGTACCGCCGAGGATGAACACGCCCCAGAGCACCCGGTCCACCCGGATACCCGCCGCCCGCGCCGCGTCGGCGTTGCCGCCGATCGCGTAGAGCGAGCGCCCGAGCCGGAAGTAGCCGAGCCCGACGATGCCCGCCACGAACAGCACGGCCGCGATCCAGATCGCCGCCGGCAGGCCGAGCCAGATGGCGCTGCCCAGGTAGAGAATGGACTCGGGCAGCTCGAACAGCGTCTTGCCCTCGGTCGGGCCCAGCTGCAGGCCGTGCACGATGATCAGCATGGCGAGCGTGACGATGAACGCCGACAGCTGAAACTTGATGATCAGGAACCCGTTGAACGCCCCGATCGCCGCCCCGATCAGCAGGCAGAGCGGGATCACCAGCGGCCCGGGTAAGCCGAGCCCGAACCCGCCGGCCGACGCCGGGATCACCAGCATCACCGCGATCGCCGGAGCCATGCCGACCGTCGACTCCAGCGACAGGTCGAACTTGCCGGCGATCAGGATCATCGCCTCGGCCAGCACCAGCAGCGAGATCGACGCCTGCTGCTGGAGCACGTTCGTCAGATTGCCCACGGACAAGAAGACCGGGTCCAGGAACGCGCCCACGATGAGCAGGATCAGGATCACCGGCACCAGCGTGAGGTCCCGGAACCTGGCGAGCCGCACCCGGGGGGCCGGCGCGGACAGTGTGGTTGTCACTCTTCAATGCCTTCCATCACGGCCACGAGCTCGTGGTCGGTCCACCCACGCGGCACGTCCTTCACGACCCTGCCGTGGAACATCACCAGCACCCGGTCGCAGATACGCAGGTCGTCGAGCTCGTCGGAGACCAGCACGGCCCCCGCTCCCCGCTCGACCGCGTCCTCGACGGCGCCGAGCAGGGCCTGCTTGGCCTTGACGTCGACGCCCGCGGTCGGGTTGATCACCACCAACGCGGACGGGTCGTCGACCAGCGCCCGCGCGAACACCACCTTCTGCGCGTTTCCTCCCGACAGATCGCCGACGGACTGATCGGGTCCCTCGGTCTTGATGTCGAGATCCTCGATCAGTCGCAAGGCCCTGTTCCGGCGTCTCGTCGGTGAGATGACGCCGTACCTGCCGAGCTTGCGGGCGATCGGCAGCGTGCCGTTCTCCCCCACCGACAGCAGGGGGACGAAGCCCTCGCGGTTGCGGTCCTCCGGCACGAAGCCGAGGCCCGCCCCCAGGGCGGCCGGGACGTCGCCCGGCCTGACCTGGGTGCCGTTGACCGTGACCGTGCCCGAGTCGGGTTTGCGCAGGCCGACCAGGGTCTCGGCCAGGCCGACCTTGCCGCTGCTGCCGGATCCGGCCAGGCCGACCACCTCGCCGCTCCTGACGGCCAGGTCGACCGCCTGGAAGCGGCCGGCCAGCGACAGCCTCTCGGCCGACAGGACCACCGCGCCGTTCGCGGCGCCGCGGGTCCTGGCCTCGTACGCCGCCGTGGCCTCGCCCGTCATCGCCGAGACCAGCTCGTCGTGCGGCAGCTCGGCGACCGGTCTGGTCATGACATGCCGGGCGTCGCGGAAGACGGTGACGCTCTGGCAGATCTCGTACACCTCATCGAGATGGTGGGAGATGTACATCATCGTCACGCCCTGCTCGCGCAGCGCCCGCATGCGGGCGAACAGCCGCTCGATGGCCGGGCCGTCCAGCCGGGCCGTCGGCTCGTCGAGGATGATGAACCGCGCGCCGAACGACAGCGCGCGGGCGATCTCCACGAGCTGCCGCTGCTCGACGTTCAGGTCGCCCGCGAGTGCCTCCGCGTCGACCTCCACCTCGTACGTGGCGAGCAGTTCGCGGGCCTTCGTCCGGAGTGTCCGCCAGCTGATCATTCCGCCGGTGGTCTGGCGGTTGAGGAACAGGTTCTCGGCGACGGTCAGCGCCGGGATGATCGTCGACTTCTGGTACACGCAGGCGACCCGCTGCCGCCAGGCGTCGCGGTCCGCGAGGGCGGGTGCCGCCTCTCCCGAGAACAGCACCTCGCCCTCGTCCGGCCGCTGAAGCCCGGTGAGAATCGACACCAGGGTGGACTTTCCCGCGCCGTTCCTGCCGACGAGCGCGTGGGTCTCCCCCTGCGCGATCGCGATGCCCGCGCCGTTCAGCGCCGTGGTGGGGCCGAAGCGCTTCACTACATTTCGGGCTTCAACATGATTTTTCATTACTTGACCTGGTTGCCCCAGAGGCTCTTGTCGTCCACATTGTCCTTGGTGACGAGCGGGGCGGGGAGCTGGTCCTCCAGGCCGTTCGGCAGCTGGATGATCGTGCTGTCATGGTCGGTCGGTCCTGGTTTGAAGGTCTTGCCGTCGATCGCTGCCTTGGCGTAGAAGAGGGCGTACTTCGCGTACAGGTCAGCGGGCTGCGACACCGTGGCGTCGATGTCGCCCTTGCGGATCGCCTCGAACTCCTGCGGGATGCCATCGTTCGACACCACGAACACGTGCTTGGGATCGGTCGGCGGGACGAGCAGGCCCTTCTGCTTCAGCACCTGCAGCGTCGGGGCCAGGTGCACGCCACCGGCATGCAGATAGATGCCCTTGATATCCGGATTCTGCTCCAACCTGGTCTGCAGCATGGACGCGGCCTTGCTGCCCTCCCACTCGGTCGGCTCCTCGAAGACCGTGATCCCGGGGAACTTGCTCTTCATGCACTCCCGGAACGCCTCGGCCCGGTCGCGCCCGTTGATCGAGCTCAGGGAGCCCATCAGCTGGACGACCTTGCCCTTGCCGCCGAGTTTCTCGCCCAAGAACTCGCAGGCTTTCGTCCCGTACGCCCGGTTGTCGGCGCGTACGACCATGTAGACCTGGCCCTTGTCCGGCCTGGTGTCGACGGTCACGACGGGGATCTTCTTGTTCGCCAGCGTCTGGAGGGTCGTGGCGATCGCGCCGGTGTCCTGGGGAGCCATCACGATCGCCTTGGCCCCTTGGCCGGTCAGCGCCTGAACGTTGTTGACCAGCTTGGTCACGTCGTTCTGCGAGTTCGTCGCGGGCATCAGGTCGACCTTGAGCTCGCCGGCCATCTGCGGGACGTACTTGATGTAGGAGTTCCAGAAGTCGGAGTCGGCGCGCGGGTGGTCGATGCCGACCTTCCCGCCGCCGCCTCCGGCTGCTGTCTGACCTCCGGAGCCGCACGCGGTGATGACCGCGAGGAGGGCCGCGCCTGCGGCTAAAGGACCGAACTTCATGGTGGGGGGGTTCCTTTGCTCGAATACCTCTGCTTGACCGGCCCTCGACTGGCTTGGCTGACCGATTGACCGGCCCTCGGCCGGCCTGGTTGTCCCGTTGGCCAGCCGTCGACTGGCTTAGTTGACCGGCCGGAGCCGCAGCCCCTGCATGCCGCCGTCCACCGCGAGCGAGGTGCCGGTCGTCGCGCCGGCCTCGGGCCCGGCCAGGTAGGCGATCGCCGCGGCCACCTCCTGCGCGCTGACCAGGCGGCCCATCGGCTGCCTGGCGTTCAGCGCCTGCCTCTCCGCCACCGGGTCGTCGGCGGCGTCGAGCAGCCTGCCGACCCACGGGGTGTCCGCTGTGCCGGGGTTGACGCAGTTGACCCTGATGCCCTCCCGTACGTGGTCCGCCGCCATCGCCAGCGTGAGCGACAGCACCGCGCCCTTGGTCGCGCTGTAGAGCGCCCGGTTCGGCAGGCCCGCGGTCGCCGCGATCGAGCACGTGTTGACCACCGCCGCGTGCTCCGACTTCCTGAGGTACGGCAACGCCGCCCGGGTCACGCGGACCATGCCGAACACGTTGACGTCGAACGCCCTCTGCCACTCGCTGTCGGGGTTGTCGGCGACCGTGCCCTGCGCCCCGATACCCGCGTTGTTGACCACGATGTCGATGCCGCCGAGCCGCTCGGCCGCCTCGGCCACGGCCGCGCGTACGCCGGCATCGTCCGTGACGTCCACCTTGATGCCGATGAACGGGTCACCGGGCGGGTTGATGTCGAAACAGGCGACCTTCATGCCGCGCTCGGCGAGCAACGTGGCCGTGGCGAGGCCGATACCGGCTCCGCCGCCCGTGACAATCGCTTTGAGACTCATGCGTCCCTCCAGACCTCGCCGCCGGGGAAAGTGTGGGCGGCGATCGATTCGGGGTGCATCGCCGCGCTGAAGCCCGGCGTGCTGGGGGCGGCGTACCGGCCGTCCTCGATGACCACGGGGTCGACGAAATGCTCGTGTAGGTGGTCGACGTACTCGATCACCCGGTTGTCCATCGTGCCGGTCACGGCCACGTAGTCGAACATCGACAGGTGCTGCACCAACTCGCACAGCCCCACGCCGCCGGCGTGCGGGCAGACGGGGATGCCGAACTTGGCCGCGAGCAGCAGGATCGCGATGTTCTCGTTAACACCGCCGACCCGAGCAGAGTCCAGTTGCAGGTACGAGATCGCGCCCGCTTGCAGGAGCTGCTTGAACACGATCCGGTTCTGCACGTGTTCGCCGGTGGCCACTGGGATGGGCTTGATGCCCGCGGCGATGGCGGCGTGGCCGAGCACGTCGTCGGGGCTGGTCGGCTCCTCCACCCAGTGCGGGTTGAACTGCTGGAGCGCGTTCACCCAGTCGATGGCCGCGCCTACGTCCCAGCGCTGGTTGGCGTCGATCGCGATGGGGAAGTCGGTCCCGCACACCTCGCGGGCCACCCGGAAACGTCGGATGTCGTCGTTGAGGTCGGCGCCCACCTTGAGCTTGATCTGGCCGAACCCCGCGTCGAGCGCCTCCTTGCACAGCCGGCGCAACTTGTCGTCGTCGTAGCCGAGCCAGCCCGGGGAGGTCGTGTAGGCGGGGTACCCCTCGCGCTTGATGTCCTCGACCCGCTTTTCCTTCCCATTTTCCGCCTTTTTCAGGATTTCTAGGGCCTGTTCGGGCGTCAGGGCGTCGCTCAGGTAGCGGAAGTCGATGAGATCGACGATCTCCTCGGGGGTCATCTCGGACAGCAGCAACCAGAGCGGCTTGCCCGCCCGCTTAGCCTTCAGATCCCACAGCGCGTTGACCACGGCGGAGATCGCCATGTGCATGACGCCCTTCTCGGGGCCCAGCCAGCGCAGCTGCGAGTCGTAGACCATCTCCTTGTAGAGGGCGCCCAGGTCCTCGACGTCCTTGCCGATCACATAGGACTCGAGCGCGCTGATCGCCGCGGTCTGCACGTCGTTGCCGCGCCCGATGGTGAACGCGAACCCGTGCCCCGCGTAGCCGTCATCGGTCTTGAGAATCACGTAGGCGGCGGAGTAGTCGGGGTCGGGGTTCATGGCGTCGGAGCCGTCCAGCTCCCGGGAGGTGGGGAAACGGATGTCGTGCGTCTCCAACTCCACGATCCGGTAGCTCTTTCGTTCCTCGGGAGCCGTCATGCCTGGCCCACCGTCTGGCGCTGGCGGCCGAGCCCCTCGATCTCCAGCTCCATCACGTCACCCGCGCGCAGGTACGGCTGGCCGGGCATCCCCATGGCGACGCCGGCCGGAGTGCCGGTGTTGATCACGTCACCCGGATCGAGCACCATGAACTGGCTCAGATACCGGACGATCTCCGCCACATCGAAGATCATGTTCTTGGTGACGCCGTCCTGGCGCACCTCGCCGTTCACCGACAGCCGCATGGTCAGGTTCTGCGGGTCGGCCACCTCATCGGCGGTCACCAGCCAAGGCCCGAGCGGATTGAACGTCTCGCACGACTTGCCCTTGTCCCACTGGCCACCCCGCTCCAGCTGGAACTCGCGCTCAGAGACATCGTTGGCCACCGCGTACCCCGCGATGACGTCGAGCGCCTCCTCCCGGCTGCCCAGGTAGCGGGCCCGCTTACCGACGATGACGGCCAGCTCCACCTCCCAGTCGGTCTTCAGGCTGTTCCGCGGTACGAGCACCTCGTCGTAGGGGCCGACCATGGTGTTGGCGGCCTTCATGAACACGACGGGCTCCGCCGGAACCTCCGCGCCGGACTCGGCCGCGTGGTCGCTGTAGTTCAGCCCGATACAGACGATCTTGCCCGGTCGCGCGACCGGAGCTCCGATTCGCAGCCCCTCGGCCGCGATCACGGGCAGCGCATCACGTTCGAGCGCGTCGCGGACGCGCGCCACTCCCCCGGAAGCGAGGAAAGCCCCATCGATCTCGGGCTCTCCGATGTCGCGCAGGTTACCGGCGCCGTCCATCACCACCGGACGCTCCTGGCCGACAGGTCCTACTCGCAGCAGCTTCACACCGCATCCTTAAGTTATACATCGGATGTATCTAGCATGATGCTGGTCGGCCTGGGTAGGGCCTGTCAAGCCTCCACGCGCGATACATCGGATCCATAGAGGCCGAGGGTGGTGCTTAAGTCGCATTACAAACGGTTGCAGTGGTCAACTGGGAACACCCCTTGCCCCCAGGCCCATGACACAGCCGCCACATACATCGGATGGCATGTCTTCCACATGCCGGACTCCTTTCCCCTGCGTAACGGGGAGATCCTCGGAGGTCTAGCATAAAGTGCCGGGCGGAGCCGAGGCTCACCCACCCCGCAGCCTTCCCCATGCGCCTCCATCGCAAGCCCCACTTAACGGGTAAACCTCCACCAATGGCCACCAAACACCCGATGAATCACGTACTGAGCCGTCCCACATCCCCCATGACCAGCCCCTCCCAACCCACCAACCACACCAACCCCAATCGAGAGCCATCCGGCAAGCGGTTGGAATGCCACCGCAGGCTGTAGGACGAGCCGTGGGAGGGCGCCTGAGAGAGAGCTGAGAGGGCAAGAGCTGGGCCGCTGGACGGATGCGCGGACAGGTTGGCATGATCATGGACGAGCAGACAAGGTGAGTCGGCCTCAGGCATGGCGGAGCCCGCTTGGGAGCGTCGGCGGGCTTGGATGGCGGGGATCGGGATGATGGCGGGGCGGGCGGTTGACTGAGACAGCGGTACGTAATAGAACACGTTTCAATAAGGTGCTTAACCAAGCGCTTGATCACTCCACAGGCCCGAGGTGAGCTCGAGTGCATATTGACCTCGTCGACCAGGACCGTTACGCAACCTCCGGCCCGCCACACGAGCAGTTGCGCTGGCTGCGCGACAACGATCCCGTACACCGGCACGAGGGCGAGCCCGACTTCTGGGCCGTCACCCGATATGACGATGTCGTACAGGTGTCTCGGCGCTCGGACCTCTTCTCCTCGTCCAGGAAACTGGCACTGTTCAACGAGGTCCCCGAGGAGCAGCGCGCACTGCAGCGGCTGATGATGCTCAACCAGGACCCGCCGGAGCACACGCGGCGGCGGTCGCTGGTCAACCGCGGCTTCACACCGCGCACGATCGGAGCGCTCGAACAGCACATCCGGGATATCTGCGACGACCTTCTCGACAAGTGCTCGGGCGAGGCAGACTTCGTCACCGAGGTGGCGGCTCCGTTGCCGCTCTACGTGATCTGCGAACTGCTCGGCGCCCCGGTCGCGGACCGGGACAAGATCTTCAACTGGTCGAACCGCATGATCGGCGCGCAGGATCCCGACTACGCCACCTCGGAGGACCAGGGCGGCGCGGCGGCCATGGAGGTGTACGCGTACGCCAACCAGCTGGCCGCCCAGCGCAAGGCGAACCCACGCGACGACATCGTCACCAAGCTCATCCAGCCGGATGAGAAGAGCGGTGAGACGCTCGGTGAGGATGAATTCGACCTGTTCGTCCTCCTGCTGGTGGTCGCCGGCAACGAGACCACCCGCAACGCGGCCTCCGGCGGAATGCTCGCCCTCTTCGAGCACCCTGAGCAGTGGCAGCGCCTGGTCGCGGACCCCACGCTGGCGGGCACGGCGTCCGACGAGATCGTCCGGTGGGTGTCACCGGTGAACCTGTTCCGGCGCACGGCCACGGCGGACACGGTGCTGGGTGGCCAGCAGATCCGCGAGGACGACAAGGTCGTGGTCTTCTACTCATCGGCGAACCGGGACACCTCCATTTTCCCCGATGCCGAGGTATTCGACATCGGCCGCAACCCGAACCCGCACATCGGGTTCGGAGGCGGTGGGGCGCACTTCTGCCTCGGCAATCACCTGGCGAAGCTGGAGCTGCGGGTGCTGTTCGAGCAACTGGCCCGGCGGTATCCCCGACTGCGGCAAACGGGAGAGGCGCGGCGCCTACGATCGAACTTCATCAACGGCATCAAGGAACTACCGGTCGTCATGGACTGACCCTGCATGGGCTGACCGCCGGTCGGCTGGCCCTTTCGGCCAGCCGGCCGCCCTGGGTGATCGCGAGCCAGCCGGCCCGGTAGGGCTCTACGACTGGGGTACCAAGTCGCACTGATACCAGTTGCCTGGCTTGCCGCCAAGGTCGGCCGGGCCAGCTGGGCCGACCAGGACGAACCCGGCTTTGGTCAGCACCTTCTGGGACGCGGCATTCGTGTGGGCGGCGGCCGCCCGTAGTGTGCGCAGACCGTGCCGCGACGCCGCCAGCCGGCACAGCTCCCGGACGGTCGCGGTCGCCACGCCGTGGCCGGCGACGTGCTGCGCCACCCGGTAGCCAAGGTCCGCGATGCGATCCTCGATGTCGACCAGGTTGAATCTGCCGAGCACCGAGCCGTCCTCGTCGATGAGTACGTAGAAGGCGCAGATGCCGGCCTCCTGCTCAGCCAGCAAGGCGGTGTACCGGTCGGTGAACTGGTCGAAGAAGTCGTCGCCGCGATCAGGGACCGAGGCAGCGAAGTAGGCGCGGTTCGCCAGCTCGAAGGCTAGGACCGCCGGGGCATGACCAGCATGCAGTTGCTTCAGCTCGGGCACCGCCCGACTCTACCCAGAGGGCGCACCGAGATCGCCTGAGTTAACCATCGGCCGCGTTAGAAGCGGAACCGCACGATGCGGGTGGACCGCTTCATGCCCGGCAGGAGGTTCAGGAGGCGGTATATGCGGCGTACGCTCGCGGGCGCCTTGGCCATCAGCACCGGCGAATCGAACATCGGCGCCTCGTCGACGTATTCGAGCCGCGGGTGCCAATCGGCCAGCTCTGCCGGGTCGTTGAAGCCGCAGTGGAACTGGGCGCCGTATTTGCGCAGCGTGGGATCCCATTTCGAGGTGCGCCACGCCCAGACCGGCACCGTGTCGAACTGTATTTGGCCGGCAGGGAAGGCGTCGACGACACTGGTCAGCAGCCGCCGGACGTCAGTCTCGGTCAGGTAGGGCACCAGTCCTTCGGCGATCACCAGCACCGGCCGCCCCCGAGGGATGCGTTCCAGCCAGGTCAGGTCGGTGACGGTGGAGTCGATCAGGGTGTAGTGCTCGCGGGGCGGCAGGAATTGTCGCCGCAGTTCGATGACGGAGGGGTAGTCCAGGTCGTACCAGTCGACGGTGGCGGGCGGGTCGATCCGGTACACCCGGGCATCGAGGCCACAGCCCAGATGCATTACCACCGCGTCGGGGTGATCGGCGAGGAAGCTTCGGGCCCAGTCGTCGTGGGCCTTGGTGCGCACCACGGCGACGAGGCCCATCTGGCTGGTGCCGAATCTGCGGTTGTCGTAGCCGGGGTCGAGGCGGCGCATCGCCCGCTCGGCGTATTCGTCGCCGAGAATCGGATCCGGCAGTCGGTTGTCCAGTGCTTTGGCCTTGAGGACGGGGCTGAGGGTTTTCTGCACTCCGACGAGTTCGGCGTCTTTCATGACAACCACACTAAACTTATTTCAAGAATTTCGTGAAGTCCGTGAATGACTTTCAACCGGGCTTGGCCGGGATGCAGAACTCGAACGCCCAGCTCGGCGTCCGCTATGCGAAGCCCGGCCGTCTGCTAGGCGCGAGAGTTCCAGCATTTCTCCGGCAAATTTCCGCCGCAAAGCCTCAACGGGCGCTTCCTTGGCTTCGGCCACGCCACCGAGAAGATACGGATCAATGACAGCGGGACCCGGCCGCGTGGCGTTAAGGCTGGCAAGGCCGAACGCTGTCACACGATTCACGATGGAGATCCTTTTCCTGGTTGCGGGAACATCGCGCCCGGGAACCTGCGGTCAGCTCGGGATTGCGCTCCCCTCGCAGCCTCTGTCGATCCGCCCCGTCTCGAAGTACCGCACCACGTCGGCGGCGCACTCGGGCACCCGGGTGGTCGACACGTGCACGTCGTCGGCGACCGTGTAGACGGTGCCGCCGATGGCGCGCCGTGTCTGCAACGTCCAGTCGTAGACGGACATGAACTCGTACAGGTGCCCCGCCAGTACCAGCGACCCGCTGCTCCGCTTCAACGTGGCCTGCTGTACCGGCAGCGGCCAGCCGGCACACATGACACCCAGTCCCCAGGACCGGCCGGTCGCCGGGTGGCGCTTCACGAGTTGCTGGTAGGCGCTCCAGGCGGTGTCGAAACCGGCCCGGCTGCTGTCCTCGTTGCAGGCGACCGCCCAGTTCATGGTCATGTTCAGCATTTCGGGTACGCCGGGTACGGGCGTCCCCATCATCGAAGCGCCCAACAACTCCTTGACGGTGGGCGGGGCATGGGTGCCCGTCGCCGTCCGCAGTTCGGCCAGTGCCTTGCCCGCGAGTACCCACTCGGTCGAGTTGCGCTTGGCCAGGTCGGCGACGGCCGAGCCGTCGATGGGCCGCGGCAGGTCGGTGTAGGTCTTGGGGCTCTTGTCATAGTCGCGCACCAGCTTGGCCACCTGCTCGCGCACCTGCCGGGCGGTGGCACCGAGACCATAGGTCTCATCGCGGCGGGCCAGCCAGGCGGCCATGCGCCCGAAGTCACGCTCAGCCGCCTCCGCGCTGTCCTTGACGTGCTCGTCGAAGCGGGTCCACGGCGGCGCCACGCTGTCCAGGAAGGCCCGTCCGGTGTGCTCGGGGAACAGGCTGCGGTACACCATGCCCAGGTAGGTGCCCCAGGAGAAGCCGAGCAGGTTGAGTTCGCGCTCACCCAGTGCGGCCCGTACCAGGTCCAGGTCCTTGGCCACGTTGGCGGTGGTGAGCTGACCGAGGAAGACGGGGTCGGAGCGTCCGCACTTCTGGTTGGCGGCGACTTGGCCGTCGTAGATCTTCCTGGCGGCCTCCTTAGTCAGCGCGCCCGGCTCCTGCGGGCCTCCTGGCAAGGTGGGGCAGGCGACCTTGGTGCTGTACCCGACCCCGCGCGGGTCGAAGCCGATGATGTCGTATCGCTCGTTGAGCTTGGCCATCTCCTCGTTCCTGAGCGCGGCCCGCAGGATCGGGTCCAGGTATCCGCTGTTGCCCGGCCCTCCCGGCAGGACGGCGGTGGCGCCGAGCCGGTGTGCCTTGTCGGTGGCGGCCAGCCGGGTCATCGCGATGTCGATCTTCCGCCCGCCGGGGTCGCGGTGGTTCAGCGGGACGCTGACCGTCCCGCACTCCAGACGTTTCATCAGCGCCCGGAAGGCCGGAAGCTGCTCCTGCGTGACGCGCAGGCTTCGGATCGCCTCATCGGAGTAGTTCGGGCAGGATTTCCATTGAACGGACGATACGCCGGAGCTCGGGCTGGGGTTCGCGGTGACACTCACGCTCAGGTCGGCCTCAGTGGTGGCGCCTGCTGTGGAAGGATGCGCCACCAGCCCCGCCAGTGCCAGTGCCAGTGCCGTCAGCGATCTTCGGTATGTCATGCGGACGAGTAATAACGCAGCGGTTGTTTCCCTACTGTTTCCAGGAAAATGGCCGCCGGACCGCAGGCTCTTCGCCCCGTCTCGAGGGGGACTCGTCTCCCCGGAAGGTGAACCCGAACATCACCTCAGTGTGCGGGTCAGCCGGCCGTGGAGGTCAGCCGGCCGTGCGGGTCAGCCGGCCGTGCGGGTGCAGTCGTCGTAGGCGGCCAGGACCGTGTCGGCGTGGCGGAAGGCCCAATCGCCTAGAGCACGGATCGGCACCAGCAGGTCCTTGCCCGCTTGGGTCAACTCGTACTCCACCCGCGGCGGGGCCTCGGCATAGCGTCGGCGTTCGACCAGGCCACAGCGTTCCATGCGACGCAGGGTCTGAGTGAGCACCTTCTGGCTGATGCCACCGATCTCCCGGCGGAGTCGGCCGGGGCGCATGGGCCCCTCCTTGAGGGCGAACACCACCACCGGCAGCCAGGCATGGGCGAACAGGTCCACGGCCAGACGGGCCGGACAGTCGGCGACGAAGTCGCCGTAGGGCTCAAACGGAGCGTCGTCGTGGTGGTCCACATTCGCCAGTCTCCCGCATCCGTTGGACACCTGGAGGTGCCTATCGGTACGCCTACTGTCGTCGCGGGAAGCTGCAGTTCAGGCGAGGAAAAGGGAAAGACATGCGTATTGGCATACTCGGGGCCGGGCAGATGGCCGAGGCGCTGGGATCGGGCTGGGCGCGGACTGGGCACGAGGTGATGGTCGGCGCACGGTCGCAGGAGAAGGCACGCAATCTGGCCGAGGCGATCGGGGCGGGCGCCTGTGGCGGTGATCTGCGGGCCGCCGCGGAGCACGGCGAGGCGTTGCTGCTGGCCGTACCGGCCTTGTCGGTGGACGGGGTTCTCGCCGAGGTCGGCGCGGCGGACGGCGCGTTGGCCGGGCGGACGCTGATCGACTGCACCAACGCCTACGAGCCTGACGCGTTCACCGACGCGCCGAACTCGTTCCTCCTGGCCGACGACGCGGTGTCCGAGCGGGTGGCCCGGCTGGCCCCTGGGGCGGGGGTTGTCAAGGCGTTCAACATGTGCGCCGCGGAGGTATGGACCGCCCACGCAGGGCGCGGGCTGGGGGTGCCGCTGTGCGGCGACGATGAGCGGGCCGTGAAGGTGGTCGCCGGTCTGGTGAGCGATCTGGGATTCGAGCCGGTACGGGCAGGTGGGCTGAGGCGGGCGCGATACCTGGAAGCCGTGAGTGTGTTCGTGGTCGGCTTGTGGTTCGCCGGGTATGACGCCCGCCAGATGCTGCCGCCTCTTCAGGAGGCCTTCGCCCACTCTGACGCCTGACATCGACCCGTTCATGGGTTTTGGGAGGGGGCATCCCTTGGATGAGTCCCAGTCTTGGGTGCCGGGTGAATCCCTTGGTGGGGTTCGCGTCTCTTATACCTGTACCCGACAACAGCGTCGGCGGGGGCCGCGCAATCCAGACCATATCGATGGGCCGGGTGCGGCGCTCCTGCATAGATGGCCGGTGCGAACTGACCGTGGCCCACTCTGCTGGATCGCATCACGCCGACGAAAGCTCGTAAACCGGCGCCGCAGACCTAGTTGTCCGGTCTCTCAGAAATCATGTCGGTAGGTCCCGGCGCCTCTACCGGATGGCGATGTGCGCCATGTCAGGGAGTTGGGAGAAAACGCCTGACACCCGCGGGCGCAACCTCCGGATTTTCGGTGCTCCACCACAGCTCGCCGTCGACCGTCAGGTACGGCACCCAGTAGCGCACCGGGGCGCCCGCGGCGAGCGCGTCGGCCACCTCGGTGAGGTAGGCGCCGAGCGTCGGCCAGGCAGCATCGAAGTCGCCGAGGCCGTCGTGCGCGGTCAAACCGACCCGCCCGTACCCGGGCCCGGGTCGCAGGTCGATCACCTGCGCATCGCCGTCCGCGGCGGCAAACGGTATCCATCGCTCGTGCCACCACGGTTCGGCGCCCGGCCGGTGCGGGGTGAGTCCGTCGACGCTCGCGGCGACGTCCATGCACGCGCGCCAGTGGTCGACGATGCCGGCGGTCGACAGCGGCGGCCCTTCGGGCAGGATGTTCGCCCAGATGCGTTGGCCGTCGTGGCGGCTCAGCGACTCGACGAGCTCAGGCGGAAAGGCGAGTCCCAGCACGGCTTCGGCGGCAGCGACGTCGGCCGGGGCGGCGGGTGGGGCCAGAGCGGCCGCGCTGGCCGGGGCATGCCGCGCCAGCCACTCCTCGATCCGCGCCCACGCTTCCGTCACCATGCCCACACACCCTAGCCTCGCTCGTCCGAGGACCAGCACCCCTTGACCGCACACAACGTACAACGCGACGTTCGGAATGGTCTGATGGTTGATGTGCTGTAAGGGCGGCCTCGCCCGCATCAGGTAACCGTCGACGGCGGCGGGCGGCTCTGATGCGGGAGAGGATGCGGATCGTCTGGCGGGCGCCTGGTTGCCAGCCCTGCTGGATGAGGGTGTCCGCCACCTGGTGGAGGAGGTCGGCGGTCTGACCGGGGAACACGTCTCGGCGGACGGCGATGATCCGCCAGCCGAGGCTGCGTAGCTCTGTGCGGCGCTGCTCGTCGCGGAGCTGGTCGGCGGGCGACGTGTGGTGTTGCTGACCGTCGTACTCGACCGCCACCTGGAACTCCGGGCAGCCGAGGTCGAGGTAGGCGAAGCGGTTGTCCGCCAGGAGAACGCGAATCTGGGTCGTCGGTCTGGGAAGGCCGCCGTCCACAAGGATCACGCGCAGCCGGCTCTCCCTGGGCGAACCGGCGCCCCGGTCGGCGAGGCTGAGCGTGTCGCGTAGGTGCCATGAAGTGGACTGGTGCCAGAGGGCCTCCAGATCCACTCCGTGACGGAGGAACTGGTCCAGGGCGGCCACGGCCTCCAGGCGGGGAAGCCAGCGGACGCAGTCGAGGGCCGTGCGCTCCCGGGTGGTGAGACGGACACCCTTGTGCTCCGTGATGTCGTCGGCGGGCAGGGTGGTCACGTGGGTGACGCAGCCGGGGATCGCCAGGTGGCCGGGGGCGATGAGCTCCACCGGCCAGTCGTCTTCGGTGGTGTCGAGGCTCAGTACGTGCAGGCCCCAGATGTGGGCGGCTGTCCGGCGGCAGGCGACCGCTTGGGGAATCAGCCGCGTAATGTGCTGGGCACGTTGGAGCAGCGAGGGTTCGTACACGCCGTTCAGAATGAGGGAGCAGGCGATGGGCAACAGGCGCCGAATCCGATTCTGTGGATGAAACAGATCACTCACAAGCCACGGAGTAGTTGATCAGCGATCGCCCGTTGGGAAGTTGATCCGCCTCTCACGGCCGCGCGATCGGAGCCCGCTGCCGATCTGGGCCGATCCTTGCCGGCGAGGAAAGCATGAGCGTGCGGCATGATCTTTTGTGTAGCCGATATCTCAGCCGATCCGGGATTACCGGGCTTGTGGTGGATCTTAAGTGCTATGTAGAGAATGCGCGCAATGCCGGAAGGACGTCGGTCGCGAGTCGTTCCATCTGCTCCCGGAAGTCCGCTCCCACAGGCATGAGGTTCAACGAGGTGAACCCCAGCCGGACGAACTCCAGCAACTTCTCCACCACCTCCTCCGACGAACCCGCCACCGTAGAGGAGGACGAGGACCCGCCCACCGAAACCGGCACGTTGTACACGCACTCCACCTCCCGCCCCACCCGCCCAGCGGACGCCAGCACCCGATCCCGCATACCCGCCGCCACCGAAGGCGGGGCGAACCCCAGCGAAGGGATCCACCCGTCCGCCAGTTCCCCGGTCGCCGCCAGCGCCCGGTTGCCGTACGTGCCCAACCAAATGGGGATCGGGCTGTCAGGCTTGGGCTCCAGCGAGGCGTCGAGCGTGTGATACCGGTCGCCCTCGTACGTGAGCGACGGAGACGACCACAGCCCCCGGATGATGTGAATCGCCTCCACCATCCCGTCGACCTTCTCCCGCGGCGTCGGCACGCCCAGCCCGAACGCCCGGAACTCCTCGTCCGAATAGCCGCCGCCGAGCCCCAGGATCAGGCGTCCGCCCGAGAGCCGGTGCAGCGACTCCGCCATCTTGGCCACCATCGCCGGCGGCCGGTACGGCACCCCGAGGACCCGCGTGGCGACGCGGATCCGCGAGGTGGCGGCGGCGATCCAGGTGAGCAGGGTCCAGATCTCGTACGTCGGCGACGTCCCACACGGATGGTCGGACGTCGACACGAAGTCGAACCCGAGCTCCTCGGCCAGCCGCGCGTCCCCGACCGGATCGGCACCGGGAGCCGCCGAGGCCGAAATACCCACACCGAACATCGCACCCGACATCGCGTCCGCCTCCAACTATTTCGTTTACATGGAACCTAAATCCAGAGTTGGTTACACGTCAACTAAGTAAGCTAATCTGGGCGGCATGGGTGACCCGCGTTGGTTGGATGAGGCGGAGTTCCGGGCCTGGCTCGGCTACCGCCGGATGCGGCTGCTCCTGGACGCCCAGGTGAGCCGTGATCTGCTGCGCGACTCGGGATTGTCGGCGCCCGACTACGACGTGCTGTCGTCCCTGTCGTCGGCCGAGGGGCACCGGTGGCGGCTCACCAAGCTGGCCGAGCGGATGCTCTGGTCGAAGAGCCGGCTGTCGCGGCACATCTCACGGATGGAACAACGCGGCCTGGTGACCCGGGAAGAGTGCGAGACGGACGGCCGCGGCGCCGTGATCGTGCTGACCGAGGAGGGGCTGCGGGCCATCGAGGTGGCGGCTCCCGATCATGTGGAGTCGGTACGCCGCCACTTCATCGACCTGTTGACGCCGGAGCAGATCGAGGTTCTGGGGGCCGTCGCGGAGACCGTACTGAGCCACCTGGGTGAGAACGGCGACTAGGACACCCAGATGGGGGTCCAGCCGGCGACTTCGTGGAAGCGGCGCAGCTCGGAGAGCCCGGACAGGATGCCGCTCCAGCTCGCGTACGGCGGGCGGTCGAAGCCGCTGTGCACGATCATGAGCCGCGTCTTGCCGCCGGACTCCGCCAGCTCCCAGGTGCCGATCCCGACGCCGCCCCAGTCGACCGACAGCCGACGCCCCGGCTCCAGCTCGACGATCTTCGCCGGCTGGTCGTTGTTCGCCAGCCCGCCCATGGCGAAGCGACCGCCGACGTACGGCTCGATCTCGATCGGGAAGCCGAACCAGCGGGTCACCGACTCCGAGTCGATCAGTGAGTCGAAGACCTTCTCCGCCGACGCCGCGATCAGCACCTCCGCCCGCAGGTCGGAGGAGGTGAAGTCGGCTTTCGGGGTGAGCGGGCGGCCTTCCATGTGCTCGGCCAGGTTGGCCAGCATGAGGCACCAGTACGTCTGGATCACGCCGCGGATCGTCGTCCCGGTGAGCGCCTCCTGGAAGTCGAAGTGGGTCTGCGAGACGGACACGATCGTCGTCTCGGGGCCCTCCTCCTCCAGGCCGAACTCGACCGTGGTGTCCACACCGTCCAGCAGCCAGGAGAAGCGCACCGTGTGGTCGTCGACGTGCAGGAGCCGCTGGTGCGGCGCGTCGCCTTCGGGGGTGTGGCGGCCCCAGAACTCATAGCGGTCCGGCAGCTCCACCTCGGCGTGCTCGGCCAGCCAGAGCCGCATCGTCGCGGCGTCGGTCAGCGCGTGGTGCACCTCCTTCACCGGTGCCTGGACGCGGGCGCGGACGGTCATCGGCTCACTCATGTTCGTCTCCCTTGGGGTAGCAGGCGACGGCGAGCTTGAAGGCGTCGCCTTCAGCCCCCCCGTACCTCGTGAACAGGTCCTGCAGCATCCCCTGCAGCTCGTGCAGGAACTCCTGACGATCCTCGGGGCGCACGTGGATCTCCCCCGACAGCCCGATCGACGGCAGCTCCGTCGCGGTCCTGTCGAGGCTCGCGATGTCGGACTGAACCTCCTCCATGAGGTCCAGCAGGTAGCCCAGGCTCAGCTCGTCCTGCGCCCTGCGCACGCCGATCCGGCCGACCAGGCGGGGTGACAGCCAGTACGAGCGCGCGCCGGCCTGGTAGATGCCCTCGTGGACACCGCGCACTTTCCGCTCCGACACCAGGTCGACCAGGCCGGCGTCCACCAGCCGTTTGACGTGGTAGTAGACGCGCTGCGGCGTCTGGCCGAGCCGGGCCGCGACCTCGGTGCAGGTGCGCGGCTCGGCCAGTTGCCGCAGCACCTCGACGCGCTGCGGCTTGAGCAGCGCCTCGGCCTGCTCGATCTGTTCCAGATACAGGACATCTCTCATCGCAAAAACTATCCTTTATGTAAAACAGTATTTTGTCAATGGGGCATGCTCGAAGGAGCACCGTCGATCGGGGTGGATCAGGGCCAGGAACTGTCCTGGTCGGGGTCGCCGCCGTTCGACAGCAGGCGCAGGTCGGCTTCGACCATCGTCGCCACCAGCTCGTCGAACGACATCGTCGGCTCCCAGCCGAGCTGCACCCGGGCCTTCTTCGGGTCCGCGCAGAGCAGGTCGACCTCGGCGGGCCGATGCAGGGCCTGGTCGGTGACGACGTACTGCTCCCAGTCGAGGGAGGCCGCCGCGAAGGCGGCCTCGACCAGCTCCCGGACCGACTTCATGCGCCCGGTGCCGATCACGTAGTCCTCGGGGGTGCCGGCCTGGAGCATGAGGTGCATGGCCCGTACGTAGTCACCCGCGAAGCCCCAGTCCCGCCTGGCCTCCAGGTTGCCGAGCCGGAGTTCGGTGTCGAGGCCGAGCTTGATGCGCGCCACGCCGAGCGAGACCTTGCGGGTGACGAACTCGGCGCCACGCCGGGGCGACTCGTGGTTGAACAGGATGCCGGAGACGGCGTACATGCCGTAGGACTCGCGGTAGTTCTGCGTGAGGAAGTGCCCGTACGCCTTGGCCACGCCGTACGGCGAGCGCGGGTGGAAGGCGGTGCGCTCCGTCTGCGGCGTCTCGCTGACCTGGCCGAACATTTCAGAGGACGAAGCCTGATAAAAGCGGATCTGGCCGGAGGCGGCGCTGCCGCGCGACACGCCGGAGCACACCCGGATGGCCTCCAGCATCCGCAGCACGCCCATCCCGGTCACCTCGGCCGTGAGCTCCGCCTGCTCCCATGACATGGGCACGAACGAGATGGCCCCGAGGTTGTAGACCTCGTCGGGCTGAACCCGTTCCACGGCCGAGATCAGCGATCCCTGGTCGAGCAGGTCGCCGCGCACCACCTGGACATCGGCCAGCAGCTTGCGCAGCCGCGACACGCGCGGGTTGGCCTGACCTCGCGCCAGGCCCCATACCTCGTACCCCTGACCGAGCAGGTACTCCGCCAAATAGGAACCGTCCTGGCCGGTGATGCCGGTGATCAGAGCGCGCCTGGCCAAGGGGTCCTCCCACTATCACGACCGCGTCCGTTTGGACGGGAATGTACAGCTAAGCGCCTCGATGCAGCACCAAAGCCCCCTAGAACACGTTCCACCGAACCGCGCTCGGTCGTGCCAACATCGCAGTTCGCACGGCCTTTGGCGGGAGTTGTGAACAATTCCAGGTGACCTACCGAATGGTAGCCTTCTCGGACTAAGGTCATCTTCACGGTACACGCCCATCTCTGGGTGCATACCGGGCTAGAAAGGGGTGTCCGTGAGCGACACGCTGCGGATCGCGCTGCTGTCCTACCGCAGCAAGCCGACCTGTGGTGGCCAGGGCGTCTACCTCCGCCACCTGAGTCGCGAGCTGGTCGCCCTGGGCCATCACGTCGAGGTGTTCTCCGGCCAGCCGTACCCTGAGCTGGACGAGGGCGTGATCCTGCAGAAGGTGCCGAGCCTCGACCTCTACCGCGACGAGGACCCGTTCAGGACGCCGAAGCTGCACGAGTACCGCGACTGGATCGACTGGCTGGAAGTCGGCACGATGTGGACCGCCGGATTCCCCGAGCCGCTGACGTTCACGCTGCGGGCGCACCGCGCGCTGAAGAAGCGGGTGGGCGACTTCGACGTCGTCCAGGACAACCAGACGCTCGGCTACGGCCTGCTCGGCATCCAGAAGCTGTTCCCGGTGGTCGGCACGATCCACCACCCGATCAGCGTGGACCGGCGCATCGAGCTGGAGGCGGCCACCGGCGCCAAGAAGCTGACCATGCGCCGCTGGTACGCCTTCGTGAAGATGCAGGCCAAGGTCGCGCCCCGCCTGAGCCCGATCCTGACCGTCAGCGAGTCGTCGCTGGCCGACATCCACCGCGACTTCAACGTCCCGCAGGCGAACATGCGCCTGATCCCGCTCGGCGTCGACACCCGCTACTTCCACCCGCGCCCGGACAAGCCCCGGCGCAAGGGCTCGATCGTGGCGGTGGCCAGCGCCGACTCCCCCATGAAGGGCGTCTCCACACTGCTGCGGGCGGTGGCCAAGCTGGCCACCGAGCGCGACGTCAACCTCACGGTGGTCAGCAAGCCGACCCCCGGCGGGCCCACCGAGCAGCTCGTACAGGAGCTGTCGCTGCAGGACCGGGTCCGCTTCGTGCACGGCATCTCCGACGACGAGCTGGGCGAGCTGATCGCCACCTCGGAGGTCTCCGTGGTGCCGTCGCTGTACGAGGGGTTCTCGCTGCCGGCCGTCGAGCACATGGCCTGCGCCACTCCGCTGGTCGCCAGCCGTACCGGGGCGCTGCCCGAGGTGGTGGGGGACGCCGCGATCCAGGTCGCGCCCGGCGACGCCGAGGAGCTGGCCGCGGTGCTGCGCCGCCTGCACGACTCCCCCGAGGAGCGCGAGCGGGTGGGCAAGGCCGGATACGACCGGGTCATGGAGCGTTACACCTGGCGCGTCGTCGCCCAGAGAACCGTCGAGGCGTACCGCGAGGCCATCGCGGCCCGCCGTACTCGTCGTACCCGCTGACCGAACGTCCGAGGCCCTGACCCAACTTCAAGGAGATCGATAAGTGCTGACGGTGGACTTCGCCCGGCTGCCGGTCGGGCCCGGCGTACGCGTGCTCGACCTGGGTTGCGGCGGCGGCCGGCATGCCTTCGAGGTACTGCGCCGGGGCGCGGACGTGGTCGCCTTCGACATGGACCAGTCCGAGCTGGACAGCGTGGCGGCCATGTTCGTGGCGATGGACAAGGCGGGTGAGGTGCCGCCCGGCGCCGGCGGTGAGACCGTTCAGGGTACGGCTCTGGACATGCCGTTCGAGGAGGGCTCTTTCGACCGGGTCATCGCGGCCGAGGTGCTGGAGCACATCCCCGACGACATGGCCGCGATGCGGGAGATCTTCCGGGTGCTCAAGCCCGGCGGCACCGCCGCGATCACCGTGCCGAGCTTCCTGCCCGAGCGGATCTGCTGGGCGCTGGACGAGGACTACCACACGGCCCCCGGCGGACATGTCCGGATCTATACGTTGGCTGAGCTGTCGGCCAAGCTGAAGTCCATCGGCTTCCACATCGGCCCCCACCACCACGCCCACGGGCTGCACGCCCCGTACTGGTGGATCAAGTGCGCGGTCGGCGTCAACAACGACGACCATCCGCTCGCCAAGGCGTACCACGAGCTGCTGGTCTGGGACATCATGAAGCGCCCGCCGCTCACCCGGCTGGCCGAGAACCTGCTCAACCCGCTCATCGGCAAGAGCGTGGTGCTCTACGTCAGGAAGCCCGCCGCGTGATCTCACGCGAGGAGGCCGTACGGACGGCCTTGAGCATCTCGGCGATCCAGAGCGACGACGGCGGCGTGCCCTGGCCGGAAGGCCACGTGGACGCGTGGAACCACGTCGAGTGCCTGATGGCGATGACCGTGGCGGGCCTGCGCGACCCCGTCGCGTGCGGCTACGACTGGCTGGCCCGGCACCAGCGCGACGACGGCTCGTGGGCGATGAAGCTGGTCGACGGCGTCGCCACCGAGCAGGGCGGCGAGTCGAACCACGCCGCCTATGTCGCCGTGGGCGTCTGGCACCATCACCTGGTGACGGGCGACCAGGAGTGCACCGAGCTCAGGTGGCCGATGGTCAAGAGGGCGCTCGACTATGTGGTGGGGCTCCAGACCGAGCGCGGCGAGGTCGTCTGGGAGCGCGACGCCCAGGGCCGGGCCTCCTCCTACGCGCTGCTCACCGGCTGCTCGTCGATCCACCAGGGGCTGCGCTGCGGCGTCCTGCTGGCCGACCACTTGGCAGACCCGCAGCCGCACTGGGAGCTGGCCGCCGACCGCCTGGCCCACGTGCTGGCCGCGCACCCGGAGGCGTTCGCCGACAAGAGCCGCTACTCCATGGACTGGTACTACCCCGTGCTCGGCGGCGCCGTCCGGGGCGCGGCAGCGCAGGAGCTGCTGGAGCGGGAGTGGGGCACGTTCGTGGTGCCGGGGCTGGGGATCCGGTGCGTGTCGGACCAGCCGTGGGTGACCGGGGCGGAGACGTGCGAGCTGGCGCTGGCCCTCGACGCGCTGGGCGACCGCGACCGGGCCGCCCGGCTGTTCGCCGACGTCCAGCACCTGCGCCATGAGGACGGGTCGTACTGGACGGGCTGGCAGTTCGCCAACCAGCGGCACTTCCCACATGAGCGGAGCGGATATACCGCCGCGGCGGCGGTGCTCGCGGCAGACGCGTTGTCCGCCTTCTCCCCGGGAGCGGGGATCTTCCGCGACATCAGCGCCCCCTCCGTCTCCCCAGCCGACCCGCACCTGTGTGGTTGCACGCCCGCTCGCGCCTGACAAGTGCGTGGCACGCCCGCTCGGGCGTGATCGTGCCCGGGTACGCAAGTGCTTTTGCGGGTTCTTTGCCGGGAAATGCGGAGCGGCACCGCCGAACGCCTCATTGGGGTTACTAGCTTCGTGAGTGGCCGTACGAGGCGTCTTCGGGGGAAGCGTGGGCGACACGGGCACAACAGCGTTCTTGGAACAGGACAGGACCGAGCCGACAGCATTCTTGGCGCAAGACGGGACCGAGCCGACGCTTTCGCCGGTTCGCGGGCCACGGAAGCTGCTGCTGAAGGAGCAGTCCGAAGCCGACCTGGCCCGGCGGAGGTTCCGGCTACGGCAGGGACATTCCCGGGCGGCCGTCGAAGGAGCCGAGCGGTCATACCTTTTCGGGTACAACGCCGCTCTTTCCGATGAAGCCGACAGGATCGACGAGGTGGCTCCCGAGCAGCGGAGCTTCGCCTATGAGGGGGCCGGTGCCGCGTGCACCGTGCTCGACCTGCTCACCATGACTCGGGGCCGGCGCCTTCATGAGCTACTGGCCGGCCCCGCCCAACTTCACCCGTACGCCGTGCACCTCGGTGCCGGGCGCGGCTACGCGCTGCTGCGCGTACGGCCCATGTGGGGCGTACGGCGGACCCACCCGCTGTTCCGGTGGCTGGCCGTGGACGGGTTCGGGTTCCAGTGGAGCCTGACGCGGGCCGATCGGATGGTGGGCGAGCGGACCATGCCCGACCTGCTCACCCGGAGCCACTGCGCGATCTTCGACCAGGGGCTGGGGCGGCTGCTCTGGTACCACGAGTGCGCCTCACCCGACGACGTGGCGGCCAGGATCGCCGCCTACCCCGCGGGCCGCCGGGCCGATCTGTGGAGCGGTGTCGGGTTCGCGGCGACGCACACGGGTGGCGCGAGCGCCGACGAGCTGTGGTGGCTGACCGAACACGCGGGGGCCGACGGGTTCCGGGCCCATCTGGCTCAGGGGAGCGCGTTCGCCGCCTCGGCCAGGCTCCAGGCGGGGGCGCTGCCGGATCACGTGGCGCAGGCCGTACCGATCCTGGCGGGGGCGGAGCCCGACGAGGCCGCCGGGTGGGCCGAGGGGGCGCTCATCGCGCTCGGCCACGACCCGCGCACCCACGAGGACTTCCAGTCCTGGCGGGCCCACACCCGCAGAGCATGGACCCGTAGAAGGCGCGGCTAGATCCCCGGGGCGACGCGCTCCAGGACGCGCAGCGAGCCCTCCACCGAGGTCTCGGTGAACGCGCCCGAGGCGAGCGCTCGCAGGTACACCTGGTAGGGAGCCTGACCACCGGTGGCCGGATCCGGATAGATGTCGTGGAAGACCAGTGCGCCGCTCGCCATCACGTGCGGCGCCCAGCCCTCGTAGTCGCGCATCACCGGCTCCTCGGAGTGGCCGCCGTCGATGAACAGCAGCCCCAAAGGCGTGTTCCAGAGCCGGGCCACCTGCTCGGAGTGGCCGACCACGGCGATCACCTCGTCCTCCAGCCCGGCGGCGGCGATCGTCTGCCGGAACGTCGGCAGCGAGTCCATCTTGCCGAAGCGCGGATCGACCAGCGTCGGGTCATGGTGGGCCCAGCCGGGCTGGATCTCCTCCGAGCCGCGATGGTGGTCCACCGTGATGACCACGGACCCGGCCAGCCTGGCCGCCGCCCCGAGGTAGACGGCCGACTTGCCGCAGTAGGTACCGATCTCACAGATCGGCCCGAGCTTGCCGTACTGGCAAGCCGCCTCGAACAGCGCCAGGCCCTCCTTTTCCGGCATGAAACCCTTGGCTTGCTTGGCTGCGAATCGCAGTTCAGGCGGCATCGTCATAGGGATGCACCCTAGTAGAACCGAACAACATTCCAGCGCCCCCTTGCCCGCTATTCTGCAACCTGTTCTACTTGGCAACGTGAATCAGCGCGCTCGCATCGCGATGTCCGGCGACGAGGTCACCGCCTTCCTCGAAGGGGCCCGCAAGCTCCAGCTCGCGACCATCAACCCCGACGGCACGCCGCATCTGGTGACCATGTTCTACGGCCTCGACGAGGGGCGGATCGTCTTCTGGAGCTACGCCAAGGCGCAGAAGGTCCGCAACCTGGAGCGCGATCCGCGGGTCAGCTGCCTGATCGAGACCGGCGAGGACTACAACGAGTTGCGCGGCGTCCTGCTGTACGGCGAGGCCAAGCGCGTGGACGAGCCCGAGCAGGTCCTGGCCATCGGCATGAAGGTCACGCGCAGGATGACCCCGGACGTGCCGGACGAACTTTTGCACCCCTATGTCGAACAAACCGGCCGGAAACGGGTCGCGTACCTTGTCGAGCGCACCAAAGTGGTCTCATGGGATCACAGGAGGCTCACATGAAAATCAAGGTCGATGAGATGGTGTGCGAGGCCAATGCGGTGTGCATGGGGCTCGCACCCGAGGTGTTCGACGTGGACGACGACGACCAGCTCCACATCCTGCTCCCGGAACCACCCCCCGAACTCCTGGACCGCGTCCGCCACGCGGTCCGATCCTGCCCCAAAGCCGCTCTTTCCCTAGAGGAATAGCCGGAGGAGGAACTCCCCATGCGCGCCGCCCTTCTGCACGCCGTAGGCGACGACAAGCTGGACATCCGCGACGATGTCACCCTCACCCCTGTCGGCCCGACCGACGTGCGGGTGCGGATCAAGGCTACGGGCGTCTGCCATTCGGACCTGTCGGCCATGTCCGGCGTGCTGCCGCAGCCCGTGCCGCTCGTCCCGGGTCACGAGGGCGCGGGCGAGGTGGTCGAGGTGGGCGAGCACGTCTCCTCGGTCTCGCCGGGCGATCACGTGATCATCAACTGGCGTCCGTCCTGCCAGGACTGCGAGCTGTGCCTGGGCGGCCAGCCGTACCTCTGCATGAAGTACGTGATCGAGTCCTTCACCAAGGGCAACTTCCGCTTCGGCGGCGACCAGACGGCGTACGGCATGGCCGGGTGCGGCACCTGGGCCGAGGAGATCGTCGTACCGTGGCAGGGCGCGATCAAGATCGACACGGACATCTCGTGGGAGGCGGCCGCGCTGATCGGCTGCGGCATCACCACCGGCGTGGGCGCCGCCCTCAACACCGCCAAGGTACGGCCCGGCTCGACCGTCGCCGTCGTCGGCTGCGGCGGCGTCGGCCTGTCCGTCATCCAGGGCGCGCGCGTCTCCGGCGCCCGGACGATCCTGGCGATCGACCCGCTGGAGTCCAAGCACGAGCTGGCCAAGAAGGTCGGCGCCACCCACGCCGTCACCCCCGAGCAGGTCCCCGAGGCGCTCAACGAGCTGACCGGCGGCGGCGGCTTCGACTACGGCTTCGAGGTGGTCGGCAAGGCGGCCACCATCCAGAGCGCGTGGCAGGTCACCCGCGCGGGCGGCGAGGTCATCGTGGTCGGCGCGGGCGCGGTGGACGACATGGTGTCGATCTCCGCGTTCAGCCTGCTGTTCGAGGGCAAGAACCTGCTGTCCAGCCTGTACGGCGAAGCCGACGTACGACACGCCTTCCCCTACTTCGCCAAGCTCTACAAGGCAGGCCAGCTGGACCTGGAATCCATGATCAGCGCCCGGATCCGGCTGGCCGACCTGAACGACGCCGTGGCCGCGCTCAAGGGCGGCGAGGTGCTGCGCCAGATCGTCCTGATGGACTGAATGTCCTCAGGACTCAGCGTTCGGTGTCGCGGTCGAGCACCGGCTTGACGTCCACGAGCGGGGTGCCGTTCAGCGCTTCGAGGCCGCTGACGCGCAGGCGCTTTCCCTCGATGGCGAGGATCCGTACGCGGTGCAGCCCGATCGGGTTCGGCCGATCGGGCGACCGCGTGCTGAACACGCCCTGTGCAGGCCGCGAACGATCGCCACGCGGGTGCACCACCAGCGTGTCCCGGCAGGCCCGGTCGAACCAGGTCAGCACGATGACCTCGGCACCCACCCGCAGGTCGCGCAGCCCGTCGAGCACCGAGTCCACGAACACCAGCCACGCCTCGGGCGCGCCCTCGTCACCCTGCCTCGGGGCCTGGTCCCGCTCGACCAGCGGGGACTCGACCCAGCCGATGGGCTCCACCGCGATGCTCATCCGTGCTTCTCCATTCTCGGTGTTTCTCCGTACTCGTCGTCACCAGGCGCCCGCCACCTGCTGGGTGGCGACGTTGAGACGGTTGAAGACGTTGGTCGCGGAGATCATCAGGAGCAGGGAGGAGAGTCCCTGCTCGTCGTAGTGCTTGGCGGCCGCGTCCCAGATCTCGTCCGGAACCGGGTCCATGCGGTCGCTGAGCCGAGTGACGGCCTCGGCGAGCGCCAGCGCGGCGCGCTCGGCGTCGGTGAAGTAGGGGGCCTCCCGCCAGGCCGCCACCGCCCACAGCCGCTCATCGCTCTCGCCCGCCTTCTTGGCGCTGCGCGAGCCCATGTCCACGCACACGCTGCAGCCGTTGATCTGGCTGGCCCGCAGGTGGACGAGCTCGAGCGTCGTGCCGGGCACGCCGCCCTGCTTGCACGCCTCGATGAGAGCCAGGATCGCCTTCATGGCGTCGGGGACGAGCTTCGCCGGGTTGGTCATCCGCGCTTGCATGATCGCGTTCCTCCAGGAGTCACATCGGCCGGCAGGGTCCCGGCCGTTACTCATATGACTCCCCGGACCGGAGGAATGTGACAGACCGCTGATGATCACCAGGTGACGGGGAGCGGACACCGGCCCGCGGACGACCATCCCGCTCTTCCAGCTCAGCTCCTCCCCCGCCACGGCCAGCCGCAGGCCCGGCAGGCGCCGCAGCAGCGCGGCGAGCGCCACCGTAGCCGCCGAGTGTGGCCAGCCGCGCCGACCTCTCCTCCAGCGCCGCGTCCAGCGGATGCCAGCCGCCGGCCGCCTCGCCCGACGCGAAAGTGCCCGAGCTATTTATTTGCGATATAGAAATTCATGTTCGCATAGTCGAAGGTGATGGCGTGGGGCTTGAAGAACTCATGGGTGAAGTTGGCGATCGTCTCGAACCCGAAGAGCTGGAGCCACGGCCATCCGCCGACGACACCGGGAATGTTTCGGCCGACCTTGCTTCCGAGGCTTATTCTGGCCGGCGTGATCGGGTATGTCGTCATACCGCCACCTGTCGTCGGATGTTCGTAATCGATCGCGATACCCGCGCGTTTCGCGTTCTCCTCGGTCGTCATGACCCCCATCTCCATGCCTCCCGTGTCGAGAGAGGCCACTCGCGGACCGTAGTCGTTGAGGCTGCCCAGCGTGCAGGGCACGTGGTCACCCGCCAGCCACAACGGCAGGCGGTCGGCTCCGGAGCGCCTGGCCTCCGCCTGGAACTCCCGTTGTTGCGCTCCCGTCTTACGCCGCAGGATCAGCGCCTGTTTCGCATAGTCCATCGTGGCCAGGAAGTGGGAAAGCAGCGTGGTCCCGATGACGCCTGACGGCTGAGAGCCGTCCGGCAGGTCCGGCATTCTCAGGTCGTACCAGACGACCGGAACATTGCGCAGCACGATGTCGCCCAGCCGGAACGATTCCATGACGCCGTGATACGTCGTGAGGGTCTGCCCGGCGGGATGGCTGATGCTGGTGGACAGCGCGCGAAGACCGGCCTGCTCGGCCGTTTTCGTGGAGAAGGCCAGCGTCGCCCCCGTGTCGATGAGAAAGCTCTGCGGCCGCGCCCCATTCACCGCGGCTTCGACACAGGGCAGGGGATCGACGCACACGAAGGGAACTCGGGTCTTCTGCGCGCCCCGCACCTCATACGGCCTGCCGGTCACGCCGGCGTACTGGGTGGCGAATGCCGCGTCGCTCGGATCCCCGGTGCCCCGGAGCAGGGGAACGGCGCGGGCGACCTCGTCCTGCCGGACAAAGCATTCCGCCAGTTGCCGCTTGGAGAAGGTGTCATCCGGGGCCAGACCGATGGCCTTGGTCAGCAACTTCTCGGCTTCTTCGAACTTGTTGGACAGCAGCGCGATACGCCCGCGCTGTGCGACGGCGTGCGCGTTGCCGGGATCCTCGCGCAGGAGATACGCATAACCCCGGTCGGCCTGCTTGAAGTCGCCGCTCTTGAAAAGCCGGTCGGGGTCGATGCTCGATGTCGAGGAACTCAGGGCCATGGAGAGCGGCGCGCTCGTCCGTGCCAACCCAAGTTGCGGAAGCATCACCCCGGCGCCGACGGCCAGACCGGCCCGCCGCAGAAATCCGCGCCGATCCATGCTCTCGGGAGCGCTCTTGTTCATGCCGAACCATGCCGGCGCTGATCGGTGTCGCGTCATGGGAGGCATTGAAGCCAGCAGCGTGTTTCTTCCCCGTTTCCAGCCTCGGGGGAGGTGGAGCGGGTCCCACGAGGGCGCAGCATCTGACTGGACAGGCGGTGTACTGAGGAGTCGAGACCTGCTCTGCAACAGGCCGAAGGGTGCCGGACACTTACCAAGGTGTCCGGCACCTTTCGGTAAGGAGACTCTGTGACACACCGAGATCGCTTCGAAGCGGTCTATGACGCGTACTATCCGGCGATACACCAGTACGCCGTCCGCCGTACCAGTTCCCCCGACGACACCGCCGACGTCATCTCCGAGACGTTCCTCACCGCCTGGCGGCGCATCGGCGATGTGCCCGAGGGCGAGCGGGCACTGCTCTGGTTATACGGCGTGGCCCGCCGCGTGCTGGCCAACCAGCAACGCGGCGCGTCCCGCAGGGCCGGGCTCGCTGAGCGGCTCCGTGACGAACTGGCCGCCGACCGGCCCGTCAGACCGATCGATCTGGAGTACGTACGCGCCGCTTTCGACGAGCTGCCCGAGCGTGATCGCGAGGTCATGGCGCTGGCCCACTGGGAGGGTCTGAGCAGCGAGCAGATCGCCAAGGTTTTGGGATGTACGGCCGTCGCCGCCCGGACCCGGCTGCATCGGGCGCGCAAGCGGCTGGCGGCGGCGCTGGAGCGGCGGACGTCCATGACGATCGCGATGGGGGAAGCATGAGTGACATCGACAACCTGATGAGGGCCATCGACCCGACCCCGCACGCGCCGGAACAGGGGCCCGGCGCGCGCGAGCTGCGTGCGGCGATCATGGCGACACCGGCTCCAGGCCGCCGACGGTCCTGGCTTCCGCGAAGGGGAACCTTCGGACCCCGCTGGCCTGTCCTGATCTCGGCGGTCACCGCCGCGGCCGTGGCCGTGGCGATCGGCGTCGGCCTGCCGGCCAGTGGCCCGGCGACCGAGTTCGCCAACGCGGCCGTCTCCATCAAGAGGGCCGAGGACTATTTCAGCGTCACCATCACCGACCCTGCGGCCGACCGTCGGCGCTTCGAGGAGGCGTTTCGGGCGGTCGGGTTGAACGTCACGGTGAAGGTCATCCCGGTGGCGCCGGACGAGGTCGGCAAGCTGATCGGCCCAGTCGTCCCGGAGGGCTTCAAATGGCACGGAAGCATCGGAGTGCAGGGCGTGACACCTTGCGCGTCGGTGTTCTGCGGCAAGGTCTGGATGCCTTCGGACTTCCCCGGACGAGTCGTGTTCGGGGTCGGCCGCCCCGCCAAGCCGGGCGAACCCTATGCCGAGGACGTTGCCTTCGACCCCGAGGGAGAGGAGGCCATGGACGGCTACACGGCTCACGGCAAGACGGTCGCGGCTGTGCGCGCCGAGGCGCGCCGCCGCGGGTTGAAGGTCGGCTACCGCCTGCTGTGGAGCTACCCTGACGGCGGCTTCTCCGACCAGCCCGTTCCCGCGGACCGGATCAAGGACGACTGGATCGTGAGCGGCTCCCGCGACCACAGCTCCGACACCGTCGACCTCTACGTCCTGCCCGGCCCCGGCGCCGGTCCCGCCCCCGACCCGCTGAAGGTCAGGACACCTCAGTGGTACGACGACCTCACCAACTGAGGAACAGCGCCCTGTCACATTTTCCGCGGTTAAAACGTCTTATAGGTAGCCGCCCGAGCGTCATATAGGTAGCCGCCCGTGAGTCCAGGCGTCCGCGCAGGGGAGATGAATCCCGTTGGTGTCCATCCCGGAAGTCCCATATACCGACCCCACCAGCTGGCGGATCGCCATGGAAGCCAGTGCGGCGAGCCTGTCGATGAGCACCCTGAAGGGTCCTCGGCTCCTCGACGAGCTGCCGTGGTTCCAGGGTTCCTTCCGGCTGACTCCGGCCGGACTGCCGGCGGGATTCACCCTGCGACTGCCGCTACCGACGCGCCCGGCGTGGCTGCGGGAGGAGGAGACGGCCGAACTGCTGTGGGAATCGGTGAGCCTCGAAGCCGCCGGGATCCCGAACCAGTTCAGCGGGCGGACCCGGCTGCGGCTCGGCCGACGGGAGACCTTCGCGAGCGTGTCCGCTCTGTGCGCCAAGATTCCCGTCGGTCGTTCCGGCCGCCCCTACCTGAAGATCGTCCTGGAAACGGTGTTCCCGTCTTTGAGACTGCGCTGGCCGCGCGAGGCACGGCTGCGGCTGCGGCCGGTGACGCTCAAGCTGTTCAGTGAGATCCGTCTCGCCGAGACCACCCCGCGGTCGTGACCCCGGGCCCATCCGTCACTCGGCCGCCTTCGGCCGGTACGAGGCGATGATCACGCCGCTCTTCATGACCTTGGTGTCGACCAGCTCGAACGACGCCTTGAAGTCCTTGAGCGGCGTCGTCAGGCTCTCGGCGCCTTCCAGGACCGGGACGATCCAGAACCGGACCTCGTCCAGCAGACCGGCCCTGATGAGCTGAGTGGTGACCGAGCCGAAGCCGTACTGCAGGATGTCCTTGCCCTCCTGGGCCTTGATCTTGGTGACCTCCTCGATCAGGTCACCCTGCAGCACCTCGCTGTTCTTCCAGGCGGGGTCGGTCAGAGTGGTAGAGGCGACGTACTTCTTGACGCTGTTGAAGTAGGCCGCGCCGGTGCTCGGGTCGCTCTCGTCCCGGGTCGGCCAGGCGGCGGACATACCGTCGTACGTGGCACGGCCCATCAGCAGCGCGTCGGCGGTATCCGTCTGCTCGCCGGCGAAGGCGGCGGCCTCATCGTCGAAGTAGGGCATGGTCCACACCGGGTTCTCGATGACGCCGTCGAGGGTGATGTAGGTCGAGTTGATGAGTTTGCGCATCGGGATCTCCTCAGTGTCGGGGTGCCGCTTGGTGACGCCCACAACCTTTCAGACCCCACTTACGATTTTCTTCAGGTGCCCTTAGTGGATCAGCGCACGGTCATCGCCCGTGCGATCTCCCTTTCCCTCGTCGAGGGGGATCTTCTCGCCCCCGTACGCCTTCGACATCCGGCGGCGCAGTCTGCCCAGTGGGCCGCGCATGCCCTTCGGCGGGATGCCCGCGCTGTCGGGCTCGGCGACCGCCAGCATCGGCACCGGCTCCTTGCCCCGTACGTGCGCCTCGATGTCGTCCGCCGCCGGCAAGTGGGCCTCGACGAACTCACCACTGGGCAACCGCTTGATCACACCCGACTCGACACCGTGCGAGAGGACTCCCGCGTCGTAGCGCTGCAGGCCGAGGCAGATGCGATACGTGATCAGGTACGCCAGCGCGGGCGCCACGAAGACCAGGACCCGCCCCGCGTACGTCGTCACGTTGAGGCTGATATGGAAATTGGCCGAGATCTCATCATTGGCACCGAAGAGCCAGAGCACACCGTAGAACGCGATGGCCGACACGCCGATAGAGGTGCGGTGCGGGTTGTCGCGCGGGCGCTCGGCGATGTGGTGCTCGCGGTTGTCCCCCGTGACCCATCGCTCCACGAACGGATACAACGCCAGACCCGTCAAAACGACGCCCAGCGGCACCAGCGCCGGGATGATCACGCTGAGCGGCAGTGTTCCCGCATGGGACGTACCGAACAGGTTGATCTCCCACGGCACCATGATGCGCAGCGAGCCTTCGAGGAAGCCCATGTAGAAGTCGGGCTGCGAACCGGCCGACACGTCGGCGGGCGTGTAGGGCCCGAACAGCCAGATCGGGTTGATCTGCGCGAACGTCGCCAACCCCGCCACCACCGCGAACGTGAACATGAAGTACGCGCCCGCCTTGGCCATGAACGTCGGATAGAAGGGCGCGCCCACCACGTTCTGGTTCGTCTGGGTCTTGCCGGCCATCTGGGTGTGCTTCTGCGTCCACATGAGCACCAGGTGGACGGTGACCAGCGCCAGGATGATGCCCGGGATGAGCAGAATGTGCAGCGAATAGAACCGGGAGATGACATCTCCGCCCGGATACTCCCCGCCGAACAGGAAGAACGTCGCGTACGTGCCGACCAGCGGCAGTGAGATCAACACCCCTTCGGTGATCCGCAGACCCGCGCCGGACAGCAGGTCGTCGGGCAGCGAGTAGCCGGTCAGCCCTTCGAGGAGCGCCAGCGTCAGCAGCAGCACGCCGATCAGGTAGTTGAGCTCGCGCGGCTTGCGGTAGGCGCCGGTGAAGAACACCCGCAGCGCGTGCACCATCATGCCGGCCACGAACATCAGGGCCGCCCAGTGATGCAGCTGCCTGACCAGGAGGCCACCCCGGACGTCGAAGCTGAGCTCCAGCGACGACGCGTAGGCCTGGGACATCATGACGCCCTTGAGCGGGGCGTACGACCCGTCGTAGGCGACTTCCGCCATGCTCGGCTTGAACCAGAACGTCAGGAACGTACCGGTCAGCAGCAGGATGACGAAGGAGTAGAGCGCGATCTCACCCAGCAGGAACGACCAGTGGTCGGGGAAGACCTTGCGCATGTTGCGCTTGACGAAGTTGGCCGCACCGAGGCGCTCGTCGAGGAAGTTCGAGGGGCTGGAGACGGCCTTCGGGATGGTCTTGAGCTCGCTCATCCGTGATCCCCGCTCACGCCGACCTCCGCGTCAGGCACTGTGGGCATGTCACTCCCCGTTCTCGTGGACACCTCCCTATATAGACGCCGTAGAGGTTGGAAATGTGACATGTTCCGCGACACCGAGCGGCCTCGCGGCACATCTGATAGCGGAGGCCGGTGGACAGAGTCAAGCGGCCGGACAAGCGAGCAGAGCGCTCACGCCGCACCCACGAAAAGATCGTCGAGGCGGCTCGCGAGCTGTTCGTCGCGCAGGGTTACGGGGCGACGAGCCTGCAGGAAGTAGCGGACCGGGCGGGCGTGGCCGTCCAGACGGTCTACTTCGTCTTCCACAACAAGCGCACGCTGTTCAAGGACGTCGTCGATACGTCCATCGCCGGGGACACCGAGCCGGTCGCCACCATGGATCGTGAGTGGTTTCGCGCCGCGTGCGCCGAGCCCACCGCAGCCGGGCAACTGCGCGCGCACGTCCACGGCACCCGCGAGATCCTGGGCCGGGTCGCCCCGATCATGCCGCTGATCGCGGCTGCCGCGGCCACCGACCCTGAGATCGCCGCCCAGTGGCCGGACGGCTCCGATCCGCGTTACACCGTGCAGTACGCAGCGGCCGAAGCCCTGGCCGGCAAGCCCGACGCGCGCCCCGGCCTCTCCGTGGAGATGGCGGCGGACCTGCTGTTCGGCCTGCTCAGCCCGCAGCTCTACCTGATCTTCGTCCGCGACCGCGACTGGTCACCGGACACGTGGGAAGAGTGGGCCTGTACTACCTTGATGTCCCAGCTCTGCGCCGATCCCGGCTGAGCGGACGGACGTCACGATCGTCCTCCAGCCCGCCGCCGATAGACGCCCCGCGTCACAGACCGAGCCGGGAAGAAGCCTGACTGGCTTGGCGGGCCGGTGTCCCGATAAATGTCGGTTCCGCTTGCTACCGTGCGGCATTCGCCGGCGAGGATCCTGCACGAGCTCTCCGGCAGCTCTTCATTGTCTGATCAGAGAGAGCGTGGACCCGGTGGATGACGACGAGAAGAACACGCTGCTGATGTTCCTGGAGGCGCAGCGCGCCAGCGTTCTCGCGATCGTGGACGGCCTCGACATCGAAGCCTTGTCAACCGCGGTCCTGCCCACGGGATGGACGGTGCTGGGCCTCGTGGAGCACCTCGGTCACGCGGAGCGGCACTGGTTCCAGGAGATCGCCACCGGATCCGCCGAGCCACTTCCTTGGCCCGACGACGCCACGCCACTGACGACACCACGACCGCCGTCTGTGGTCTTCGCGTTCTACCGCGCCCAGTGCGAGCGGTCCAACGCAGTGCTTGCCGCTACTCCTCTGTCGACGCCCCCACGAGGACGTCACCCAGGTCCGCTTGGAGACGAGGTCACCGATATGCGGCGGATCGTCCTGCACATGATCGAGGAGACCGCACGCCATGCGGGCCACCTCGACGTCGCACGCGAACTGCTCGACGGAAAGACGGGACTCGGGCCTCGATAGCCCTTTCGCCGCTGGTGCCGGGCTGGTCGGACCAGCCAGTTCAGACGCCTCCGGCTCCGAGGACCGAATCGGCCCAGAAGTCAGCCAGTCCTCCGCTGGAGCAGGCTGGGGTGCGCGAGGGTCGGGAGCCCCTCGCCGGGGCGGAGCCCCGAGGAAACACGCCTGAGCGCCGATCCGCGCGAAGCGCGCCCGACACGCGATGACCATGCGTGTCGGGCGAGCCGGGAGTGGTCAGGTGGTGGAGAAGGCCGCGTCGAAGGCGGTGGTCGGTGGGGTGATGGCGTTGAGGGCACGGATGTACCCCAAGGCCTCCCGTGCCCCGTCCAGCCGGTCCATCCCCGCGTCCTCCCACTCGATCGAGATCGGGCCCGCGTACCCGATCGAGTTGAGCGCCCGGAAGCAGTCCTCCCAGGCCACGTCGCCGCGGCCGGTGGAGACGAAGTCCCAGCCGCGCCTCATGTCCGCCCACGGCAGGTGGGAGGACAGGCGGCCGCGGCGGCCGTCGCCCACGCGGACGCGGGTGTCCTTGCAGTCCACGTGGTAGATCCGGTCGGCGAAGTCCAGGATGAACGCCACCGGGTCGAGGTCCTGCCAGACCATGTGGGACGGGTCCCAGTTGAGGCCGAACGCGGGGCGGTGGCCGATGGCCTCCAGGGTGCGCTGGGTCGTCACGTAGTCGTAGGCGATCTCGCTGGGGTGGATCTCGTGGGCGAAGCGGACGCCCTCCTCGTCGAAGACGTCGAGGATGGGGTTCCAGCGGTCGGCGAAGTCCTGGTAGCCCGCCTCCACCATCGAGGCCGGGACCGGCGGGAACATGGCCACCGTGTGCCAGATCGACGAGCCGGTGAAGCCGACCACCGTGTCGACGCCCAGCAGGGCCGCTGCTCGCGCCGTGTTCTTCATGTCCTCGGCGGCCGCCTGGCGTACGGACTCGGGGTCGCCCGAGCCCCAGATGCGGGCGGGCAGGATGGCCTTGTGGCGCTCGTCAATGGGATGGTCGCAGACCGCCTGGCCGACAAGGTGGTTGGAGATCGTCCAGACCTTGAGGCCGTGCTTGTCGAGCTGCGCCCGCTTGGCGGACACGTACGACGGGTCGCTGATCGCCTGCGCCACGTCGAAGTGGTCGCCGGAGCAGGCGATCTCAAGGCCGTCGTAGCCCCATTCGGCGGCGAGCCGGCACACCTCCTCGAACGGCAGGTCGGCCCACTGGCCGGTGAACAAGGTGACCGGTCTCATATGTCCTCCACGACTGTGAAGCGGCTGGAGTCAGCCGCACTGCGCTCGACCGCCGCGAGCACGCGTTGCACCCGGAGCCCGTCCGCGAACGACGGCACCGGGTCGTCGCCCTGAGCGATGGCCTCCAGGAAGTCCTTGATTTCGTGGGTGAAGGTGTGCTCGTACCCGAGGCCGTGTCCGGGCGGCCACCACGCCGCCGCGTAGGGGTGGTCGGGCTCTGTGACCAGGATGCGTTTGAAGCCGCTGTCACCCTCGCTGACCCACAGCTCGTTCATGGCCTCGAAGTCGAAGGCGAGGCTGCCCTTCGAGCCGTTGAGCTCGATGCGCAGCGCGTTCTTGCGCCCGGTGGCGAACCGGGTGGCCTCGAAGGAGGCCACCGCCCCGCCGGAGAGCCGCCCGATGAACAGCGCGGCGTCGTCCACGGTGACGGGCCCGGTCTCCGAAGAGCCCGGGGAGAGCGGGCGTTCCTTGACGAACGTCTCGGTGAGCGCCGAGACGCCCACGATGTTCTGGCCGGTGATGAACTGGGCGGTATCGATGATGTGCGCCCCGATGTCGCCGAGCGAGCCGGACCCGGCCTTGTCCTTCTGCAGCCGCCACACCAGCGGGAACTCCGGGTCGACGATCCAGTCCTGCAGGTATTGGGCTCGTACGTGCCTGATCTCGCCGAGCCTGCCCTCCTCGACGTAGCGCCGGGCCAGCGCCACCGCGGGCACCCGCCGGTAGTTGAAGGCCACCATGCTCTTTCCGGCCGACGAGGCAGCCGCCCGGACCATGGCCTCCGCCTCGGCCACGCTGTTGGCCAGCGGCTTCTCACAGAGCACGTGCTTGCCGGCCGCCAGGGCTGCGATGGCGATCTCGGCGTGGGAGTCGCCCGGCGTGCAGATGTCGACGATCTGCACGTCGTCGCGTTTGACCAGTTCCCTCCAGTCGGTCTCGATGTCGGCCCAGCCGAGCCGGGCGGCAGCGGCGGCGGTGTGCTCCTCGGACCGGCCGGCCAGCACCGCCATGCGGGGTACCAGCGGCAGGTCGAAGAAGGCGCCGACGCTGCGCCATGCCTGGGAGTGGACGCGGCCCATGAACGCGTAGCCGATCATGCCCACGCCGACGGTGGTTTGGTCTGACATGCAACCCCCGATCAGGATTCGAAGCCGAGTGGCAGGTATTTCTCGACGTTCTCCTTGGTAATGGTCTCCGACGCCAGTGTGATCGACTGTGGCACCTGGTTCTCCACCAGGTCGCTCATGCCCTTCTGCTGCGCGATCAACCTGGCCAGTTTGATGGCCGAGGAGGCCATCGTAGGACTGTAGGTGACGGTGGCCTTCAGCACGGAGGTGCCCGACTGGATCTCCTTCATGGCGTTCAGGGAGCCGGCACCGCCGACCATGAAGAACTCGGTCCTGTTCGCCTCCTTGATGGCGGCGAGCACGCCCACGCCCTGGTCGTCGTCGTGGTTCCACAGGGCGTCGATCTTCTTGTGCGCCTGCAGCAGGCTGGCCGCCACCGAGTTGCCGGTCTCCACGGTGAACTTGGCGTCCTGCTTCGCGGTGACGCTGAAGCCGAACGTCTTCAGCGCGTCGGCGAAGCCCTTGCTGCGGTCCTGGGTCAGCGGGAGCGTCGCGATGCCCTGGATCTCCACGATCACCGGGTTTGAGACGCCCTTGTCCTTGAGCTGCTTGCCGATGTACTGGCCGGCCGCGACGCCCATGCCGTAGTTGTCGCCGCCGATCCAGGTGCGGTACGCCAGCTTGTCGGGGAAGATCCGGTCGAGGTTGATGACCGGGATGCCGGCCTGGGTGGCCTGGAGCGCGACCTGGTTGAGCTGCTGACCGTCGTTCGGCAGGATCACCAGGGCGCTGACCTTGGCCGCGATCAGCGACTCGACGGCGGAGATCTGCTGGTTGATGTCGTTCGTCGGCTCGACGGGCTTGAAGTCGACGTCCGCATACTGCTTGGCCGCGGACTCGGCGTTCTTCGCGATGGCCGCGATCCAGCCGTGGTCGGCGGCGGGCGCGGAGAAGCCGATGACCACCTTGGTGCCGGGCTGGTCGTTGCCGCTGGCCGCGGGCGCGGGGGCGGGGGCCGCCGTCGAGGGCGCGGCGGCGGGCTCGTTGCTGGTGCAGCCGGCCGCTAACATCACGGCTCCACCGACCAGGAAACCCCTGCGCGCGACGTTGTTGCTCATGGTGCTCTCTCCTTCAGGTTCCGTCGCTGGAGAAGGACGGCGACGACGATGATCAGGCCCTTCGCGATCAGCTGGTCGCTGGTGTTGAGCCCGTTGAGGATGAACAGGTTCGTGATGAGGGTGAAGATCAGCAGGCCCAGGATCGAGCCGATGATCGTGCCGCGGCCGCCCGTGAGCAGGGTGCCGCCGATGATGACGGCGGCGATGGCGTCGAGCTCGTACAGGTCGCCGTGTGTGGAGGAGCCCGTGGTGGTGCGGGCCATGATGAGGATGGCGGCGATGCCGCAGCACAGCCCGGACAGGGCGTACAGGAGCATCGTGTGCCGGCGGACGTTGATGCCGGCCAGCCGGGCCGCCTCGGGGTTGCCGCCGACCGCATAGGTACGGCGGCCGAACGTGGTGCGGTTGAGCAGGATCCAGCCCAGCACCACGACCAGCGCGAAGATGTAGACCAGCAGCGGGACGCCGAGCAGCCGCGTGGTCGACAGGTCCACGATCGCGCCGTTGTCGGGCTGGATGATCTGCGTCTTGCGGTCGGACATGCGCTGGGCCAGCCCGCGCGCCGCGACCAGCATCGCCAGGGTGGCGATGAACGGCACCAGCCGCCCGTACGCGATGAGCAGCCCGTTGACCAGGCCCGTGCCCGTGCCGACGAGGATCGCGCAGATGGCCATGACGACCGGTCCGTACGCCTGCGTGGCCAGGGTGGTGGCCCAGACGGAGGCCAGGGCCATGGTGGCGCCCACCGACAGGTCGATGCCGCCGCCGATGATGACGAACGTGGCGCCGACCGTGATGACGCCGATCGTGGCGGCCAGCGACAGGATGCTGACCAGGTTGGAGGTGGTGGCGAAGTTCTCGGGCTTGGTGACCAGGCCGACGATCGCGAGCAGGACCAGTGCGACCACCAGGCCCAGGTGTCGTGCCTCTCCGAGCCAGGCCAGCGGACCTTGTGCCCGCACGGCGAGGCGGTCGTGCGGGCCCGCTTCTGCGGGGTTGCTCATCAGGCGGCTCTCCCATCCATGATCATGTCGAGCACGCGATGCTCGTCGAGCTCTTGGGCGTCGCCCTGGTGGATGACCGTCCCCTCGCGCAGCACCAGCACGCGGTCGGACAGTCCGAGCACCTCGGGCACCTCGCTGGAGACCAGCAGCACGCCGATGCCCTGGTCGGCCAGCCCGCGGATCACCGCGTACAGCTCGGCCCTGGCCCCGACGTCCACGCCCCTGGTCGGCTCGTCGAGCAGGAGTAACTTGCGCCCGCCGAGCAGCCAGCGGGCCAGTACGGCCTTCTGCTGGTTGCCGCCGGACAACGTCTTGATCGGCCGTTCGGGGTCGGGCGGGCGGATGTCGAGCATCTCGACCAGGCGCCGCGCCTCGGCCTTCTCGCGCACCCGGTTCATCCAGCCGAACGTGGCGAACTCCGGCAGGCTGCCCAGGGTGATGTTGGCGGTCACGCTCTGGTCCAGCAGGAGAGCCTGGGCCTTGCGCTCTTCCGGGGCCAGGCCCATGCCTTGCCGTACGGTGCCGACGACGCCGCCCCGTACGGCCTTGCCCGACAGCAGGACGCGGCCGGCGGCGCGACGGGCGCCGTAGACCGCCTCCAGGATCTCCGAACGTCCGGAGCCGACCAGCCCGGCCAGCCCGACGATCTCACCGGCGCGCACCGAGAACGACACGTCGGCGAACGCGCCCGGCGAGCTGAGTCCTTCGACGCGCAGCACCTCCTCGCCCGGGGACTCGGCGGCGCGGGGCGGGAAGACGTACTCGACGTTGCGGCCGGTCATCAGCGAGACGATCTCGGAGGTCGGGGTGTCGCGGGCGGGCAGGCCGACGGCGACCGTGCGCCCGTCCTTGAGCACGGTGACCCGGTCGCCGATCTCGCGGATCTCCTCCAGGCGGTGCGAGATGTAGACGACGGCGACGCCCTGGGCGGTGAGTTCGCGGATGATGCGAAACAGGTTGGCCACCTCGTCGTGGGCCAGCGCGGCCGACGGCTCGTCCATGATGATCAGGCGGGCCTCGTGGGAGAGCGCGCGGGCCATCGAGACGACCTGCTTGGCGGCCGGTGCCAGCCGCCCCACCTCGGTTTTCGGCCGGATCTCCGGGTGGCCGAGCCTGGCCAGCACCGCGCCGGCGGCCCGGTTGGCCGCTCCCCTGTTCACGAAGCCGGCGCGGGCGTGCTCGTGGCCGAGGAAGATGTTCTCCGCGACGCTGAGCCCGTCGACGAGGTCGAGTTCCTGGTAGATGGTGGCGAAGCCGAGCCGGATGGCGTCGATCGGGCTGCCGGCCCTGACCTGCGCGCCGTTGAACTCGATCGTGCCCCCGTCGGGCTGGTGGACGCCGGCCAGCACCTTGATGAGCGTCGATTTGCCCGCGCCGTTCTGGCCGAGCAGACAGTGCACTTCGCCGGCGCTCACGTCGAGGTCCACCCCGTCGAGCGCGCGCACGCCGGGGAACTGCTTGACGATCCCCCTCATGACCAGCATCGGAGACCCCTTCAGGCGTTGACGATCCGGTTGATGTTCTCGGGCGACAGGTAGTTCTCGATCGCCAGGATCCCGGCGCCCAGCGCGGCGGCGTTGATCCCGGTCCGGCTGGGCACGATCGAGAGGTGATGTGTGGCCAGCGGCAGCGATCTGCGGTAGACGGTCTCCTTGATGCCGGCGAGCAGGTGCTCGTGGACCCGCGACAGTGCGCCGCCGATGACGATCACCTCGGGGTTGAAGAAGTTGACCAGGCTGGCGAGCACCTCGCCGATCAGCCGGCCGGCCTCTCTGACCAGCCGGAGCGCCTGCGTGTTGCCTGCCTGTACCAGCGCCACGACGTCGGCCCCCGTCTCGGCGGGCGTGCCGAGCTCGGTCAGCCTCCTGGCGACGGCCGCGCCGCCGGCGACGGCCTCCAGGCAGGCGCTGTTGCCGCAGCGGCAGCCGGCGTCCTCGTGGCCGGAGACCCGGATGTGGCCGATGTCGCCGGCCGAGCCCTGGGCGCCGCGGTGCAGCTTGCCCTCGGCAACGATGCCGCAGCCGATGCCGGTGCCGATCTTGACGAACAGCAGGTGGTCGGCGCCGGGGTAGGCGTTGCGGTGCTCGCCGAGGGCCATGACGTTCACGTCGTTGTCGACGAGTACGGCGCAGCCGGCGAAGTGCTCGGGGATGGGGTAGTCGTTCCATCCGGGCATGATCGGCGGGTTGTTGGGCCGGCCCGTGGCGAACTCCACCGGCCCCGGTACCCCCATCCCGACCGCCTTGAGCGCGGCCCGCGGACGTCCGGCCTCGGCGAGCAACCGGTCCAGCCGCTCGTCGACGTGAAGCAGGACCGTCTCCGGACCCTCGGCGATCAGCAGCGGGTCCTCGCACTCGGCCAGCACGTCGCCCGAGATGTCCATCAACGCGATCCTGCAGTGCGTGGCGCCCAGGTCGACGCCCGCGAAGGCGTGGTCCGCGGTGTGCAGGCGTAACTGCCGCGGCGGCCGGCCGCCGGTGGACTCGCCGCTCCCGGTCTCGGAGACCAGGCCGCGCTCGATCAGCGCGTCGACGCGCTGGCTGATCGTGGACCTGGCCAGGCCGGTGAGCCGGGCGAGGTCCGAGCGGGTAGTGGCGGAACCGGCGCTGATGAGCGTCAGAACGTCACCGGGCGAGCCCGGAGCGGAGGTCATGCGGCGACAATAAGATCACACAAGCGGCAAATCAAGAGTGTTAGCCGCCCAAACCCTCCCTACTTTCGCCGATAATCAAACAAAGATCCCTGAATTCGGACATAAGGGCAGTTCGGCCCCAGCAAGGACGCGACGCGCCGCCCTGCGGCGGCCCCAGCCACACGCCCCGGCAACCCGCCGCCACAAGCTCCGGCGTCTCGGAGCGGCCTCCCCACGAGAGCGACATAAGCCGCGGCACGCTCGCAGAGCATCGGGGCCCGGCAGACCGTCAACATCTGGAGAACCATTAGTGGTCATTCGGTAAGAACTGTGCGGCGACCGGAGCACCCATTAGGAGGGCGCATATAACGGGTTCCGTGGCGAACACTTCGCTGGAATTCCGGGCGAAATGTCCCATGGCCCGAACCGCCATCCATACGGGGAGTCCGAAATGAGAGAAAAAATCACGATACCTATTTTCGTGGCGATGGCCGTGGGAGGTGGGATCGCCTTCGGGACCGCAGGACTGGCGTCCGCCTCCACGGACAGCCAGGTGGCACCCATGAGCACCGAGAGCCCGCGGCCCTATCCGCCGACGGCCAGGGCCGTCGCGACGCCGAGGGCCACCTCGACGTCGTCGTCACACGTCAACATCGACGTCGACATCGACCCCGAGGAGTTCAATGGGTGGCATCGTCGCCATCGGGGCTGTGGCCATGGGTGCTGTGGCCATGGGTGCCATGGCCACCACAGGGAGTTGCCAATGACCGGAGCACCCGTGAAGGCCCTGGCCGCAGCCGGTGCCGGCATGCTCCTGATGGGCACCGCCGGCACGCTGATCGCCGTGCGGCGTCGCCGATCGTACAGCGCGAAGTAAGTCGCCGATCTCACAGTGCGAAGTAAGAGACGCCGAGTCGTCATCGCCGGCCTGCTGGCTCCCGCCGCGGGCCTCACGCTGGCCGGGGGTTGGGCCGCGCACCTCGCTCTGAGCGTGCGGGACCACCTGCAGGCGACCAGGAACGCGCTGGTCCTGCTGCGCGCGAGCGACCCCGGCCGGCTGGCCGGGACGCTCGCGGAGGCGCAGTGGCACGCGACCGAGGCCCGCCGCCTCACCTCCGGCCCGGACTGGTCGTTGATCGCTCACACTCCCCTGGTCGGAGAGAGCGCGACGACCATTCGCGGTCTGGCGGAGACCGCCGCGGAGCTGACCGGTGCCCTGACCGACGTGCACCGGGCCGCCGCGCGGCTGATCACGGCAGGTGGGTCCGCCAAGGGCGACGGGCCTTCCATGACCGACATGGGCAAGCTGCTGGCCGACCTGGAGTCGGCGGCACCGGCCCTGGACGCCGCCGCCGACCGGGTCGCTCTGGCTCGCTCACGCCTGTCCGTTACCCCGGCGGACACGGGCGTGAGCGAGCTGGACGAGGCCCGCGTCACGGCCCTGGACCAGGTCGATCGGCTGCACGGCTGGCTCGGCGCCGCGGCCGACGCCGCCGCCCTGCTGCCGCCGATGCTGGGCCATGACGGTCCACGCCGCTATTTCCTGGCGTTCCAGACGAATGCCGAGGCGCGCGGAACCGGCGGCCTGGTGGGCGCCTTCGGCATTCTGAAAGCCGGGGATGGCAAACTCGGCATTCAGCGGCTCTCCGCCAACACCCGCCTCACGCCGAGTTCGGCGCCGGTCGCCGACAATGGGCCGGCATTCAGCGCGCGTTACGGGCCGAGCGCGCTTTCCCTGCTCTCCAATTCCAATCTTTCCCCGCATTTCCCGTACGCGGCGAGCACCTGGACCGCGCTCTGGGAGCGGCAGACCGGCCGGCGGCTGGACGGCGCCATCGCGACCGACCCGGTCGGGCTCTCCTACCTGCTGCGGCTGATCGGGCCGGTCACCCTGCCGGGCGGTGAGACGGTGACCGCCGAGAACGTCACGGACCTGACCGAGCGGGCGGCCTATGTCCGCTACCAGGATCCGGACGAGCGTAAGAAGTACCTCATCACGATCGCCGGCGCCGTCAGCGAGGCGATGACCCGCTTCCATCCGGATCCCCGCACCCTCATGTCCACCTTGGCGCAGATGGTGGATGAGCGGCGGATCCAGGTGTGGAGCCGCAGGGGCATCGAGCAGCGCCGCCTGGCCACGACGCCGCTGGGCGGCGTCCTGCCCCAGGAGCCGGGACCGTTCGCCGGGCTGGTGGTCAACAATTCCGGCGGCAACAAGCTCGACTACTACCTCAAGCGCTCGGTCGACTATGAGCTGGGCCCCTGCCGTCCCGACGGGCAACGCGTCACGAAGGTACGGGTCCGTCTCACCAATGACGTGCCGCGCAGAAGGTTGCCCAGGTATGTCACCAGCCGTCTTGATTCCCCTGAGCGCGCCCATGCCGTCGGATCCAACCTGCTGTGGGTGTCCCTGTATACCGGGGTCGGAGCGAAGAACGGCGGCGTGCGGATCGACGGCAAGCTCGTGGACGTCATCAAAGAGGTCGAACGATCCCACCCCGTCTACTCCACCATGCTGGAGCTCGCGCCCCGGCAGTCGAAGACGCTGGAGTTCATCCTGCTCGAACCCGCCTCGGCCGCGGCGCCGCTGGTGCCCGTGCAGCCGCTGGTCCATCCCCAGCAGACCAGCATCACCCAGGACCATCGGGGCTGCGTCTTCGAGACTCCCACCAAATAATCGACATCTGAAGCGAAGGGTAAAGAGCGGCGTGCCGCCGAGGGCCGTCTGACCAGGGCGTTCTACCGTCGCGCTCATGGAAGGTACGCGGGAGGCGTCGTCGGCCTCACGGACTGGTTTCCACATCCTGTTCGTGTGCACGGGCAACATCTGCCGCTCTCCGCTGGCGGAACGGCTGGCCCGGGCGGCCCTCGGGCCGGCGTTCCGGGTGACCAGCGCGGGCACCCACGCCGAGCCGGGCATGGAGATGGCCGAGCACACGCGGCGGACGCTGCTTCGCCTCGGTGGCGATCCCAGTGGCTTCGTCTCCAGCCCGCTGACCACCGAGGCGGTGGCCGCCGCGGACCTTGTGCTGACGGCCGCCTCCGCGCATCGTGCCGAAGCGGTGGCCAGGCACCTCCAGGCCGCCGGGCGTACGTTCACCATCGCCGAGTTCGGCGCCTTGGCCGAAGCGGTCGAGCCCACGGCGGTCACTCGTCATCGCGATGCGGTACGGCGGGCGCACGCGCTGGTCGACGAGGTACGGAGGCTACGCGGCCTGGTGCCGGTGGACCGGCCCGACATCCTCGACCCCATCGGCGGCACCCGGTGGCACCACCGGATGGCGGGACGGAGGATCGCCAGATCGCTCGACGTCCCGCTCCGGCTCCTCACACAGCCGTCGGCGCCTTGACCGCCGCCCTGGCCTCGGCCCCGGTGTCGGTCTCGTACCCGTAGCCGTAGCCGTAGCCGTCATATCGGCTGGCCTTGGCCGGGACGAAGTTCATGACCGTGCCCACGATGCGCGCGTTGATCGACGCCAGCAGCTCCGTGCCCCGGACGATGTGCTCCTGCCGGGTCTTGCCGTACCGCGCGACGAGCAGCACTCCGTCGCAGATCGCCGAGAGCGTCGCGGCGTCGGTCACCGGCAGCAGCGGCGGCGCGTCGACGATCACGATGTCGTAGCCGTCCATGACCTGGTCGATCACCTGGCGCATCCCTCGCGAGCCGAGCAGCTCGCTCGGGTTCGGCGGGATCTGGCCGCTCGGCAGCACGAACAGCCGCGGCTCGCCCCAGGGCTGGATCACCTCGTCCAGCCGCGCCTTGCCGATCAGCACGTCCGTCAGGCCGACCGCGCCCTCGATGCCGAGGTAGGTCGGGATGCGCGGACGGCGGAGGTCGCCGTCGACCAGGAGCACCCGCCAGCCCGCCTGGGCCAGGGTGATCGCGAGGTTGGAGGAGGTCGAGGACTTGCCCTCGTTCGGCAGGCAGCTGGTGATCACCAGGGACTTGGGCTGGCGGTCCACACCGATGAACTGCAGGTTCGTACGGAGTGAGCGGAACGCCTCCGACCTGGTCGATCGGCCCCCGCTACGGACGATCAGCGGGTGACGCCGTGCGTCCCGCTCGTACCCGATGATCCCGAGAGTCGAGCTCTTCGAGACCCGATGCAGCGCGTCGGAGGTCTTGATGGTGGTGTCCAGACGATCGCGGAGCGTCAGCGAGCCGACGGCGATGACCAGCGCGATCAGTACGGCGGCCACCAGGTTGACCACCGGCCTGGGACTGACCGGAGTCTGAGGGACCTCCGCCTGGTCCACCACGGTGACCTTGACCGTGGGCCGGCTGGCCGAATTGACCCGCTCGAGCTGCTCGATCAGCTGCGTGAACCGCGTGCCCAGGGTGTTGGCCAGCTGTGCGGCTCGGGCCGGGTCGGTGTCGGTAACGGTCGCACGGAGCAGGACGGTGCCGGGGACGACTTCGGCGGAGATGTTCGCCTGCATCCGCCGGATGTCCTCGGGCGTGGTGATCTGGCTGACCACCCGGCGGCTGGACAGCAGAGTCGCGTAGGACTGCACTCTCTGCGCCGACAACATTCCCGCCTGGTAGGCGGTGGAGAGGCTTCCTTCCCTGTCCTGGCCGGAGACCAGCATGGAGATCGTCGCGACGTACTGCGGCGGAGTGTTGGCGGTGACCACGACCGCCGCGCTGATCCCGATCCCCAGCGAGATGAGGAGGAGCAGCCAGTTCCGGCGCAGGAGCCGCATGTAGTAGAGCAGATCCACGGGATCAACGCCGCCTTTCGCGGATTCTTGGAGGAGCCTTGAGGTCTTCGATCGGCGTGTAGACGTGCACACCCTGCAGCAAGGCGATGAGAACGATGGCGGTTCCGCCCGCGACCATCGTCGTGACCAGGGGCGATGTCCAGCGCATGGCCATCATCAGGCAGCAGCCGCCCGCCACGGCCGCCAGCGCGCCGAGCGTCGCGGCGGCCGTCCGGGTGCTGAGTCCCAGCCGGCGGAGCCGGTGTGTCACATGGTCGGTGCCGCCTTTCAGCGGCGAGCGGCCCGCCCGCACCCGCGAGAGGAACACGACGCCGGTGTCGACGGTTGCGACGAAGGTCGGCAGGAGCAATCCGGCGATCATCTCGCCCGGATCCTGCCCCCTCACCAGGAAGACCGCCGAGCAGGTGACCACGAATCCGATGAACAGGGATCCGGAGTCACCCATGAATATCCTCGCGGGCGCCCAGTTGTGCGGCAGGAAGCCGAGGCTGGTGCCCGCGAGTGCGATCAGCAGCAGCCCCAGTGCCGGGTGGCCGGTCACGAGGGCCGTTCCACCCAGGAGGGCGGCCGTGACGGTGCTGACGGCGCCCAGCGCGCCGTCCATGTTGTCCAGCAGGTTGAAGGAGTTGAGCATCACGACGATCCACACGACCGTGAGACCTCCGTCCACCCATCCATTGGCCGGCGTGCTTATGTGGACACCGGCGAGCGCGACCCCGCTCGCCGCCGCGGCCTCCACGACCAGCCTGGTGACCGGGCGCAGCGGGCCGACGTCGTCGATCAGGCCGACCAGCGACACCGCGGTGCCCGCCAGGAGGATCGCCATGATCCGGAGTTCGGCGAAGCCGAGCACCGCGATCACGGGCACCACCGTGCCGAGCGTGATCGCGATGCCACCCAGGTAAGGAGTCGGGCGGGCGTGCGCCTTCGTCTCACTGGGGCGATCGGTCAGTTCCCATTGCAGCGCCAGGCGCCTCAACGGCACGATCGCCGCACAGCTGATCAGGAAGGCGGCCACGCCGGTGGCAAGGGCGATCGGCGCGTTCACCGGATGGACGCCGTGCGATCTTCGCGCACCTGCTTGACGACCTCGGTGAGGATCTCGTCGAGAATGTGCCGGGGAGCCCAGCCGGTGAGCTCGCGGATCCGGGTGGTGTCGGGGACCCGGCGGGTCATGTCCTCGAAACCCTGCTGGTAGGCCTCGTGATACGGGATGAGGTCGATCCCGGAGGTGGACCCGGTGTGCTCGATGACCCGCTTCGCCAGGTCCAGGATGCTCACCTCGTCCGCGGAGCCGATGTTGAAGGTCTGCCCGACCGCCGCCTCGAGGTCGAGGAGCCGCAGCAACGCGTCGACGACGTCCGCGACGTGCGCGAAGCAGCGCGTCTGGCTTCCGTCGCCGAAGACCGTGAGGGGCGCACCGCTGAGCGCCTGATGGACGAGGCGCGGGATGACCATTCCGTACGCCGGGCTCTGCCGTGGGCCCACGGTGTTGAACAGCCGGACGACGATCGTCGGCAGGCCGCGCTCCTGGTGATAGGCGTTGGCGAGGATCTCGTCGACGGCCTTGGCCGTGCTGTAGGCCCAGCGCACCACGGACGGGCTGCCGAGGATACGGTCGGCGTCCTCCCGCAGCGGTCCGGAGGAGTTCTTGCCGTAGATCTCGCTCGTACTGGTGATCAGGATCTTTCTCCGGTAGCGATGCGCGGCCTCGATGACGACCTCCGAGCCGCGGATGTTGGTCGTCAGGCACCGGAGCGGCTGCTCGACTATCAGCTTGACGCCGACCGCGGCCGCGAGATGGAGGACGACGTCGCACTCGTGGACCAGCTCGTCCACCATGAGTTCGTCCAGCACGGAGCCCTGGATGAACTTGAGGTGGGGGTGGCCGGCGGCGAGCGCGAGGTTCTCGGTCCGTCCCGTCGACAGATTGTCCACCACCACGACGGAGTCACCGCGGGCCAGCAGCGCGTCGGTGAGATGGGATCCGATGAAGCCGGCCCCGCCTGTTATCAGGAATCGCATGGGGTCACCTCGCCCTTCCGGCTGAAGCGCGTGCCCGGCGCTCTTCGTACAGTGATCGGTACATGGCCTCGGTGTCGGCCACCAGGCGCTCCACACCGAACGAGGTGGTGGTCCAGTCGCGGGCGGCCTCGCCCATCCGGTGCCTGAGCTCTGGGTCGGTCAGCAGTCGTACGGTGTGCTCCGTCAGCTCGCCGACGTCGGCGCTGCTCACCAGACCGGTGTGCTCGTGCCTGATGACCTCGGCGACGCTGCCCACTCGGGTGGAGACGCAGGGCCTGCCCGCCATCCCGGCCTCGATGAGCGCGACGGGCATCCCCTCGTTGTCGGAGGTCAGCAGGACCATGTCGGCGGCCGCGCAGATGGTGGCCACGTCGTTTCTCCAGCCGAGCAGATGGAAGGAGGAGCGCATGGGATTGACCGCCTGCTCCATCTGCTCGCGGAGCTCACCGTCTCCGCAGACGACGAAGTGGCAGTCGGGCACCTGCCGGAGCACCGCCCTCGCCGTGGCGACGAATCTGTCGGGGCGCTTCACCTGGGTGAGCCGGCCCACGAAGGCGACCACGGGCGCGTCCGGCGGAAGTCCCAGCGACCGGCGGGCGTCCTCGCGGCTGGGGATCGGGCCGAGCCCGACGCCCGGCGGGGTGACGATGTACTGCTCGCGACGGCCGATCCCGGCTTCCAGCAACTCGTCGCGGACGCGGGCTCCCACGGTCACCAGACGATCGGACATCGAGGCGAGAAGTCGCTCCGTCCGTACGTAGACAAATTGCTTGGGCGGCGAGAAATGGCCGTACAGGAGATGCCCGTGAAACACGTGGGCCATGGCCGGATTGATCCCCGACAGGCGAGCGGCCACGCGACCCAGCAATCCGGCCTTCGTCGTCCGCGTGTGGACGATATGCGGACGGAACGCGCGTATCGCCTTGATCAGGTGGACGACCGCCCGGACGTCATCGGCGGGCTTGATCGAGCGGCCGAGCCCAGGAACCCGGTGAACCGGCATCGCCGAGTCCCGGAGCAGGAAATGGTCGCCTTCGTCGCCACCGACGTCACCCGTGTAGAGGCGATGATCGAAGGTGTCGTGGTTCAGCTGCGCGCACAACCCCGTCAGCTGAGTAGCCGGGCCGCCGATGTTCATCCGGGCGATGACATCCATGACTCTTATGCGGCCGTCCGGCTTCGCACAAGCTCCTGCGGAATGGGTCTTCATGCCGCAGAAGCTAGCTTGGGCCTTGACTCGTTCAATGGTCCGAGTCGCGGTGCCGACGGAATATTTGCATATCTTGTCCCCGCAGGTTATGGAATCGCATCGGATGAGCTGACCGGCCGACGTCTTTCCTGCTGACTTGCAGCGGTTCGGTGTGCCATGCCGATCTCGGCGGCCGCTCATCGTATTGTTCGTCGTGCCATCCCGATCACATCGACATAGAGGTCGATATGGCGCCAATACGAGCGTTGAGGAGTTTGGGTGGAATACCTTATCGTGGCCGCCGCCGTGATCACACTAGTCTTCCTTGTTTCGGTAAGTTTTGACAAACAAGCGGCGTGGCAGGTGTTGCCGGTGCTGCTTGCCGCCTTCGCCGTCCGGCTGGTCATTCATGTCGCGGTGGTGCGGCCCGATGCCGTCGGATACGGCGGCGACTATCTGGGATACGAGTCCATGTCCCTGGAGACCGCCGCGTTCTGGCAGCGCGAAGGCTTTCAGTTCGCCACTTCCGTGCCGGCCGAGCGCTTCGACTCCGTGGCTCTGCCGTGTTATGTCTTCGCCATCCTCATGTACCTGTGCGGCGGCCCGGCTCCGCTCGCCTGTGTGGCGGTCGTGGCGTTGATAGCGTGCGCGCTGTGCATCGTCATGTACAGGTTCGCGCGATTGGTGGGCGCCGACGAGCGGGCGGCATTCGTCCTGCTCGGCATCACCGCCTTTTCGCCGATGTTTCTCCTGTGCACCTCAGATACGTTCAAGGACGGATTCAACGCCTTCCTCGTCGTGGGCTGTCTCTACCTCGCTGTTTCGAACGCGCGACGGTTTGACATACGCAAGCCACTCACGACGCTTGCCCTGCTGTGGGGGCTCCTCAACGTACGTGCCTACATGGTGTTCATGTGCGGGGTTCCGTCGCTGCTCGGGCTCATGGGTTCGCGGAGCGCGGTGCTCACTCGCGTTCTGGTCGTCTCCGCCGCCCTGCTGGTGTCGGGCCTGTTCTTCGCCGGCTACGTCGACGACGACGGGTTCGTGGATACGGCACTGGGACAGTTGGAGTTCGGCCAGTCGGAAGAGGCTCGCCGCTCGTACGCCAGCCAGGGTTCAGGCGTGCTGTTCGAGGACAGCGGCAGCGCGTGGGGTTCGCTGCTCCCGAAGCTGCTCTACACGCTGCTGGCTCCCTTCCCCTGGACTGATGGCAGCGCGACGTTGCAGCTGGCGAAGATCGAGACGCTGGTCTGGTACTTCATGCTGTACAGCGCGGTAGGCGGGGCACGGCTGCTCTGGCGTTATGACCGGCGATCGCTCCTGATTCTGCTGCTCTTCATCGTGCCGAGCACGATCGCCTACGCGACGACCGTCGCCAATGTCGGCCTGATCTTCCGGCAGCGCATTCCCATCGTCATGCTCACGAGCCTGCTGTCCGCTGTGGCATGGAGCAAGAGGCGGCCGGCGGCGGACATCGAAGAAGCCACACGTCCGCCGCTGACCGCGCTCAGCAGTCCTTCTGGATCCGCGCGAGCCGCTGGTAGAGATTGATGTGCTGATCGACCAGCACGTCCACGTCAAGATGCTCGCGGGCCCAGGCGCGCGCCTCGCGTCCCAGCGAGGCCGCGAGGTCCGGGTCGTCGAGGACGCGGACGATGCCATCGGCCAAGGCCCGCGCGTCAGACGCGGGGACCAGGATGCCCCGGCCGTCCAGCAGTTCGGGAGTGCCGCCTACCGAGGTGGCGACAATCGGCCGCCCCGCGGCCATCGCCTCCATGACCGCGTTGCTCAGGCCTTCCCAGAGCGAGGGAAGAACCACCACATCGGCTTTGGCCAGGAGTGCGGTCACATCGGTGCGGTCACCGAGAAAACGAACATCCACCCGCGACCCGCGGACCAGCTCCTCCAGACGGTGCCGTTCCCTGCCTTCACCGGCGAGCAGGAAGGTGCACGGGCGGCCTCGCTGGACAAGCCGCGAGGCGGCCTCGATCAGGATGTCGTGCCCTTTCTGCGGCGCCAGGCGGGCCACGCACAGCACAACAGGGAGCGCGGTGTCGATGCTCGCCGGCTCCGCTCGCTCGAAGGCGGAAGCCCGAAGACCGTTGTAGATCACGCTCAGTTTGCGCGCCGGAATCTTCGTGATCGTGCGGGCTTCCTCGGCCACGGCGACCGCGTTCGTCACGACGTGATCGGTGATCCGGGTCATCGCTCGTTCGAGAACGACCACCCGCCGATGGCGCTGTTCCGGCTCACCGGCATTGCGCCGACCGGCCACCATGACGGGGACGCCCGCCAGCCGAGCGGCGGGCGGTCCCAGCATGCGGCCCTCGAAGAGATAGGCATGCAGCACCTCAGGCCGAATATGCCGCAACAACCGAATGAGGCGGGCGAAACCCCGCAGACACCGCACCGGGTCCGGTGATCCCGACGATGCGCGGCCGAAACCGAGATGATGCACTTCTATTCCGGCGTCACGGAGAACCGCTTCGTGCGGTCCGCTTTTCGAGATGAGGAACATGTGCACCTCGATGCCCCGGCCGGACAAACCTTGCGCGAGCAGAGATATCTGCGCCTCGGCTCCTCCTCGCCCCAGGTGCCCGATGAGGAATGCGACACGGCGGAGAGTGGACCGGTCTCTTTTCCGCATGACTCCTTTACTCCTTCCCACTTTCTTGAAGTCCATTTTCGTGGAGCTCGCTTTCTTGAAGCTCGCTTTCGTGGAGCTCCGCCAAAGCCGCGCGGGCCCGGAAGAACCACGTGACCTGGATGACCGCCAGCAGGCCATAAGCGATCGAGGATGACAGCGCGGCTCCCACCGCCCCCCAGCCGGGGATGAGCAGCAGATCGAGCGTGATGTTCACGGCGAGTGCTCCGACGGTCATCCCGGACATCGAGAGCGGGCGGTCGAGCCGGATCAGGTACTGCGCCGTCAGGCGCGCGACGGCGTACGCGGCGACCCCCGGGGCCAGGACGGCCAGCGGTGGGACGCTCCCCTCGTATGAGGGACCGAACACCCAGGGGACCAGCAGCGGGGAGGCGGCGGCGAGAAGGAACGCGCAGCCCGATGAACAGAGCAACGAGAGCCGGAGCGCTCGCGTGGTCGCCGCTGCGGACGCGGTCATGTCACCGCTGGCCTGCTGTGGCAGGACGACCTGAATAATGGCCTCCGCAGGCACCCTGGCTATCGTGGTGATGACTACCGCCACGCTGTAGAGACCGGCCTCTGAAGCGGACGCCAGCGTGTTGAGCAGCATGATGTCCGCCACCGACCCCAGCAGGAGATGCTGGGCGATATTGCCGATGTAGTAGCGCCCCGCCAGGCCGAGTTGGCGCGCGGCGAGTTCCCGGGTGGCATGGCTCAGGTTCGGGCGCAGCGCCCGCAGGTACAACGGGAGCGGTAGAGCGGCGGAAACGGCCCACATGACGATGACCGTGGAGATCGTGAAGTGGCCCAGCACCGCCAGCAGGATCAGGGACACACAGTTGACCAGGCCGGAGATGAGGATACTGCGGTTGACAATGCCCACCCTGGCTTGGAGCGTCAGGATCCCCCGCAGGTTGATGATCGCCGCCATCGCGGGCACCGCCGACAGTGCCACCGCGAGGATCAGGGCCGGCCGGTTCGGAAACACCAGCGGTGACACGGCGAAGGTACCCACGGCGGCCACCGTTCCCAGCCCCACCCCGAGCACGAGGCCGTTGGCGGTCAGCGCACGGCTGAGAGCGCCGTCCTTCCAGAACGCGATCTGGGAATTGACGATGGTGAAATGCCCAAGGATGACCGACGAGCTCCCCAAGCTGACGATCATCGCGTACAGACCCCTGCCCTCCGGCTGGAGGTAGCGTGCGATAAGAATGCTGGTGACTGTGGCCAGCAGAAGGCGGAGCCCCTGACTTACCACCGTCTGTACGATCTTGGCGGTATTCGAGCTCCCCGAGAAGATCAAGCCCCGACGGAGCAGCACTCCGGAGGAGGGCCCATCGCTGACGACGGCGCTCGACGCTCCGCGTCGAGATGAGCTCCGCCTTCTCACCTCGCGCTGGCTACGCATCACTTGAGTGATCTTCCTTATCGTGATGAGCGCGCGGCCCGTGGGCCCGCGATCACAGGGACGGCGTTCGGCTCACGTCAAGGGGGCACAATCGGTATCGGACATCACCGGATCGTCAGCGCTCACGTGAGCTCGGTGCCAGAGTTCGAACTGCAGGAGGGGCCACAGCTGGACGCTGTGGTCGGCCCCTTCGATGTGCCGCTGGAGCAGGCTCCGGACGACCTGTGGCCGAAACAGGCCCCTACCGCGGGCGGTGGCGTCGGTGAGCAGGTCGAAGGCCGGCTCACGCAGCTCACCCCGGAGCCAGGTCGCCAGCGGCACGTCGAACCCCTGCTTGGGGAAACCCAGGATCTCCTTGGGCAGCCAAGGAGCGACGGCCCGCTTGAGCAGGACCTTCGTCTCGCCGTTGCGCACCTTCAGAGCGATGGGCAGACCGGCCGCCCACTCCATGAGGTGGTGGTCCAGGAGCGGGGAGCGAGCCTCCAGCGAGTTGGCCATGGCGGAGATGTCCACCTTGACCAGGAGATCGTCTGGTAGGTAGCTCGCCACGTCCACGTCCAGGATGCGGCCGAGGTCGGTGGCCGCCGATGACCGCTCGAACGCCTCGTCGAGCAGCCGGTAGCTGTCCGCCTCCACCAGAAGATCGCGAAGTTCGTCGCTGTAGACGGCGAACTTCTGCCGGTGTGTGAACTGGGACATGAGGCGGGCGTAGCGTCGTGCGGGGCGCTCCGCGGCGAACTGCATCAGCCGGGCGAGCCGCCGTGGCAGAGATCCGCCGGTGGTCCGGTCCGCGATCAGGTCGCCGATGCGGCCGGTCGCCCTCGCCAGTGCGCGGGGCATGACCGGTATCCGCTCGGCCTGCCCCATCCGAACGTAACGGTGATATCCGCCGAAACTCTCGTCGCCGCCGTCACCGTTGAGCACCACGGTGACGTGCTTCCGGCTCAGCTGCGCGACGTAGAAACTGGGAATGGCCGAGGGGTCGGCGAACGGCTCGTCGAAGTGCCAGGCAATGCGTGGCAGAACGTCCAGCAAGTCGGAGGTGACGACGAGCTCATGATGGTCGGTGCCATATCGCTCCGCCACCATCCGGGCCTTGTGCCGCTCGTCATAATTACTGTCCGCGAAACCGATGCAGAATGTGCGTACCTGTTCCTGGCTCTGCATGGCCATGGCCGCGACGACCGCGGACGAGTCGATTCCCCCGGACAGGAACGCCCCGATGGGACGTTCACTCACCATGCGGATACGGGTGGCCTCCAAGAGCAGCTCACGCAGTCGCTCCTCTTCCCTTTTCTCGTCCAGCACCGGTCGCGGCGAACTGTCCAGCGCCCAGTAGCGGTCGACGGAGACGTTTCCTCGTTCCCAGACCAGCAGATGGCCGGGCGGAAGTTTGTGTACGTCCTGGTAAATGGACCACGGCGCCGGGACGTACTTGTACGTCAAATAGTGATCCAATGCCACCGGATCGATCTCGCGGCGCAGACGCGGATCCTGCGCCAAGGACTTCAGCTCCGACCCGAACACCAGCGAGGGGCCATCGGAACGCCAGTAAAGGGGCTTCTTTCCTACGCGGTCCCGGGCAAGGACCAATCGTTCCCGCGCACGATCCCAGATCGCGAAGGCGAACATCCCCCTGAGCCGGTGGACCATCTCGGTGCCATGCTCCTCGTAGAGGTGGACCAGGCACTCGGAATCACCCGTCCCGCGCAGCCGGTGTCCTCGCCTCGACAGGTCTCGGCGCAGCTCGGCGAAGTTGTAGATCTCACCGTTGAAGACGGCGACGACCTGGCCGTCCTCGCTGTAAACGGGCTGGTCACCCGAGGTCAGGTCGATGATCGCCAGTCGGCGCATGCCGAGCGCCGCGTGCTCGTCGCTGTGGAATCCGTCGCCGTCCGGGCCACGGTGCACGATCGCCTCGCACATGCGGCGCACCAGCGCCGGGTCGGGGCGCGTCGTCGATACGATCCCGGCTATCCCGCACATCGGTCCTCCATGAGTGGACGCAAAAACCGTATTCCTCGACCAGGCGATTGACCGCGCGACAGGATTTCGCGCATTCCGCGGAGCGGCGCCGCCAGAACTGACACATTCGAAAACGCGTCGACCTGGAAACCCCCATGATTCGCTGGAAACGGATCATAGATCACCGTGGACCACGCACCGCGACATCCCCACCGAGGTGGGCGTGGCTCCAGGCCATCAACCGTTTCATCCGTTTCTCCCGCATGATGCCGTCTGCGGACTTCGCGACCGGCGCAAAACCGTTCGAAGACGACCATTCGCCGGTTCCTCGCGTTTACGCAACACGCCTTCCCGCCACAAGTGCTCGCCCAGACATTCTCGGTATCATGGCCCGCAGAACATATCGGCGGGTCGGTCGAGACCATCCCGGTTTTCCCACCCGCATACCTCGATGCCGTCGGCGAGACGCCAGAAGGCAACAGGATGCAAAGGGCTTCTCTTCCGGTCCACAGCAGTTCTCGCGGTGCTCGCAAATTTCTCAGTACTCAGGTGAGGAGAACCGATCGATGAAACCCATGGATACCAGGGATTGGCCGGCAGGGAAACGTATCGTCGTGACGGGAGTCGCCGGGTTCATCGGTTCCCACATCGCGAGGTCACTGCTCGACGAGGGCCACGAGGTCATCGGAATCGACCACTGCCTGGGCCATCCGCGGGAGGTCACCGAGCGGAACCTTCGGCTGAACGAGGCCAGCGACCGCTTCACCCTGATTCGTGGCGATCTTGCGGAGATCCCCCTCGAACCTCAGCTCGATGGGGCCGACACGGTCTTCCATATCGCGGCGCGGCCCGGCGTTCGCCCCTCTTGGGGGGCCGAGTTCCCCAGCTACGCGAGGAGCAACATCGTCGCCACTCATCTCCTGATGGAGGCGGCCGCCCGTACCGCGGTCCGTCGTGTTGTGGTGTCATCCTCCTCGAGTGTGTACGGCGGTGCGCCGCATGGACCGGTCACCGAAGCAGACCTCCCCGCCCCGCTCTCGCCCTACGGGGTGACGAAGCTCGCCGCGGAGCAGCTGGCTCTCGCTCACGCGCGGCGCGGACCATCCGGGCCAACCGTCGTGGCGCTGCGCTACTTCACGGTCTACGGTCCGCGGCAACGTCATGACATGCTGATCAGCAGGTTGATCGAATCGGCGCTGTTCGGGAAGACCGTCACGATTCTGGGCGACGGCAAGCAGCGAAGAGACTTCACCTTCGTCGCGGACGCCGTGCGGGCCAATCTGATGGCCATGCGCGCCGAGGTCGAAGCGGAGGCGCTGAACATCGGCACCGGCGCCACCACCTCGGTGCTCGACGTGGCCGACCTCGTCGGCGACATCGTCGGACGGCCGGTCGTGCTGGAGTTCGGCCGCGGACAGGCCGGTGATGTGCGGGATACGCATGCCGATGTCTCCCGGGCGAAGGACGTGATCGGTTATCAGCCCACGATCGATCTGCGGACCGGATTGACGACGCAGGTGGAGTGGACTCTTGAGAACGAGGTCATTCCCGCACCGGAATAGTCGAAGCTCGCCGGGTTTCGCGTTCGGACAAGCGAGATCCGGCTGTTCCGGCAGCTCGTCCGCGGTGCGCCCTTGTCTCAAGAGCCGTCAGCGCCTGCCTGTCACCGGCGCCGCGCATGACCATGGCCGTTCCGTTCGCCATCGGTGACGACTTCGTCGTAGAGCCGCTCGAACCACTCCGCCGTCTGGCTGATGTCCACGGGATCAGCGGTGTTCCGTATCCCTTCGCGAAGCTGTGCGTGCGTATCCGGCCGCATGGCCCGCAGAATGGCCTCAGCGAGCGCATCGGGGTCTCCCGGCCTGGTGAGCAGGCCGTTGCGACCGTTGTCGATCAGGTCCGGCACCCCTCCGACGGCCGTGGACACGACCGGGACGCCGGCCGCCAGCGCCTCCATGACGACCACCGGCAGCCCTTCGTGCGCGGAGCTGAGCACGAGCAGATCGGCCGAAGCGATGAGGCGGGCGGCGTCCGGCACATGTCCGAGGAGCCGCACCTTGTCCGACCGAAGCTCGGCTACCCGGCTCGCCGTCTCTTCATATAGGGGACCGGTGCCGGCAAGCAGAAAGACGGCACGCGGATCGCGCTCGACCACCTTGGCCGCCGCCTCGATGAGCACGCCGTGCTGCTTCTGCGGACGGAAGTTGCCGACGTGCGCGATGAGGAAGGCGGACTCGGGTACGTTCCACTCCTGCCTCGTCCGCGCGGCCTCCCCCGCCCGGCGGCGCAGCTCCGTGACGTTGATGCCGTGGATCCTGGTCAGCAGGTTGCGCGCGCCCCGGCTGACGATGGCCCGCGCGACCTGCGGAGATACGGCCACGGTCCGCGCGTCGAGCCATCCTGTCGCCCGGTCGAGCAGCATCGTCGGCAGGCGGTAGCGGACATTGTGCACGGTCGAAACCAGCGCGGGCCGCGGCCTGGACAGCCGCGACGTCAGCCGGAGCAGCGAGGCGGGCAGAGGTGAATGGAGGTTGAGAACGTCCGGGCGCAGGCGTCTGACCTCCACCGCCAGACGGGCCAGGCGGAGCCGCCGCGGCCAGGCGGCGAAGGTGATCACCTCCGTCCCCGCCGCCCGCAGCCGCTGGATGAGCTCGTCGGTCTTCGCACCCTGGCACAGGACCGTGTAGCGCACGCCCGTGGCGGGCGCTGCCAGCAATCGCTCGACGAGCAACATCTCCGCGCCGCCGACCCCCAAGTCCTTGATGACTTCGCAGACGTGCAGTCTCCTCATGACGCGACCTCCGATGCCCTTGGCATGATCCTTGTGTCCGGGGGTGTTGCCGGACTGATCAGGTCCGCCGGAACGCACCGTGATCACCCCTTTTGGGACCGCACGGCCTCGGGACCGTACGGCCTGCCGAGTCAAGCGCGGTAGGTCCAGCCGGCCGCGCGCCAGCGTTCCGGCGTCAGCGCGTTGCGCCCGTCCAGCACGTTCCGGCTCCGCACGACGCTGCTGAGCAGTGCGGGATCCATGTCCTGGAACTCGGTCCAGTCGGTCAACAGCATCACGAGGTCGGCCTCCCGTGCGGCCGTGACGATCGTGTCGGCGTACTCGATCTCAGGGTGGACCAGCCGTGCGCTGTTCATCGCGACGGGATCGTGCATCGTGACCCGCGCGCCCTCGCGATGGGCGGCGGTCGCCACCGCCAGCGCGGGAGAGTCGCGGACGTCGTCGGTGTTCGGCTTGAACGCGGCACCGAGGACGCAGACCCGCCTTCCCGCGTACGTGCCTCCCAGAAGTTCCCGGCCGAGCGCGAGGGCGCGGTCCCTGCGACTCAGATTGATGGCGTCGATCTGCCTGATGAACGTGGCGACCTCGTCCAGGCCGAGCTCCGTCGCGCAGGCATACAGGGCACGAACATCTTTGGGGAGGCAGCCGCCACCGAACCCGAGTCCAGGGCCCAGGAAGCGCCGGCCGATCCTGTCGTCATAGCCGAGTGCCTCGGCGAGCGGCAGCACGGCAGCGCCGGTGGCCTCACATATCTGCGCCACGGCGTTGATGAACGAGATCTTCATCGCGAGGAACGCGTTGGCCGAGACCTTGACGAGCTCGGCAGTGGCGTAGTCGGTCACCACGAGGGGACAGCCCTCTTCGATGATCGGCTGGTAGACGGCCCGGAGCAATTGCTCCGCCCACCGCGACTCCACCCCGAAAATGAGCCGATCGGGTTGGAGCGTGTCTTGGACCGCGTGCCCTTCGCGAAGGAATTCCGGATTCCACGCCACCTCCACCCGGCCGCCGTCGGTCTGGTGGCGGACGACCTCGGCCATGCGCCGCGCGGTTCCTACCGGCACCGTGGATTTGCCCACGATGATCGCCGGTCCGGCCACTCGCCGCGCCAACTCGGCGAAGGCCGTCTCAACCCACCGCAGATCCGCGTTGAAGGAGCCGGGGAGCTGCGGTGTCCCCACGCAAACGAAGTGGACGTCCGCTTCGGCGACGTCGTCGTACGACGCGGTGAAGCGAAGCCGGCCCGCCTCCACGCTTTTGCGGAGCAACTCGCCGAGGCCGGGCTCGAAGAAGGGCAGCTCGCACGCGGACAGCCTCGCGATCTTCTCCTTCTCGATGTCCATGGCGATGACATCGTGGCCGAGCTGTGCCATCCCCACCGCGTGGGCGGTGCCCAGATAACCGGCGCCGATCACGCTTATTCGGAGTCGGTCGGACGACTCGAGGGACTGCGACATCTTCGCTCGGGTCGAATCTCGGCGCATCAGCGTATGATCCTGCAAAAGTTTCTCCCTTGCTCGGTATTTGATGGCGCTGGTCCGGCGATGTCGTCCTCGTCCACGTCGTCCGAGACCAACCAGATCACCTTACTTTCTTACTCGGAGACGCCCGATAACGCGGCGGCCAACGACTGAAAGACATGGCAGAGCTTCCTTAAAATTCCGCCATATGTGGTCGGCTTCGAGCGCGAAATATGCCAGGCGTACGGCTTCACCTTGCGAGCTCCAGAAAGGTCGAAACGGACGTATCCGGTCGACGGGCGACAAGCTTTGGAGATCGGCCCACGACCGGCATCGCCCCCTGGGGACGTAGACACGCCGGTATGTGTGTCACCGGTAGATATCCGCGATCGGCGATCGTATTGTTGACGGCGTTACCCGGCCAGCGATCGCACCTTTGTCAGCCGAGGGCGATTTCCACGTTTTGGTGCGGGTCCAGCGTTGCGCGGATGCCCGCGACGCGCTCTTTGGAGCATCTCTCAGAGCGGAGTGAAGTCATGACGGTAAATTCAGTGGACAAGACCACCCAGGACCGCTTCGCCTTCGGCGACAACTGGTTGAGCTTCCTCGAACTGGTCGACGAACACCGGATCGCCATGGCCGTGACCTCGCTGAGGGACGCCCTCGGGGTCTCCGACCTCAGCGGGCGCACCTTCCTGGACATCGGCTGCGGCAGTGGCCTGTTCTCGCTCGCCGCGCACCGCTTGGGGGCGAAGGTCCACTCTTTCGACTTCGATGTGAATTCCGTCGCGGCATCAGCGAAACTACGCAGCATATTCGCGCCGGAAAGCGCCTGGAGCATAGCCCAGGGATCCATTCTTGATGAAGATTACACAGAATCTCTGGGCCTGCACGATGTCGTGTACTCCTGGGGAGTGCTGCACCATACGGGTGCCATGTGGCGGGCGATCGAGGCGGCCTCGCGCCTTGTCGCGCCGAACGGACTGCTGTATATCTCGATCTACAATGACCAAGGGCTGGCAAGCCGTCTGTGGTGGTACGTGAAACGCCGCTATGTGCAGTCCGGTCGAATCTCGCGGGCGCTGCTCATCCTCATCTTCAGAGCATATTTCGGCATGCGTGGAGCCTTGGCCAGGCCGGTGAAACGAGCGTGTGCCGTCGGGCTCCCCGCCGCTGTCCGGCCTCGCGGAATGTCCACGCGCCATGATCTGATCGATTGGATCGGCGGCTTCCCCTTTGAAGTGGCCTCACCCGGGGAGATTTTCGACTTCTTGCGCAAGCGTGGCTTCGAGCTGCGTTTCCTGAAGACTTGCGCGGGCCACGGGTGCAATGAGTATGTATTCGCTCGGACCGCGACTGGGCTCGGCGGCCCCGTCGGCTGATCAGTCGAACGGCTGCTGCTGACCGGCGGCGAAGGTGGTTTTGGATTGAGCGCGGGGGTTGCGCCGACGGGTGTCGGCGCCGATCACCGCGCTCTGCCATGTCCTGGCGGTCAGACACGATGGTTCCCCGGGTGGCTCGTCACACGACCGTCTCGGGCCCTGCGACGGTCCATCGTGGCTGAGGTCCCTACAGAGGGACGCCCCCTTCGGGAGGACGGGGATGCCCGGCGGACGTTCGTGGACCCCGCGCTACCCCGTCTGGCGTGCTCCCGAGGAGGGAGCCGGGGGCGCCGGCTTGGCGTTGTCAGAGAGGGGCCCCGGAAGCTGGTCCGCCGTGGGCAGCTGGTAGACGGCGTAGTCGCCGTCACGGAGCCGAAGGTCGGCGAAGGCGGCGAGGTCGACGCCGGGGCTGATCCGGTGCTCGTCCACGAAGAGCCACCGGACCCCGTAGTCGTCACGCAGGCGCCGGATCGCCTCCACTGAGGGCGCCTGGAACACCGCCTCGTTGGCCTGGAGCCGCTCCCCATCCCAGAACGGGCGGGTTTCCACCACTTCGCCGGGGCGCCAGCTGTCCATGTTGGTCGCCGTGTAGGCCCATCCCTCGACCAGCACCCGCCGCTCGCTCAGCGCCGTCGCCCAGAACGCACGGCTGTCACAAGGGTTTTCGTAGCCCATACGGCAGTGCACGTTCGTCGCGATGAGATCGTCGACAGCCGAGTGGGCGCGCAGCCACCGCCCAGCGGTGAAGGCCCCCTCGGGAATCTCCTGCGGCGGCACGGTCCCGTTCCGAACCTGGACGGCGGCCGCCCCAACCGGATTGGCGGCCACCCCGGCCGGGGCCTGGGCGGTGGTCACGGGGCTTCTGAAGGTGCCGGGCATGACCCGGGCGAACCAGGCGGCGGGCGTGCCGGCGGCCGTGACCATGCAGATCACCAGGGCGCAGGTACGGATCCCGCTCTGGCGCGCGGCACGCAGCACGACGACGGCCAGCAGGACCACACCCAGCAGAGCGAGGTACGGCAGGAACAGGACGGTGTAGTCCGTGCCCGGAGCCAGCGGGAGCCTGACGCCGTAGAGCGTCCTGATGGCGTAGACGGCCACCACTCCCACGCCGGCCGCGCACGCCATCGCTCGGAGTCGCACCTGCGCCTTCCGTACGATGAGCATGAGCCCATAGACCGCGAGCATCGCCAGGTACGGATAGGACGCCTGGAGGAAATACCCCTCGGACTGATGCGGATGGCCGAGCACGAGCGCCGCCGCGAGACCGGCCGCGCTCATGCTGAGCACCAGCACCACCACGGGCCGCGCGAGCAGGTTCGGCCGGCCCACGAGCCCGACGATCCCACACCACGTGATGACCCCGCAGAGCACGCACAGCAGGGCGGCGCCGATCGTGACGGCCGACGGCGGCTCGGCCCCGGCCGCCAGGCCGGTCATACCCCGCAAGGTCAGGCGCATGATCGACAACGGATCGAGCACGATCCCCTGCCGTGCGCCGCCGAACAGCACGCACTGCGCGAAGAGCAGGCACGCCGCGGTGAGGCCGAGCGCGGCGAGCGGGCGCCGGGGCAGGCTGAACCACTTGACCGTCTCGACCAACGCGACCGCCACGAGCCCCACCACGAGCAGCGGCAGATAGGTGGCCTTCGCCCCCATGACCGCCGCGAGCAGGATCGCCAGGAGGACCCACCTGCCCCGCGGCTGTGGCTTGCGGCCGAGAAGGTCGATGAGGAGCAGGACGATCGGGGCGAAGAACAGGGCGCCGAAGGTCTGGGTCGGGCTCGACCATGACTGCACGGTCTTCCAGGTGAACACCCCGGTGGTCTCGCCGAGATACAGGCTCGGCGCCGTGACGAAGATCGTGCTCACGAGGCCGGCCAGCGCTCCCCCGTACGAGCGCGTGATGCGACGCCCGACCATCCCGAGGACGACGATGAGGGCGGCGAGCATGGGCAGGATGGCCAGGCGGAAGAGCAGGACCAGTGGTTCCACCCCGGTGACCCAGCTGGCGGCCGCGAGATGCGCGTAGACGAACCAGTGGTAGACGAGGGGCTCGCCGGTGACCGTCGGCACCATGGGCGGCATGTGGTGCTTCAACTCGCCGACCAGGGCCAGGTGGAAGGGCATGTCGATGAACGACGTCCCCATCGCCGGCCAGGTGAGGGCTTGGGTTCTGAAGACGTTGACGGCCGACCAGACGACCAGATAGATCATGGTCAGCGCGGTGCACCACGACCACCAGAGCGGCGTCCTGCCCGCGCCGGGGGCGCCCTTCCAGTGTCCGCGCAGCCTGGGGACGGCGAGGAAGAGCACGTAGGTGCCGATCGGCCAGGCCATCACCAGCAGCGGCACGCCGAGCGCGCGTGCCGGGATGTACGTGAGGACCTCCAGCGCGTAGCCGAGCGTCACACCGAGCGCGAGCCCCTCCGTCAGCGTGGGCGTACCCCGGTACAGCGCCCGGACCCACAACAGGCCCGGCAGCGCGACGCCCAGGGCGATGTAGAGGCTGAAGAGAGCCAGGTCCGCAGCGGAGACGCCATAGAACCCCAGCGCGACTCCGACGCAGGCCACCACGGCCGTCGGCGGGAGCCAGGTCGAACAGCGCTTCAGCAGCGATGCGCGTTTCCGCCCGGACGGTGGTCCGGCCACGCCCGGCTCCGGCGTGGGTGCGTAGGAAGGCGGCGCGGAGCGCGGAAAGGGTGGAGCGTCGGCCATGCACGCCAGCTTGACCACACCGGCGCCTCGTACAGGTACGAACGCCCGAGTACGGCGATGTTCTTGCCCGCCCTTGGTGGGTTTTTAAGGATCGCGGGGTGCTCCGGCCCGAGTTTCGGCCTCGGGCCGGAGGATTTCCGTACGACGGTGCTAACCCGTGGCGTCGAACAGCACGTCGACCCAGTAATTGGTGAGCTGGTAGGTATTGTTGGGGAACGTGAGCGCCGGCCCGTACTTGTACACCCCGTTGCTTCCCGCCACCTCATCACCGGCCGGTGCGTAGAGCGGACCGCGGCCATATCCCGTCGTGAAGTACGGCCTGGTTATCGAGTAGTTTCCCGGATTCATGGAATAGGCGGTCACGTACGTGGTGTTCGCGGTCAGCGGGACGGGTGTCGCGAAATTCACCTGCTGCCATCCGGATGGAGTCTCGTCGGTGAAGGTCGCGCTGGCGAGCAGCGTGCCATCCAACGTCCACAGAGACCCGACATGGGTTCCCGTGTTCTGCGGAGACTTGTAGAACCGGACTCCGGTGGCGACCCCGTTCGAGGTGGGACGGAACTTCGCCCCGACGACGACCGCCTTGGTGTCGCCGGTGGAATCGATCGCCGGCTGCGCCGTCTCGTCCCACAGCGTGCTCGACGGCGAGAACACCACGTCTACCCAGTAGTTCGTGGCCTGGTAGGTATTGGTGGGAAAGGCGGGCGTCGCACTGTACGCATAGACGCCGTTGCCCCCGGAGACGGCGCCGGTCGCCAGTCCGATGAGCAGCCCGGACGAATACTGCTGGTTGAAATACGGCCGGGTTACCGAATACCGCCCGGATGTCGTGTGGTACGCGGCCACATAGGTGGTGTTGGCGCTCACCGCGACGGGCGTCGAGAAGCTCACCTGCTGCCAGCCGCTCGCCGATTCACTGGTGAACGTCGCTCTGGCCAGGAGCTGACCCGTGGAACTCCAGAGATCACCCGTGTGCGTTCCGGTGTTGAGCGCCCCCTTGTAAAATCTGATGCCGGTGATGTGGCCTGGACTGGTGGGCTGGAATTTCACGCCCAGCTCCGCCGCGGCGGGATCGTTCTGCGAAACGGTGGCGGGCGTCGCGGACGGCGGCCACGTGGTGCAGGGGCATGGCGTGGAGATGGTGACGGGCCGCTGGGTCGGCGTCGTCTGGAGATTCCCGCTGTCGTCGACCGCTCGCGCCAATATCGTCACCGGCCCGGCCGAGCCGGTCGTCCAGCTGTACTGCCAGTCCGTGAGCCCCTTCGCCTGGAACCACCTGGTGCCGCCGTCCGGGGAGACTTCGACGCCCCCCACCTGACCGCCCCCGACGTCGACCGCCGTCCCCCGAATGGAGACCGTGGTGCCGCTCGGCACGGTGGCGCCGGCGGACGGACTCGTGATCGTCGTCGTCGGAGGGGATGTGTCCGGTGACGGAACCCCCGGAACCAGGCCCGCCTGCAGGCTCGCCGGCTGCAGCCCCATGTCGGCGAGCAGGTTGACGGTCGCCTGCTGCATCCGGACATCCGTAGGCGTACCAGGCCGGTAGTGAACGGCGTCGAGACCCCACGACCACTGCACGGTGCCCGCGCCGAAGACACGCGCGCCGCTGGAGTGCCGGTAGAGGATCAGATTGTGGGTCGCGACCCCGGCGCCGTAGGAGCCACCGAAGTTGAGCAGGATCTTGTCCATCCGGCCTATCGTCGCGCTGGAGAACTTCACCGAGCCGGCGGGAGTCGTCAGGTTGTCGGGCGCCGCGTCCCATTCATAGCCCAGCGTTCCGGCCGGAAAGATCGCCGTCTGGCCGGGCAGGAGATTCGCCACGGACGTGTTGCGCCACAGCCGCATGCTCCGGTAGGCCGCGGGAACGGCCACCGAGTCGGAGACGGTCCCGTTGACCTGGAACATGGTGCCCGTCACGGCATTCTCCGGCCGGCCGCCGTCCGACGGCGGCGAGAAACGCGGGTCACGCCAGGTGCCGGTCCATTGTGTACTCGGGTCGATCTTGGCGTTCGCCAGCGTTTCCTTGTAGCAGACGAGGGTCCGGAAAGCGAGGACGGGTCCGGCGATGCTGCTCTCCCACCTGGTCTTCCAGAACATCTCGTTTCCCGAGAAGAAGGCGAGGTTGACCGCGCTGGCGCGGGCGGCCTCGACGTTGTTCCGCATTTCCAGGGACCAGTACTCGTCGTGGCCGACCGACAGGAACGCGCGATGCTCAAGCAGCTCCGCCCCCATCCTGGCGGTGTCGACGCTCGTGGCATAGCTCACGTCATAGGCATTGGCCTCAAGCCACCTGACCATGGGGTATTCGGAGTTGAAGAAGAATGACTCCGCCGCGCCGCTGATGTCGGCGCTCCGGTTGAGGAACGGCCGGTTGTAGCTGACCTTGAAGGCGCGCCCCACCGGACTTCCGGTGTACAGGCTGTTCCCGCCGTAGTCGTTGTACGCCTGCCACGTCGAGTCAGAGGTCTGGACCAGGATGTCCGCGGCGCGCGTGTCATCTCGGACCACGAAGGTGATCTGGCTCTCGCCGGCGGTGCCGTCTTCGCGTACCAGCTTGGCGAGATAGACGCCGGAAACGACGGTGTTCGGCACCGCCCAGGACGCGGAGACCGCCCAGTTCCCGCAGTCGACCAGTCCGGTGGCCGTATCGCTCCCGCACGTGGGCTGAACCTGAGGCAACGTGGCGGTCGGCTGCAGCGTGGTGATCAGCCGCGCGCCCATGCCGCTGTAGTAGCCGACGCGATAGACGTCCAACCGGTAGTCGGTGGCGTCTGTGTCGATCTTGAAGTCTACGGTCGTCCCTTTGTTGACGCTCATATCCGCCGCATAACCCTGAATGCTGGGACTGCCCGCCCCCACTATGTCCCACTCGCTCGGCGGATTGCCGGGAAGAGCGTTCTCCAGGCAGATGACCGAGGTCGGCGGGCAGGTCGCCGGCCGAGCGCCCCTCCTCCTGGGCGGGCTCGGCGGGCGGCCGTGGGCAGTCTTGATCGCTTTCAAACCCTTGCGCGTGGCCTTGCCGATACGAGCGCCCGCGGGTACGGACAGCGGCGTCCCTCCCCCGAGGCTCGCCGTCGCGCCCTGGTTCGGGTGGGAGGCGAGGTTCGCGGTGATGCCAACCGCGCCGACCGCGCCGCCCTCGCGCACCGGCGCCTGGGCGGCACCGAGGATGGCGAGCGCGGCCGCAATTCCTGCGCTCAGAACAAGGGGCCGGCTACGAAAGGGCCGCCATCGCAAACCGGTCTTTTTCCCGCTTTCCTGCATGATGCGTCCCTCGATCGCTCTGATTTCAGCCGGTCACGGGGGGCCATGAGCAAATAAATACAGCGATGCCCGGTTCTCTCGTGAATCGGATGAGGGAAGGGCGATTTCCCAGCAGGACGGACGCCGATGTTGATTCTCCGCTAAGAACTCAATCGCCGCAGAGATCGGCATATCTCCGGAGAACGCGAGCCATCACCCTTTGGCCCGGACAAGGAAGCGGCAAGAAACAACCGTGAGCAGGGGGACAAGCCCGATCGAAGCACTCACCGCACCAAGCTTGCGGCCATGGACAAGATCTCGCCTGTCAACGGTTCGGCGCCGAGCGGACCGAGCACTAGCGAACCGAGCACTAGCGAACCGAGCATTAGCGAACCGAGCACTAGCGAACTGAGCATTAGCGAACTGAGCACGGTGGAGGCAGCGCATCCGGCTCCGGCCGCACGCGGCGCCCGGCGCCAGGCACGCTGGAGGTCCGCACTGCCGGGCCCGCTCGCGGCCGCCTCCGTGACGGCTTTCACCGCTGCCGTGCTGATCCGCTACGGAGTATCCGGCACGGACATGGCGCTGTTCGCCGCCTACGTCGTCTTGGGGCTGGCGCTGCCCGGAGTCCTGGTGATCAGGGCCCTGTACTGCGGTCCGCGCACGGCGGCAGAGGAGATAGCCCTGGGCCTGGCGTTCGGTTACGCCGTGGAGATCCTGGTCTACATAGGCGCTCGCGCCGTCGGAATGCCGCTGCTCGTCGCGGTGTGGCCGTTGACCACGTACGCGCTCTTCCTCACGGTCCCGTCTTTGCGCGGGCACTGGCGGGCGGGATCCCGGCCGGCGACTCCCCTGTGGTGGTCATGGTGCCTCGCCCTCGTCCTCGCCGTCCTGGTCGCGGTGAGCGCACTCAAGTTTTTCGGCACCCATGCCATCACCTGGCCCGGCCTCGGGGCGTCATATCCCGACATGCCGTTCCATCTGGCGCTGATCGGCGAGTTGAAGCACCATGTGCCGCCCGCGGTGCCGATGGTGGTGGGCGAGCCTCTCGCCTACCACTGGTTCGTCTACGCGCATCTGGCGGCGGCGAGTTGGCTGACCGGAGTGGAGCCTCTTGTCCTGCTGTACCGCCTGGCCATGCTGCCCATGCTGGCCGGGCTCGTCGTCCTGGCCGGCATGACCGGGCGCCGCGTCACGGGCTCATGGATCGGTGGGGCCGTCACTGTCGTGGGCACCGTCCTGGTGGGCGCCCCGACCCTGTATCTGGGCACGAACGGGGTGTTCACCTGGGGAGGGGTTCCGGACACCGCGTGGATAAGTCCCACGCAGACGCTGGGCGCCCTGCTGTTCGCTCCCCTCGTCCTCGTCCTGCTGGACCTTCTCGAGCGTCGGCGGCCCGACACCGGCAAATGGCTGCTGGCCGGGCTCTTCCTGGCGGTTCTGACCGGTGCCAAAGCCACCTATCTGCCCCTGCTCGGCGCTGGACTGGTGCTCGTGGCGGCGGTCGAGGTGATGAGGCGACGCCGGCCGTCCACGAACGTACTGATCATGCTGGGAATGACCACGGCATGCATCCTCTTCGCGCAGTTCGTCCTGTTCGGCCGGGAGCGGCAGGGGCTGGTCGCGGATCCTCTGGCCTTCATGCGCATCACCTGGAGCAAACTCACCGGCCTGACCACGCCCTCGGCGGGCTCGGTGCTGGGTCTCACGTTGGTGTACCTGCTCTGCTGGGCCATGACGTGGTCCGGCGTCCTCGGGCTGCTGAGCAGGCCGCGGCTGCTCATGCGACCACGAGTGAGCCTCATGCTCGGCATGGGCGCGGCCGGGCTCGGCGCGGTGCTGCTCCTCGGGCACCCCGGCCAGAGCCAGCTCTTCTTCTTCTGGGGGGCCTACCCCTATCTGGCGGCCGTCGCGGCCTATGGGATGCTCATCCTCCTGCGGCGGGCACGGGTGTCGCCCAAGGCGGTCATGTGCTCGATGGGCGCGGGACTCCTCGCCGCCTACCTGATCCCCGTCCTCTGTGGCGTCACGATTCCGCTGAGCGCCGGCCAGGACGACGGGATCCTGTACCGGCCCTATCTCACTCTGGTGGCCCTGGCCCTGCTGGCGGGCCTCCTCGTGGCGATCCTGAAGGGACGCGCTCGCGCCTCGGCCCTCGTGATCGTCGCGTTCGCGACCATCGGCCTGCCCGCGTACTGGCACGCACGCGTCCTTTCCGCCATCGACAACGTCACCGGGGACGATCCCCATCCGATGGTCAGACCGGTGGAGAACCGGGTGATCCCTCAGGGGGCCCTGACCGCCGGACGATGGTTGCGCGACCATTCCGAGCCGGACGACCTGGTGGCCACCAACACGCACTGCCGCCTGGGGTACGAGAACCCGTGCGACACCCGATACCCGTGGGTGGCCGCGCTGTCGGAACGGCACGTGCTGGTCGAGGGCTGGGCCTACACGGCCACGAACCTGAGCCACTGGCGTCCGGGGCTGCTGCCGGAAGGCCTGCCGTTCTGGGACGCCGATCTGATCAAGATGAACGACACGGCCTTTCAGTCGCCGAGCCAGACCTCCATGCAGAGCCTGCGAGAGCGCTACGGAGTGCGCTGGCTCTTCGTCGACGAGCTTCGGGGGAAGCCCAGCCCGAAGATCGGCGATTTCGCGGAATTCCGGTTCCGGTCCGGCGACTACGCCGTCTATCGGCTCCCTGACGGCTCAGTGTGAGGGGGTGGGGTAAGGCTTGGGTAATGCCTCATCCAGCCACCAGGCGCCACGCGTGTCGGCCGGTCCGGCCCGTTGTTCACTGCGTTCGTGAACGCATCCGGCCTGACGGCGATCCCCTTCAACCTGCCGCATATCTCGGAGAACGAGCTCAACTATCTGGCGGAGGCCGTACTCCGGCGGTTCACCCGCGGAGACGGGCCCTTCACCGAGCGGGCCACCCGTCTCCTCGCGGAGATCACCGAGGCTCCCCGGGTGCTGCTGACCACCTCGTGCACGCACGCGCTGGAGATGTCGGCGCTCCTGCTCGATCTGCGGCCCGGCGACGAAGTGATCATGCCGTCGTTCACCTTCATGTCGACGGCGAACGCCTACGCGCTGCGTGGCGCCGTCCCGGTGTTCGCCGACTGCCGGCCGGACACGCTGAACCTGGATGAACGACGGCTCGAAGCCGCGATCACCGACCGCACCCGGGCCATCGTGGTCGTCCACTACGCGGGTGTCGGGTGCGCGATGGAGGTGATCGGCGAGCTCGCGGACCGACACGGTCTCGCGGTCATCGAGGACAACGCCCATGGGCTGGGCGGCTTCTATCAGGACCGTCCGCTCGGGTCGTTCGGCCGCATGGCCGCCCAGAGCTTTCATGAGACGAAGAACATCCAGTGCGGAGAGGCCGGCGCGTTGCTCCTGAACGACGCCGACCTCGGCGAGCGCGCGGAGATCCTCAGGGAGAAGGGCACCGACCGGAGCCGGTTCTTCCGCGGCCAGGTGGACAAGTACCGATGGGTCGACATCGGGTCCAGCTACCTGCCGTCGGACGTGCTCGCCGCGCAGCTCACCGCCCAGCTGGAATCGTTCGACAAGATCCAGTTCCGGCGCCACTACGCATGGGACCGGTATCACGAGGAACTGGCTGACTGGGCCGCGGAGAACGGGGTCGCCCAGCCGACGATCCCGGACGAGTGCGCGCATCCCGCGCACCTGTATTACCTGCTGCTCCCCGACCTGGCGAACCGGCAGGCCTTCATCGCTCATCTCGCCGAGCGTGACGTGCAGGCGGCCTTCCACTACCAGCCGCTCCACGATTCACCCGCGGGCCTGCGGTACGGGCGGACGGCCCCGGGCGGCTGCCGGGTCACGGAGGAGGTCGCCGACCGTCTCGTACGACTGCCGCTCTTCGCCGACCTGGACGACACCCACCTGTCCCGCGTGATCGACGCGGTCCGAGCCTACGAGGTGCGCTGATGGCCTGGCATGACGTGATCGAGGCGGAAACCGTGCGGACGCGGGAGTCTCCGCTCGAGTCCGCGCGATTCGGCCGCTCGGTGGCGCGGCTCACCGTCTCCGCCGAGGCCGGATCGGCGTTCTCCGCCGAGGCCGGATCGGCGTTCTCCGCCGAGGCCGGATCGGCGTTCTCCGCGGTCCGTGAGGCCGTCGTACGATCCGACGCTGACGTGATCGTCCTTCGTTACCCGGCCGAGTACGTCGGCTGGTTCGCCCAGCTGACCGCCCTGGGCCGGACCGCCGTCTTCGCGGACTCCCTGGTGTACTGGCGGCTGCGCGCCGGCGAGGGCCGGGCGCCCGAGGCGTCACCCGATCTGCGGGCGACGAAGCTGACCGGAACCGCCGTGATCGAGGATCTGGTGTCCGACATCTTCCTCTCGTACGGAAACCACTACCTGGCCAATCCCCTGTTCGACCCCGCCGACGCGCTCGCCGGCTACCAGGAATGGGCGCTGCGGTCGGCCGCCGAAGGCGGCTGCCTGGCGCTGCTGGATCGGCCCGCGGCCGGGGCGGCCTCGCGCGTGCTCGCGCTGGCCACGCTGGACGAGGCCGAATCCCGGACGGAGATCCTGCTCGCCGGCGTGGTCTCGGAGGTGCAAGGACGCGGTCTGTACCCCCACCTGCTCAAGACGGTCGAGGACCGCACGCTGGCGCGCGGCGGGGACGAAGTCGTCATCTCCACCCAGGGACACAACACGCGCGTACAGCGGGCGTGGGCCCGATACGGGTTCGAGCCCGTACGGACGGTCCTCACTGTTCATCTGGTCCGGAGCGCGCTCCTGCCTGGACGGGAACGCTAGGGCCGGCGGGACCCACGTCGGCGGAGGCGGTCGGTCCGACGCGTTCACACACGACGTAGGTCGGCCGGCCCATGCCGCTGCCATGGATGCGGCCGATGTACTCCCCCAGGACACCGATGGAGACGAGTTGCGCGGAGGAGAAGAGCGCGACCATCGAGGCGATCGTCGTGAAGCCGGCCACCGTCGTCTCGCCCGTGGCGAACCGCCACAGGACGGCGCCGCCCAGCAGCAGGCCGACGATGCCGACCAGAAATCCGAGGTAGCTCGCCGCCCGCAGGGGCGCCGTGCTGTAGCCGAGCAGCATGTTCACCGCATGCCGGATCAGCAGCCGCGCCGAGTAGTTGGAGCGCCCGTGATGGCGTTCGTTCATGCGTACGCTGACCGACCCCACCTTGGAGGTGGCCCACGACAGGGCCACGTCGACCGAGGCATGCGGCCCCGACAGCTCTTGGAACCCCTCGCGCAGCCGCGTGCGGAAGGCGCGGAAGGCGCTGATCGCGCGGGCGGAGCGGATGCCAAGCGCGCTGGACATCCCGGCTTTCACCGATCGGGAGGCGAAGCTCCGGAGAAAGCCGTGTTCCTCACGGTAGGAGACGCCGTAGACGAGGTCGAGACGGTCGCCTTCAAGGGCGGCCAGCAGGAGGGGGATCTGCTCCGGTGGATGTTGCAGGTCGTCATCCAACGTGACGACGACCTCGAAGGCCGCCTCCCTGATGCCGGCGATCAGCGCGTTGTGCTGACCGTAGTTACGGGAGAGGTGGATCGCCCGCACGGCCTCGTTTCGGCGGGCCAGCCCGGCGGCCGTCGCCCAGGTGTCGTCCGGGCTGCCGTCGACGACGAGGATCACCTCGTGACGGACGGATGCCTCGCTCATGGTCGACAGGATTCTGGCCACCAGCGCTGGAAGAGTGCGCGCGGATCGGTAACACGGAATTACCACCGACACCGACATTGGTCCCCCGATCATCCAGTGTGAGCCGGTTACAATCAAGCAGCCCCCCACCACGTGACGATCTGGAGTGCGGGCGACATGGTTGACGTGGAGAGCCACACCAAAAGCGACAGAAAGCCGCATTTCTGGTGGCTGACTCTGATCTCCACTTTTGCTGGAAACCGCATCACATACCTAATGGCCGGCGCCATGACGGCAGTTGTCTATTACTGTCTTCTTGGCCTAGCATTGCTCGCCGCCGAGGGTGCGGTGCCCTACCTTGTCCTGGTCGTGACCAGCCACTTCGTCACCGTGGTGATCGTGTACCCGTGGTATCGGCTGGTGGTGTTCCGGGCCTCCGGCGATTCCTGGCTGCGGGGATATCTACGATTCTATGTGGTCGGCCTGAGTTTTCTCGGCGCGTCCCTCATCAGCCTGCCGATCCTCGTGGGCGTCATCGGAATTCCCATCATGATCGCACAGGGCTTGATAATACTCATAAGTCCCCCACTAAGCTATCTAATACACCGAACATGGACTTTTCGTGATAGCAGATCCATCTAGTCTCGGCAACGTGCCGGGCGTTCTTCGACAAGAGCGCGAAACCGCCGAGTTCCCCTGGTCGGGGCTCGGCATAAACTCCAGCGGACAGGCGGCCATCGCCGCCATGTCCTCTTCGCGGAAGGACTCAGGGAGCCGATGAAGGCGCTCGTTCTAGCGGGTGGCAAGGGGACGAGACTGCGCCCGCTCACCCATACCTCAGCGAAACAGCTGGTCCCCGTGGCCAACAAACCGGTCCTCTTCTACGGGCTCGAAGCGCTACGAGACGCGGGCATCACCAGCGTGGGCATCATCGTCGGCGACACGGCCGCGGAGGTGCGCGAGGCCGTCGGAGACGGCTCGCGGTTCGGCCTCGACATCACCTACATCCCCCAGCAGGCCCCCCTGGGCCTGGCTCACTGCGTCCTGATCGCCAGAGAGTTCCTCGCCGAGGAGCCCTTCGTGATGTACCTGGGCGACAACTTCCTGGTGGGCGGCATCACCGCCCTGGTCGACGCGTTCCGCCGGGCCGAGCATGACGCGCAGATCCTGCTCACCAAGGTTGCCGAACCGCAGTTCTACGGCGTGGCCGAACTCGGGCCGGAAGGCGAGATCATCGGGCTGGCGGAGAAGCCGGAGCACCCGCGCAGCGATCTGGCGATCGTCGGGGTCTACATCTTCTCCCCCGTCATCCACGAGGCCGTCCGGCGCATCACACCGTCCGCGCGCGGCGAGCTGGAGATCACCGATGCCGTCACGTGGCTGATCGACAACGGCTTCCGCGTCCACTCCCACTTCGTCAACGGCTACTGGAAGGACACCGGCCGGCTGCAGGACATGCTGGAATGCAATCGGATCATCCTCGAACAGATCGAGCCTGACATCAGGGGCACCGTAGACGGCCGGAGCGAGATCACCGGGCGAGTCGTCGTCGAGCAGGGCGCGGTGGTGGAGAACTCCGTACTCCGCGGGCCCATCGTGATCGGGGCCGACTCGAAAATCGTTTCTTCCTTCGTCGGCCCCTTCACCTCGATCGGGGCGAGTTGCGCGTTGGAGGACGCCGAGATCGAGTACTCGATCGTGCTCGATGGGTCGTCCATCCGCGGCGTGTCGCGCATCGGGCATTCCCTCATCGGGCGCAACGTCGAAGTGAACCGCGCGGAAGGCATGCCGAACACTCACGAGCTCATGGTGGGCGATCACAGCAAGATACAGGTGCGTACATGAGGATTCTGGTCACCGGCGGCGCCGGATTCATCGGGTCGCACTATGTGCGGTCGCTGCTGCTCGGCTCGTATCCGGGCTACGAGGCCGTGAACATCACCGTTCTCGACAAGCTCACCTACGCCGGAAATCTGGCCAATCTCGCGCCGGTAGCCGGACATCCCGGCTACCGGTTTGTTCATGGAGACATCACCGACCTGGAGCTGCTCGCGGAGATCGTTCCCGGGTGCGAGGTGATCGTGAACTTCGCGGCCGAGACGCACGTCGACCGGTCCATCACGGGAGCCGGTGACTTCCTGACGACGAACGTGCTGGGCACGCAGCGCCTCCTGCAGGCGGCGCTGGAGACCGGCGTCCGCACGGTGGTGCACGTCTCCACCGACGAGGTGTACGGGTCGATCGCGGAAGGGTCCTGGACCGAGGACGAGCCCCTGCTGCCGAACTCGCCGTACTCGGCGGCCAAGGCCGGCAGTGACCTGCTCTGCCGGGCATACCACCGGACCTACGGCCTCGATGTCCGGGTGACCCGCTGTTCCAACAACTACGGCCCCTACCAGTACCCGGAGAAGCTCATCCCGCTCTTCGTCACCAACCTCCTGGACCGCGAGCCGGTCCCCCTCTACGGCGACGGGCTGAACGTACGGGACTGGCTGCACGTCGACGACCACTGCCGGGGCATTCACCTGGTGCTGGAGAAGGGCTCGCCGGGAGAGACGTACAACATCGGCGGCGGCACCGAACTCACCAACCGGGAGCTCACTGAGTTGCTGCTCGGCGCGCTCGGGATGGGATGGGAGATGGTCAGGCGCGTGCCTGACCGGCTCGGGCACGACCGTCGCTATTCCGTCGACTGCGGCAAGCTCCGCGCCCTCGGCTACGAACCGCGTACGGGGTTCGCGGACGGCCTGGCCGCGACGGTGCGCTGGTACCAGGACAACCAGCGGTGGTGGCGGCCGCTGAAAGCTCCTGCCACACCGTAGCCGCACACGTCCCGATCCCTGTGACGGGCCGTGGCGGGCGTCCCTGGGAGAACTTCCCCCTCCGGGGGGAGCAGAAGAAAGTGGTCACTCCGGGGAAACCCATTCCGGGGGGGAGCGGAAGAAGACGGCCCGCCGTGGCATGGGCCTCATGGGCGGACACCCCTTCCGGGGGGAGAGGAGCACGTCCGTCGTCACCGCCCTATCAGGTGATGGCCTGGTTCACCGGGCCTGACGTGCTCGGGGCCAGGTGGATCAGTGCCTCGTGGTCGAAGACGTCGCCGCCGAGATAGACCGCGACGATCCGGTGCTGCCCTCGGGCCAGGCTCGAAATCCTGAACATCGCACGACCGTTGCTGTTGAGGAACACCGAGCCGAGAATGGTCGAGCCTTCCTTGAAGACCACTTCGCCGAACGGGGTCTGGCTGCCGCTGACCGGTGCCACGGTGGCGATGAACGTCACCGGCTGTCCAGCGGCGGCGGGATTGAGAGAGCTGGTCAACGTGGTGGTGGTAGGCGGGTCGTGGGGAAGGCTGATGCGGGTGGCCGGGATGCTGTCGGTGCCGGTGGTGTTGACGGCGCCGTTGAGAGAGAAGACCCGGCCCTCGACGCTGGCTCCGAAGTTCACGTTGGCGTTGCCCTGGGCCAGCACGTTGCCGCGGAAGGTGCTGTACACCCCCAGCGCCGTCGCGCCGCTGGACTGCCAGAAGACGTTGTCGGCCTGCGCGCCACGTAGCAGGGCGATATTGCTGACCCTGGCGGTGGTGAGAGTGGCCGCCCGGAAGATGAAGGTCGCGGCCGGATCCCCCTGTGCGTCGAGGGTGAGCGTACCGTTGATCGTGAAGGCGCCGCCGGCGGCGTCGTACAGGCCAGGCCCCTTGGTCGTACCGCCCAGCTCCCCCGCCACCGTGACACCGCCGGCCCGCCCGGCGATGTCGTTGTAGGCGGCGACCACGTCGTTCTTGACCGCCGCCGCGGTCGCGTTGCCCAACTGCCTGTTGCCGTTCACGGTGCCGGGCGGGAAGCCCCTCAGCGTATTGGCGGGACTGATCCCCAGGTCTCCGGAGATCGTGGTCAGATTCGTGTTGTTGACCGACATCCCGGCCACAACCCCGTACGGCTTTCCACCGCCGATGTCCACCGGCGGTGTCGCGCGCGCGCCCTCCGGCAGGGTCACCAGCACGGCCGCCGCCACCACCCCCAGCGACAACCGACCGACCTTCCCCGAAAAAAGGGACAAATCAATATTTGCCATGAGCCGATCCTTTATCTGCGACCCGGGAAATGCTCCGCCGGTCATATGACTCTGGATATTCGACATTAGCGGGCATCGATGCCGTTCCAGAGAAATGACATGCGACGCGGCCCGTTTCGTATTCGCGCCAGGGACATGGCGCGGCCCGGCCGCGCAGAAGCGCACGGCCGGGCCGGTGGAGAATCACCCGAACCTCAGGAGCCCGTTAGGAGTCGAATACCGGATCGACCCAGTAGTTGGACGACTGGTAGGGGGTCGCCGGGAAGGTGCTGGTCCCCCCGTAGGTGTACACCCCGTTCGGGTCCGTACCGTTCGCCAGCGCGGTGAGCGGGCCGTTCGTGTAGGCCGAGGTGAAGTAAGGCCGATTAAGCGAATAATATCCCGACGTAGTGTGATATGAGGCCACATAGGTGGTATTGGCGGTGATCGCGACAGGCGACGGGAAATTCACCTGCTGCCAACCGGAGGCCGTCTCACTGGTGAAGACCGCGCTCGCGAGCAGCTGACCACTGCTGCTCCACAGACTCCCGGTATGAGTCCCCGTATTCAGGGAGCCCTTGAAGAACCGGATGGCGACGATTTTCCCGCTCGTTGAGGCCCGGAACTTCACGCCGACCGTAATCGCCTGCGTATCAGGCTGGGACTGGACGGCCGGAGTGGGCACTTTGTCCCACAGACTGTCCGACGGCTCGAACACGACGTCGACCCAGTAGTTGGTGGACTGGTAGGAGTTTACCGGGAAGGTGCTGGTCGCTCCGTAGGTGTACACCCCGTTCGGGTCCGTACCGTTCGCCAGTGCCGTGAGCGGGCCGTTCGTGAATGAGGAGGTGAAGTAGGGTCGGGTTACCGAATAATATCCCGACGTAGTGTGATATGAGGCCACATAGGTGGTATTGGCGGTGATCGCGACAGGTGTCGAGAAATTCACCTGCTGCCAGCCGGAGGCCGTCTCGCTGCTGAAGACCGCGCTCGCGAGCAGCTGACCACTGCTGCTCCACAGACTCCCGGTATGAGTCCCCGTATTCAGGGAGCCCTTGAAGAACCGGATGCCGAGGATGGTCCCGCTCGTTGAGGCCCGGAACTTCACGCCGACCGTGACCGCCTGCGCATCAGACTGGGACTGGACGGCCGGAGTCGCCGATCTGTCCCACAGACTGTCCGACACATGCTGAACCACTTCCGGCGAGAAGCTCGGCGCGAAGTGGATCAGTGCCTCGTGGTCGAAGACGTCACCGCCCAGGTAGACGGCGGTGAGGTGGTGATCCCCGGCGCTGAGGCTCGGGGTCGTGAGCGTGGCCGGATTGTTGGCGTCCTGATAGCCCGAGCCGAGTACGGTCGAGCCGTCCTTGAAGACCACTTCGCCGACGGGCGTCAGGGTGCCGCTGACCGGCTGTACGACCGCGGTGAGCAGAACCGGCTGCCCCCTCCAGGACGGGTTGGGCGAGGTGGTCAGGGTCGTCGTGGTCGGCGGGTCGTTGGGGAGGCTGATCTGAGTGGCCGGGATGCTGTCGGTGCCGGTGATGTTGACGGAGCTGTTCAGGGAGAAGATGCGGCCGTTGGTGAAGGCACCGAAATTCACCGTGACGGCGTTCTGCGCCAGCACGTTGCCGCGGAAGGTGCAGTAGTTGCCCAGCGTCACGGTGTCGCTGAACTGCCAGAAGACGTTGTCGGCCTGCGCGCCGCGGAGCAGGGCGACGTTGGCGACGTTGGCGGCGGCCAGGCTGGTCGCCCGGAAGATGAAGGTCGCGTTCGGATCTCCCTGCGCGTCGAGGCTGAGCGTTCCGCTGATCGCGAAGGCGCCGGTGGTGGAGGCGTACAGGCCGGGCCCCTTGGTCGTGCCGCCCAGTTGCTGCGCCACCGTGGCGTCCGGGGTCCGCCCGGCGATGTCGTTGTAGGCGGCGACCACGTCGGCCTTGGCCGCCGCCGCGGCCGCGTTGCCGAGGTCCCTGGCACCGTTCACGGTGCCGGGCGGGAAGCCGGTCAGCGTACTGCCGGGACTGACGGCGAGGTCTCCGGTGACCGTGGTCAGATTCGTATTGGTGACCGACACCCCGGCCACAACCGCGTAGGGCTCCGCGACGCCGATGTCCACCGGCCCCGTCGCGCTCGCGGCCTGCGGCAGCCCCACCACCGCACCTGCCACCAGCACGGCCGCCGCACTCACCCCCATCCACAACCGACCGACATTCCCCAAGGAACGGGAGTATCTGACTTGGCTGGTCGCTTCTCGCTTGAGAGCTTCGGGGAGGGCCTTGTCGGCTGCTCGATCGGGCGCATCGCTGTGTGATTTTGACATGCGCCACAACTCCTCACTGTATCTTGTGCTGCTCAGGCAATCGGCTGGCTCGCCGCAGCCTGCGGCTCGTCAAGAATCCCTAGGCGATCGTCGCCGCTCGCCCGGTTTGTCGCGTTTGCCATAAATGCGGCTAAAGTCCAGCCATAAGAGATGCGACCCGAATGTCGCCAATCCCGGTGAAGACGCTACGACATTCGGAAGGACCATGCCTTGAACGGCATGACGCGAAAAACCTATATGTGATCAAGAAAAGCCTAGGATAGCGTCCTATTGGACTGCTCTTTACCCTTCTATACCCGCTTCCGACACTTACCAGGAGGCTTGACCAAGCTATCCCTGTACGAACGGCCTTTTCTTGAGCGCACGGAAATATTCCGTTTAATGCCCTTATGCGCCCCTAATCGCCGGCCTGGCCGCGAAAACGTCATCAGACGACACGCTGGGGATCGCCATCAAATCGGCGATATGAGAACTCCGGCCTCCTACAGTCGGATCGTGTCTCATCTCGAGGTAACGGGGGCTCCTGACATGGGAGAGAAACTGGTGGTCGTCGGCCAAGGCTACGTCGGCCTGCCGCTGGCGATGCGGGCGGTCACTGCCGGATTCGACGTCGTGGGCATCGACGTCGACCAGTGGCGGATCAAGCGATTGACCGCCGGCGAATCTTATGTCGAGGACATCGGGGACGACGAGCTGATCGCCGCGCACCGCTGCGGCCGCTATCTGGCCAGCACCGATTACGCCGACGCCGAGGGCTTCGACATCTGTGTGATCACGGTGCCGACGCCGCTTCGCGATGGCGCGCCCGACCTCCGGCACATCGCCTCGGCCGCCCAATCCATCGCGCCGCTCCTACGGCCGGGCGCCACAGTGGTGCTGGAGTCCACGACCTATCCCGGAACCACCGAGGAATATCTCCTGCCCCTGCTTCAGGAAGGCTCCGGGCTGCAGGCGCCCGAGGATTTCTACCTGGGCTACAGCCCCGAACGGATCGACCCGGGAAACACCCACTGGCGGCTGGAGAACACCCCGAAGATCGTGTCCGGCATCGACGAGTCCTCGCTGAAGAGAGTCCAGGCCTTCTACGAGCGCATCGTGCGGGAGGCCGTTCCCGTCTCCTCGGTCCAGGTGGCCGAGCTGAGCAAGCTCCTGGAGAACACCTTCCGGCACATCAACATCGCCCTGGTGAACGAGCTGGCCATCTTCGCGCGGCAGCTGGGGATCGACGTCTGGCAGGCCATCGACGCCGCCTCCACCAAGCCGTTCGGCTACATGCGCTTCACCCCCGGCCCGGGCGTCGGCGGACACTGCCTGCCGATCGACCCGTCCTACCTGTCGTGGAAGGTCAAGCGCAGCCTGGGGCACAACTTCCGGTTCGTGGAGCTGGCGAACGACATCAACGACCACATGCCGGATCACGTCGTCCACCGGCTGACTCTCGCGCTGAACCAGCGCTCCCTGCCGATCAAGGGCAGCCGGGTGATCGTGCTCGGCCTCGCCTACAAGAAGAACGCGGGCGACTGCCGCGAGTCACCGGCGATCGAGGTGGCCAGAGCCCTGCGCAAGCTGGGTGCGGATGTGCGGGCCGCCGACCCGCACGTGGACCACTTCCTGCTGCCGCAGGGGATCGCGATCATCGACGCCACGCGGCACGAGCTCGCTCAGGCGGACGCGGTGCTGATCCTCACCGACCACGACTGCTTCGACTACGAGATGGTCGAGCGGGTGAGCGCCTTCGTCTTCGACACGCGCAACCGCTGCCGGGGACCCAACGTCGAGCGGCTGTGAGGAATCGGGAACGGGGCTACCTGCCCGACGACAGGTAGCCTCCGGCGTTCCTAGAGCATGGCCTTCATCGAGTCCGCGGCCGACAGCACGTACGGCTGCTCGGCCATGACCGCCGCCCAGTTGTCCGCGAGCGACTCCGGCGTGAGCTCGTCCGACTTCCAGCCGGGCCCTTCGGCCACGAACACCCGCGCCACCCGGCCGCCCCCGACGCTGAACACCTCGCCGCTCGGATCGCACGACTCGTGCACGAGGTAGGCCACCAGCGCGCTGACCCGCTCGGGCGTGAACTTGGCCTCGAACTCGGCCGGCAGCAGCGACTCGGTCATCCGCGTCCAGGCGATCGGCGCGATGGCGTTGGCCTTGATGCCGTTGCGGGCCCCCTCGATGCCGAGCGTCTTGGTCAGGCCGATCAGGCCCATCTTGGCGGTGGAGTAGTTGGCCTGGCCGAAGTTGCCGAACAGGCCCGCCGGGCTGGAGGTGTTGACGACGCGGCCGTAGCCGGCCTCCTTCATGTACGGGTAGGCGGCCTGGCTGACCAGGTAGGAGCCGCGCACGTGTACGGCCAGCACGCTGTCGAAGTCCTCGACCGCCATCTTCCCGAACGACCTGTCACGCAGGATGCCCGCGTTGTTGACGACGATGTCGATCTTGCCGAACGCGTCGACCGCCGCCTGCACGATCGCCCTGGCCCCTTCCGGCGTGGCCACGTTGTCGGCGTTGGCGATGGCCTGGCCGCCGTTCTTGGTGATGAGCTCGACCACGTCGGCGGCGGGACCCGCGGAGGCGCCGGTGCCGTCGAGCGCGCCGCCCAGGTCGTTCACGACGACCTGGGCACCCCGCTCGGCCAGCAGGAGCGCGTGCGACCTGCCGAGGCCGTGCCCGGCTCCCGTAATGATCGCGACCCTGTCATCGAACCGAAGCATCGAACCTCCAGCGCAGGAGAACAACGTTCTAGTAATGGCACCATAACCCGAGTCCGCCGCACTACGACTGATCGTCGCCGATAGTGATCAGAAGCTTCTTTCTCTGCTAGAGTTCTGGGCTTCGCATGGGCGGCGACCCCCAGCGCCTGTCCGCCCTCCATCGCGCCTGGGAGGCCGGACATGCCGGTAAACGCGCCCCTTCGCGTGGTTCAGTGGGCCACGGGAGCCGTCGGTCGCTACGCGCTGCGCAGCGTGCTCAGCAGGCCGGGGCTGGAGCTCGCGGCAGTCCTCGTCTATGACCGCGACAAGATCGGCAAAGACGCCGGCGAGCTGGTCAGCCTGCCGTACGCCGGCGTGAGCTGCACGGACGACCCGGAGCGCGTCATGGCCATCGAGGCCGACTGCGTGCTGCACACGCCGCTGCCGTCCTTCTACTTCGGCTACGGCCTGGCCGCCGCGGCCGCCCACGCCATCAACGCCATCCCCGCCGTCTGCGCCGCCCCGCCCGGCGTCCGCACCCTGCTTGATCTCCCTCTCCCCACCGCGCGCGCCCGGGTCCGCATCCGTTAGGCGGGGCCACGTACGGCGGGGAATCGGGCCACCTACAGTCAGTTGTGCGGGAGGAAGCGCCCGTACTGCCCGCGGTGATAGAGGAGTGGGCGGGCTGGGGTGGTTTGGGCGGCGGTGACCAGGCCGACCACCAGGGTGTGGTCGCCTATCTCCACGGTCGTGTGCGGAATGCAGATGAGATGTGCGGAGACGTCCTCCAGCAACGGCGTGTCGTGCGGGCCGGGCCGCCAGCGGGTGGGCTCGGCGAAGCGGTCGATGCCGCGCCGGGCGAAGCGGGTGGCCAGGTCGTGTTGGTGGCCGGCCAGGACGTTCACCGCGAAATGGTCGGCCAGCCGGAGCCAGGGCCAGGTGGTGGACGACTGGTCGACGTAGAAGGACACCAGCGGCGGATCAAGGCTCACCGAGGAGAACGAGGTCGCCGTCAGGCCCACCGGGACGCCCTCCGGTCTGGCCGTCACGATGACCACTCCGGCGGCGTGCTGGGCCAGGGCCGTACGGAACTCGTCGCGGTCCAGGGAGATGGTCATCTCAACGCTCCTTGCCTGACCGCAATCTGCGGCACCACCAGATCTGCCCAGCGAGCCAAGGGCCCGTCTTCTCCTGGTAGGTCCGACTCCAGGAGGGCCAGACCGGGGGTGGGGACGAAGGCGCCCATCTCCACCAGGAGCGGGCGGAAGTGGACCTCCACCGCCAAGGCGTGCTTGGGGTCGCCCATGACGAGGATCGGCAGGGCCGCCGTGCCGGTCAAGGCGTTCGGCGGCAGCCGGTCGAGGAACGCCTTGAGCAGGCCGGTGTAGGTCGCCTTGTAGGTGGGGCTGGCCACGACGGCCACCGAGGCGCTGGTGAGGAGTTCGAGGGCGATCTCCACATTCGCGCTGCTCTGCGGGAGGAGCAGCTCCGGAGCGAGGGCCGACAGGTCGATGACGTCTCTCGGACCCGGGTGGCCGAGCCGGGCGGCGATGGCGTCGGCGGCCGCGACCGCCGCCCCCAGCGTGCGCGATCCGGCGCGCGGGTTACCGACGACAGTGACGATGCTCATGATGCGGTGGCCAATCCGTAGTGGTCGCGAAGGGTTCGGGCCTCGTACTCCTTGCGGAACAGGCCGCGGATCTGCAGTTCGGGGACGACCTGCTCGACGAAGTCCGCGAGGCCGCCCGGCAGGTGCGGGGGCATGATGTTGAAGCCGTCGGCCGCGCCGTTCTCGTACCACTCCTGGAGCTGGTCGGCGATCTGCTCGGGCGTGCCCGCGACGACCCGGTGGCCGCGGCCGCCGGCGAGCTTGCCGATGATCTCGCGGATCGACAGGTCGCCGCGGGCCGCCAGGTCCTTGATCAGCTTGATGCGGCTCTGCTGGCCGTCCGGGTTAGGCGGGATGTCCGGTAGCGGGCCGTCCAAGGGGTGGGCGGTGAGGTCGACGCCGAGGATGTTCGAGAGCTGCTGCACGCCGTACGCCGGGACGATGAGGTCCTCCAGCTCCTTCTCCAGCCGCAGCGCCTCACGCTCGGTCGAGCCGATGATGGGCGAGATGCCGGGCAGGATCTTGAGGTCCAGCGGCCGGCGCCCGTACGCGGGGAGCCTGCCCTTGAGGTCGGCGTAGAACTCCTGGGCGTCCTCAAGGGTCTGTTGCGCGGTGAACACCGCCTCCGCGAACCTCGCCGCGAACTCCTTGCCGTCCTCCGAAGACCCGGCCTGGACGAGGAGGGGGCGGCCCTGGGGCGAACGCTGGACGTTCAGCGGACCCTGGACCCTGAAGTGCGTGCCCACGTGGTCGATCGGCTGGACCCGGGAGAGGTCGGCGTAGACCCCGGTGCGCCGGTCGCCGACGACCGCTCCCTCCGCCCAGCTCTCCCAGAGCGCGTTCGCCACCTGGAGGAACTCCTCCGCCCGGTGGTAGCGCTCGCTGTGCGGCGGGCGTTCGATGCCGAAGTTGCGGGCCTCGGCCTCGCCGGCGGAGGTGACGATGTTCCAGCCCGCGCGGCCGCCGCTGATGTGGTCCAGCGAGGCGAACTTGCGCGCCACGTGGAACGGCTCGTTGTACGTCGTGGACACCGTGGCGATCAGGCCGATGTGGTCGGTGACGGCGGCCAGGGCGGCGAGCAGGGTGAGGGGCTCCAGGCCGCCGAGCGCGTTGTGCCGGACATTTCCCCACAGGGCGAGGCCGTCGGCCAGGAACACCGAGTCCAGCTTGCCGCGTTCGGCGATCCGGGCCAGCTCCTGGAAGTGCCGGATGTCGGTGATGCGGCTCGGCTCGGTCAGCGGGTGCCGCCACGCGGCCTCGTGGTGGCCGACGCCCATCAGGAAGGCGTTCAGGTGCATGGTCACGTGGTCCTCCAGGTGGAGAAGCGTCGCTCCAGGCGTACGAGGAGCAGGTTGAACAGCAGGCCGAGCACCGAGATCGTGATGATCCCCGCGTACATGTCGGGCACCCGGAAGTTGTACTGCGCGTAGTTGATGAGGTAGCCGAGCCCCGCCTTGGCGCCGACCATCTCGGCGGCGATCAGCACGAGGATCGAGTACGCCCCGGCCAGGCGGATGCCGGTGAAGATGGTGGGCACCGCGGCGGGCAGGATGACCTTCTGGAACAGCCGGTACGGCCCGAGCCCCATGGACCTCGCCGACTTGATCAGGAGCGGGTCGACGCTTTTGACGCCGGCGATGGTGTTGAGCAGGATCGGCCAGGCGCAGGCGTACAGGATGATCGACACCTTGGACGTCTCCCCCAGCCCCAGGACCAGCACGAACACGGGCAGCAGGGCCAGGGCGGCGGTGTTGCGGAACAGCTCCAGAACCGGGTTCAGGAGTTCGGCCACCGGGCGGTACCAGCCGATCAGCAGGCCCAGCGGGATGGCGACCACGATGGCCGCCCCGAACCCGGCCAGCGACCTGACCAGGGAGGCTTGGGCATGGTCGGCCAGTTCGCCGCTGCGGAGCAGGTCGTACCAGGCGGTCAGGACTTCGCTCAGCGGCGGGAGGAAGGTGGGGTCCACCACCTGGGCCCTGGGCAGGATCTCCCAGACGGCGGCCAGCACGACGATCGCGGCGGACGCGTTGACCGCCCGGCGGGCGAGGCCCCAGAGGCGCCGGCCGGTGGCGGGGCGCACGGGCGGAGAGACCGGCGCGAGGGTCGTGACGGCGGACGGGTGGAGGTGGTCGACCTCAAGCGGGGAGACGGAGAGGCTGAGTGAGGGTCTGGCCAACGGGGGTCACCTCCTCGCGCAGCAGCGTCCAGATCGCGTGGCGGTACTCGCCGAACACCGGATCGGCCCGCAGGTCCCCCTCGCGGGAGGCGAACGAGACCGGTACGACGGCCCGGATACGACCGGGGCCCGGCGTCATGACGGCGACCCGCTGCCCCAGGTAGACCGCCTCGTCGATGCCGTGGGTGATGAACACGATGGTCTTGCCGGTCTTGTTCCAGATGCGAAGCAGCTCCTCCTGGAGGGACTCGCGGGTCTGGGCGTCGAGGGCGGCGAAGGGCTCGTCCATGAGCAGGACGTCCGGGTCGTAGGCGAGGCTGCGGGCGATGGCGACCCGCTGCCTCATGCCGCCCGAGAGCTCGTGCGGGTAGCGCTCGTCGAAGCCGCGCAGCCCGACCAGGTCGAGGTAGCCGCGGGCGCGCTCGCGGCGTTCGCGCCGCGGCACCCCCTTGGCCTCCAGCCCGAACTCCACGTTGGCCACCGCGGTCCGCCAGGGGAACAGCGCGTACTGCTGGAAGACGATGCCGCGATCGAGCCCCGGACCCGTGACGGGGACGCCGTCGATGCGGATCTCGCCGCGCGTGGGCAGGGTCAGGCCGCTGAGCAGGTCGAGGAGGGTGGACTTGCCGCACCCGCTGGGGCCGACGAGCGTGAGGAACTCGCCTTCGGCCACGTCGAGCGAGATGTCGGACAGGGCGGTGAAAGAGCTGCCGCGGACGGCGAACTCCTTGGTCACGGACACGAACTCGATCTTCATCAGGAGCCTCCCGAGACGAACGGGTTGTAGGCGTTGGTGTAGACGTCCTGGGGTTTGATCTGGCCGGGCTTGATCTCGCCGGCGCCCTCCAGCCAGGAGATCCACCGCTGGAACTCCTGCGGCTCGATAACCCCGCCCTTGGTCGCGACGCCGCTGCTCTTCCAGAAGCCGACGGTGGTGGAGTCCTCGTTCCTGCCCCGCTTGGCGATGATCTTCTTGAACTCGGCCACGACCTCTTCACGGGTGTGCGTCCGGGTCCACTGGATGGCCTTGGCAGTGGCCTCGACGAACTTCCTGGTCGTGTTCGGGTTCTGCTTGATGAAGCGGTCGGTGAGTACGTACGTCCCGGCCGAGAAGTCACCGAACAGGTCGACGTCCTTGAACAGGGTCTTGAGACCGCCGCGTGCCAGCGCCTTGTCGCGCAGGATGCCGCCGAGCGCGGCCACGTCGATCTGCTTCTGGCGCAACGACTGCTCGGCGCTGACGGGGGGGACGGCGACCAGTTCGACCTGCTTGATCTCGGCCGGGGTCAGGCCGCCGCGCTTGAGGTATTCCTTCAGCACGGCCTCGGCGTGGGCGCCCAGGGTGTTCATACCGACCTTCTTGCCGATCAGGTCGCGGGCGCTGTGGATCGGGCTGTCCTGGAGGGTGAAGTAGCCCTGGTAGGAGTACTGGTCACTGCCGTAGTAGCTGATCACGGCCTTGATCGGGGCCTTGGCGGCGACGAGCTTGACCACGGCGCCGTTGAACGCGCCACCGAAGTCGCTCTGCCCCGTGGCGGCCGTCTGGATGTCCTGTGGTCCGCTGGTCGTGTTGCCGATCCACTTGAGCTTGACGGGTTTGAGATAGCCGAGCTCCTCGGCCAGCTCGGGGAAGGTGACGGTGCCGACACTGCCCTGGTAGCGCAGTTCCTGGGTTTCGGCGGCGCCCTGGGCGGTGCCGCACGCCGTGACGGCGAGGAGGAGAGGGACAAGGGGAGCAAGACGTCTGATCACGAGATGTCCTCAAATAAAGGGGGACGGGGACTAAGTCGTGATCAGTGACACTGTGCGCTGACGACGCGGCAGAAGTCGACATGCGCGCGCCGGGTGAGGTCCGGGCTCATGCATACGACGCTACGCAGGCGCGGTCAGGAAGTCAACATTTCCTACTGGGTTTACATGAAATAAATGTCGCCTGGTCAGGCGCCCGCGAACCACAGTTCCGGCTCGCCGAGCACGCGCCGCGCCCGTCCCCGTGACTCCAGCCACACCAGGTGCGCCAGCGTCTCGTTGGTGGCCGCGCGCCGCATGAACGGCGGGATCGTCTCCCAGGGCCGCGACCAGGTCAGGCCGGTCGCGATGTCCCAGCAGCAGATCCCGCCGGAGGCGCCTTCGAGCATCCGCTCGATCTCCGCCAGCCGCTCCTCGTGATGCGCCATCACGTAGTCGACCCGTTCGGCCAGCTCCAGGAACCGGTACTCGTGCGCGGGCAGCACCTCCTCCACATCCAGCTTCCGTACGGTGGCCAGCGCGTCGAGGTAGTCGGCCAGCGGATTGGGCGCGGACTGCGGATGCACGGCCACCATCGGCGTGATCTTCGCCAGCACGTGATCGCCGGAGAACAGCAGCTTCCTGGACGGCGACACGAAGCAGAGATGGCCGGGCGAGTGGCCGGGGGTCCAGACGGCCCGCAGGTCCCAGCCGGGCAGGTCCAGCCGGTCGCCGTCCTCGACCAGCCGGTCGGGCTTGGCCATCGACACCATGTGCCTGATCATCATCGAGGCGCCGGCCAACTCGTCCAGGGTCAGCTCGGGCACCCCGGACCGGACCAGCAGCGCCCGCTCGCGCTCGACCAGCGAGTCGATGGCGCTGTCGTCGTACCGGTCGTGGACGAGGCGCGCGTCGGCGGGGTGCAGGGCGATCCACGCGCCCGACATCTCCCGGACCCGCCCGGCCAGGCCGTAGTGATCGGGATGGATGTGGGTCACCAGTACGCCCTTGACGTCGGTGATCGCGTACCCGGCGACCCGCAGCCCCGCGACGAGCGCCTCGTAGGCCTCGTCGGTGTTCCAGCCGGCATCGACGATGGCGACCCCGTCGGGCAGTTCCAGGACGTAGACCAGCACGTAACGCAGGGGGTTGACCGGGATCGGCACCGGAACCGACCACAGCCCCGGACGCACCCTCTCGACCTCGGGAATCGTTCCGCCGAGCCACGCCGCGCGCTGAGTCTCGCTGGATGGAGTCACCACAAACTTCGCCATGCCCAGCATTGTGCCCGAACCATGTTCTACTACCGAGCGGCGGGCCGACCCGGGAACAGGCGTTTCGTCCCGTCTCAGTGGGGCTGGCGCGTTGCCGGCCGGAGCGCGGGCATGCGGACGAACAGCAGCGCGGAGGCCAGGACCACCCCCGCGGCGAGCGACCACGTGGCCGACAGGCCGGCCTGGCCGGCCAGCGTGCCGAACGTCATGTTGGACAGCGCCGCCCCCGCCTGCAGTGACAGGGAGCTCGTCGAGGTCACCGTCGTGCGCTGCGCGGCCGTGACGGCGTGGTGCGTCATCTCCGAGCACAGCACCCCGGTCACCGAGAGCCCCGCGAACATGACGACATAGGCCAGCCCGGTGGCCGCGAAACCGGGCGGCCCGTCGAGGCCCGCCGTGACCGCCAGGGCAGCGATGGCCAGCGCGGTCAGGACGACGCCCGCCACCGCGCCGCGTACCGAACCGCCCGCCGACCCGGCCACCCGGGGGGCGATCGAGCTGCCCATCGCGCTGCCGGCGAACCCGAGGGCCGCCACGACGGCGTAGCCGGTGCTGCCCAGCTCCGCCGTGCCCGCCAGCGCCGCCAGCCTGCCGGGGGTGAGCAGCTCGACGCCGGCCAGCGCGACGCCCGACGCCGCGACGGCCAGCATCAGGCGACGCAGCAGCGGCCCGCCCGCCGCCAGCCGCACGCCCTCGGCCACGGTCGCGGGTACATCCCGGACAACCCGCCCGAGCGACCGCCCGACGCGCTGCGGATGCACTCCAACGTGGCGTGAATGCTCTTCAAGGCTGCGCGTCTCGGGCAGCGCGAAGAGCACCGTCACCAGCAGCACGAGCCCGGCCGCCGCGCCCAGCAGCGGCGGCAGTGCCAGGGGCGTCATCACCGCCGGCGGCACCGCGAGCGGCGCGAACCCGCCCACCAGCACGCCCAGCAACAGCGCCACCGACTCCACCGCGCCGCCGCGCGCCAGGCCCGGCTTGAGGTCGGCGTCCGGTCCTTCGAGGTCGTGGAGCGTGTCGACGTACCAGGCGGTGGCCGGGCCGCTGGACAGGGCGCGGGCGACGCCCTTGAGCACACCGGTGGCCAGGAACATCCAGAACGTGGTCGAGACCGCCATCAGCGCGAGCGCGGCGACGGTGAACGCGGCCGAGATCGCCAGGACCGTCCGGCGGCCGATCACGTCGGCCAGGCCACCGGTGGGCAGTTCGAGGCCGATGGTGACGATCGAGAACACCATGACGGCGAACCCGACCTGGGCCAGGCTGAGTCCCCGGTCGGTCATCAGCAGCACCATGACGGCCATCGTCAGGCCGGGCGGCAGCCAGGTCAGGAAGCTGACCAGCAGGTAGCGGCGTAACGCGGATCGGGCAGTCATCAGCCGTCCTCCCCGTCCCGCGGCCCGCGGGGGAAGACCGCCGACCAGACGCTCATCGGCACGGCGCCGGGGTCGTCCGCGTAGCGTTCGCTGAGCTCGCGCACCAGCGCGTCCACGCGCTTGCCGAACTCACGGACACCCGCGGCGGGCAGCCGCACCAGATGGTCGCTCATCCCGGAGACCTCGACCAGCTCGGCGGGCCACTCCCCCGCTTCGAACGCCTCGACCGCCCGCCCCAGCGCCTCCAGCTGGCGCAGCTGCATGATCCGTACGGCTTCCCGCCCCTCGGGCGTGGCCGCCATCTCCAGGTTGTCCCAGGAGGTGTACTGATGGCGGGCCCGCCAGCGGCGCTCCCTGCCGTCGCGGCGCTCGGGGTCCTCTTCGATGAAGCCGTACTTGGCCAGCTCGCGCAGGTGGTAGCTGGTCGAGCCGGAGCTCTCCCCCACCTTGCGTCCCAGCTCGCTGGCCGTCGCGGGCCCGTCGCCGCGCAGCAGGCCGAGCAGCCGCACCCGCAGGGGGTGCGCCACCACCTTGAGCACCTGAGGATCGCTGATCCTGAACGCCTCTTCCATAGTCGGAGCGTAAACCGCAAAGGCAATTTTGCAAAGAGAATTTTGTGGTTTTCCATGACGAATAAACTAGGGCGCATGCTTGATGAGATCTGGGTGGACGAGGCGGTCTACGCCCTGCGTCCCGACTTCGCGGTGCTGGTCATGACGGCGCACGGCCTGCGCAATGGACCCACCGACGACCGTTCCCGCGCCTGGCTGGCCGCGGCCTCGGAGCAGCCCGTACAGACCGAGAAGATCGACGCGTGGAAGGACGCCTACCGCGCGTTCGGTGCCAAACCGCAGAAGACCAGACCCTCGGTCGACGCCCTGACCCGCAGGCTGCCGCTGCCGGAGATCAACCAGGCCGTCGACGCGTACAACTCGATCAGCGTGAAGCACGCGCTGCCGATCGGCGGCGAGGACCTCGACCACTACGCCGGCCCGCCGCGACTGCTCAGGGCGGACGGCGACGAGGAGGCGGAGGCGCTCGGCGCCCCGGAGCCCGGCGAGGTGATCTGGCGCGACGACCTCGGCGTCACCTGCCGCAGATGGAACTGGCGTCAGGTGGCGCGCACCCGGCTCACCGAGGAGACCACGAACGCGATCTTCCTCCTGGAGCGGCTGGAGCCGATGTCCATGGAGGAGCTCAAGGAGGCGGGCGAGGAGCTGGCGAACCTGCTGACCGAGCTGTCCCCTGGGGTGCGGATCAGCACGAGAGTGCTGTCTGAGGCGAAATAAACCTGCTGCACAGCTGTTGATACCAAACAGTGATAATTGCGGCACCCCCTGGATTGACTAGGGGGGCGTGACCTCTTCGGACTCTCTTGAGAGGATCGGGCGAGGCTGCGGGGCGTCTCTTGCGCGCGCCGCCGGACAAGACGAGTAACCTTGGACAGGTTCTCTAACATCAACGCCGATCTGCGGAAGAGGGCGATTTCCGCCGTGTCGTCTGAGTCGTCGCGGACAAACCCGCTGGCAAGCTTTGGACAGAACGAGTGGCTTGTCGACGAGCTGTACCAGAAGTACCTCCAAGATCCTGAGTCTGTGGACCGGGCTTGGTGGAACTTCTTCGCTGACTACAACCCTGATTATGGACCGGGCAGAATGCCCGCCAAGGAGGCGGCGAACGGCACAGTGACCGCTCCGGCTCCCTCGGCGGCTCCACCCAAGGCTGCACCGGCTGCCCCGGTCCCCGATGTCAAGCCGAAGCAGCCTGCGGCCCCGGTGCCCGCCGGCGCCGAGGAAGTCAAACTGCGCGGTGCCGCCGCACGCACCGCCGCCAACATGGACGCCTCGCTCGTCATTCCGAGCGCGACCAGCGTCCGGGCCATCCCGGCCAAGTTGCTCATCGACAACCGCATTGTGATCAACAATCACCTCAAGCGGGGACGCGGCGGCAAGGTCTCCTTCACGCACCTGATCGGCTATGCCGTCATCAAGGCGCTGCGGGCCATGCCGGAGATGAACTACTCCTACACCGAGGTCGACGGCAAGCCGACCCTGGTCAAGCCGCGCCACGTAGGGCTCGGCCTGGCCATCGACGTCCAGAAGAGCAACGGCGAGCGGCAGCTCCTGGTGCCTTCCATCAAGGGCGCCGAGGACATGGACTTCCGGCAGTTCTGGATGGCCTACGAGGAGGTCGTCCGCAAGGCCCGCTCGGGCAAGCTCGGGGTCGACGACTTCGCGGCCACCACGATCTCGCTGACCAACCCCGGCACGATCGGCACCGTCCACTCGGTCCCACGCCTGATGCCCGGCCAAGGCACGATCATCGGCGTCGGCGCGATGGAATACCCGGCCGAATACCAGGGCGCCTCACCCGACACGCTCTCGCGCCTGGCCGTCTCCAAGGTCATGACGCTGACCAGCACCTATGACCACCGGATCATCCAGGGCGCCCAGTCGGGCGACTTCCTGCGCACGATCCACCGGCAGCTGCTCGGCGAGGACGGCTTCTACGACGAGATCTTCGAGGCGCTGCGGATCCCCTACGAGCCGGTCCGCTGGGTCCAGGACATCTCGGCCTCGCACGATGACGACGTGGCCAAGTCCGCGCGGGTGATCGAGCTGATCCACGCCTACCGCGTCCGCGGCCACCTCATGGCCGAGACCGACCCGCTGGAGTACAAGCAGCGCAAGCACCCCGACCTCGACATCCAGTCTCATGGCCTGACGCTGTGGGACCTGGAGCGCGAGTTCGCCACCGGCGGCTTCGGCGGCCGGCCACTGATGAAGCTCCGCGAGATCCTGGGCGTGCTGCGCGACTCCTACTGCCGCACGGTCGGCATCGAGTACATGCACATCCAGAACCCCGAGGAGCGGTCCTGGATCCAGGCGCGGATCGAGAAGCCGCACGCCTCCCCGGCCCGTGACGAGCAGCTCAACATCCTGAGCCGGCTCAACACGGCCGAGGCCTTCGAGACGTTCCTGCAGACCAAGTTCGTCGGGCAGAAGCGCTTCTCGCTGGAGGGCGGCGAGTCCCTGATCCCGCTGCTCGACTCGGTGATCAGCGACGCCGCCGACGACGACCTCGACGAGGTCGTCATGGGCATGGCCCACCGCGGCCGGCTCAACGTCCTGGCCAACATCGTCGGCAAGTCCTACGGGCAGATCTTCGGTGAGTTCGAGGGCAACATCGACCCGCGCACCGCGCACGGTTCGGGTGACGTGAAGTACCACCTGGGCGCGTCGGGCACCTTCACCGCTCCCAGCGGCAAGACGATCGCCGCCTCCGTGGTGGCCAACCCGTCCCACCTGGAAGCGGTCGACCCGGTGCTCGAAGGCGTCGTCCGCGCCAAGCAGGACCTGCTGGAGCGCGGCGAGGAGGGCTTCACGGTCCTGCCGATCCTCATCCACGGCGACGCGGCCTTCGCCGGCCAGGGCGTCGTGGCCGAGACGCTCAACCTGTCGCAGCTGCGCGGCTACCGCACCGGCGGCACCGTGCACGTGGTGGTCAACAACCAGGTCGGCTTCACGACATCGCCCGCTTCGTCCAGGTCGAGCGTCTACGCGACCGACGTGGCCCGGATGATCCAGGCGCCGATCTTCCACGTCAACGGCGACGACCCCGAGGCCGTGGTGCGCGTGGGCGAGCTGGCCTACGAATACCGCCAGACGTTCCGCAAGGACGTCGTCATCGACCTCATCTGCTACCGCCGCCGCGGCCACAACGAGGGCGACAACCCCGCCTTCACCCAGCCGCTGATGTACGACCTGATCGACGCCAAGCGCTCCACGCGCAAGCTCTACACCGAGGCGCTGATCGGCCGGGGCGACATCACGGTGGAGGAGGCCGAGCAGGCGCTGCGCGACTACCAGGCCAAGCTGGAGCAGGCCTTCACCGAGACCCGCGAGGCGGCGAAGAAGCCGCCGGAGGCGGGCGCGATGCGGGTGCCGCCCGCTGAGGTGATCAAGTGGTCGCACAACGACACACCGACCGAGATCACCGACGAGACGCTCAAGCGGATCGTCGACACCCAGCTCAACCTGCCCGAGGGCTTCACGCCGCACCCGCGCCTGGCGCCCGTGCTGCAGCGCCGCGGCCAGGCGGTCGAGCAGGACGCGATCGACTGGAGCATGGGTGAGACGCTGGCCTTCGGCTCGCTGCTCATCGACGGCCACCCGGTCCGCGTGGTCGGCCAGGACACCCGCCGGGGCACGTTCACTCAGCGCCACGCGGTGCTGGTCGACCGGGTGACCGGCGAGGACCACACCCCGCTCAAGGTCTTCAACCAGGGCACCACGAAGTTCTACATCTACGACTCGCTGCTCAGCGAGTTCGCGGCGCTGGGCTTCGAGTACGGCTACAGCGTCGTGCGACCCGACGCCCTGGTGGCCTGGGAGGCCCAGTTCGGCGACTTCGTCAACGGCGCCCAGACGATCATCGACGAGTTCATCTCGTCCGGTGAGCAGAAGTGGGGCCAGAGGTCGGCTGTCGTGCTGCTGCTGCCGCACGGCTTCGAGGGCCAGGGTCCCGACCACTCATCGGCCCGCATCGAACGGTTCCTGCAGGTCTGCGCGCTCGACAACATGACGGTCGCGCAGCCCACCACTCCGGCCAACTACTTCCACCTGCTCAGGTGGCAGGTCGAGTCGGGCAGGCGCAAGCCGATGGTCGTCTTCACGCCGAAGTCGCTGCTGCGTCACAAGCGAGCCGTCTCGAAGGCGTCCGACTTCACCACGGGCACCTTCCAGCCGGTTCTCGGCGACACCATCGTCGAGCCGGGCAAGGTCACCAAGGTCGTGCTCTCCTCGGGCAAGATCTACTACGACCTGCTCGACCGGCGCGAGAAGTCGGGCCGCGACGACGTCGCACTGGTCCGTCTGGAGCGGCTCTACCCGTTCCCTGCGGAGGAGCTCGCCGCCGAGCTCTCCCGCTACGACTCGCGGGCCGAGCTGGTGTGGGCGCAGGACGAGCCGGTCAACATGGGGCCGTGGCCATACCTCACGCTCAAGATGGCCGAGGACCCGGACCTGCTGAAGGGCCGCGCGCTACGCCGCGTCTCGCGGACTCCCAACAGTTCGCCCGCGACCGGCTCGCACTCCTCCCACGACAACGAGCTCGAGGGAATCTTGAGCGAGCTGTTCGGCTAGTCAGCCAGTCTGGTCAGCAAGTCGCTTCATCGCATGAGCCCCCGCCGTTGTCGGCGGGGGCTTACTGCTATCAACACCCGCCAGATCGCCCTGCTGACGCCCACCCACCACCCGATGGCCGAGTACACCCTCGCAGGCCACGCCCGCAGTCACGAGATCGTCTCGCAGACCGCGCGGACCGATCCGCGCGAGCTCGAGCAGCGTGGCCTGCTGACTAAAGTCAGACGTGGACGCGCCGATGCCTGGACCCCAGCCGGCGACCTGACGACGCGGCTGCGCGACTGATGAATGGAGAGCGATGTACTTCACCGACCGGGGGATCGAGGAGCTGGTCGAGCGGCGTGGCGAGGAGGAGGTCAGCCTGCTGTGGCTGGGCGAGCGGCTGCGTGAGTTCGTGGACCTCAATCCCGAGTTCGAGACGCCGGTCGAGCGCCTGGCCACCTGGCTGGCCCGGCTCGACGACGAAGACGACTGACGCGGCGCAGCGCGACGCGACGCGACGCGACGGACCCTCGCGACCGGTCGCCGGCAACGGGTAGAGCCGCTCCAGACGGACCAGTGCGACGTCGAGAAGCACGAACGGCGCGAATTGCCCGCCAGACGCGATACATCTTGAGTTTTCGACAGACGCGACATATCGTGTCTTGTGTGGACGTGTCGTCGGAAGGGACAGGCATCATGCGGCAGTGGACGATCGAGCGGCCGGAGCAGCTGACGTTCGGCTCGGTGACCGCGCTTGACGTGCGGATCGTCGCGGGACGGGTGGCCGTGCTGGCCACCGACGGACCACCGACCCTGGAGGTGGCCGAGATCGACTCCGCCCCGCTGATCGTGACCTACGACGAGGAGAGCGGAGAGCTCACTGTCGCCTACAAAGACCTCACCTGGGAGGGGATGCTCGGCTGGCTGCGCCGCGACCGGCGCAACAGCGTCCTGACGCTGGCCGTGCCCAAGAAGTGCACGGTCAACGTGGGAGTCGTCTCCGGCTCGGCGGTCGTCGCCGGGTTCGAGAAGGCGACCCAGGTCAGGAGCGTCTCCGGGGACATCGTGCTCGACGGGGTGAGCGGCGACGTGAGCGCCACGACCGTCTCGGGCAGCGTGGAGAGCCGGGCGATGGACGGCGACCTGGCGTTCAAGAGCGTCTCGGGCGAGCTCACCGTCGCCGACGGCACGCCGCGCCGCCTGCGCGCCAACACCGTGTCCGGGCGGATCACCGCCGACCTGGAGCTACGGCCGACCGGATATGTGACCTTCAACAGCATGTCCGGTGACATCCTGGTCAGGCTGCCCGAGAACGTGGAGGCGGACGTCAGTATGCGATCCACCTCCGGCAGGCTGGTCAGCACTTTCGAGAACCTGTCAGACGCGAGCCGCCCGGGCAACAAATCGATGTCCGGACGGCTGGGTGGCGGCATGGCCTCGGTGACGGCGACGACCGTCTCCGGCGAGGTCACGCTGCTCAAGGGAGAGAAGCGATGAGCCCTGTCTTCGGTCACGGCCGGCTCCGGCTGTACCTGCTGAAGCTGCTCGAGGAGAGCCCTCGGCACGGTTACGAAGTCATTCGCCTGCTGCAGGACCGCTTCCTCGGCGTCTACTCGCCCTCCCCCGGCACGATCTACCCGCGCCTGGCCCGTCTGGAGGAGGAGGGCCTGGTGACGCACGAGGTGATCGAGGGCAAGAAGGTGTTCTCGATCACCGATCGGGGTCGCGACGAGCTCAACGCCCGCCTGGACGAGCTCGACGACCTGGAGCAGGAGATCTCCGCCTCGGTGCGCGACATCGCGCGCGAGGTGAAGGAGGATGTCCGCGAAACGGTCAAGTCGCTGCGCGACGAGCTCACCAAGATGGCCAAGGACGTCCGCACCGGCGTTGCCGACGACCCCAAGCGCGTGCGCGACCAGCAGAAGGCCAACATCCAGCGGCTCAAGGAGCAGCAGAAACGCCAGTGGATGGAGCACGCCACGAACTGGCAGGACCAGGGCGAGCGGCTCACCGGCGAGTGGCGCAGGATCTGGTCCGAGGTCTGGAGCACGCTGGGCGGCGCGCCGCCCAGCCGCGCCGAGCTCGACGCCGAGCTGGGCGAGCGCCTGGCTGACTTCGTCGCGCAGGTACGCCGCGAGGCGTCGGCCGCCCCGCTCACCCGCAAGGCGATCGACGAGGTACGCGCCACGCTCGACGAGGCCTCCCGGCAGATCCGCGACTCCCTGAAACCATGACCCGATCGGATGAGGCCTCCCGGCAGATCCGCGACTCCCTGAAACCAGGACCCGATCGGATCGCTACGCCGAGCGGAGGGCTCGGTCAAGACCGCGCAGGCTCCGGGCGGCCTTCCGGGCGTGATAGGCGATCGGCATATACCGCAGCCGCTCCGGCAGGCGCGGGGCGAGCATCGCCACCGCCCGCCCGAGCTGCCGCAGCCGCCACTCATCCCGCGCCGACCAGGGCAGATCCAGCTTCTTCCGTACGATGGGCGGCAGCGTCCCCACCGTCACGAAGTAGTTGAACTCCCCCGATCCCACCCCCACCGGCGCCCAGAGCCGACGCAGCGACCGGGGCAGCCCGGGCGGCATCGGGGTCCCCCGCATGACGGCGAGCACATCGATCGCCGTAGGATGCGGCTCCAGCCGCTCGGCCGCCATCTCGTCGAAGTAGGACCAGAACTCCTCGACGGTCGCGGGCATCTCCCGCTCCGGCACCCGCAGGATCGCCCCCAAGTGCCGCGACTCCTCGTAGAGCCGCCGTTCAGCGTCTTCGGTGTAGGGAGTGCCGAAGTAGCGGTTGAGGGTGACGAAGCGCTCGAACAGCGACAGGTGCACCCAGGCCCAGGCCGCGCCGTTGAGCGCGTGGTAGGACCGGCCCTGCTCGTCCACCCCGCTGATCGGCTTGTGCAGCTCGCGCAGCCTCTCCCCCTCGGCCAGGCCGCCCACTCCGCTGTACACCCATTTCTGGACCGAGGTGAGCGTGCGGTCGAGCCGGCCCCACGGGTCCTGCTTGTAGGTGGAGTGCCGGCCGACGGCCGCGCCCACCGCGGGGTGCATGGTCTGGAGGACCAGCGCGCTGCCCGCCACGAGCAGGTTGCGGTATTCACCGGCGGTTTCCCAGTGCAACGAGCCTGGGCCGAACGGTTCGACGTCCATGACGGCGCCTCCCGGGTGATACAACCTCACCTTCTTTGTATCACCCCAGGTGCGCATAAGTAACCCTTCACTTATTCAGCGCGTAAAGACGATTTTTCCAAAGATGTCGCCTTCAGCCAGGGCGGCGAAGCCATCGCGGGCGTCGGTCAGCGGAATCGTCCGGTCGATGACCGGCCGCAGCCCGGTCTGCTCCAGGAACACGGCCAGCCGCTGGAGCTGGTCACGCGTGCCCATCGTGGAGCCGATCACCGAGAGCTGGAGGAAGAACACCCGGTTCAGGTCGGCGGGCGGGACCGCGCCGCTGGTGGCACCACAGACCACGATGCGGCCGCCGGGCTTGAGCGACTTGAGCGAATGGTCCCAGGTGGCCTGACCGACGGTCTCCATGACGGCGTCGACCCGTTCGGGCAGCCGCGCGCCGGGCTCGAACACCCGGTCGGCGCCGAGCTTGGCGGCCTGCTCCCGTTTGGCGGCCGAGCGGCTGGTCGCCCAGACCCGGTAACCGCCCGCCCGGCCGAGCGCGATCAGCGCGGTGGCGACCCCGCCACCGGCGCCCTGAACGAGCACGGTGGAGCCGGGCTCGAGACCGGCTTTGTCGAACAGCATGCGGTAGGCGGTCAGCCAGGCCGTGGGCAGGCAGGCGGCCTCCTCGAAGCTGAGCGCGGCCGGCTTGGGCACCAGGTTGCGGCGCGGCACGGCGACCAGGTCGGCGAACGTGCCGTCGTGGACCTCCGACAGCAGCGACCGCTTGGGATCGAGCGTCTCATCGGCCCCGGAGCCGATCACCGAGTGCACGATGACCTCATTACCGTCGGCGTCCACCCCGGCCGCGTCGCAGCCGAGCACGATCGGCAGCCGGTCCTGCTTGATGCCCACGCCTTTGAGCGTCCACAGGTCATGGTGGTTGAGGGCGGTCGCCCGTACGGTGACGGTCGTCCAGCCGTCCGGGACCTGCGGGTCCGGATGCTCGCCGAGCATCAGCCCGGCGAGAGGATTGTCGGGATCGGTCTGTGAGGCGGTTACGGCGAACATGGCCGCACCCTACTTCAGCGTGATCCGGATCCCGGCGATGGCCTGCTGAACGAACGCCCGCGAGCCGGAGGCGACGATCTGCACATCGCCCCTGCATACGGTACGGGTGGGCCGCTTGAGGCCGTTGATCGCCGACGGCGTCCTGGCGTTCTTCCGGCAGTTGGGGGTCGGGATGAGCACGACCATGTCGCCGGTCCCGCCGCCGAACCAGAGCTGCGGCCCGACCGGTTCGCCCTGGATGGTCTCGCCCGGCTCCGCCAAGCGGATCGAGCCACCGCCGCTCAGGACGAGGTAGCCGTCCTTGCCGACCTTGCCGCGCAGGCCCTTGGCCGTCGCCAGCCGATCTTCAAAGGTCAGCCCCTCCCGCCGGTCGTACATTGCCAGCCGCCACTTGCCGAACGCGAACATCAGCACCTGCCCGGCCGAACCGACACCCGCCGGGCTCGGCCAGAGCGTGACGTTGGGCGTGAGGTTCCTGATCGGCTGAGCACCCCTGGAGATCTCCATCTCACCGCCGTAGGGGGCAGAGAAGCTGCGGTAGTGCCCGGCGATCCAGGCCCCCTGGAACGGCCGCGCGCCCAGCTCGTTGAGCCGCAGCTCGGCGGGGTAGCGAACCCGCGCCCGCGTCCCGTCGGGGAACACCACCGCGATGACCTCGTTGCCGCCCTTGGCCTTGACCGGCGCACTCACGACGTTGGGCGCGCCCTCGATCCTGGTCAACGACCGGATGGGCATGGGCGCGGGGGTCGACGTGGGCGGCGCGCGATCCGGCTCGGGGTCGCGGCTGGCCAGCAGGCTGACGATGGGGACCGCCAGCAGCACCGCCACCACACCGAACCCGATCCACCGGCGCCGGCCACGGGCGCCCGCCTCGATGACGTCGAACTGATCGGCCAACGGAGATCCCCTGCCGAGGAGTGCTGTTTCACTCCTCAGTTCAGTTGAGCGGATGCCGCCAGCGCAAGCCCTGGAACTTAGCGAAATCAGCATCACAGGTCACGAATTCACAACCGTGCTCGATGGCCAGTGCGGCGAGATAGGCGTCGGGCAGGAGCTTGCCGGTGGCGCCCGATGAACGGCAGATCTTGGCGAAGATCTCCCAGTGTCTGGATCCGGCGTTCACCAGGACGGCATGCGGCTGATTGCGGACGCTCTCCGCGAACTGGAAGGCCGTCTCGAACGAGGTGCTCTGCGGAATGCGCTGGTTGGTCACGACCCGCATGAAGCCGTTGATCACGAAGTCGCTGACCGCATAGGCCTCGTCGCCATTGACGAGCTCCTCGACGAGGGTCAGGCACTCGCTATGGTGCTCGGTGTCGCGGCGCTGCGCGTTGACCAGGATGTTGACGTCAAGCATCCGCATCGCGGCCTCCGCACTGCGCCATCTTCGCCAGCTCATGCTCCACGAAGTCCGCTTCCATCAGCTCCTTGATCTCAGCCCAGGTGAGCTTGGGCCCGGCCACAGCGCCGGACACCGGGAGCTCCACACGAGGCCGGTCGGCTGTTTCCGTGGAGCGGTTGAGTAGTTGTCGCAAAGCGTCCTCCATCACCGAGGTGAGACTGCGTCCGTTTCGTGCCGCGTACGCCTTGGCCTCGTTGAGGAGTGCGTCGTCGATCCGCACCGTGGTCCTCCGCATGACACCAGCGTCCGCCGCTGACATAAAAATGTCAACAGCAGATAGTAATCACGCGATCACAATTCTTGCACAGCTTTTAATCTCACCAGAGCGCCACATTGACCTTCCCGTCGGACGCCAGCCGCACCCGCCGGCCGACCAACTCCCTGGACATGGCGTCCGCCAGGAGCTCCGCCTCCAGCACGTGGGCGTGAGCGCGTCCTCCCCCGCCAGGCAGGTCCACGACGAGGATGCCCTTCTCCGGCGCCCCGTCGCGCCCATGCGCCACCGTGTAGCCGGCCACCGTGGCGGGACCGTCGTACAGGGCGACGATCTCCACCGGCTCGGCGGTGAAGACGGGCGCGGCATCGCCCAGGGTGCCGCCCGGGTCCGTGGACCAGATGGCGTAGGTGTGCTTGGTCAGGTGCATGCCGACCCCCGTCACCAGCCCGTGGCCCTGCTGGGCGCGCAGCAGCCCGGCCATGGTGGCCGTCGAGTGCAGGACGTAGTCGCTGGAAGGGCCGCCCGCGTACGGCAGGCCGCCGGTGACTGTCAGGCCGCGCCGGTCGAGCGGGTCCAGCTTGATCGCGTCGCACGCCTGCCGCAGCGCGATCGCGAAGCAGCTGTAGAGGTCGAGCGCGTGGATGTCGTCGAGGCCCAGCCCGGCCCGCGCGAACGCGGCCTCGGCGGTGCGCCCGATGGCCTGCGAGGCGCCGAGCGCGGGCCGCGCCGCCACCTCCCACGTGTCCTCGCCGTAAGCCCATCCGCGCAGGTAGACGCGCTGGTCGTGCGGTACGCCGAGCCGGTCGGCGAGTCCGGCGGCGACCAGGACGACGGCCGCCGCCTGGTCGACCTCTCCCACGGCCACGGTGTTGCGCGTGTACGGCCAGCCGATGAAGCGGTTGCCGCTGACCAGTTCGTCCGGCGTTCGGGGGGTACGCCGCCAGGCGTACGGGTTCGCGGCGGCAACCTCGGTCATCGGCGCCATCATCCGCCCCCGGTCCACCATTTCCTCATTTATCGACATACCAAGGAACGCGCGGCGGGCCGTCTCCATGATCGGGTAGGTGTGGACCGGCAGGAACAGCTCGTGGGCCAGCTCCGCCGGATGCGGCGCGCGTTCCCAGCCGTAGGGCGGCTTGGGATCGGCCGGATGACTCCATGGCACATGCTCGCCCGCCTGCCGGTAGGCCCGACGCGTCGCCAGCGCCTCGGCGCCGGCGATCAGCGCCGAGTCGAGCTCCCCTGCCGCGATCCTGCCCGCGGCCTCGCCGATGAGGAGTTGCGGGGCCGTACCGCTGACCCTGGAGTAGGCCCGGTGCCGGGGCGCGGCGCCGAGGCGGTCGGCGAGCCGGCCGACCGGGGAGTCGTACTGCCACGAGTCGGTGTAGACGAGCTGGATCGAGTCGAGTCGCCCGACCGGCAGCCGCGCCTCGCGAGCCGCCTCGCGCGCGACGTCCTCCCACAGGTCGAGTGGCTCCGGGCCCGGCTGGTCGCGGACGGTGCGCTGGGCCGTACCTATGAGACAGGGGGTGCGTGGATCCATGTCACCCATCTAACCAGAATAACATTCGGTTGATAAGCGATGGCATTTGATAATCAGTGTTACCGGTGGTGCCAGAGGAAATTAAAACCGATCTCGACCTGCGGAAATGCCTTCTCGGAATACATGCGATCTGGTATTTCCATAACGGAATGGAACCGGGCCAGACTTTTTCGCATCGTCTCCTGGCTGTCGGGTTGTGCCATTCATTAACGTTCCCAGCGTTTTCCTGGCCCACCGGGGCGCAGTACCCCGCTCTGAGCCGCCGAGAACTGAGAGGAGCTTCATGCATTCCCGAGCAAGGCACATCGCGATCCCGCTCGCCGGTCTGCTGGCCACCGGCCCGGCCGCGGGGATGGTCGGCAGCACCGCCGCCAACGCGACCCCACCCTCCGACGTCGTGTCCAGGAACGCGGCCACTTCCGCGGAGCAGGCGGTTCAGTTCTGGACCCCTGACCGCATCAAGCGGGCGGCCGACTACGACACGAACCTCGACGCGCGTTCCAACGGCGTCAAGGGCGTCAACTTCACCCCCGACTGCCCGCCCGGATCCGTCCCCCCAATCGGCGAGGAGAAGACCAAGAGCGTCAAGAGTGCCCGATGCCCGCTGCCCCGAAGTACGACCTCCAGGAGCACATCGGCCTCAAGTCCTTCACCGCCGGCGCCAGCGGTGGACCGCTCCTGTACAGCTACAAGAGCTCCACCCGCACCAGCTACCTGATCGGTGTCAACAGCGTCGCCTGGGACACGGACGGCAACGACCGCTACGACCACATCTCGTCGCCGTACTTCAACACCGACACCTACAAGGTGTACAAGGCCGCCGCGAACCTGTGGACCGGCAACATGCCGTAACCACGAGGCCGCACCCCACCCTGGGCCCCGGCTACTCCCGGCCGGCGCCCTTCTCAGGCGTGATCAAGAAACACACAGGAAAGGCGGATGGACAACGAAGTCGGCTCATGTACTATGCCTCTGACATGCGGAAACGATCCCCACATGGATCGGAGACGCTATCCGGATGGAACCCCTTGACGCACTCCTTATGGGACACAAGTCACGCTTGATCAGATAACGAATCTCCATCCGAGCTGCAATACAGTGAGTCATCTGGAAAAATCCATCGTTACACCCCCAGAAGTACTAACCCCCAAAGGCAAGGCATTTCCATGATCCCCCGGGCATGGCACCTGGTAGCGGTTGCGCTCAGCGCGCTGCTGATGCTGCCCGCCCTCGCGGGGACCGCCTCGGCGGCGCCGAACAGCCGGGTCTACTCGGTCACGCTGGCCAAGTCCGCGGCGGACATGAAGAAGGTCGCCGAGTACTGGAAGCCCGACCGGCTCAAAAAGGCCGACCAGTACAGCCCGGCCACGCCGGCCTCACAGTCCTCGCCCACCTCCACGACCGCCAGCGGAGCGGGCCAGATCGTCCCGGCGAAGAGCCCGCAGATCCTGCCGAACGTCGCACCCGCCCTTCCGAAGGACAGCGCGGCCGCCAAGACCATGGGCAAGGTCTTCTTCCGCTTCGGCGACAAGGAATATTGGTGCTCGGCCAGCTCGATCGCGGCCAAGAACCGCAGCGTGGTGGCGACCGCCGGACACTGCGCGTACGACTCGCGCCAGGCCAAGCCCGCCGATTACTGGATCTTCGTCCCCAACCTGGGTCCCGGTGGGGCGACGCCCGACGGCATCTACGTGGGCGCCTCGATCAGCATGCACGAGGACTGGCCGGGCAAGGGCGACTACGACTTCGACTACGCGTTCGTGACCGTGCACCGTGGCTTCAAGTGGGTCGAGAAGAGCGGCCAGCTCACCATGCAGGACGTGGGCCGGCTGCAGGACAACGTCGGCGGGCAGGGCCTGACGCTCGGCAAGGGCCTGGCCCTCACGATCACCGCCTTCGGCTACCCGGCGGGCCCGCAGCCTGACGGCAGCCACCCGTTCGACGGCAAGACGCTCAAGGTCTGCTCGGGGAGCACGAGACGCACGGTCGCCCCCAGCCTCGACCTTCAGTACGGCGTGCAGCTCCAGCCGTGCGACTTCAGCGCCGGCGCCAGTGGCGGCCCCTGGCTGCTCAACTACCAGCCCACGCAGAAGCTCGGACTCCTCACCGGGATCAACAGCCTGACCTGGAACAGAGACGCCAAGGGCGGCTACGACGCGGTGTCCTCGCCGACCTTCAACACGACCACCGGCGAGGTCTACCGACGCGCCGCAGGGCTCGCGACACCGCAAAATGTGACGTAAGTTACACTCAGCGTGTCGCCACCCCGAGTGATCAGCCGGTTTCACATCTCGAGATGGTTACGGCCATGATCGTTGCGCTTTACTGCACTAACAGGTAATTCACACGACCAGAGTCAGGCCGATAGGTTCCCGCCTGTCCGTTTGCTGCATTCTGGGGTGCACGAGGCGCCCCGCGTCTGGAGTTTTACCTTGAAGCGCATCCTTCTCTCGGCCGGTAGCGCCGTCCTGGCGACCGGCCTCCTGGCCGCCGGCCTGGCAGGCACCGCTCAGGCACAAGGCGACATCGCCACCGACCCCATGGCCCGCAACACGCAACAGGCCTCCTCGGTCGCGTCCTTCTGGGCCGCGTCGAACTTCGCCGCCCTCCGCTCCGCCACCGCCTACCCCTGGGACGCCAAGGAAGTCAGGAAGGTCGTCTCGAAGGGCGGCTACAGCCCCGACGGCAACCCGGGCAGCGCCACTCCCATCGGGGAGGAGAAGAAGGCCCCCGGCAAGGCCCAGAACGTGAACATGCCCAAGACGCTCGGCAAGGTCTTCTTCGTCGACGGCAAGGGCAAGTTCCGCTACTGCTCGGCCACCTCCATCCAGTCGAACTACCGCAACCTGGTCGCCACGGCCGGCCACTGCGTCTACGACACCGACAGCAACAAGGCCCTGCTCGACAACTGGGTCTTCGTGCCCGGCTACTACGAGGGCAAGGCCCCGTTCGGGATCTACGTGGGCAAGCAGGCCTTCACCCACACCGACTTCGACGTGTACGAGGACTACGACCGCGACTACGCGTTCGTGACCGTCTACAACGGCATCTCCTTCAACGGCGTCAAGCAGGTGACCAAGAAGGAGTACGACGGCTTCGTCGGTCCCAAGCGGAACTGGGGCGGGCGCTACTACATCCTGCTGTCCAAGGACGCCGGCCGTCTCGGCGACGTCGTCGGCGGCCAGGGCGTGTCCTGGAACCAGCCCACCGGCAAGCAGGTCCGCGCGTTCGGCTACCCGGCCGGCCCGCACCCCGACGGCAACAAGCCCTACAGCGGCGTGACGCCGAAGTGGTGCTACAACAAGACCACCGCCAAGGCCGTGGGCGCCCCGTGGCTGAAGATCGAGGAGCACATCGGCCTCAAGTGCGCCGTGACGCCCGGCTTCGACGGCGGCCCCTGGCTGGCCAACTACAGCAACGGCAAGCGTCTGGGCTACGTCAACGGCGTGACCAGCACGTTCGCCGACCAGGACGGCAACGACCGCATCGACTACATCACCTCGCCGTACTTCGACGGTGAGACCGCGTCGGTGTACAACTCGGCCAAGAACGCGTGGTCCGGCAAGATCGTCGGCCCGAACGGCGAGCTGTACAAGTAACCACTCAGCACGCAAAAAGGGGCTCGGCCGGATTCGGCCGGGCCCCTTTTGCGTGCTCCCACAAGATCCTTTCGGCGGATTTGGCGATATTAGACGGAGCTGGGGCCAATCTGGTTCCTGTGATCTAAGTCACATTGAGCCGCCTACTCGACGTGACGCACCCCTCACCGCTCATCCGCCGCACCCCGCACATACCCAGCGAAAACGTGGTCTATCGATCACTTACCGCGAAGATCTCTGACTGGTAACAGGACGGTCACAGCGGTAAGGCGGGCTTCCAGATGCCCCAGAACGGCTTTTACCTGCGGAGATCACCACGCTATGTTCCTTGCTATCCCTTTACTGACGCATGGGTCGCTTGTTGCGACTCACGACAGAGCAAGGAGCAGTTCCCTTGAAGCGCATCCTCATCCCCGCCGGTGGTGCCATCCTGGCTACCGGCCTTCTGGCTGCCGGTCTCGCCGGTACGGCCACGGCCGCCAGCGACGTAGCCTCCGACCCGATGGCGAAGAGCGCCGCTGACGCCAAGGCCATCGCGGAATTCTGGGCGGGCACCAACAACGCCGCCCTCAAGGCCGCGAAGGAGTCCAACGTCTGGGACTCCGGCGACGTCGCCAAGCTGCAGAGCAAGGGCGGCTACAGCGCCGACAGCAAGCCTGGCTCGTCCGTCCCGATCGGCCAGGAGAAGAAGACCTCCACCAAGGTCCAGAACGTGAACATGCCGAAGACCATCGGCAAGGTGTTCTTCGTCAACAGCAAGGGCGAGAAGAAGTGGTGCTCGGCCACTTCGGTTCAGTCCAAGTACCGCAACCTGGTCGCCACGGCCGGTCACTGCGTCTACGACACCGCCACCAACTCGGACGTCATGTCCAAGTGGGTCTTCGTCCCCGGCTACTACCAGGGCAAGACGCCGTTCGGGATCTACGTGGGTAAGCAGGCCTTCACCCACTACGACTTCGACGTGTACGAGGACTACGACCGCGACTACGCGTTCGTGACCGTCTACAACGGCATCCAGCTCGGTGGCGGCAGCGCGAAGCAGGTCTCCAAGGCCGACTTCGACAAGTTCCAGGGCATCAAGGACGCCAAGGACGTGGCGATCACTGAGGCCGAGTACCAGAAGTGCAAGGACCTCAACGGCGGCGAGACGCCGGACTGCTGGGCCAAGACGGACAGCAAGATCGATGTCGTGGGCCCGGACTACCCCGGTGCCATCAAGGCCCTCACCGAGGTCGCCAAGGAGCAGTACGACGCCGCTCCGACGGGCAAGGCCAACGGCACCAAGGCGCCCGCCGCCACCAAGACGGAGAACGTCACCAAGACCGAGTACGACGCCTACAAGGGCCCGGGTTACCGGAAGATCGACTCCAAGGGCAACTTCACGATCACCCACTACTTCGTCAAGAACTGGGTGAAGAAGACAGACATCAAGGGTTACTACAAGACTGTCTTCTACATCGTCGAGGGCTTCGCCAAGGACGCCGGTCGCCTCGGTGACGTCGTCGGTGGCCAGGGCGTGTCCTGGAACCAGCCCACGGGCAAGTACGTCCGCGTGTTCGGCTACCCGGCCGCGGCGCACCCTGACGGCCACAAGAACTACACGGGCATCACGCCCAAGTGGTGCTACGGCAAGACCAGCAAGAAGGTCGTCGGTTCGGCCGCCAAGAAGATCGAGGAGCACGTCGCGCTCAAGTGCGCGATGACCGAGGGCGCCGACGGTGGCCCTTGGCTGCTCAACTACAGCAACACCAAGCGTCTCGGCTACGTGAACGGTGTAACCAGCACCTTCAACGACCAGGACGGCAACAAGCGAGTCGACTACATCTCCTCGCCGTACTTCGACGGTGAGACCGCTGCGGTGTACAAGTCCGCTGCGAACGTGTGGTCCGGCAAGATCCTCTAAGTAACACAACGCGACCGTTCCAGGACGGTGCGCACAGTGGTAACTCGCGAAGGGCCCGGCATCGCCGGGCCCTTCGGCGTTCCCGGGCAAATCTGAAGGGCGTTTTGACGCATGGGACGCCCGGACGGTGCCATCAACACGATGTGATCTGCGTCACATCAGCCGAGCGGCCGTCCGGAGGGCGGCACTCGAGCCACCGCAGCCACACTGACAACTTCCTTATGTTGATCTGCGGAAACGGTGTCATCCGGCACTTCCGGCAAGTCGTCCTCTATCGCGACTTAAACATCACAGAACGATCACGCCCGACTTAGCGCCGTTTTTCCCGTCAAAGTAGCTACCGAACTTCAAGATCCACACTGTAAGTTCTGGCTATCCCTTTACTGACGCATGGGGCGCAATAAGCGCTCCACGACAGAGCAAGGAGTTACCTTGAAGCGCATCCTCCTCCCCGCCGGTGGCGCCATTCTGGCCACCGGTCTGCTGGCTGCTGGCCTCGCCGGCACCGCTCAGGCCACCAGCGACGTTGCGAGCGACCCGCTCGCGAAGACGGCTGCTCAGGCTGCTGAGACGCTGGACTTCTGGAGCAAGTCCAACTACGCCGCTCTCAAGTCGGCTGTGGCCTTCAACCCCGACTCGCTCGAGGTTTCGAAGATCTCCCGTGGTGGCGGCTATAGCGCCGACACCAAGCCCGGCAACTCCCTGCCGATCGGCGAGGAGAAGAAGGTCGCCGTCAAGTCCCAGAACGTCAACATGCCGAAGACCATCGGCAAGGTGTTCTTCGAGGGCCGCGACGGCAAGCTGTACTGGTGCTCGGGCACCTCGGTCCAGTCGCAGTACCGCAACCTGGTCGCCACGGCCGGTCACTGCGTCTACGACATCGCCGGCAACGACGAGGTCGTTTCGCGCTGGGTCTTCGTCCCGGGTTACTACCAGGGCAAGGTGCCTTACGGCCTGTACGTGGGCAAGCAGGCGTTCACGCACTACGACTTCGATGTGTACGAGGACTTCGACCGCGACTACGCGTTCGTCACCGTGTACAACGGCATCGGCGGCACGCTGAACACCGCCAAGAAGGTCTCGAAGTCGGAGTACGACGCCTACCAGGGCGACAAGGACGTCAAGAACAGCTCGATCACTGAGGCCGAGTACCTCAAGTGCAAGGACCTCAACGGCGGCGAGACCCCGGACTGCTGGGCCAAGCCCTCCACGATCGAGGACCTCGCCGGCCCCGACTTCCCTGGCGCCATCAAGACGCTCAAGGAAGTCAGTGTCGAGCAGTACAACGCAGCCCCCACCGGCCAGGTGAACGGTGGCAAGGCCACCAACGCAACCTTCACCGAGCAGGTCACCGAGTCGCAGTACAAGGCGTACACGGGCCCGGGCTACCGGAAGATCGACCCCAAGGGCAACTTCACCATCACCCACTACTTCGTGAAGTACTGGGTGAAGAAGACCGCCAAGGTCGAGTACTTCCGCACCGAGTTCTTCGTCTTCGGCCACGAGGTCAAGGACGTCGGTCGCCTCGGTGACAACGTCGGTGGCCAGGGTGTCGCGTGGAACCAGGCTCCGGGCAAGGTCGTTCGTACCTTCGGCTACCCCTACGGTGCCAACCCTGACGGCAGCAAGCCCTACACCGGCGTTACGCCGAAGTGGTGCTACGGCAAGTCCGACAGCAAGGTCATCAAGGTCCCGGCCCGTAAGGTCGAGGAGCAGCAGTCGCTGAAGTGCGCCGTCACCGCCGGTTACGACGGTGGACCGTGGCTGGCGAACTACAGCAACGCGAAGCGTCTTGGCTTCGTCACCGGCGTCACCAGCCTCATCGTGGACGTCGATGGCAACAAGCGCTACGACACGATCACCTCGCCGATCTTCGACGGTGAGACCGCCGCGATCTACAAGTCCGCTGCGGCTTCGTGGTCCGGCAAGCTCATCCCGTAGTTCGCTAGGGATCGAACGACGACCTAGGTCATCGTTCACCAGCTTTACCGAAGGGCCCGGCATCCTGCCGGGCCCTTCGGCCTTTTCCGGAACAACCCAGGTCGCGACCTGGGCCCCCACCATTTTCCGTAACATTCCTGCACAATCTGTTACCAGAGTGACCAGAGGGTCGATAGGGTCTTAACAACCTGCTTGTTAACTTTGTGGAGATCCTCAGTGAAGCGCCTGCTCGTCCCCCTGACCGCCGCCAGCCTGAGCGCCGCCGCCCTCGCCCTTCCCGCCAACGCCGCCCCCGACTGGGTCCAGGACCCACTCGCCCCCAAGGCCGCCGAGGCCTACAGCAACGCCTACTTCTGGCTCGACGCCAACGGTGCCGCCCTCAAGAAGGCCACGCAGTACAACGTCGACGCCAAGGACGTACAGAAGCTGGTCTCCACGCAAGCGAAGACGCCCGACGGCAAGCCGGGCTCGGCCTCCCCCACCGGCACCACGCCCGCTGCCAGCAAGACCAAGGCCGTGAACCTGCCCAAGACCATCGGCAAGGTCTTCTTCCTCGACAGCGGCGGCAACTACCGCTGGTGCTCGGCCACGTCCGTCCAGGCCAGGAACCGCAACCTGATCGCCACGGCGGGCCACTGCGTCTACGAGCGCGGCAAGGACGTCTTCCGCAAGTGGGTGTTCGTCCCCGGCTACTTCCAGGGTAAGGCGCCCTTCGGTGTCTACGCGGGCGCCTACGCGTTCACCAGCTACGACCTGGACACCTACGACGACTACGACGGCGACTTCGCGTTCGTGGCCGTGCACAACGGCTTCGCGCTCCCGAACGACAAGAAGGTGTCGTTCAAGGAGTTCCAGGAGTGGCGCGGCGACAAATGGGTCAAGCCGGTTGAGATCAGCCCCGCCGAGTACGCCAAGTGCGTCCTGACTCTCGGCCACTGCTGGTCCGAGGGCGCCGACACCCCGGCCGACAAGGTGGGCCCCGACTTCCCCGCCGCGGTCCTGGAGAAGGTCGAGGTAGGCGACAAGGAGTACGAGGCCGCCAAGACCGGCAAGGGCAACGGCTTCAAGCTGGGCGAGCCCGAGACGGTGCCCGTCACCCTGCCGGAGTACGAGGCGTACAAGGGCCCGGGCAAGAAGACCATCGACAAGTCCGGCAATTACCTCATCACCCACTACTACCTACAAAAGTGGGTCAAGCCCGGCCTTTCACGCAAGTACTACACGGCCGAGTACGTCATCGGCATCGCCAAGGACCTGGGCCGTCTCGGTGACGCCGTCGGCGGTCAGGGTGTCGCCTGGAACCAGCCCATGGGCCAGACCGTCACCGCCTTCGGCTACCCCAGCGCCCCCCACCCCGACGGCGACAAGGCCTTCACCGGCGTGACGCCCAAGTGGTGCGCCGGCAAGACCGGTACGAAGACCTACCAGGTCAACACGTTCAAGGTCGAGACGCACCAGGTGCTGAAGTGCTCCATGACCCCCGGCGCCGACGGCGGCCCCTGGCTGATGAAGTACGACAACAACAAGCGCACCGGCTACGTCAACGGCGTGACGAGCATGTTCCACGACCAGGATGGCAACGGCCGGATCGACTTCATCAGCTCCGCCTACTTCGACGGCGAGACCGCTGACGTCTACAACAAGGCCCAGTACGCCGAGACCAAGTCGATCGTCGGCCCCAACGGCGAGATGATGCAGTAATAGGTTGAACGAAACGAGCCCGCCACCGGAGATCCGGCGGCGGGCTCATCTCATAAAAGCGGGCTCATCTCATGAAGGAAGGCTCACACGGCCGACAGCTCGCGCAGCGCCCGCACCACAGGTTCGCTCTTGTACGGCTCCAGCCGCCGACGCAGATCTGCCGCGTACGAACGAGACCGCACCGACTGCAGCTCACCGGCCAGCTTGAACGCGGTCTCCGCCACCTTGCACGCCTCCTCCAACTCTCCGCACTGCAGCAGCCCGGCCGCCAGGAGCGACAGGTTGAACATCCGCCCGCGCACGTAGCGGCCGTCCATGTCGAGCGAGCGGTGCGCCTGCCGGACGACCCGCTCCCCCTCCCCCAGGTCGCGGAAGCAGTGGGCGAACTTGGCCGACAGGTACGCCTCGTCGAAGTAGCTCAGCCAGGCCGGCTCGTCGGCCGGGGCCCGCGAGTCGAAGGCCACCTCGGCCGCGTGCAGCGCGTTGCCGCAGGAGCGCGCGTCGCCGAGGCCCGCCTGGGCGTGTGCCTCCAGCACCAGGCCGGAGCACAGCAGGGTGTGGACGCCCGCGCGGCGGGCCGAGAGCTGGGCGGCCCTGGCCAGATCGAGCGCGTGGGCGTGCTGGCCCATGTAGATGGCCTGGTGCGCCATGCCGGCCAGGATCTCGCCGCCCAGCGCGTGGTCGTCGGCACCCTGGGCCAGGCGCAGCGCCTGGATCAGGTAGCGCTGGGCCAGGCCGTGCTGCTCCAGGTCGTAGGCCATCCAACCGGCCAGGCGGGTCAGCTCCGCGGCGGCCCCGGCCAGTTGCCTGCCCGTGGCCTCGCCGTAGGCGCCCTCTTTGAGCAGTGGCGAGACCGCGGTGTCGAGGTATTTGATGACCGACGCGCGGACGCGTCCGCTGCCGAACCTGTTGTCGAGCTCACCGAACGAACGGGTGACCTCGTGGATCGCGGTGATGTCGGCCCTGCCGACGCGGCGTGCGCCAGAGCCGCCCGGGCGTTCTTCCGGCGGGGCCGTCAGCCAGCGGACGGCCCCTACCGAGCCCGCGCCGATCGCGAAAGTCGAATCGATCAGGAACCGCCGCCTGTCCATATCGGCCCGCCAAAGCGCCGTCACGGTCGCGACTCCCTCCTTCCACGTGTGCGTGAACTCCTGTCCGAGATCCAGGGGTGTAACGATGGCCGGCATGCCCACCTCCACGGGGGAGAAGGGCCTGCCGAGCCGGAGTGCGAAAATCTCGGTAAGGAGGCACGGCACAGGGTCCCGAGGCCGCTGACCGCCGATCCAGCGCAGCACGGAGCTGTGGTCGTATTTCAGGCCAGGGGTGCCACGCGCGGCTCCCAGGTCGTTGAGGCGCCTGGCCAACCCCTTGTGGGAGAAGCCGGCCTCCGCGATCAGCTGCTGTAGCAGTCGATTGGGCTCGCGTTCCATCGCTCTCCTCGCGGCAACAGGAATCTGCGCCCGCATCCTTACAGAGAGCCCTCTTTATAGCACGGAGAGTAAAGGAAATTTGGCGGTTTCCTGAGGGAGTAGCGGGTTCCCGAGAAGGTACAGGTTCCTGCGGGAGTAGCGGTTGCCGACGAGCTACAGGCGGGCGACGGCGAGCTACAGGCGGGCGACCCCGTCGGCGCGGGCCTGGGCGGCGACGGCGGCGGTCACCGCGGGCGCCACGCGCGCGTCGAACGGGCTGGGGATGACGTAGTCGGCCCTGACGTCCGCGCCCACCACGTCCGCGAGCGCGACGGCGGCCGCGACCTTCATGTTCTCGGTGATCGTGGTGGCCCGGACGTCGAGCGCGCCGCGGAAGACGCCGGGGAAGGCCAGCACGTTGTTGATCTGGTTGGGGAAGTCGGAGCGGCCGGTCGCGACCACCTTGGCGTACTTCGCGGCCACCTCGGGATGCACCTCGGGGGTGGGGTTGGACAGGGCGAACACGATCGAGTCCGCGGCCATCGAGGCGATGGCCGCCTCCGACACCGTCGAGCCGGACAGGCCGAGGAAGACGTCGGCGCCCGCCAGGGCCTCCTCGGTCGAGCCCTTGTGACCCGCCTTGTTGGTGTCGCGGGCCAGTGCCGCCTTGACCGGGTTGAGCCCTTCCCTGCCGTCGTAGATCATGCCCTTGGAGTCGGCGACCGCGATGTCGCCGATGCCGGCCTCCAGGAGGATCCGGGTGACCGCGACCCCGGACGCGCCGGCTCCGGCCACCACGGCGCGCAGGTCGCCCAGAGAGCGGCCGGTCAGGCGGGCCGCGTTGGTCAGCGCGGCGAGGGCCACGATGGCGGTGCCGTGCTGGTCGTCGTGGAAGACCGGGATGTCGAGCAGGTCCCGCAGCCGGTCTTCGACCTCGAAGCAGCGGGGCGCGCTGATGTCCTCCAGGTTGATGCCGCCGAACGAGGGCGCCAGTCGCACGACTGTCTCGACCAGGGCGTCGACGTCGGTGCAGTCGAGGCAGATCGGGACCGCGTCGACGCCCCCGAACTCCTTGAACAGCAGCGCCTTGCCCTCCATCACGGGCATGGCGGCCGCCGGGCCGATGTCGCCGAGACCGAGCACGGCCGTGCCGTCGGAGACGACGGCGACCACGTTGGAGACCCAGGTGTAGTCGTTGACGAGTGACGGCGTGTCGGCGATCGCGGTGCAGACGCGGGCGACCCCGGGGGTGTAGGCAAGGGAAAGGTCGTCGGCGTTGCGGACGGGAATGGTGGATCGGACCTCGAGCTTCCCGCCGCGGTGCAACGCGAAGGCGGGATCGAGATCGAGGGATTCGACGGAAGCGGGTGTGGTAGTCACAGCGACCCCAGTAGTCATCGGACGGATGAGACCTTCGGCAGACGGCGCGAGAGGCCTGGCTTCGGTAGCCGCCAGATGCCCCTCCTCGATCGTCTCGTGAGAGGGGTTACGGGGGTCACCCGTCGCTCCATAGTGCCACATGCTGAGATGGGGTCTGTCTCAGTACCGACTCCGTTCCGTTGACGCATTGTTAATTGTCAGATGACGGACCGCAGCAAAAGCCCATTTAAACTTCACAAAAACCAACTTTCCTTACATATCACTCGAGGAGGCCTGCACATGGCCCTCTGGCCCAGGACGCGCCGTGGCTACACCACCGGTGCGCTCGCCCTGACCGCCGCCCTGGCGCTGTCCGCCTGCGGCAGCACCTCGCAGACGGGCACCAGCGCCTCGTCCTCCGCATCCGCCACGGCGGCGGGCGGAGTACAGCTGGTCGCCCCCGGAAAGCTGACCACCTGCACCAACCTGCCGTACCCGCCGTTCCAGTCCAAGGACGCCAGCGGCAAGGTCGTCGGGTTCGACGTGGACATGATCGACCTGGTCGCCAAGAAGCTGGGGGTGACGCAGGACATCGTGGACATCGACTTCGACTCGATCAAGGGCGGCGCCGCGCTGAGCGCCGCCAAGTGCGACGTCGCCGCCGCCGGTATGACGATCACGCCGGACCGCAAGCAGCACCTCGACTTCTCCAACCCCTACTTCGACGAAGTGCTCGGCCTGGTGACCAAGAAGGGCGCCGGTGTGCCCGACCTCGAGACCGCCAAGACCAAGGGTCTGAGCGTCGGGGTGCAGGCCGGCACGACCAGCCTCACGCTCGCCAAGGGCAAGGGCATCGAGGCCAAGGAGTTCAAGGACTCCGGCAAGTTGCTGCTCGCGCTGCAGTCCGGCCAGGTCGACATGGTGATACAGGACCTGCCGGTCGTGGTCGACTGGATGAAGAAGCCGAACGTCTCCTCCGCCTATGAGCTGTCCGGCCAGGTGCCGACCCACGCCCAGTACGGCTTCGCCGTCAAGAAGGGCAACGCCGCGCTGCTCAAGGTCATCAACGAGTCCCTGGCCGAGGCCATCAAGGACGGCACCTGGACCAAGGAGTACCAGGAGTGGATGGGCGCCGCGCCCGTCACGACCCCGACGCCCACCTCCTGATCATGACGACCACGCCGACCACGGCTGAGCCCGCGAAAAGCGGGCTCAGCCCCCGCCAGCGCCGTCGCGTCAGCCTCGCCATCCAGTACGCCGTCTTCGCCCTGGTCCTCATCGCGGTGATCCTGCTCGCGGACTGGCCGAGGATCTTCGAGAACTTCCTGAACGGCAAGGTCGCCGCCGGGATGTTCCCCACGCTGTTCACGGTGGCGTTGAAGAACACCCTGATCTTCACCGTCGCCGGCTATGTGATCGGCTTCGCGCTCGGTCTCGTGCTGGCGCTGATGCGGTTGTCCTCGGTGGTCCCCTACCGGGTGGTCGCCCTCGTCTACATCGAGATCTTCCGCGGCCTGCCCGCGCTGATCATCTTCCTGCTGCTCGGGTTCGGCCTGCCGATCGCCTTCCCCGGGTTCAAGCTCCCCGGTGACGTCTACGGGACGGTGGCGCTCGCGCTGGGCCTGGTGGCCGCCGCCTACATGGCCGAGTCGTTCCGCGCGGGCATCCAGGCGGTGCCCAAGGGGCAGATGGAGGCGGCCAGGTCGCTCGGCATGAAGCCGGGCCGGGCGATGCTCTCCATCATCCTGCCCCAGGCCATCAGGATCGTGATCCCGCCGCTGACCAACGAGCTGATCCTGCTGTTCAAGGACTCCTCGCTGGTCTTCACGCTGGGCGTGACGGCGGCGACCACCGAGCTGACCAAGTTCGGCTCCGACACCACGATCGACCAGGCCAACAGCACGCCGCTGATCGTGGCCGGCGCCACTTACCTGCTGATCACGATCCCGCTCGGGTTCGTGGTACGCCGCCTCGAAGCGCGCCAGGGGAGGAAACGGTGACGCACGCCGTAGAGATCAGGGAACTGCACAAGTACTTCGGCGACAACGAGGTGCTCAAGGGCATCGACTTCACCGTCGAACCCGGCCAGGTGGTCTGCGTCATCGGCCCCTCAGGATCCGGCAAGTCGACGCTGCTGCGCTGCGTGAACGTGCTGGAGACGCCCACCAAGGGCCGGGTGTTCGTCAACGGCGTGGAGCTGACCCATGCCGACGCCGACATCGACGCCGCCCGGCGGCACGTCGGCATGGTGTTCCAGCAGTTCAACCTCTTCCCGCACCTGACCGCGCTGCAGAACGTGATGATCGCCCAGCAGCGGGTGCTGAACCGCAGCAAGAAGGAGGCCGAGATCGTCGCCAGGGAGAACCTGGCCAAGGTCGGCGTCGGCGACAAGTGCGACGAATATCCCGGCAAGCTCTCCGGCGGACAGCAGCAGCGGGTGGCCATCGCCAGGGCGCTGGCCATGAACCCGGACCTGATGCTCTTCGACGAGCCCACCTCGGCGCTGGACCCCGAGTTGGTCGGCGACGTGCTCGCCGTCATGCGCAAGCTGGCGGAGGAGGGCATGACCATGCTGGTGGTCACCCACGAGATGGGGTTCGCCCGCGAGGTGGCCGACCGCGTGGTGTTCATGGACGGCGGGGTGATCGTCGAGGAGGGATCGCCCACCGAGGTGATCGGCGACCCGAAGCAGGAGCGGACCCGCTCCTTCCTCAGGCGCGTCCTGCACCCGGAGGGCTGACCTTCAGCGGGGCCTCCAAAGCGGGGCCCGAGGCAGGCCTCTGCGGCCCGCGGCGGGGCGTCCGAGGCCGGGGCGCCCCGCGGCTCGTGTAATACTCCGGCATGGACCTCACCTCTTACGCCGAGTGGGCGGTCCGGCTGGTGAACGATCCGCACCCGCCGGCGGAGCTCATAGAGCTGCATGACGAGCTGGCGGCCCTGTTCGACGGGACCGGTGGCGAGCAGGCCGTCGTGGCGCGGCTGAACGCGCTGCTCGTGCGCCATCCGGTGCGCCCCCAACTGTCGGACCACGACGGGCAGCGCTGGCACCTCCACCTCGCTGTGGACGCGCACGGCACAGCCGCCGCCGGCGCCGTGATGGGCCTGGCCGCGCTGGTCGCCGAGTTGGGCGCCGACCGGCTCGGCCGCTGCCAGGAGCCGCAGTGCCCACGGGCCTTCCTCGACACCTCCTCCAACCGCTCGCGCCGTTACTGCTCCGCCCGGTGCGCCAGCAGGGCCAACGTCGCCGCCTACCGCGCCCGCCGCAGGAGCGGCCAGTAGCGCAGCACCACCCGGCCCACGATGTCGTTCACCGGGCCGAAGTCCCAGCTGTCGCGGCGCCCACCGGCCCGCTGGTTGTCGCTCTCCAGCCACCAGCCGTCATCGCCGTGCCAATGGGCCCGCTTGACGATCAGCCGACCGGGCTCACCTGGCAGCCGCGCCACGACCAGATCGCCGGGACGCACCGCGGCGCCACGCCGTACGAGAAGCCAGTCGCCGGGCACCAGCGCGGGCCGCATCGAATCCCCCTCGACACGCACTCTCATGGGCTGTGACCCCCTCCGCCGCAGGCGTTTGGACCCGAGTAAGGTCGGTAGTTGGACCAAGCTGATTCAGCATCAAGGAAGGACTTTCTGATGCTCGCACGACTGCTACGACCCAAGCATGTCGCTTCCGCCCACTGCGACCTGCCCTGTGGGGTGTACGACCCCGCGCAGGCCCGGATCGAGGCGGAGTCGGTCAAGGCGATCATGGAGAAGTACGCGGCCAACGAGGACCCGATCTTCCGCGCCCGCGCGCTCTCCATCAAGGAGGAGCGGGCCGAGCTGGTCAAGCACCACCTGTGGGTGCTCTGGACCGACTACTTCAAGCCCCCGCACCTCGAGCAGTACCCTCAGCTGCACCAGCTCTTCTGGGAGGCCACGAAGCTCGCCGGCGCGGCAGGGGGCAAGGGCACGGTCGAGGTGACCAAGGCCGAGGACCTTCTCGGCAAGATTGACGAAATCTCCAAGATCTTCTGGGAGACCAAGGCCGCCTAAATCGGCACAAAGGCTCTGTGCGGCGACCTTCCGCGCAGAGCCTTTTCTGTCGATGGCGAGTCTGATTCCGCCAACCACCTCCCGGGAGCGGTAAGTTGCAGTCAGCGCCGTTTACGCGAGGAGGAACGTGACCGAGGAAACCGAGACGCGGGCTGAGGGCGTGGCCGGCATCCGCGACGTGGTGAGCATCAGGCTCCCGGCCGCGAGTGCCTACCTGTCCGTACTGCGTACGGCCACCGCCGGGCTGGCCGCACGGCTCGACTTCACGCTGGACGAGATCGAGGATCTGCGGATCGCGGTCGACGAGGCGTGCGCGATGCTGCTGAGCGAGGCTGTGCCCGGGACCGAGCTGACCGCCGAGTTCGAGCTGACCGGGCAGGAAATGCAGGTCAGGGTCGAGGTCGCGACGGTCGGCAGCCCCGCGCCAAAGCGGGACGACTTCGCCTGGATGGTCTTGACCGCCCTGGCAGACGATGTGGAAGCGGTGATCGACTCTCCCGATCGCATGGCGATCGTCCTGCGGAAGCGCCGAGGCACGGCGAGGCCGGCGTGACGGAAAGGACGGGAGCCATGGCCACCAGCGACCACGCCGTGCCCGACAGGGTGCGGGCCCGCATCCTCTTCGCCGAGCTGGCCGAGCTGGGGCCTGACGAGCCGCGTCGGCAGCGCATCAGGGACGAGCTGGTCGAGCTTCACCTTCCTCTGGTCGAATATCTGGCCCGTCGCTTCCGCAACCGGGGCGAGTGGCTCGACGACCTCACCCAGGTCGCCACCATCGGGCTGATCAAGTCCATCGACCGCTTCGACCTCAACCGCGGTGTGGAGTTCTCCACCTACGCCACGCCCACGATCGTCGGCGAGATCAAGCGCCACTTCCGTGACAAGGGCTGGGCGGTGCGCGTGCCGCGCCGCCTGCAGGAGCTCAAGCTGTCGCTGACCAAGGCGATCAGCGAGCTGTCGCAGCGCGAGGGCCGGGCGCCGACCGTCGCGGAGCTGGCCGCCTTCCTCAAGATGACCGAGGAGGAGGTGCTCGAGGGTCTGGAGTCGGCCAACGCCTACTCCACCGTGTCCCTCGACGCGCCCGACTCCGGTGACGACGACGCGCCCGCCGTGTCCGACTCGCTGGGCATCGTGGACGAGTCGCTCGAAGGCGTCGAGTACCGCGAGTCGCTCAAGCCGCTGCTCGAACGGCTGCCGCCCCGCGAGAAGCGCATCCTGCTGCTGCGCTTCTTCGGCAACATGACCCAGTCGCAGATCGCCACCGAGCTGGGCATCTCGCAGATGCACGTCTCACGGCTGCTGGCCCGCACGCTGGCCCAGCTGCGCGAGGGCCTGACCGCGGACGACTGACCCTGGACAGACCGACCCTGGACAGACCGACCCTGAACGACTGACCCTGGACGACGACTAACCCTTCTGCGAGTCCTCGCCATATAGGGCGTGGGTGGTGGGGGGCGCGAGCAACGTGCCGAGGCCGGCGACGGCCACCACGATCAGCGGGATCCCATAGAGCGGCTTGTCCGACTGGATGAGCGTGATCGCGATGGGGAGCACGAAGATCTGGGCCAGCACGCTGGGCGATCTCCCCCATCGCTCCATCTTGTACAGGCCGCCCCAGGCCACCCAGACCAACCCCGCGCCGATCAGCACCCCGAACACCGACTCGGCCAGCGCGCTGGTGATGTCCTCCGCCGCGCCGGCCAGCGTCTCCACCGCGACGTACAGACCGAGACCGAGCGCCACCAGGCCCTCCAGGGCGACGATGAGCGCGGCGGCGAGAAGTGTCCATGGTCGGTTCACGCCCCAAACCCTATCGGTGCCCCTTGCCGCCTCCTGATTCCGACTAATGGCCGATAAGCCAGATATCGGACACCGGCTACGCTGAACGACATGCGAGCGATGCTCCTGGTCAACCCCAAGGCCACGACCACGAATGCCCGCCGGCGTGACGTACTGATCCGCGCGCTCGGCGCCGCCGTCGAGCTGACCGTGGAACAGACCCGGTACCGGGGCCACGCGGCCGCGCTGGCCACCACCGCGCACGCCAAGGGCTACGACGTCGTGGCCGTGCTGGGTGGCGACGGGACGATCAACGAGGCCGTGAACGGCCTGCTCAACGCCGTCAACGGCGACGACCCCGCGTACCAGGACGATCCCAGTGCCGGGCGGCCCGCGCTGATCGTCATCCCGGGGGGCAGCGCGAACGTGTTCGCCCGCGACCTGGGCCTGCCGAACGACCCGGTCGAGGCCACGGGCGCCGTGCTCGAGGCGCTGCGTGACGGCCGCCGCAGGACCGTGGGGTTGGGGCAAGCCCTTTGGGAGAACGAGAGCCGATATTTCACCTTCGGTGCTGGGATGGGGTACAACGCCGAGGTCATCCGAGCCGTCGAGGGGCTGCGCGGCACAGGCCGGAAGGCGACACCCACGCGATACGTCAACACCGCGCTGCGCCACTACCTCGCCACCGACAAGCGCCACCCGGCGATGACACTGAGCGGTCCCGGCATTCCCGCCGCCAAGGGCGTGTACATGGCCATCATCTCCAACGCCTCGCCCTGGACCTACATCGGCACCCGACCGGTCCTGCCCACGCCCTGGGCCGGCTTCGAGACCGGGCTCGACCTGCTGGGACTCCAAGAGATAGGCGTGACCTCGATACTTCCCGCCATCCGGCAGATCCTCACGGAGCGTGACACCCTTCCATCGGGCCGGCACCTCGTCCAGCTCCACGACGAGTCCGAGTTCACGCTCGCGGCGGACCGCCCTGTGGCCTTCGAGCTGGACGGCGACTACCTGGGAGAACGGGAGTCGGTGACATTCCGCTCTATCCCGAACGCATTACAAGTTCTGGTCTAGCTGGTTACATTCGGTCATTGTGTGACGCATCCGACATCCATCCACACCAAAACTTCCTACCAACCCTCTTGCGTGCACTCTCAGTGGCTGACAGGCTCAACTTTGACGTCGGAACGTAGGACCTTTAACAAGCCCCACCGGGTCCACTCCGACGCTCAGCGGGCAACCCCGGTCCAAAGCAGGATCCGGGTCACTGCTCGCGCGAGTTAGTGAAACTCTTCACAAAGTAGTAGCCGCACGGAGCCGACCAGAGGTTCCATCTACTAAGGAGTGAACGCATGGACTGGCGCCACCGAGCTGCCTGCCGTGACGTCGACCCCGAGCTGTTCTTCCCGATCGGAAACACCGGCCCGGCGCTCATGCAGATCGAAGAGGCCAAGCAGGTGTGCCGCTCGTGTTCGGCGGTCGACCTGTGCTTGAAGTGGGCCCTTGAGTCCGGCCAGGACGCCGGCGTCTGGGGCGGCCTGAGCGAGGACGAGCGCAGGGCCTTGAAGCGCCGCAGCGCCCGCGCCCGCGCTCGCGCCACTGCCTAGCCCAACCGCCCGTCAGGCGGTCGGCAACGGAATGGAGAGCGTCACTTCTGTGCCGCCCTCCAGGCGAGGGGCGATCGAGAGCTTGCCCGAGAGTTCGCCGACCACGAGCGTGCGGACGATCTGCAGGCCCAGACTCGTGGAATTGTCCAGTTCGAAGCCGGCGGGCAGGCCCTGACCGTCGTCCCAGACGGTCACGTGCAGCCTGTCGGGAGTCGGTTCCACGACCACTTGCAGGTGTTTGGGGCGGCCGTGTTGCAAGGCGTTCTGGAGAAGTTCGGTGAGAGCCATCGCCAGAGGTGTGGCGATGAGCGACGGAAGGGTGCCGAAGCTGCCTATCCGTCGCGGGGTGACCGCCGCCTCCGCCGCCGACACCTCGCCCGCCATCGCGATCACCCGGTCGGCGATGTCGTCGAAGTCGACGAACTCCTCCGGCGCGTGAGAGAGCGTCTCGTGCACGATCGCGATCGAGCCGACCCGCCGCACCGCCTCCTCCAGCGCCTCCCGCCCTTCGGGCACGCGCAGGCGCCGCGCCTGGAGCCGGAGCAGCGCGGCCACCGTCTGCAGGTTGTTCTTGACCCGATGGTGGATCTCGCGGATGGTCGCGTCCTTGGTCATCAGCTCGCGTTCGCGGCGGCGCAGCTCCGTCACGTCACGGATGAGCACCAGCGCGCCGATGCGGCCCCCGCCGACGATCAGCGGAATCGCCCGGAGCTGCACGATCGTCCCGCCGGACTCGACCTCGGTCTCCTTGGCCGCGCGCCCGCTGGCCACGATCATCAGGTCCTCGTTGATCGGCTCGTCGGAGTAGCAGAGCGTGGCGGTCACCCGGCCCAGCTCGGCCCCGACCAGATCCGCGTGCAGACCGAGCCGCCGGTAGGCCGACAGCGCGTTCGGCGACGCGTACGTCACGCGGCCCGCCCGGTCCAGCCGCAGCAGGCCGTCGCCGACACGCGGGGAGCGGACCAGGATCGGCTCCTCCCCGGAGAACGGGAAGCGTCCCTCGGCCACCATCTGCGCCAGGTCGGAGGCGCTCTGCAGGTAGGTGAGCTCCAGGCGCGACGGGGTGCGCGCCGAGGACAGGTTCGTGGAGCGCTGGATCACCGCGAGGAAGCGGGCCTCGCCGACCGGGACCGCCCGCCGTACGGGGATGGTCTCCTCACGCACGGGCACGCCCGTCGACCAGTCGGGGTCGCCTTCGCGGCAGATGCGCCGCTCGTTCCACGCCGTGTCGATCAGGTAGCGCTCGCCCTTGGCCGCGACGGTGCCGACGATGTCGTCGTGGTAGACGGTGGGCCCGGTGGTGGGGCGCATCTGCGCGATCGCGATCCAGCCGCCGCCCTCGCCCTGGAGCGGCGCCCACAGGATGAGGTCGGCGAACGACAGGTCGGCCAGCAACTGCCAGTCGGAGACCAGCGAGTGCAGCCAGTCGAGGTCCGCCGCATCGAGAGCGGTGTGGCGGACGACGAGGTCGCTGAGAGTCGGCACGAGTGCATCATGCGTGCTTTCCGCCGGAACAACCAAACCGGCGGCCCGGCCCGCCCCTCCCGCGATCATGCTCATCAGACCGCGAACACCGGTGAACACGGGCGTGTCGCCGTGCGGTCACCCGCCGATTTTCGGGAATCTCACACTGTGAAAACCGTCACACCATTCCGTTCGGTCGGCCCTCAGAGCGGGACCGCGCGGAGCGCAACGGAGGTGATCGCCACGTTGCTCATCTTTGACCCGATCTCGGTTCCCACCTCGGTTGCGACCACGCCTGCCACTGTGTATATCCTTCACAATCAACCTGAGCTGCCCGATCCGGCATGTATCACGGCGGGCGAGCCCGGTCTGACGACGAGCGCGCCCCTGCCCGTGTCGTGCCGGTGGTTGACCGCTCGGGCCAATCTGAGTTCCGATGATCTCGCGGTGATCAGACACGCCCTCACCGCCGTGGCAGAAGTGAAGGTGAGAGCGTGACGGACGACGGCCCTCGCGTACCGAAGTACTACGACGTGAAACGGAGTCTGCTCGAGCTCACCAAGAGCCTGTCTCCCGGCTCGGCGCTGCCTCCCGAGCGGACGCTGGCCGTACGCTTCGAGACCTCGCGCACCACTGTCCGTCAGGCGCTGACCGAGCTGGTCGTCGAGGGGCGGCTGCTGCGCATCCAGGGCAAGGGCACGTTCGTGGCCCAGCCGAAGGTGGCGCAGGTGCTGCAGCTGACGTCGTACATCGGTGACCTGCGCACGGCCGGCCTCGAGCCCGACACCAAGATCCTGGAGATCGGCTACATCACCGCCGACGAGCCGCTCGCGCGGCGGCTGGCCATCAACCCGGGCGGGCGCGTCCTGCGCATCCACCGCCTGCGGCTGGCCAACGGGGAGCCCGTCTCGATAGACACCACTCACCTCTCGGCCCGCCGCTTCCCCAGGCTGCGGCGGGAGCTCGAGGTGCACGCGTCCCTGTACGAGACGCTGCACAACGCCTACAACGTCCGGCTCACCGACGCCGAGGAGATCATCGAGACCGTGCTCGCCACGCCCTATGACGCGAAGGCGCTCGGCGTGGACGTCGGGCTGCCGATGCTGCTTCTGACGCGGCACGCCTTCGACGCCGACGGCAATCCGGTCGAGTGGGCGCAGTCGCTCTATCGCGGCGACCGGTACAAGTTCGTCACGCGCCTGCGCCGCCCCTGAGGCAGCCGCCGCGGTCACGCGCCCCCTGAGGGAGCCGCGTTTTCAGCAGGCCGCCTTCGGCAGGTCGCAGACTTTCGCCGTCATCCGCTCCGCCTGGGCGATGAGGCCCTTGAAGCGCTTGAGCGGCAGGCTCTTCGTCGCCCAGGCCGATCCACCCACGACGTAGACGGTCGCGCCGTTCCGAACGACGACCGTCTGCTCACCGCTCTCGAAGAAGCTGCTGCCGGCCCGGAGAGCGTCGTCGCCCACCTTGAGGGGCTTGGTGTAGTAGTGGTGGCGGTCGGGGCCCTTGCCGAAGTTCTTACACCGGGACAGGTCCGCGCGCAGCCCCCGCATCGCCGTACGGGCGGCGGAGACGCTCTTGTAGACGACGAGCTGCTCGTACTTGATCGTGTCTTCCGAGCGGTAGTGGACGGCCCGGGTCGCCAGCCGGTCGGCGGTCGAGGCCGTGCGGCGCTCGCACGGGTTCAGCCGGAGCGGGAGGCTCTTCGACTCCGTGGTCTTGTAGGTCTCCCACTTCTTGGCCGGTGGGTGGGTCTCCAGGAAGAGCATCCCGTCCGGCAGGGCGCCCGCCCCCATCGACATCGCCGCGGCGGCTGCCACGGCTACCCCGATCTGTAACATCTGGACCTCCAGCTCATTCGTCACCACAAGAGACGGCTTGCAATGCCGATTCGTTCAACTATTTCGGGACTTGCAGCCATTACGGGGTGATGATGCAGGCATGGCAAAGGCGATCGAACAACCCGTTCCCGGCGTCACGGTCGGACACGCTCTCCTCGGCCGCTCCAAAGGCGCGGCCCAGCCGGTGGACAAGATCGTCCATGACGGTGACACGATCAACATCGCGGCCGACGGCAACTTCGGCGTGCGCCTGCTCGGTGTCGACGCCCCCGAGGTCAGCTTCGAGTTACCCCGCAACCCGAACTTCCCCGACTTCCCCAAGGGCTTCGTCTCCATCGACAAGCCTGCCTGGACGACCTTCCTCACCGACCCGTTCGAGAAGGGCTACCAGGAGCTCACGCTCCGCACGGCCCTGCACAACAACCTGCTGGGCAGGCTGGGCCCGGCGGCCGCGCCCAACCACGCCGCCCACGCCGCCCCGGCCACCCAGGCGCTCAAGACCATGATGCAGCTCGACATCACCGAGCAGGGCCTCACCGACGAGACGTTCAAGATCAGGCTGGCCTTCGCGTACGAGATCCTCGACCGGTACGGCAGGCTCCTCTGCTACGTCAACCGCGACCAGCGCGACAAGCCGCGCCCCGATCCGTACAACGAGCGGCTGCTCGCGGCCGGGCACGTGATCCCCTACTTCATCTGGCCCAACGTCGACCCCTTCGTCCGCCAGGAGGGCCGGTTGGCCGACGCGGTGCCGGCGCCTGGCAGCGCCAGGACGGTCGCCGAGGCAGGGGCGCTGGGCAGGGCCAGGCAGGCCGTACGGCGGGCCCGTGAGGCGGGGCTGGGCCTCTGGGACCACGCGAACCCGCTCGCCGTGCTGCCGTTCGAGCTGCGCTTCCTGGCCCAGCGGCGGGCGCCCGACCGCTATGTGCTCGACCTGTCGGACAACGCCAGGGAGCTGCTGCACCCGCAGAGCTACTTCCGCATCCCCAATCCCGAGGACCGGCTGTTCGTCAACGCCGAGCACGCCCCGCTGTTCGGGGAGAAGGGCTGGTCCGTCCCGCCGCTGTGAGGCTGACCCATCCCGTCTGCGGGGTGGTGCTAGCCCTACCCCGCAGGCACACACCAAGCCCATGTCGCGCGGGCCCCGGAGGTCAATACCGTTGCTGTCATGAAAGTCCCCCGCCCGTGGTCGGCACGCGCCTGGCTCGACACGGCGCACGTCGTGATGGGGCTGCCTGTCGGCGTGATCCTCGCCGGGCTGACCCTCGCGTGCGCCGCGGTGCCGCCCCTGATGCGCCGCGGCCTGCCGCTCTTCACGCGGGTGCAGCGCTCCCGGTTCGAGGCGTTCCTCGGGGTGCGCATCCCGCCGGTGCGCTCGCCGATCATCTGGCGCAGCCGCATCACCTGGCGGCAGATCGGCTACCACCTGCTTTCGCCGCTGGTGGGGCTGGCCGGGACCGTCCTGGTGGCGGCCGCGTGGGGGACGGCCGTGGTGGGGCTGACGGCGTTCCTGCAGCCGATGCTGCAGGAGCCTCCGCTGGTGTTCCGGTTCAACCTGAGGGACCCGGTCGTGGTCTCCGCCTACATGGCGGTCGGGTTCGTCCTGCTGCTGGTGACTCCGACTCTGGCGCGGGGAATGGCGCACCTCGACCTGTCGGTGGCGCGTACGCTGCTCGGTCCCAGCCGCCACGAGCTGGGGCAGCGGATCGAGACGCTGACCGAGAGCCGCGCCGGGGTGATCGACGCGGCCGACGCCGAGCGGCGGCGTATCGAGCGGGACCTGCACGACGGCGCCCAGCAGCGGCTGGTCTCGCTGGCCATGAACCTCGGGCTGGCCCGCGCCACGCTGACCGACCTGCCCGAGCCAGCCCGCGAGGCGATCGCGCAGGCGCACGAGGAGGCCAAGCAGGCGCTCAAAGAGCTGCGCGACTTCGTCCGCGGCCTGCACCCCGCCGTGCTCAACGACCAGGGCCTCGACGCGGCGCTCTCCGGCATCGCCGCGCGCGCCCCCATCCCGGTGCGGCTGCGCGTCGACATCGACCTGCGCGCTTCTCCTACGATCGAGGCGGTGGCGTTCTTCATCGTGTCCGAGGCCCTCACCAACATCGCCAAGCACGCGGCGGCCACCAAGGCCCAAGTGAGCGTGCTCCGCGAACGCGACCGGCTGTGCCTGCGCGTCTTCGACGACGGCTGCGGTGGCGCCCGGCTCGACGGCGGCACCGGGCTGCGCGGCCTCCTCCAGCGGATCGACTCGGTCGACGGAACGCTCCGCCTGTCCAGCCCGCTCGGCGGGCCGACCACGATCGAGGTGGACCTGCCGTGCGAGTAGTAGTTCTAGCGGAAGACTCCGTTGAGGTGGACCTGTCGTGCGAGTAGTAGTTCTACCGGAAGACTCCGTTGAGGTGGCCCTGTCGTGCGAGTAGTACTGGCGGAAGACTCCGTACTTCTGCGCGAAGGGCTCGTCCGGTTGCTCGACGCGGCCGGCATGCGGGTGGTGGCGGCCGTGGACGAGGCGGAGGGCCTCCTGCGCGCCGCTGAGGAGCATCTGCCCGACCTGGTGGTCACGGATGTACGGATGCCTCCCACACACACGGACGAGGGCCTGCGCGCGGCCCTCGTGCTGCGCCGCGAGCATCCCGACATGCCGGTGCTGGTCCTGTCGCAGTACGTGGAGGAACGCTACGCGGCCCGGCTGCTCGCCTCGGCCACCGGGGGCGTCGGCTACCTGCTCAAGGACAGGGTGGCCGACGTGACCGACTTCATCGACGCGCTGCGCCGGGTGGCGGCGGGCGGCACCGCGCTGGACCCCGAGGTCGTCGCCCAGCTGCTGCTGCGCGGGCACAGCGACCCGCTCGACCGGCTGACGCCCAGGGAGGGCGAGGTGCTCAAGCTGATGGCCGAAGGCCGCTCCAACGCGGGCATCGGCCAGGAGCTGGTGCTCAGCGAGGGAGCCGTCGGCAAGCACATCGGCAACATCTTCACCAAGCTCGACCTGTCCCCGGCCGAGGGCGACCACCGCCGGGTTCTCGCCGTCCTGCGGTTCCTCAAGATCAGGAGTCTGTCATGAGGGCCCTGTGGCTGAGCGCTGGCGCCGTGGCGACCGTGTGCGCGTTGCTGATCAGCTGTGTCACGTTATGGCATGGGTTCGCCCACGCCAGTCCACCGACGGAGACCACCAGCAGGAGCATCGCGTTCAAGCTGTCACAGTTGAAGGTGATCGCGGGGCGCGGAAGCGTCAACGTCAGCATCCATCCCGGCGACGCCGGCGAGCTGTTCCTCGAACGGTCACTGCGCTGGTCGAAGACGAAACCGGCGGTCAAGGAGGACTGGGATGGCCGGACGCTGCGGCTCGACGCCTCCTGTCCGGACACGGACGAACGGGACGCGCCGGTCTGCGAGGCCGACTACACGCTGTTCGTGCCGGTGGAGACCGATGTCGAGGCGGAGTCGGCCAACGGCGGACTGGAGATCAACCGTATCTACGGCAATGTCCGGATGACCTCCGAGTCTGGTCCGCTCCGGGTGAGCGAGACATCGGGCACCGTCTGGGCCAGGAGCGGTTCCGGCAACATAGGGGGCAGGGCGCTCACCGGTGGCGAGGCCGACGTGGAGACCGGCTCGGGCCGGGTCGACCTGTCCTTCGACACCGCTCCGACGAACGTCCGCGCGGTCGTCAGAACCAGGGGGAGCGTCGCTGTGCTGGTCCCCGGCCTGGCCTACGACGTGGATGCGCGGGCCGAGAACCTCGACCTCGACATCAGGAAGGACTCCGCCTCGCCAAGAAAGATCACCGTGCAGGTGCTGGACGGCATGGCCACTGTCTGCTGCAGGTGAGGACCGGGAACCGGCCGTCATGGCTCCGTGAGGACGCGACCGTTGACATCTGTTTACTCTGATGGCTCGTTGGTAGGTTCCCGGCATGGAGTCTGCGAAGCACGCCGGTGACGCCGCCGTCGCCGTGTCCAAGGCCTATGGTGTCGAGACCATGTTCACTCTGTCGGGAGGGCACATCTTCCCGCTCTACGACGGCGCCGTGCACGAGGGCATGCGGATCCTCGACGTACGCCACGAGCAGAGCGCCGTGTTCGCCGCGGAGGCCACGGCCCGGCTGACCAGGAAACCCGGGCTGGCCGTCCTCACGGCGGGGCCCGGGATCACCAACGGGATCAGCGGCGTCGCGACCGCGCACTTCAACGGCTCCCCCGTGGTCGTCATGGGCGGGCGGGCCCCGCGCTCACGCTGGGGCAGCGGGGCCCTGCAGGAGATGGACCACCCGCCGCTGCTCGGGCCGATCACCAAGCTGTCGTTCACCGCGACCGGAGCCGACTCCATCGGCCAGGACGTCGAGTCGGCCTTCCGCACCGCCGTCGCGCCGCACCGCGGGCCGGTCTTCCTCGACTTCTACATGGACGACCTGTTCGCGCCATCGCCGGCGCACCTGGTCGAGACGCAGAGCCCGTCACCCCTTGAGCCCGACCCCGAGTCCCTGGCCACCATCGCCAGGCTGCTCACCGAGGCCGAGCGCCCGGTGCTGGTCTACGGGTCCGACGTGTGGATGGACCGGGCCGAGGAGGCCGCGCGCGACTTCGCCGAGAACTGGCGGCTGCCGGTCATCCCCAACGGCCAGGGCCGCGGCATCCTGCCCGCCGGTCACGAACTGCTCGTCACCCGCGCCCGCGGCCTCGCCTTCGCCAAAGCCGACCTGGTCATCGTGATCGGCACCCCGCTCGACTTCCGGCTCGGATACGGCTGGTTCGGCGGCAAGCAGGGCGCGCCGCCCGCCAAGGTCGTGCACATCGCCGACACGCCATCGCAGCTGGCCACGCACACCCAGCCGGCCGCCTCCGCCGCCGGCGACCTGTCCGTGGTGCTCTGGAGCCTCGGCACTGCCTGCGGCGACGCCGGCCTGAAGCCCACGGCCTACTCCGGCTGGGTGTCGCAGCTGTCGGAGGCCGCCACCGCGGCGATCGCCGACGACGCCGCCCTGCTCACGGCCGACTCCGACCCGATCCACCCCATGCGCATCTACGGCGAGCTGGGCAAGGTGCTCGACGACGACGCCGTGGTGATCGGCGACGGCGGCGACTTCGTCTCCTACGCGGGCAAGTACGTCGAGCCCAAGCAACCCGGCAACTGGCTCGACCCGGGCCCCTACGGCTGCCTCGGCACCGGCCTCGGCTACTCCATCGCGGCCCGGCTGGCCCGGCCGTCCTCGCAGGTGGTGCTGCTGCTGGGCGACGGCGCGGCCGGGTTCTCGCTCATGGACGTCGACTCCCTCGTACGGCACAACCTGCCGGTGGTCATGATCTGCGGCAACAACGGCATCTGGGGCCTGGAGAAGCACCCGATGCAGATGCTCTACGGCTACGACGTGGCCGCCGAGTTGCAGCCGCAGTGCCGTTACGACCAGGTGGTGACGGCGCTGGGCGGCGGCGGCGAGTTGGTCACCCGGCCGTCGGAGATCGGTCCCGCGCTGCGTCGCGCGTTCGACTCCGGCGTGCCGTACATGGTGAACATCGCCACCGACCCCCAGATCGCCTACCCCCGCACCACGACGGGGATCTGACCTAACCGGCCCCCTCAGACCGCCTCTCCCCGCATCACGGCGGGGATCTGACCTAACCGCCTCTCCCCGCACCACGGCGGGGATCTGAGTTACCTGGCCCCGAGTGGCGGCGTCGGGGTCGGGCTGGGTGACGGGCAGGGGCCGCCGTCGATGACGACGATCTTGACCGGCTTGGTCACCTCCAGCCACGTGCCGCCGTTGGGGAAGGTCTCGCCGATCCTGCCGCAGACGACGCCCTGCTCGGTGGTGGTCTGGTTGTCGATCCTGATGTTCTGGAAGCCCGCGGCCCGGATCCGCTGGGTCGCCTCCGCGTACGGCAACTCGACCACGGCGGGCACCTGCTTCTTCGTGACCGTCGTGCTCGGCTTCGGCGAGCTGCTGGGTGTCTTGGTCGGCGTCTTCTTGTCCGTCGGCTCCGGGGTCGGTGACTCCTTCTCCGTCTCCGTCGGCTCGGCGGCCGTCCTGGTGGGCATCGGCTCCTGCGTGGACGGCTTGGGCTTGGACGTGCGCTTGGTCGGCTTCAGCGACGGAGTGGTCTCGTCGGGGGTGGGAACAGAGTTCGCCATGTCCGACGAGCTGACGGTCGGCTGGGGTTCGAGCTGGCTCGACATGTTCGTCAGCGCGACGGCACCGGCGCCCGCCCCGAGGACGACCGCGGCCGCGATCCCGGCGATGAGGGCACCTCTGCGGGGTGCCTTGGCACCGGCGCGACGGGCGCCCTGCCGAGGCCCGGCCAACGTCTGCGCCTCAGACGTCCCAGCCTGATGGGACCCGGTCTGGTGCGGCCCGGCCTGGTAGGACCCCGTCTGGGACGGCCCACCGGCCTGGTAGGACCCCGTCTGATGGGGAGCACCCTGATAGGACCCCGTCTGGTAAGGACCCGCCTGGTGGGACCCGGTCGGGTGGGGACCCGACTGGCGGGACCCGGTCTGGTACGCCTCCATCGGCGCGGCCATGGTGGCCCCCGTCACCGGCGGTGCCGGCTCTGGAGGGGGCGTCTCGCCGGCCGCGATCTTGCGGGCCGTCTCACTCATCGCCCTGGCCGTCGGGTAACGGGCGAGCGGATCCTTGGACAGGGCGCGCTCCACGAGCGCGCGTGCGGGCGGGGGGATCTCGGCGGGCAGCGGCGGAGGCGCCTCGCGGATGTGCTTGAGCGCGATCGTGACCGCGCTCTCGCCGTCGAACGGCCGCTGCCCCACCAGGCATTCGTAGGCCACCACGCCCAGCGCGTAGATGTCCACCGCGGGCGTCACCGGCGCCCCCTCGGCCTGCTCGGGCGCGCAGTAGGCGGCGGTGCCGAGCACCATGCCCGCGTCGGTGAGCCGGCTGGCCACGTCGGAACGGGCGATGCCGAAGTCGGTCAGTACGAGCGTGCCGTCGCGCTGAACCAGCAGGTTGCCCGGCTTCACATCACGGTGCACGATCCCCTGTTGGTGCACCGCCTGCAGCGCCGAGGCAGCCTGCGCGATCAGCTCCATCGCGGGCTGGGGCGGGATCCGGCCCAGCCGCATCAGCAACTTGTCGAGCGGCTCCCCGTCGACGAACTTCATCACCAGATAGACGGTGTCCCCGCTCACACCGTAGTCGTAGACGTCGACGACACCCGGATGGTTGATCGTCGCCATCGCCCGGGCCTCGGCCTGGAAACGCGCGACGAACCCGGGATCATCCATGCGGCCGGGCAGCAGCACCTTGACCGCGACGGTGCGCGCCAGCACGATGTCCTCGCCCCGCCACACCTCGCCCATGCCACCGGCGCCGATGCGGGTGTCCAGGCGATAGCGCCCCGCCAGCGTCGTTCCTTGGGCTACCATGACTCCCCCGTTACCCCTTTACCTCTATAACCTCTCCCACCCCAAGGATCTCCAACAAAGCGAAGTTGTGTCGCGGTGAGGTAACACAGAGGTCACGGAACTTCGAGAGTGTACGACTCACGAGTCCCACATGCCACTTAAATGCCGTAAGCCCTACAAACCCTATCCTGCGGCCTTCTGACCGCACTTGTCCGCGTTTCCGGGAGATCAGGGCCCTTGACAGCGGGCCGCGGTGATGATCGCAGTACGCTGACGGTATGACGCTCGCTCCGGGTCTCCGCTCCCAGCTGCTCATCATGGTCGAGAGGTCCGACACCGCTGAGAAGATCGGCAGCGGCGACGTCCCGGTGCTCGCCACTCCGCGGCTGCTCGCGCTGGCCGAGGCGGCGACGGTCAAGGCGGTGCACTCGCATCTCACTCCTGGTGAGACGACCGTCGGCACCCGCGTCGAGCTGGAGCACCTGGCCCCGAGCCCGCTGGGCACGCACGTACAGATCACCGCCGAGCTCACCGAGGTCGACGGCCGGCGGCTGGTCTTCGGCTTCGAGGCCCGCGACAAGCAGAGCCTCGTCGGCCGGGGCACGATCGAGCGAGTGGTGGTCGATCGCGCCAAGTTCCTCGACCGCGCCACCCGCTGAGGTCTTCGGACCGGCGGCTATCGGACCGGCGGCTATTCGATGACGGCGATCAGGTCGCCTTCCTGGATCACGTCGCCCTCGCTGACCTTGAGCTGCGCGACGACGCCCTCGTCCTCGGCCAGGACGGGGATCTCCATCTTCATCGACTCGAGGATGACCAGCGTGTCGCCCTCGGAGACGGTGTCGCCCTCCTGGACGACGACCTTCCAGACATTCGCCACCATCTCCGCGCGTACCTCAGCCACCGCGACTCCCCTCTTCCAATGAGCTAACAATGTCATGCGCTATGCGCGCATCCGCCCGATCAAACCGGTGTCATAGTCGCCGCTGACGAACTCCGCGTTGTCCAGCAGTTCGGCGCAGAACGGCAAGTTGTTCTTGGGTCCTTCGACGACGAATCCCGCGACCGCCTCGCGACCGGCCCGCAGCGCCTCGGCCCGGGTCGCACCGAAGACGCAGAGCTTGGCCATGAGGGGATCGTAGAACGGCGTGACCGTGTTGCCCTCCTCGTAGCCGGAGTCCACCCGGACGCCCTCGCCGGCCGGCTCCCGCCAGGCGGAGATCTTGCCCGGTCCCGGGAAGAACCTCTTGGGATCCTCGGCGTACACGCGGAACTCGATGGCGTGGCCACCGGTCTCAGCCTTCACCTCGGGACTCTCGCCCGCGGCCACCCGGAGCTGCAACTCGACCAGGTCCAGCCCGGTGACCAGCTCGGTGACGGGGTGCTCCACCTGGAGCCTGGTGTTCATCTCCAGGAAGACGAAGTCCTGCTCGTCGGCGTCGACCAGGCACTCCACGGTGCCCGCGCCCAGGTAGCCGACGGCCTCGCCGGCCCGCACGGCGGCGGCGAGCATGCGCTCGCGCAGCTCGGGCGTGATGCCGGGTGACGGCGACTCCTCGACGACCTTCTGGTGGCGGCGCTGCACGGAGCAGTCGCGCTCGCCCAGGGCCATGACGGTGCCGTCGGGCAGGCCGAGGATCTGCACCTCGACGTGGCGCGCCCGCTCGATGTAGCGCTCCAGCAGAATGGCGGGCCCGTCGAGGACGTCACCCGCGGCGAACCTCGCCGCCGCCCGTGCGGCCTGCTCGAACGCCTTGGCCAGTTCTTCGTCGTCGTGGGCGACGCTCATCCCGATGCCGCCGCCCCCGCCCGCGGTCTTGACCATGACCGGGTAGCCGATCCGGCCCGCCGCCCGTAACGCCAGCTCCAGATCGGTGACGGGCTCCCGGGTGCCGGCCGCCACGGGCACACCCGCGTCCTCCATCAGGTTGCGGGCATTGATCTTGTCGCCCATCTGGTCGATGGACTCGGGAGCAGGGCCGATCCACACCATCCCGGCATCGATCACCGCTCTGGCGAACGCCGCGTTCTCCGCGAGAAACCCGTAGCCCGGATGAACCGCCCGCGCCCCGGTGGCCCGCGCCGCCTCCAGCACCTTCCCGGCATCGAGATAGCTCAACTGAGGGTTGGCCGGACCGATCAGCACGGCCTCGTCCGCCTCGCGCACGAACGGCAGATCCGCGTCGGCCTCGGAGTAGACGGCGATGGCCCGCAGCCCCAGCCGCCTGACCGTGCGGATGACCCGCCGGGCGATCTCCCCTCGATTGGCGACCAGAACGGCCCCGAGCGTCTCAGTAAGCACCCGCCCAATCTACGGCCGTCGGGCGTAAGGTCCCGTTCCCGCTAAACCACTGATCGCCGGGACTTCTTCTGTAGAAACCCCACAAACTCCATGTAAAGAATCCCTACAAACTCCATTTTTTACGGCAAAGCCGCCCCCACCGCCACCCACCGCACATGGCTGAGGACCTCCAGGAAAACGCCCGCTGACCCCGCACAGGGCCGGGCGCCGTTACGTGCGCATCCTTGACCGGTGGCGCGGCCAGGCGAGCCGGTGGCGTGACCGGATTCCCGGCCGGTGGCGGACCGTCACAGGGACCGAAACGGTCGTGTGACGAACCCCCCGGGGAACCATTGCCGTCACCGCCCCAGGGATTACAACTTGTGAACCGCCAGCCGGTCCACCACCCTGGTCATCGCTTCGATCGCCGCCGGATCATACGCAGTCCCCACCGCCAGCCGCAGCCGCTCCAGCGCCGCCCCCGCGCGATCCCGATCAGCCGACCCGCCGACCAGGTCATCGTAGGCGTTGGCCGCCTTGATGATCCGGCTGGACAGCGGTGGATCCTCGGCGATCTGGTCGCATTGGCGGCGTACCAGCTCGGCCACCCGGTCGAGCACCCCCGTCTGTTTGATCACCTCGGCTCCCAGCTCGGCGATGCGGCGGGCCTGCGTGGGATCGGCGAGCACCGTCGCGCCGCCCGGGATGGGGTCGCTCAGGGACAGCTGGCCGATGTCGTGCATGAGGGCGGCGTACTCGAGCTCCAGCAGCTCCGGCTCCGCCATGCCCAGCTCGCGGCCGACCGCCACGGCCAGGCGGCTCACCCGGCGCGAGTGACCGGGCTCGACGTAGCCGCCGACCTCCGTGACCCGGGACAGGGCCCGTACGGTCTGCAGGTAGGTGGCGCGGATCCCGGCGTACTTGCGGAAGGCCACCTGAGTGACCAGCAGCGGAGCGGCGAAGACCAGCAGCGCCACCAGGTCCATGCTGTGGGTGGCCAGCGCGAGCAGCACGCCGGACGCGGCCACGGCGGCGCCCAGCGGGAAGGCCATGTTGAGCTCGTCGCGTACGGCCACCTTGAAGGCGGCGCGCACCTGCTCGGCCCTGAGCAGGGCCGCGATCAGGACGTCGATCAGCAGGGTGAGCGTGATGAGCGTGACCATGACGCCGAGCGCGGGCCACCACGTCGGCGGGTCCTGCCGGGTGAGCTGGAAGAGCGGGTCGGCCAGCGGCCGGAAGGCGAAGGCGAGCAGCGCGCCGGTCAGCAAGCGGCGCGCCATGGCGTCGAGGCGCGGCGGGCGGCCGACCGCCAGGTGCGGCAGCGCGCCGGCGATCATGCCGACCGCGATCACGGCCACCACCTGGAGCGCCGTGTGGCGCAGCGGGTTGTCGCTGAGGTCGAGCAGCAGCGTGTAGCCGAGCGCGGCGGCGGCGCCGATGGGCGCGACCTCCCTGTTGCCCGGCATGGTGAGCCTGGCCAGCTCGCCGACCGCGATCAGCGCGCCGAAGCCGATCGCGATCTCGGGCCGGTCGAGCCCCACGGCGGAGGTGTGCGCGACACCGGCCACCGCGACCAGCCCCGCCCCGCAGATGAGCAGCAGCTGCCCGGAGTCCAGGCCTTGGAAGGCACGCCTCAAGGCCCGCTCACCACTTCGATCGGCCTGGTCGGGTCGTCATGGTCCTTGATCGGGGTCTCGGTCGCCTCTGGCGGCGGCGACTCGACGCGGCGGGGCGGCTGCCATGGCTCGCGTTCGAGCGCTCTGGCGAAGGCCGCCACCATGACCGGGTCGAACTGGCGGCCCGCGTTCTTGCGCAGCTCTTCGACGGCCACCTCGACCGAGCGGGCGTGACGGTAGGAGCGGTCGGACGTCATCGAGTCGAACGCGTCGGCCACCGCGATGATCCGGGCGAACTCCGGGATCTCGTCGGCCGCGAGCCCCATCGGGTAGCCCTTGCCGTCATGGCGTTCGTGGTGGTGCATGATCCCCGCGTAGGCCTCGTCGAGGAAGTCGATCCCCCGGACGATCTCCAGCCCGCGCATCGGGTGGAGCTGGATCGCGGCGAACTCATCCTCGGTCAGCGGCCCCTCCTTCTGCAGCACCTTGGTCGGCACGCCGAGCTTGCCCACGTCGTGCAGCATGCCCGCGTAACGGATGGCGCGTAGCCGCTCCAGGCCCATGCCGATCTCCTGGGCGATCATCGAGGAGGCCAGCGAGACGCGGGTGCAGTGGCCCCGCGTGTAGTAGTCCTTCGTCTCGACCGCCTGGCACAGCGCGGCGATCGTGGCGTCGTACGAGCGTTGCTGCGCGTGATACTGACCGAACGCCCAGCGGGCGACGAACAGCGGCAGCAGCACCAGCACCGCCGAGATCGACTGCACCGTCGCCCAGAGCCCGGCCACCAGCAGGCCGAACGTGCCGTAACCCAGGTAGGACAGCAGGAACTGGACCATGCCCCGCAGCGGCACCTCCATGGCCCGCACCCGGGTCGCCAGCCGGATCATGGTCAGCGTGAGCACGATGTTGAGCGGCACGAACACGCCCGTGGCCGCGGCGTAGGGGCCGATGAGGTCGTCGAAGGCGTTGACCCCCGGCACGCCGGAGGCGCCGCCCAGCCCCTGGTAGATCCAGCCGGCCGCGTAGCCGCAGATCGCGAACTGCGCCCCGTTGAACAGCCGCTTGATCAACGGCAGTCCCGGACGCACGCTGAAGACCGCCGTGAACCCCACCAGAGCGGCCCCTTCCGGACCGATCAGGACCACGGCGGCCAGAGCAGCCGAGAAGCTCACGGACACCGCGAACTGCTCCACGTTCAGCAACGTCGGCATCGACTCGCAGACCAGGAACAGCAGCGCGAGCACCAGCAGGATGCCCAGATCGCCGGGTGCCACCAGGCGCCCGGAAGTGATCACGCTATGTCCGAGGAGGATGGTCGCCGCGCCGATGACGGCGATGAGATAGACCTTCGCAGGCCACGGCAGATCACGCATTGCGGCCCCCAAGGGTGCTCAGGTCCAGGACACCCCGTGAGGCAGGGCCCCGCCCGCACTCATCAGCAGTGTCATCACAGGGGTGATCAGCACCGCGGCCGCGATCAGCCGGACGATCATAGCCTTCAGCATGTGCTCGCCTCCACGTCGACTCGTTGGGCCGACTCCTGGGGGTCACGCTACAGAAGGCCCGGTCTGTGCAGGGCCAGAGTCGAGAATCGCAAGCAAAGCGTAATCAATCCACTACCTTGGGCGACGGGCGGCCCACGCGACCGTGTTCTTCAGCCCGGTCGCCAGGTCGGTGCGCGGCTGCCAGCCGAGCCCCTCGTAGGCGGGCACCGGGTCGACCGCCATGGCCGGCAGGTCACCCACCCGCGGCGGCGCGAACCCCGGCTTGTCCTGCGCGTCGGCCGCGTCGGCGATCAGCGCGTGCAGCCTGCGGTCGGTGGTCTGGATGCCGGTGCCGAGGTTGAACCTGCGCCCGTCGCCGTCGGCTCCGCAGGCCCGGACGAAGCCGTCGACCACGTCCTCGACGTAGATGTAGTCACGGGTCTGCGTGCCGTCGCCGTAGAGCACCGTGGGCGTGCCGCTGAGCAGGCCGTCGGTGAAGATGGCCACCACTCCGGCCTCGCCCTCGGGCGACTGGCGCGGGCCGTAGACGTTGGACAGCACGAGCGTGGTGTATTCGATGCCGTAGAGCGCCCTGAACGTGGCGAGGTAGGTCTCGCCGCTCAGCTTGGAGGCGGCGTACGGCGAGCGCGGGTCGGTGGCGGCGTCACCGGGCACCGGGATCGTGGCGGGCCGGCCGTAGACCGCGACGGAGGAGGCGAAGACCACCTTGCGGGTGCTGGCCTCCTGAGCGGCGCTCAGGACCGACGCGGTGCCCTGGACGTTCACGCTGGCGTCGTGGACCGGGTCGGTGACGCTCTTACGCACGCTGATCTGCGCGGCGAGATGGCAGATGACCTCGGGTCGCAGCTCGGCGGCCAGCTCGATCATGGACGGATCGCGCACGTCGATCTCGTGGAGGCGGAAGCGGCCGTGCGTGGCCGCGTCGGCCAGATTCTCCCGGCGGCCGGAGGAGAAGTCGTCGACGACCGCGACGTCATGCCCATCCGCCAGCAGGCGATCGACGAGATTCGACCCGATGAACCCGGCACCCCCGGTGACAAGCACGCGCATGGGAGAATCCTAGTCGGACAGCTCCGACCTCACCTGCGCGATGCGGGCCAGCACTTTGGAGCGCAGGTCGCCGGGGACCGGGTCACAGCCGCAGTGTTTGGCCACGAGCGCCTTGATCGCCTTGTCGAGGTCATACTCCTTCAGGCACGGGCTGCACTCTTCGAGGTGCACGCGGATATCGACCACGTCGCCCTCGGTCAGCTCACCGTCGAGATAGGAGTAGACCTTGTCCAGCACTTCCCGACAGTCAGTGTCATGCGGGTTGCCACAGCTCATTTCGATCCCTCCGCCGGGACCAGGCCGCGCTCGCGGGCGTAGTCCTCGAGAAGTCCGCGGAGCTGCCTGCGACCGCGGTGCAGCCTGGACATCACGGTGCCGATCGGGGTCCCCATGATGTCGGCGATCTCCTTGTACGGGAAGCCCTCGACGTCGGCCAGGTAGACCGCGATCCGGAACTCCTCGGGCAGGACCGCCAGGGCCTGCTTGATATCACCGTCGGGCAGATGCTCGAGCGCCTCGACCTCGGCCGACTTCAGGCCGCTCGACGTGTGCGACTCAGCGCGGGCGAGCTGCCAGTCCTCGATCTCCTCGGTGCCCGACTGCTTGGGCTCGCGCTGCTTCTTGCGATAGCTGTTGATGAAGGTGTTCGTCAGGATCCGGTAGAGCCATGCCTTGAGGTTCGTACCTTCCTGGAACTGGTGGAACGAGGCGAACGCCTTGGCGAAGGTCTCCTGAAGCAGGTCCTCCGCGTCCGCTGGGTTCCGGGTCATCCGGAGCGCCGCGGAGTAGAGCTGCTCGAGGTAAGGCATGGCTTCGCGCTCGAACCGCTCACTTCGCTGTTCCAGAGTCTCCGCGCCTGTCGCGGGCACCGGACCCACCCCCCTAAGATCACCGGTGGCCGGCTGTTGCGGTACACCGTACTCAGGGGAGAATACCCGCTCGTCACGGACCGGTCCGTCACTGGGGAGGGGTTCGAGCAATGTGAGCATGCACGTCGCAACACGCCCGCGCCCTCGTCTGTTCCCGCAAGATAGAAGGTGACGAACGACCCGGTGCGGGGAAAACCATACGTACCGGCTGGTAGCCATTTTCCCGGAACCCAGGAGTCGCGTGTGCTGCCCATTCCGGCCGAGGAACTGAACGGCTCAGGGACGCTCGGGCCGTACTGGACCTTCTACCGCGCCGTTGTCGCCGAGCAGCTGACCCGGTGGCTCCCCGCCCAACCCTCCGTCGTACTCGACCTGTCAGGGGGCCGCGGACGCTGGTCCGGGCAGGCCGCCGGAGCCGGGCACCGGGTGATCGAGCTGCTCGACTTCCGCCGCGCCACCTCGATGTCGCAGACCTCTCCGTCGCAGAACTCTCCGTCGCAGAACTCTCCATCGCTGAACGCTCCCTTGCCACCCGACCCGGAGGCGCGGCTGCGCGACGCCGGGCGCGTCCGCCACGTACGCGCCGACGACCTGGCCTTCCTCCCCGACGAGAGCGTGGACGCGGTCGTCGCCGAGGAACGCGCGATGTCGATCGAGCTCATGGCCGAGTCGGCGATGAGCGACGTGTTCCGGGTGCTGCGGCCCGGCGGCCGGGCGCTGATCTGCGTCGACTCCCTGGTACTGGGCATGGCGATCCTCGCCGAGCAGGAGCAGTGGCAGCACCTGCGGCAGACGGGCGAGGTCATGCTGGTGCCGTGGCCCGACGGCAGCATCACCCGCTGCTTCAGCAGCGCGCAGCTGCGCGAGCTGCTGACCGGCGCCGGTCTGGAGGTGGAATGGGTACGCCCGCGCACCGTGCTGTCGCCCTCCACCGTCGACCACGTGCTGGGCTCCGACGCCAGGTCGCTGGCCTGGCTGGTCCGCACCGAGCTCGACGCGCACCCTGACGACGACGACACGGTCGGCATCCACCTCGTGGCCAGCGTCCGCAAGACCTAGCCCGCCGCCGCCGGCAGTACTGCCGACGGCGACGTTGGCAGTACTGCTAACGGCGGCGTTCCTGCCTGCCCTGGCACTCCACGCACCGCGCGGCATCCGGACGGGCCTCCAACCGGCCCTCCGGCACGGGCTTGCCGCAGTCGACGCACCTGCCGTACGTGCCTTCGTCCACGCGCTTGAGCGCCTCGATCACGGACCTGCGCTGCGCGGTGGCCACGGTGAGCATGGCCTGGGCGCGGTCGGCGTCGGTCAGGTCGGACCCCGCGTCGGCCGCGGAGTGATCGCGGATCGCGACGGGGTCACCCTGCAGCACCCCGATCGATCGGTCCAGGTCCGCGAGCATCTTCTCCAGCTGCTTACGAGCGGTCGCGTCGTCCACGGATCCGCACCTCCGGGTAAAGGGGGGCAAGCCGCAGCGGGACTCCCCGGAAGTCCTACCCGGCGCGTTGGGGGCATGTGTGGCGGTGACTCCGGGTGAACGGATGCATCGCTTTCCCCAGCGAATGCCCGCTTAGCGTGGCTCTTACACCTTTAGCGGAGAGCGGTTTCCTCCTCTGGCGGCAGGGGTTTGATGAGGTCCGGGCCGTTGTTCCGAACATTGTTGACATCTGTGGAAACAGCCACCGCCGTCAGCCGCCCGCTGTCGGCCGGCACCAGCAGCCCCGAAGCCTGCTCGGGGTCGGTGAGCTTGGGGTCGAGCCACTCCGCCCAACGCTCCCGCTCGATCATCATCGGCATCCTGTCGTGGATGCGACCCAGGTCGTCCTCGGCGTCGGTGGTGATGACCGTGCAGGTCACCAGCCACTTGAGTGGATCGTCGTCGTCGCGCGACTTGTCCTTCCAGAACTCGTACAGGCCGGCCATCGCCAGCACGCCGCCATCCTCCGGGTGGATGAAGTAGGGCTGTTTCTTCTTCTTGTCGCCCTCGACCGGCATCCACTCGAAGTAGCCGTCGGCCGGCAGCAGGCACCTGCGCTTGGCGAACGCCTGGCGGTAGGACGGCTTCTCGGCCACCGTCTCGATCCTCGCGTTGATCATCCGTGAGCCCACCGACGGGTCCTTCGCCCAGGCCGGCACCAGCCCCCACTTGACGATCCGCATCTGCCGCACGGCCCGCTCGGCGTCCTTCGGGACCCGGCTGAGGACGGCGTAGACGTTCTTGGTGGGCGCGACGTTGTAGTCGGCCCCGAGCTCCTTGTCGGGGTCACCGTCGAGCTCGACCTGGAACTCCTCCAGCAGCTCGTGCTTCTTGCGCGCCGACGCGTATCTCCCGCACATGTCCCCACACTGCCATGTACGGCCCGCGCCCGCATGCGCGGCCGTCCGAGCCGTCGGCAGCCGTGAAGTTCACCCGCGCCGGTATTCTTTGACCATGCCCGCACCGCACTGGCCCGCACCCACCGCGACCGCTCCTGTGGCCGCCTCGATCCGCCTGCCCGGCTCCAAGTCCGTGACCAACCGCGCACTGCTCCTCGCCGCGCTGGCCGACGGCCCCGGCATGGTGCGCCAGGCACTGCGCAGCCGTGACGCCGACCTCATGGTGGCGGCGCTGCGAGCCCTGGGCGCCACCCTGACGCCGGCGCACGAGACCACGGCTGCCGTCGACTGGCAGGTGACCCCCGGCCCGATCCGTGGCGGCACGAGCATCGACGCGGGCCTGGCGGGCACCGTCATGCGCTTCGTGCCGCCGATGGCCGCACTGGCCGACGGCCCGGTCGCCTTCGACGGCGACCCGCACGCCCGCAAGCGCCCCATGGGCCCCATCCTCGACGCTCTGCGCGCGCTCGGCGCCCGCGTCGACAACGACGCCCTGCCCTTCACCGTCCACGGCCCGCCGGCGGGCGGCGAGGTCACGCTCGACGCGTCGGGCTCGTCGCAGTTCGTCTCGGGGCTGCTGCTCACGGCGGCGCGCTTCGAGAAGGGCGTCACGATCCGCCATGTCGGCCCGCCCGTGCCCTCGCAGCCGCACATCGAGATGACGATCCAGATGCTCAGGGCGGCCGGGGTGACGGTCGACGACGGCGAACGCGACATCTGGCGGGTCGAGCCGGGACCGATCGCGGCCAGGGACGTGGCCGTCGAGCCCGACCTGTCCAACGCGGCGCCCTTCCTGGGCGCGGCTCTGGTCACGGGCGGCACGGTCACCATCCCCGGCTGGCCCCACACGACCACGCAGCCGGGCGACGCCCTGCGCTACCTGCTCACCTCGATGGGCGCCACGGTCCGGCTCTCCCCGGCGGCACACGAGGCGGCAGGTGACGCCGGCTCCCTGACCGTGACCGGCACCGGGCGGATCGAGGGCATCGACGCCGACCTGCGCGAGGTGGGCGAGCTGACGCCGACGATCGCCGCGCTGGCCACACTGGCGAGCTCGCCGTCCCGGATCCGGGGCGTGGCGCACCTGCGCGGCCACGAGACCGATCGCCTGGCCGCCCTGGTCACCGAAATCACCCGGCTGGGCGGCGACGCGGAGGAGACCGACGACGGCCTGCTCATCCGCCCCCGCCCGCTGCACGGCGGCGTCTTCCGCAGCTACGACGACCACCGCATGGCCACGGCCGGGGCGGTCATCGGGCTGGCGGTCCCGGGCATCGAGGTGGAGAACATCGCGACGACGGCCAAGACGCTCCCGGAGTTCGTCCAGATGTGGACGACCATGCTGGACGAGCGATGACCACCCGCCCGACGCGGATGCTCATGCGGGCGGCCATGCCGGTCGGCATGGTGGGATGGACACGCGGGCACGATCCCCTGGGCACCCCGCCCGGTGGGGCAACATGTGGACAGCACCGCCACGGTGGACGGGCGGCGCACGGCGACATGGGGGTAGACCGCTGAGAAAGCGGGAGTACGACGAGGACGACGTACGGGTCAGGCCGAGCAAGAGCTCACGGCCGCGGACCCGGATCCGCCCTGCGCATGAGGATGCCGTGGAGGGGTTCGTGGTCGCCGTCGACCGCGGCCGCTACACCACGCTGGTCGAGCCCGAACGCGCCAAGGGATCGGCCCAGAAGCGCAAGCAGCCGGAGCGCCTCCTGGTGACCGCCATGAAGGCGCGCGAGCTCGGCCGCAAGGGCATCGTCGTCGGCGACCGGGTGGCCCTCGTGGGCGACGTCTCGGGCCGTCCCGACGCCCTGGCCAGGGTCGTACGCGTCGAGCCGCGCACGTCGATGCTGCGCCGTTCGGCCGACGACGTCGAGGACACCGACGGCATCGAACGCCCCGTGGTGGCCAACGCCGACCAGCTCGTCATCGTGACCGCGCTCGCCGACCCGCCGCCCCGGCCGCGCATGATCGACCGGATCCTGGTGGCCGCCTTCGACGCCGAGATCGAAACACTCCTCTGCCTCACCAAGTCGGACCTGGGAGCGCCCGACGAGCTGGTGGCGATGTACGAGCCGCTCGGGGTCTCGCACGTCGTCGTCCACAAGGGCGGCTCGCTGGACCGGCTCCGCGACCACCTCACCGGCCGCCTCAGCGTCATGGTCGGCCACTCGGGCGTCGGCAAGTCGACCCTGGTCAACGCCCTCGTCCCGGCCGCCAACCGTGCGGTCTCCCAGGTCAACGCCGTCACCGGCCGCGGCCGCCACACCTCGACCTCCGCCGTGGCCCTCGAGCTCCCGGAGGGCGGCTGGATCATCGACACCCCCGGCGTACGCAGCTTCGGCCTGGCCCACGTGTCGGTCGAGACCGTCCTCGCCTCCTTCCCGGACCTCATCGAAGGCACGGTCAACTGCCCCAAGGGATGCACCCACCTGGACGCCGACTGCGCGCTGGGCCCCTGGGTGGCGGCCGGGCACGCCGAGCCGGCCCGCCTGGAGTCCCTGCGCCGCCTCCTGTCCAGCCGGGAGGGCACTCCGGACGACGGCGCCTGAGACGCCGGCATCACCGATTCACCCCAGAAGGGCCGCACCCGCAGCGGACGGGACCTATCCGAAGAATCAGCCATCCGTCCACGGACGGGACTTACCAGAAATGCGGGGCCGCTCGACTGATGTTCGGGAGGTAAGTCACGGTAGCGTGGCTCATCGTGACGGGTTATAACGATGATCTACGTCTGGCGCATGTCATGGCGGACCACGCCGATGACCTGACCATGCGAAGGTTCAAGGCGGTCGATCTCAAGGTCGAGACCAAGCCGGACCTCACGCCGGTCAGCGATGCCGATCGTGCCGTCGAGGAGGCCATTCGCGGCACCCTCCGGCGGGCCCGGCCGCGTGACGCGGTCGTGGGCGAGGAGTTCGGCAGGACGGGCTGGGGTGCCAGGTCCTGGATCATCGACCCGATCGACGGCACCAAGAACTACGTACGCGGCGTGCCCGTGTGGGCGACGCTGATCTCGCTGATGGAGTACGGCGAGGTCAAGGTGGGCCTGGTGTCCGCCCCAGCCCTGGGCAAGCGCTGGTGGGCGGCCACCGAGGGCGGCGCCTGGACCGGCAAGAGCCTGACCAAGGCGACCCGGATGCGGGTCTCGTCGGTGTCCGATCTGGAGAACGCGTCGTTCTCCTACTCCAGCTTCGGCGGCTGGGAGAAGATGGGCCGGCTGGACAACTTCCTCGATCTCGGCCGGGCCTGCTGGCGCACCAGGGCCTATGGCGATTTCTGGTCGCACATGATGGTCGCGGAGGGCTCGGTGGAGGTGTCCGCGGAGCCGGAGTTGTCGCCGTGGGACATGGCGGCCCTCACTGTGATCGTCGAGGAGGCCGGTGGCAGGTGGACGGACCTCGCGGGCGTCCCCGGGCTGGAGGGCGGCAGCCTGGTCTGCACCAACGGCCTCCTGCACGACGAGGTCCTCAGACGCCTGAACGGCTCATAGAACACAGGGTCATAGGGCCAGCACCCGTGCCACGGCAGCCAGCAAGCTGTCGCGATATGTCCCCCCAAAGAGCACCACGTGGACGAGCAGCGGATGCAGTTGATGCAGCGGCACCCGCTCCCGCCACCCGTCCGCGAGCGGCGTCTCCTCCTGGTAGGCCCCCAGGATCCGATCCAGATAGGGCGCCCCGAACAACGCCAGCATCGCCAGGTCCGTCTCCCGATGCCCGCCGTGCGCCGCCGGGTCGATGAGCACCCCGCGCCCGTCCGACCAGAGCACGTTCCCGCTCCACAGGTCACCGTGGATGCGCGCCGGCGGCTCCGGCGGCCCCGCCACCTCGCCGAAGCGCGACACGGCCCGCTCGATGAGCGCCACGTCCCGCTCGGGCAGCCGCGCCTGCCGTACGAAGGGCAGCACCCGGCGAGTGGCGTAGAAGGCCGGCCAGTCGTCGGCGGGCGAGTTGTCCATCGGCAGGTCGGCGATGAAGCCCGGCCAGGGCGCGCCGAAGGCGGGCGCGCCGGCGCGGTGCAGCCGCGCGAGATCGCGCCCGAACCGCTCGGCGGCCGCCGCCGTCGGCGCGGAGGTGTCCACCCACGAGAGAACGAGCCGATCCCGGGAGACCTCGATCACCTCCGGCACGGCGATGGCCGCACCCAGCCACCGCAGCCCTTCGGCCTCGGAGGTGAACACCGGAGAAACGGCTCCGGTCTTGGCGAACACCACGCGCCCGTCGTCGAGCACGCCCCGCTGCAGCCGCCACCCATGGGAGGCGCCCAGGTCCTCAGTCGATCTCATCGGCGATGTGCTTCGCTACACCCTCGGAAGCGGCCTCGACCAGCCGCAACACCTCTACGAAACCGTCGGCCTCGCCGTAGTAGGGGTCGGGCACCTCGGCGCCGTCCGGCGCGTCGGGGTCGAACGAGCGGAACAGCCGCACCTCCACGCCCTCAGGGGCCATCCGCCGCAGGAACGACAGGTTGTCCCGGTCCATGGCCAGCACCAGCTCGTAGCGGTCGAACCAGCCGGAAGTGAACTGCCTGGCCCGGTGCGCGGAGCCGTCATAGCCGTGGTCGGCCAGCGTCCGCAGAGCCCGCGCGTCCATGGGATCCCCGGCGTGCCAGGCGCCGGTGCCGGCGCTGTCGACGGCCACCCGTTCATCGAGTCCGTGGTCGGCCAGTGTCCTCCTGAGCACGGTCTCCGCCATAGGTGAACGGCAGATGTTCCCCATGCACACCAGGCATACGCGATAGGTCATACCTCCCATCATGAGGGTGACCAGGCCCGTTCACCGTCCGTTCACCCGTGGTGGGGGGATTGAGTCACCTTGGCTGCATAACTTCGTAGCGACTAAGGACCAAGTGGGAGGAACCCAACCGTGAAGTATGCAGGCCGGCTCGCCGCCGCCGCCGTCGTCGGCGCGCTCTCGCTCGCTGCGTGCGGCACAGACAACAACAGCGGCGCCGACGCCACCGCGTCCGCCGGTGCCACCACCGCCGCGGGTAACGACAACGGTCTGAGCGGCACGATCAACGCCGCCGGATCCTCGGCCCAGGCCAACGCGATCGACCAGTGGAAGAAGGACTTCCAGAGCAAGAACCCCGGGGCCAGCCTGAACTACCAGCCCAGCGGTTCCGGCGCGGGCGTCCAGGCCTTCATCCAGGGTACGGTCGCCTTCGCGGGTTCCGACTCGGCCCTCAAGGACGACAAGGGCGAGCCCGCCCAGGCCGACGCCCGGTGCAAGACCGGCAAGGCCATCAACATCCCGATGGTGACCGGCCCGATCGCGGTCGTCTACAACCTCCCGGGCGTCGACGGGCTGCAGCTCTCCCCCAAGACCCTCGGCGGCATCTTCAGCAGCAAGATCACCAAGTGGGACGACGCGGCCGTCAAGGCCGACAACCCGCAGGCCAAGCTGCCTTCGACGCCGATCCAGGCCTTCCACCGGGCTGACGAGTCCGGCACCAGCGACAACTTCACCAAGTTCCTCAAGGCCACGGCCGAGTGGCCGTACGAGCCCGCCAAGGCGTGGCCCGCCGAGGCCAAGGGCCAGGGCGCCAAGGGCTCCGACGGCATCGCCTCCTCGGTGAAGGGCGCCGAGGGCGCGATCAGCTACGTCGAGCTGTCGTTCGCCGAGAACTCCCAGCTCCAGAAGGCCAAGGTCGCCAACGGCGCGGGCGAGTTCGTCGAGCTGAACGCCGACAGCGCCGCCAAGACGATCGAGACCGCGGAGATCAAGGGCACGGGCAACGACCTGAAGCTCGGCATCGACTACGCCACCAAGACCGCGGGCGCGTACCCGATCGTCCTGGTGACGTACGAGATCACCTGCGAGAAGGGCCTGCCCGCCGACCAGTCGAAGCTGGTCAAGTCCTTCCTCACCTACACCGCCAGCGACGAGGGCCAGGCCGCGCTGAAGGACCTCGGTTACGCCCCTCTCTCGGGCGATCTGCTGACCAAGGTCCGCACCGCCGTCGAGGCGATCTCCTAACAGCCGATGACGACCAACGTTCGTACCCGTGACGGCGGATCGGCCACGAGCCGGTCCGCCTCGCGGCGCAGCCATGGTGAAGGGCCCTTCCGTTACGCCGCCACCGGCGCGGGCGTCATCCTGCTGGGGATCATGGCGGCCATCGCCGTCTTCCTCATCAGCGAGGCGATCCCCGCCCTGCAGGCGAACAAGGGTCACTTCTTCTCCGAGCTGGTCTGGGACCCGAACGGCAGCCAGGTCTTCGGCATCGCCGCCCTGGCGTTCGGCACCGTGCTCAGCTCGGCCCTCGCGCTCGTCATCGCGACTCCCATCGCGGTCGGCGTGGCGCTGTTCATCTCCCACTACGCGCCCCGCCGCCTGGCCGGGCCGCTCGGCTACCTGATCGACCTGCTCGCGGCCGTCCCCAGCGTGGTGTACGGCCTGTGGGGCGTGGTCTTCCTGGTGCCGCTGCTCAAGACGCCGTCGCAATGGCTGAATGAGAACCTGGGCTGGTTCCCGCTCTTCGCCGGCGAGGGCGCCATCGGCGGCAAGACCATGATCGCGGGAGCCATCGTCCTGGCGATCATGATCCTGCCGATCATCGCGGCCATCTCCCGCGAGGTCTTCCTCCAGGCTCCCAAGATGAACGAGGAGGCGGCGCTCGCGCTCGGCGCCACCCGCTGGGAGATGATCAGGATGGCCGTGCTGCCGTTCGGCCGTCCGGGCGTCATCAGCGCCTCGATGCTCGGCCTCGGCCGGGCGATGGGCGAGACCATCGCGGTCGCGCTGATCTTCCCCGCCACCTTCGACATCAGCTTCGAGATCCTCACCCCACACGCCAACAGCATCGCGGCGAACATCGCCAACGGCTTCGGTGAGGCCACCCCGATCGGCAGAGGCGCACTGATCGCCTCCGGCCTGGTGCTGTTCGTCATCACACTGCTCGTCAACATAGCGGCCCGCATGATCATCAACCGCCGCAAGGAGTACGCGAGGGCCGCCGCATGACCGCGATCCAGCACATCTCGACCAGCCGCCGCATCAAGGACCGCGTCGTCCAGGGGCTGGTCTACCTGGCGTTCGCCCTGGCCGTGGTGCCGCTCGTGTCCGTGCTCTGGCTGGTGATCAAGAACGGTCTCGGGCGCTTCGACCTGGACTTCCTCACGCACTCGATGCGCAACATCGGCGCCCGCGACGCGGGCGGCGGTGCCTACCACGCCATCATCGGCACGCTGGAACAGGTCCTGCTCGCCTCGATCATCTCCGTCCCCATCGGGCTGCTGACCGCGATCTACCTGGTCGAGTACGGCAACGGCGGCCGGCTGAGCCGGTACATCAGCTTCTTCGTGGACGTCATGACCGGCGTCCCTTCTGTCGTCGCCGGCCTGTTCATCCTGGCGTTCTGGGTCCTGTTCCTGGGCCAGCCGTTCTCCGGGTTCGCCGGAGCGCTGGCACTGTCGATCCTGATGATGCCGACCGTGGTCAGATCGGCCGAGGAGATGCTCCGCCTGGTCCCGAACGACCTGCGCGAAGCCTCGTACGCGCTGGGTGTGGCCAAGTGGCGCACGATCATGAAGGTCGTCCTGCCGACCGCGCTGACCGGCATCATCACCGGCGTCATGCTGGCCGTGGCCAGAGTCGCCGGCGAGACCGCGCCGCTGCTGCTCACCGTCTTCTTCACCGACTCCATCAACAACGACCCGTTCAGCGGGCCGCAGATGGGGCTCCCCCTGTTCGTCTTCGACCAGGCGGCGCGTCCCAACGACACCGCCGTGGATCGAGCCTGGACCGGAGCCCTCACGCTCATCCTGATCGTCATGCTGCTCAACCTGGTGGCGCGCCTGATCGCCCGGTGGCGCGCGCCCGCCAGAGGCCGATAAGGGGTAAAGCCACTATGTCCAAGCAGATCCAGGTATCCGGTCTCGACGCCTACTACGGAGCCCACAAGGCCATCGAGGACGTCTCGATGACCATCGAGCCGCGCTCGATCACCGCGTTCATCGGCCCCTCCGGCTGCGGCAAGTCGACGTTCCTGCGCACGCTCAACCGCATGCACGAGGTCATCCCCGGCGCGCGCGTGGAGGGCAAGGTGCTGCTCGACGGCGAGGACCTGTACGCCTCCAGCGTCGAGCCGGTCTCGGTGCGCCGGATGATCGGCATGGTCTTCCAGCGCCCCAACCCGTTCCCCACGATGTCGATCTACGAGAACGTGGCCGCCGGGCTCCGGCTCAACGGCCGCGTCTCCAAGTCGGAGATGGACGGCGTCGTCGAGACGTCGCTGAAGGGCGCCAACCTCTGGAACGAGGTCAAGGACCGCCTCAACAAGCCCGGCGCGGGCCTGTCGGGCGGCCAGCAGCAGCGACTCTGCATCGCCCGGGCCATCGCGGTCCAGCCGCAGGTGCTGCTGATGGACGAGCCCTGCTCCGCGCTCGACCCGATCTCCACGCTGGCCATCGAGGACCTGATGGCCAAGCTCAAGGACGACTACACGATCGTGATCGTCACCCACAACATGCAGCAGGCCGCCCGGGTCAGCGACCGGACCGCCTTCTTCAACCTCGCCGAGCAGGGCAAGCCCGGCAAGGTCGTCGAGATGGACGAGACCTCCCGCATGTTCACCAATCCCACCGAGAAGGCGACCGAGGACTACATCACCGGGCGCTTCGGCTGATGATCCACCCGCAGGCGGCATCCAGTGTGAACGGGGACACGAGGACGAAGCCCATCCTGCTCATCGCGGACCCGGACAACGGGGTTGTGGAGGACGTGGCCACCGCCCTCGAACGCGAGGGCGTGTCGGTCACCGGCGTCCCCGACGGCGCCCAGGGCCTGATCCAGGCCGGGGCGCTGCAGCCTGACGTGGTACTCGTGTCGGCCACGCTGCCGGTCATCGGCGCCGTCGACTTCGTTCGGGCGGTACGGCTCTCGCGGGCCGTACCCGTTCTGCTCGGCGTCGGCGAGGGGCACGCCGAGCAGGCCGTACAGGCGCTCGCCGCCGGTGCCGTCGCCTGCGTGGCCAGGCCGTACCGGGTGCCGGAGTTACTGCCGTTCATCCACGCGGCCTCCCCCGAGGGCCGCGAGGTGCTGGTCGTGGGCGGCGTCGAACTCGACGCCCAGGCCTACCAAGTACGGGTGGACGGGCGGATCGTGCACCTGCCGCTGCGCGAGTTCGAGCTGCTGCAGTACCTGATGCGCAACGCGAATCGCACGGTCACGCGCGAGCAGATCATGCGGCATGTGTGGCACACGGTGTCCAGCACCTCGACGAACACGATCGCGGTGCACGTCAAGCGACTGCGTGCCCGGCTGGGCGACGACGAGGACGCGCTGATCCAGACGGTCCGCGGCGTGGGCTACCGCCTGGTCGCCCCCGCCCCTTCCGGCTCTGTGTGACCCTGCTCAGCCCCGTGTACTCTGCGCGGCCCTGTGTGACCCTGTGCAGCCGTTCCGCTCTGTGTGGCTATATCCCCCCGTTTAACCCCGTTCAGCCCGTGGGACGCCTCCTCCGGCCCCGCGTCACCCCGTTCGGCCAGGCGTGGCACGACCGGCTCTGTGTCACCCCGTTCGGTCAGGCGTGGCACGACCGGCTCTGTGTCACCCGTACGGTCAGGCGTGGCACGACCGGAAAGATTTCATGATCCGCTCGGCCACGCCCTGCACGGTCGCGATGCCCTGGCCGGTGTCGGCGTTGTTCTCGGCCAGTACGGCCAGCGCGTAGTCATGGCCATGGCCGCGGATGAGGCCGACGCTGACGATGGCCCAGCGCTTGGTGGACACGCGCTTCAGCCAGCCGTTCTTCAGGGCGACACGGTCACCCTTGCACTTGGCGGCGCTCACGCCCCAGTTCTGGCCGTCGATCACTTTGCCCATCAGCCTGAGCACCTGCGCACGGTCCTTGGCCCGGAGCGGGCTCTTGGCCGACACGAGGGCCTTCATCAGCCGCACCTGGTCTTCGGCCGAGGTGCTGGTGATGCCCCAGCAGTACAGGTCGACACAGTCACCCGGAACCCCCTGAGTGTGGCGGAGCCCGAACTTCTTGCCCGCCTTCGTGAACCCGACGGCCCCGCCGATGCGCAACCAGAGTCGGTCAGCGGCGTGGTTGTCGCTGTAGCGGATCATGAGGTCGGCGTCGCGCCGGGTGGCCTTCGAGAGCTTGTGCCAGGAGGTCTTGAGGAGGAGCGCCATGAGGATCTGCACTTTGGCGGTACTCGCGGTGATCAGTCGTTCGTTGCGGTGGTAACGGTAGAGGCGCCCGGTGGTGAGATCTTCGACCATGGCCGTGACGGGCCCCGGACGTCCGGCCAGGTAGCGATCGAGCCGTTTGGTGATCTTCTTGGCCACGATCGGCGGATCCGGCTTGGGCTTCTTACGATGCTTCACCAGCGCGGGGACTTCGGCCAACGCCTGCTGCTGGAGCAGGATCGGGGCTCGCTGGTGGAAGGCGGCGGAGCGCTGGACCGACTCTCGCTGGGGCACCGGCCAGACGGCCAAGAGCAGCAAGAGGAGCCCCACTAAGGCCACACGGGGAAACCCCCCGACGCCTCTGCCCGCCACCATTCGTGAATTATCACGAATGGTACTGATGTGACGCTAGTGGCCAGTGGTGCCCAGATTGACGATCGAGTCGACATCACGGACGCCCCATTCGACAAGCCCTGCAGCGCCGCCTCGCCCTGCAGCGCCGCCTCGCGCTGTGGGGCCGCCTCGCGCTGTGGGGCCGCCTCGCGCTGTGGGGCGGCGCCGGCGAGCCGGCGGAGCGCGGCGTACAGACCTCGTGCCCCTACCGGCTGTACTCGGCCACGGAGATCGGCGTCCCGTGTCGTCCCCAAGAGCCCCGACCACGCGCAGACATTCACCACGATCTCGCTGTCCGTCCAAGTCCTGTATCGGCATCGAGCTCCTACGGACGGACCGATAGGCCAGGTCAAGGGCCAGGCCAGGAGTCCGGTTCGGGTCAGCCCAGGGGTCCGATCAGGAGTGTGGTTCGGGTCAGGTGTCCGGTTCGGGGTCTTGAAGGGTCGGGACCGTGGGAGAGAGCAAGGTGTCGTCGTGCTCACTCAGCCGGCCGCGGACGAGCCGGTAGACGCGGAACTCGTTCGGGTGAGCGCCTTCGTCGTCCCAGAGGTGGAGCAGCCCGTAGGAGCCGGGCGCGATCTGGCCGATCCGCTGGAACAGCGCAAGGATGATGTCGCTCCAGCCGCCGTTGTGGTTGGGCTGACCGGCCACGTGCAGGGATGGGATGCCGTTCAGCCAGCGCAGGTCGATCAGGCCGTAATCGGGGAACTGCGCCAGATGGGCGCGAATCTCCTCCACCTGCCGCTCCAGCAGGCCGTCATCGTCGGCCGCCCGCCGCTCCAGGAGGTCGGCGTAGCCGTCCTCTCCATGAGGCTGTCGCAGCGAGGTCGTCCACTCTTCGTCGACGCGGGCCGTCTGTCGGATGGTGACCCACCCGTGGTACTCCATCACGCCATCCCCTCTCGCCTTCGCCGTGACTCCAGCAACCCCTCATGCGGGCCGAGCTCTCAAGACCCCGTAACGCAGAAAAGGGCCCCACGCGTATGCGTGGAGCCCAATCCCGACAATCAAAGATTGTCCGGCGGTGACCTACTCTCCCACACCCTCCCGAGTGCAGTACCATCGGCGCAGGGAAGCTTAACTTCCGGGTTCGGAATGTAACCGGGTGTTTCCTTCCCGCCATAACCGCCGTAACCCTATGAAACTATCAAACACAACCAATAAACAATCGTGTTTGCTGTTTCAGAATCGCATAGTGGACGCGAGCAAGAATGCTTTGTGGTCAAGTCCTCGGCCTATTAGTACCGGTCAGCTCCACACGTTACCGTGCTTCCACCTCCGGCCTATCAACCCGGTCGTCTACCGGGAG